>NZ_JBALDL010000078.1:0-4948 GCF_036917465.1 Nostoc sp.
CTCAGTTGCACTCGACTTGATAAATCCTCAACATTTAAGAAACTGGTTTGCTAGTTGCTGCTACTGTACCTCATAACAGCCGTAAATGCTGTAAGCACTATACAAATTAATCAAGCTGTGAATTCTAGATAATTGTTCATTAGAAATCAGTGAACAATATCAAAAAATCAACTTTGAATACCTAAAAACCACCTTTTATATTAGGTTTTTTGCCAGTGCCTAAGTCCTACAAGCTTCAAAGTCTGAAACAGTTAACTTTTGAGCGGGAAAGATATTTTTATGCCTAGCTTGTGGGCTATTCTCCGTAGGTATCGAGCTTGTACATAGAGAAAATGTCACTTGCCTCAAAATAACTACATACTCAACATTTTACTTAGATGTCTATATTTGAATCACCCTCTTTGCATACTCCTCACATTATTTGTCGATAAATGTATACAGCAACACTTAGCTTCATGTATTCTTCATACTCTTTTCGCTTCTAAGTAACTACAAGGCAGAAAATAGTCAAACAAATTTGAACAATACTTAGGACAAAATTAGGCAGCAATAACAGAGAAGTCCGATGAAATAAAGTTATTGTCTTCGGATAAATTTCCAAGCTTGGGTGCGATCGCTACTCATTCCAATCAACTAATTCCTCATCTACACACACCCTACCCACTGCGGATACTTCGCCAGCAGCTTTTTAACAACAATCTGCAACGCCGGATCATCCCAGCACTCTTGCAAATACTCAAACCCCGGATTGTGTCCCGAATTAAGAGCCACTTTGAGTTTCTGCATCCGCTCCGGTCGCGCACTTGCCCTCGCTACAATCGCCTCATGTGACCATTTCTCAGGATTTGGAACAGGCGCGGCGGAACTTTCACCCTCATCAACTGCTTTGACTTCTCCACCTGAAACTTGGTTTTGTCTCGGCAACGAAGCAGATTGACCCTGTTCTACTTACCTCGGTGTTTGATTAGCGTAGACGTGAAACGGCTTGTCGTTAGACATCGCTGCATTCGCCAACAAGGGAACCAACTGGACTGGAAGGAGGTGTCCAAAAGCACAGACTTCAAAGACGGCTAAAAAATTGGTGTTGCTAGATTCGGATGATGTGTGATGATACCATGCTAGAAGGAGCGGTGTCAGCCGCAGTCTTTCTTCAAGAGAGCAGCTAAATTTCTTTGCCCTAACTTAGAGCGATTGTCCAAGGTTTTTCAGATCGTGGAAAACCATAAAGAGAAATCCAAATGAACTACGACATCAAAGACAAAACCATTTTGGTCACGGGCGCAAATCGCGGCATCGGCAAGGCGATAGTTGAGTCGTTTATTGAACACGGAGCCACCAAAGTCTATGCGGCTGTTCGTCAGATCAACAGTGTCTCCTCATTAGTTGAACAATACGGTGAGCGGGTAGTACCAATTCAGGTTGATTTAGGTGATCCCCAATCTATTATTGCTGCTGCTCAAACTGCCGCCG
Source organism: Nostoc sp. (assembly GCF_036917465.1). Lineage (GTDB taxonomy): Bacteria > Cyanobacteriota > Cyanobacteriia > Cyanobacteriales > Nostocaceae > Nostoc. The sequence continues at coordinate 1,471 of NZ_JBALDL010000078.1, forward strand.
ATGTGCAAATAGTTATCAATAATGCAGGAGTATTTCTTGCTGGAACTCCCCTAGCTGAGAATGCGATCGCCGCTCTCGAATTTCAGATGAACATCAATGTATATGGATTGATCTACATGGCTCAGGCGTTTGCCCCGGTACTCAAAGCCAATGGGGGTGGTGTGTTTGCCCAAATCAATTCTGTTGCTTCGCTTAAGGGTTTCCCCGACTCTGCCACTTACTGTGCCTCAAAAGCTGCGGCCTATTCAATCACCCAGGCATTACGAGAACTATTGAGTGAGCAGGGCACGATTGTGCTAAGTGTTCACCCTGGCCCGATTGCCACGGATATGGGCGATGCGGCAGGAATGAATGAGGTTGCACAGCCACCTACACTTGTGGCAGAGGGGATAATAAAAGCTCTCAAAGCTGGGGATTTTCACGTCTTTCCTGACTCGATAGCTAAACAAATGGGCGATGCTTATAAAAGCTTTGCCCAAAATGTCGTTGAGGTGTCATCAAGTTAATTACATTGCAGGGTAATGCTCTAGACAAGGGTATCTGGGTATTAAACAGCAAGCCCAAACTCTTCTCGATTGTACAGATTCACTACTCCTCCTAATTCACCAGCACGCCATCCACAACTGCAATCCCCCACTGCGGAAACTTCGCTAATAGTTTTTTGATCACGATCTGTAAGGCCGAGTCATCATGACAGCATTCTTGGAGGAAGTCAAAACCAGGATTTTCCCCAACCAGGGAAGCCATCTTCAGTTTCTCCATTCGCAATAGTCTAGCCTTGGATCTAATGGCGATGTCTTCTCTACGAGACGCTCCGCGAACGGCGGTAAACAACGCCTCACTAGATTCTTGCACCTGATAATTGACTACAGATATATTCCACTGCTTCTCAAATTTGCTGATTGTTGCCCTCATGCTGGCGTAATACTTGCTGTCTAGCAAATATTGAATTACCCACAATGGGGGGCATTCTCCAAGGTTTGCTCTATCCAACCATTCAAATATCTCACTTTGATTTAATGACACGGACGCTTGATTAGCGATCGCTAAAGTTGAAGAAAATTCATTTACAGCGACGGGCGCGGCGGAACAAGCACCTTCTCTACGAGATGCTACGCGAACATGACAGTCTCTCGGCTCAACACCACAATCTTGATTTTCAGCCAACAACGGAGCAGGTTGACTTGGTACAGCATCCACAAGCGCTAGCGTCGTGCAGTTCATTGCCACAGGCAAGTCAATTTCTTTCTCTGACACGCCTTGAACAGTCTGAGGCGACGCGCCCCTCAAGGGCGCATGAGCCGTCTCCTCTACACGCGAATTTTCTGTAAGCGTGTCAGAGATACACCTCACAATCTCTTTTGAAGAGATTGTGAGGTGTTCCTGAGCAGTTCGTGAGGGTCTGTCGGGAACGAATCTACATGGGCGGTGGCGATGATGCAATTGGGGTTGGCTTGAAAATAGTTATCTATCTTGATGTTCCAAGTCTTGGGCATACTTTATTTGCAATGGAGGGGAATTTCTATGTTAACCAAAACTAAGGTGCAAGGTCTGGGGTGTAACACCAAGAGGAGCTACCAAAAACTGGACTGCCACCGATTGCCCTGCATGAAAAAAACTACGTTTTTTCGCAGCTACAGTATAAGTTTGTCCTTGCAGAGAAATATGCTCAGTCACAATCTGATTCTTTGTAGAGATTGCACTTGTCAATAAGATAAGGATAAGGCATCTCACCTGTTTGACAAGAAAAATTAGTGGGTACAAGATGGACAACAGCGAATGGATACAGATGGTAAGCTAGAAAGTACATAACAGTTAAATCGATGATGTCCCATGAACGTTGTCACACCAAAAAGATTTACTATTGACGAATATCATCGGCTGATTGAACTGGAATTTTTACATGAGAGCGATCGCATCGAGTTGATTCGCGGAGAACTAATTCAGATGGTAGCCAAGGGTACACCTCATACAGTCTGCGGTTCTATCTTATGCCGCCAATTGGATCGATTGTTGGGCGATCGTGCCGTGATTCGCGGACAAGATCCGATTACTTTGCTTTCGCAAAGTGAACCTGAACCAGATGTGGCGATCGCACGTGGCAAAGATGAAGATTATCTCGCCCATCATCCCTATCCCGAAGATATTTTTTTAGTGATTGAGATTTCGGACTCAACCCTAGATTACGACCAAACAACAAAGTTAAAAATCTACGCAGAAGCCGCAATTTCTGATTATTGGATTGTCAACTTAAATGTTCGCCAACTTGAGCGTTACAGCCAACCCTATCAAAATTCTCAAGGTGAATTCAATTATCTCAGCAAGCAGATATCTTTACCACATCAGTCAGTAGCGATTCCTGGATTTGAAGATGTTTTATTAGACTTGAATCGGATTTTTCCCACGGTTGTAAATGCCTAGAAATACGCAATTTCCCATTTCGCACCCAACAGTAGAAACGTTACAATGGAGCGTCTCTTAAGATCAAGCACAGAAGACCAACGAGAATCAGGATTGCTTTCATACAACGAGTTAATTGTTACATTGTTGTATTAAGAATCAAGTTTACTTTTGCTGTCTCCATACAAGGTTGTACTCCCTTTCAACAGCCGCCAGTAGTTTCGATTGCTTTGGTGAAAGATACAGTTTAGCAAAATCCCCAACCCCTGCAACAGCGAATCCACAGTCTCGTCACGGCTGTCCAATTAATACAACTGCCATAACCTTACACATAACTACTGCTTCATTCACTTTCGTGCGATGGCGTAACCGCTTTTTCCGTTGGCGTTCGTCGAACGCGAGTGCGTCTCGTAGAGAAAACGTGCCGTTGGCAAAGCCTCTCAAAGAGAAGGTATCGCTCTTTACCTTAAAACAAAAAATTATCCACCTATATCTTTCCCACTCTTGTAGTTCATCGCTCTGGGTTTCCTCTTGCCTATAGGGACTAATTTCGATTGCTTAGGTACTTGTGGGGGACGACATATTTCACAATAGAGCGGTCGCACACCAAAAGTTTCTCTTTGGGTGGGTTGTTCACACTGCTTGCATACGAAGTTGAAAACGCGAGTGTGAATTTCCCGCTTGTGCGCTCTGACGGTGTACTCTCGGACTTCAATAATTTTGCTGGGCATCGGCTCTGTAATCAGTGTTGTATTTATAAGGATAATTTCTAAGCATCAATATATTCGTGCATCTAATTACAAAAGCAGTGACAATTAGTTCGCAGAGGGTAGCGACCAATCTTTAATTTTGTTTTAGTACTTTTTCCATTTCTACTAATTTGTGACGTAAGACTTCCTGTAATTCTATTAATTCAGCAGGGTTAGCTTGCTTGAGCAACTCTAAAGAGAGTTGTTGCAAACGACTAGATGCTTGGGATACTGCTTTTTTCTTCGTATTTTTGGTTACTGCTAGCTCGGACTCAGATGCTATCACTTCAGCTACTAATTTTCGAGTAGCAACAACAGACAACTTTTCT
>NZ_JBALDL010000079.1:0-100744 GCF_036917465.1 Nostoc sp.
AAGTCGTAGCGATCGCCTGTTTTTCTTCCTCCCCTTGTTCACACATCCTTAATTTCATCAAATCCATCCTCGATTACGCGAACGGTGAGGACTTACGCAAAACTTTAGCTAAAACTTTCAGCCATTAACTAAATTTTCTATGGTATCGACATCATTTGGTAATGCTGCTGTTAAAACTTCGCTGCCTTCTGTTGTAACTAAAACGTCATCTTCGATGCGGATGCCGCGCACATCGGTAAAGTCAGATAAACGCTGCCAATTAACTACATTTTGATATTTTGAGCGGATATTCGCATCATTTAAAATTGCTGGTACTTGATAAAAACCAGGTTCAATTGTAACTAGCATTCCTGGACGCAGGGGACGATTTAAACGCAGGTAGCCTAAGCCAAAGCGATCGCTCCTTTGCCGCCCCTCTTCATACCCAGCTATATCCCCCAAGTCTTCCATATCATGGACATCTAAACCCAGTAGATGACCGATACCATGAGGGAAAAACAGCGCGTGGGCATCTATTTCTACTAAATCTTGGGGATTTCCTTGTAAAATACCTAACTCTACTAAACCTTCAGCTATAACCGTGGCAGCTAGTAGATGAATATCTTCATACTCTACACCAGGCTGTATTTTGGCAATGCAAGCATCATGAGCCGCCAGTACCACATTATAAATATCTCTTTGGGTAGATGAAAACTTCCCGGAAACTGGCCACGTGCGAGTTACATCACCTGCCCAACCCATCTCAGTTTCAGCGCCAACATCGGCAAGCAGTAAGTCACCTGGTTGTAGAGGGTGGTGATAGTGTTCGTTATGCAAAACTTCGCCGTGAACGGTGACAATACTGTTGTAAGAAGTTGTCATGTTATGGGCAATAATTACCCCTTCCATCGCTGCGCGAACTTCTGCTTCTCGCTTGGCATGAGGTGTTGCTGCCATCCCAGCTTTGTGTGCTTGAACAGTTACAGCAGCAGCTTTTCGCAACTCAGTTAATGCAGCTTCATCATGAATAAGGCGGATAGAAGCGATCGCTTTAGCTAAATCTAAATCAATTCCTTGGGGAGGACTTTGGGGTAAAACCCATCTATTTAATAGCTGCGATTGTTGCGTCCATGTTGCTGCATCTTGTACGGCAAGTGTGACGGCATCTTCTAGCCAAGACTCTAATTCTGCCATTGGTCTAGCCACATCTGCCCCAATCTTCTGCGCTATTTCATTGCGTGTTGGTGTTTCTCCATGCCAAAGGGCGCTGCTGGGTGATGGATCGTCGATAAATAGTTCTAGCCTGCCGGCTTCTAAACGAATTGCCGCATTTGATAATGGTAGTCCGGCAAAATAGAGGAAATGACTGTTAGCGCGAAACGGAAAAGTATTTGCCAGAAAGTTGCGGGGACTGTTGCTACCTGACCAAAGAATTACGGGAAAATTAATAAGGTTAGCTAGTTGTTGCCGTCGCAGGCGTAAAGTATCGACGAGGGAAGTAGAAGTTTGTTGGATAAACATAAATAGAAACTCAAGGGTATAGTTTTGTTTTTATTTAGTCGTTATCGTCTTTATCGTCATCTTTTTTATCATCTTTGCGATCGCCATCTTTGTCATCACGATCTTTGTCTTTCTGCTTTACCTGGTTAGGCTGTTGCGTAGATTGGATGACTGGTTTTGGTTGTTCAGTTGGAGTAGATGGTTGCGGTACCTCAACAACACAACTAACTAATCCTCCAGAAATTAGCGCTAAGTTTACAGTAGCAAAGATGCTTCTGAAGATTTTTATCATCATCCTAGTTTTTGGAGATTATATTCCTAATTTATCAGGTACTGTATATGGCGGGGCAGTTATCATAAGGTGTTTGAAATCTACGCAAGTAGGTAAAGCCTCGTGTAGACGAGGTTTCTAAGGGCGCTAAAAATAATGGTAACTAGTGGCATAAATTTCTAACACACTCTTGATATAGCGCTTCTCGTTCGGATGCAATACACTTTGACCTCTCTCCAAACCTCTCTCCTTTTAGGAGAGAGGCTTTGAATCTTGCTCCCCTTACCTTGTAGGGAAGGGGCTGGGGGTTAGGTCTGTATTCTATGCAACTGAGAACCGCTATAAGTATATTGCTGTCTAATTTTCAAGGTGACTCTAATGGGACAAATTATTACTCAGGTTGATGCTTTTACCAATAGACTTTTCGCAGGAAATCCGGCTGCTGTCTGTGTTTTGCCTACTCGCCAAAATGAACGCTGGATGCAAAACGTGGCACAGGAGATGAATTTATCTGAGACGGCTTTTCTAGTTAGACAGGATGATGGCTTTAATCTGCGTTGGTTTACGCCGACGGTGGAAGTACCGCTTTGTGGTCATGCAACTTTAGCTAGCGCTCATGTACTTTGGTCAGAGGAGCATTTATCACCTGATGAAGTTGCGCGTTTTTATACTAAAAGCGGAGTGCTGATTGCTAAGTTGCAAGGTGAGTGGATTGAGTTAGATTTTCCTGTGAATCACTCAAAAGAAACAGTCGCCCCGCGAGAACTCAAAGAAGCTTTGGGTGTACCTTACAAATCTGTTTTCTTAAATTATTTTGGCTATGTAGTGGAATTGGAATCTGAAGATTTGGTACGGCAAATACAGCCAAATTTTCAAATTTTGAAAACGTTGCCTATTTCTGAAGTTATTGTCACTAGTCTTACCGACTTTGATTCTGAATATGATTTCGTCTCTCGCTTTTTTGCACCAGGTTTAGGGATTGATGAAGATCCTGTAACTGGGGCGGCTCATTGCTGTCTTGCTCCCTTCTGGCGCGATCGCTTACACAAAGATGAGTTATTGGCTTATCAAGCATCCCGGCGCGGTGGAGTCGTAAAAGTTCGCTATGACGGAGGCGATCGCGTTTTTCTCGGCGGACAAGCGGTAACTGTGATGCGAGGTGAGTTAATTACCGCATAAACCTAGATTACAAATCAATCGCATCCGGTAAAAACTCAGCATCGAGAACTTGGGCAATGGCATAAGAACATTCCACTGGAAACCTATTTATTGGTAATTCAGTTTCATTACTAGCAGCTTTCAATCCGCGATCGTAACATTGGGCTAAAACTTCTTCTGGATACGGCTTGAGGCTGGGACTCTCTACTAACAAATCTGTAATTCGGTTACGTTGCTCATTAATGGTATTTCGCCAAAAGCCACTCTGCAAACTAGACTGATATTCCCACTTGAGCAAATGTTGTAATAACACTTCCAAGCGGCTTTTCAATTCCCGCCGTTCAGAGCGTCCCAAGTTCTCAATTTCCTCAATCACAACATCCCAGTCTACTTGTTCAAATTGTCCAGCACGAATAAGTTGTACAGTCTTTTCTGTCCATGCTACAAAGTCTATTTCATACAACTGGGCTGCACTTTTCGGAATCGGTGTCATGAGCTTCCTGCAATCTCTTGTGAACGAGCTAGATTTTAAGTATTACGCTCATTTATCTTAATGTTAGTCGAGAGAATGGCATTGTTAGTCGATGCAATGACATTGTTAGTCGATGCAATGGCATTGTTAGTTGATGCAATAGCATTGTTAGTCGAGACAATGGCATTGTTAGTTGATGCAATAGCATTGTTAGTCGATGCAATGACATTGTTAGTCGAAACAATCGCATTGCAGTACATTGCATTTAGATGTGAAGCATTCCCGCAGGATAAGTAGGTAGGCGTAATTAAATATAAGATCAAACCTCACCCTCAATCCCTCTCCTTAGTAAGGCTACGGTGTACACACAAGTCTTTGAGAGTGGCCTCATAGGCTTTTGATCCCCCCAACCCCCCTTAAAAAGGGGGGCAAAAGTCTCTTAAAGTCCCCCTTCTTAAGGGGGATTTAGGGGGATCTCCAACGATTTGGGGTTTGTACAAAGATGTGTGTACACCGTAGCCTTAGTAAGGAGAGGGAAGCCGGAGGCAGAGTGAGGTTTTATATTTAATTTGACACACTTACTTAGCAGGAAGAAAACATCAAAATTCAAAGGTTCAGATACCCGACTTCGCTAAAAAGTAGAGTATCTTGTTGTTCACGAATGATTTAGGATTGCTGTATACGTGAGTGAACAAGCCTATATTCAGTTTTAAAATGTCTGCTAAAAATACAAATAATCGAAATCTGCTTGCATTTAGTGACTGGCCAATCGAGCAATTACCTGGACTGAGCCATGACGAACAATCACAACTGCAAAATTGTGGGATTAATACCACAGTAGCGCTAGTTAAACAAGGCAAGACTCTAGAGGCACGACTGGCGTTAGCAAATAAATTACAGATTCATCTTCAGTATGTAAATAAATGGATGGCTTTAGCTGACTTAGCGCGTATTCCTAGCGTAGGCATACAATATTGTGGTTTATTGCTTCACGCAGGTATCGGTTCTGTAACCCAGTTAGCAGAGACACCCACTCACAGATTGCACCAACAAATCATGCGCTTGCAAGTAGCAACAATGCAGCGACGAGATTTGTGTCCAGCGATCAAGCTAGTACAACAATGGAGTCAGCAAGCGCAAGCAATTAGGTGATTGGGGATTGGGGATTGGGGAAACTACCCAGTACCCAGTACCTAGTACCCAGTCCCTAATCCTTAACCAAGACACCATTAAGAAAGATATCAGCGAGTCCTTCAGCCATTTCCTGCATTTGTTGGGGGGAAGCGTCAGGTTCGATGATGGTGTTGTTAGAAAAACCTGCGATCGCAAACATTCCTAAGAAAACTTTCGCAACTAGCTTTGCGTCGGCTTTGCGATAAATACCTTTATCCATCGCGGTTTGAAAGAATGCTTCGCCGACATCGGTCATTTTGGTAATGACTTCTAATTGAATGCGATCGCGCAAATCGGGGTGAAACTGCACCTCCATAAAACAAACACGCATTAAATCAGCATTTTTTTGAAAGTTCCACATTCGGCGACGCATCACTTGAGCTACGGCTTTATAGCTGCCCATTTCACTTAATTCTGTCAGCAAATCGGTTAAAATTTCTACCCAGCCACTCGTGGCTACTTCGACTAAAATTGCTTTTTTATTAGAAAAATGACGAAATAACGTGCCTTCAGCTACACCTGCCGCCTGCGCTAAATCACGGGTGGTAGTACCATCAAATCCCTGAGAGGCGAACAATCGTTGTGCTGCTTGTAAAATTCGGGTGCGCGTCTGAGCTTCTGAGGGTGGGGAAGAATTAAAAACTCGCATAACATTTATGGTTAAATTTGCGGAACACGATTTGTAGCATTATTGTCTAACGTCAAGTAAAAAAGCTCAACAGGCTTAATACAAGATTAACGTCGTTTTGCTAAGTATCCTGTTTCTCAGGTAGTGTAACTTTATCCTAATTTTTGCTTATGAACCAGATCAGTCAGTCAATTTTGGATTTATTACGGCGGTTGTTTGTCACTTTGTTGGCTTTGATCGTTTTCTGGTGGGGATTATTACCAGAAATTGCTCTGGCTCAAACTCAAACAGCACCTCCTCAAGAAGCCAAAACTCAAACTCCACCAGTTCAAAGTTCGATCCAACCTTATCTGGATCGAGTCATTAAACAATTAACCGAGTTTCGTCTCGATAATGGTCTAAAATTCCTTGTCTTGGAACGACATCAAGCGCCTGTGGTTTCTTTTCTTACTTATGCGGATGTCGGTGGTGTAGATGAGCAAGATGGTAAAACCGGTGTAGCTCACTTTCTAGAACATTTGGCGTTTAAAGGTACAACACGCATCGGTACACAAGATTACAAAGCAGAAAAACCTCTATTAGATAAATTGCAGCAGTTAGATACTCAAATTAAAACAGCGAAAGCCGATGGTAAAAAAGATGAAGTTGCGCGGTTAGAAGCTGAGTTTAAGCAAGTAGAATCACAAGCAGGTAAGCTTGTCAAACAAAACGAATTAGGACAAATTGTCGAACAAGCGGGAGGCGTAGGTTTAAATGCTAATACTTCAACCGAAGCTACTCGTTATTTTTACAGCTTTCCTGCCAACAAGCTGGAACTTTGGATGTCGTTGGAGTCGGAACGATTTCTCGATCCGGTAATTCGTCGTGAGTTTTATAAAGAGAAAGATGTAATTTTAGAAGAACGACGGATGCGGGTGGAGAATTCACCCATTGGACAAATGGTGGAAAAATTTGTCGATACTGCTTATAAAGTCCATCCTTACAAGCGTCCAGTAATTGGTTATGACCAAGATATCCGCAATCTGACACCAGATGATGTCCAGAATTTCTTTGATACTCACTATGTACCAAGTAATTTAGCGATCGCAATTGTCGGAGATGTTAACCCGACTCAGGTGAAAAAACTAGCGCAAACTTATTTTGGCCGCTATCAAGCAAAAACCAAAGCTGTTGAACAAATCCCGGTGGAACCGCCACAAAAACAAACACGGGAAGTTAGTTTACAACTACCTTCTCAACCTTGGTATTTAGAAGGTTATCATCGTCCGGCAATTACTCATCCAGATAATGCAGTCTATGAAATCATTGGCAGTTTATTAAGTGATGGACGCACGTCTCGGTTGTATAAGTCTTTGGTAGAAAAGCAGCGTTTGGCACTAAGCGCTCAAGGTTACAGTGGATTTCCTGGAGATAAGTACCCAAACTTGATCTTTTTCTATGCTCTCACGGCTCCTAGTCATACAGTTGATGAAGTGGCGGTGGCTTTGCGCCAAGAGATTGACAAATTAAAAACTGAGCCTGTAGCAGCTGTTGATTTGGAACGGGTGAAAACTCAAGCACGGGCGGGTTTGTTGCGTACCCTCGATTCCAATATGGGGATGGCTCAACAATTGTTGGAATATGAGGTGAAAACTGGCTCTTGGCGGAATTTGTTTAAGCAGTTGGATGATATTTCGGCGGTGACGACGGCTGATATTGCGCGAGTGGCGAAGGAGACTTTTACGCCGGGAAATCGCACGATTGGGAAGTTGTTGTCGAAGGAAGGATAAGAGAAACGAACCGCCAAGTCGCCAAGGGCGCAAAGGAAGAAAAGATATGCAGAGGTATAAGGTGAAGGGTAAAAGGTCTATAGCGTTGAAAATCAAGAATGGGAAGGGGTTAATTTATGCTTTGGTTGCTGTTTTTGCGTGTTTGCTTTTAACTTGTAATTTTTCTCTGGCGGCTACGGCTGAGGCAAAGCACTATACTGAGTTACAGCTACCAGCGCTACCTGAGATTAAGATACCGAAATATGAGCGGTTTGTTCTCCAAAATGGCTTGGTTGTCTATTTAATGGAGGATCACGAATTGCCGTTGGTGAATGGTACGGCGTTTGTGCGGACAGGGAATCGCTTGGAACCAATGGAAAAAGTTGGTTTAGCTGGTTTTACAGGCGGGGTAATGCGAACTGGGGGAACTAAGCAACATTCGGCTGATGAACTCAACGAGATATTGGAACAACGAGCGGCATCTGTAGAAGCTAGTATTGGTGAAGGTTCTGGTAGTGCTAGCTTTGATGCATTGAGTGAAGATTTAGAAACAGTGTTTGGGCTGTTTGCCGAGGTGCTGCGATCGCCAGCATTTGCTCAAGAAAAGCTAGACTTGGCTAAGACACAAGCTAAAGGTGGCATTGCCCGTCGCAATGACGATCCAAATGGCATTGCCAGTCGAGAATTTAAAAAATTGCTCTATGGGAAAGATAGTCCATACTCTCGCACTATAGAGTATGCAACGGTAGATCGGGTTCAGCGTGAGGATTTGCTGAAGTTTTATCAGCAATATTTCCACCCCAATAATATAATTTTGGGGATTGTGGGCGATTTTGACTCTAAGAAAATGCGATCGCTTATTCAAGCTAAGTTTGGCGATTGGAACCGCAACCCAGGGATTGCAAAACCCAAATTACCATCGGTTTCGGCAGCTAATACAGGTGGAGTGTTTTTTGTCAATCAACCACAACTAACTCAAAGTAGCGTGCTTCTCGGCCATTTAGGTGGACGGTTTGACAGTCCCGATTATGCAGCGCTGGATGTATTGAATGGGGTGTTAAATGGATTTGGTGGACGCTTATTTAATGAAGTGCGATCGCGCCAAGGTTTAGCATACTCTGTATATGGCCAGTGGAGTCCCCGCTACGATTATCCTGGTATGTTTATCGCTGGCGGACAAACGCGATCGGATGCTACAGTGCAGTTTGTCAAAGCCTTACAAGCCCAAATCAAGCGTACCCAAACTCAAAGAGTGACTGCAAAAGAACTAGCTTTTGCTAAAGAATCTACACTCAACTCCTTTGTATTCAACTTTCAAGATCCCAGCCAAACCTTATCAAGGTTGATGCGATACGAATATTACGGCTATCCGGCTGATTTTCTCTTTCGCTATCAAAAAGCTGTCGCCGCCACCACAGCAGCTGATGTACAACGGGTAGCACGAGAATACCTCAAGCCAGAAAAGATCGTGACTCTAGTGGTGGGCAATCAAGCCGCCATTCAACCGCCATTGACGCAGCTAGCAGCAAAGGTGACACCAATCGATGTAACGATTCCTGGTTCGCAACCACAGGCGAAGAATTAATTATAAATTGCGATCGCAACGATAAATAGAGATGCAATAAATCGTGTCTCTACTCAAATCAGATAATTTGCTTCTTTATCGGGAAACGACTGAAGACAAATTGTAGTAACCAGTAGAAACTAAATCAGGAACCAAAACCTCTGGAATCACCAGAGGTTTTTTCTTTAAACTATAGTAATGTCGCAGCAAAAATTGTCGCAGTGTATTAATCAACTAGAGTAAGCTAAATTTAGGTATAAGCTACTGGGAGTGGAGATGATGTTGTTGGAATTAAAGCGCATCCATGTTCCACCAGGACAAAGAGTGTTACTTCGGGATGTAACCTGGCAGGAATTGGAAACAATTCTAGAAGATTTAGGGGAACACCGTGCAGCACGAATTGCTTATGACAGGGGAATACTAGAGATTATGTCCCCACTGCCAGAACATGAATATGACAAAGAAATTATTGGCGATTTAGTCAAAGCCCTTCTGGAAGAATTAGATATTGAGTTTAGATGTCTTGGTTCTACCACTTTCAAAAACCAAGCAATGGCTCAAGGTATAGAACCTGACCGGTGTTTCTATATAAAAAATGAATCCAAGATTCGTGGTAAGAGGCGACTAGATTTAGAAGTAGATCCTCCTCCAGATTTAGCTCTAGAAATTGATATTACTTCTCGCACTCATCCTAATATTTATGAAGCTTTAAAAGTACCTGAGCTTTGGCGTTTTACCAAAGGAAAGCTCCAAATTAATGTTTTGCAAGATGGGCATTATATAGAGTCTCAGCAAAGCCTAAATTTTCCTCAATTTAAGCTAGTTGAGGCGATTCCCCAATATCTCAAGCAAAGTACAATAGCAGGCAGGAATTCAACGCTCAAAGCTTTTCGTCTTTGGATACAAACGCAATTAACAATTAAAAATTAAAGACAATTTCAGACTGGGATTTAAACCCCGACTGAAACTGGGGCTACCTGTAGAGGTAGGGGTCTTAAACCCTTTTATTTACGATAAAATAATTCGTAATTCGTAATTAATTTTGGGTACTGAGCCGCCTAATTTCAGTCTTATTTTGGTAGGGAACCAGGATGAACAGCGGCCAAAACCGCTTATCCTGTCTCCCGTACATAGTCTCAGGTTATCAAATCCAGACTACTTAGTAATGATTGAGGTTAATGCCAGCTTCTTTTGCCATTGCGTCTAACCCTTTAATTTCTAGGGTTTTAATTGCTTTAGTAGAAAGCTTTAATTTTACCCAGCGATTTCCGCCTGCCCACCAAACACGCTTGGTTTGCAGATTGACGTGCTGAAGGCGTTTTGTACGGCGGTGGGAGTGGGAAACAGCAAAGGCGTTATTTGCCTTCTTACCAGTTAGTTCACAGCGACGAGACATAGCAAGTATCTCCAGATTGTTATTTTAATACAGCCTTTCCATTCTATGTCTTAGACAACAGAAGTGGAAAAGGGAGTGGGGAGAAGAGGCAGGGGGCAGGGGGACAACGGAGATGAGGGAGACAAGGGGGAATTGTTATAACAACTTTCTTCCCCAATGCCTAATGCCCACTATTTACTAGCTTGTTCCGTCAGCTTAGTAAGTACCTCATTCGATCGCTCGACGAAAGATTTCATTCCCTCAGCGTCAAATCCTTTCTGAGACATCAGCGCTAAATCGTAGACGTGTTGGCAAATCAAGTTGACTAACTGATCGGTAGACGATTGACCGTCACCTTGAATAATACTACCTTGGTTCAGATTTGTCAGATTTTGAATTAGCGGATGAGCTGTATTCACCAGCAAAATGTGATCTTCGGGAAACTCTGCTGTTCCCTGCTGCATCATGGCGTTCATTTCTCGCAGGCGGCGAAGAATCTCTGGTAAAAGCACGATCGCAGGTGGTGTACCTTGAGGATCGTCTGATTTCAATGCTTCGGTACGAATGTTGAGTTTGGGTTTGTTGAGAGATTTCTCAAATAACTCTTTAATCGTCTCACTGCGGGTTTTGTTTGTCTTCGGATCGACAATTTCCTTATCTTTATCTTGTTCCAGCAGAGTATTATCTAAATCTGAGTCTACCCGCGTAAACTTGACATCCTGATATTCCCGCTCTAGGAAGTTAATAAAGTGGGTGTCGATGAAAGAGTCCATAAATAGGACTTCCAAGCCTTGATTTTTGTGCAGTTCTATGTATGTAGCTTGAGTTGTTTCATCGGTGCTGTAGAAAACTCGGTTTTCGTTACGTTCTTTGTTGCGTTCTAAATACTCTTTCAGTGTGGTGTAAGGAGCGGTAGGTGTTGAGTTCTCAGCACTGGGTGAAGGAGTAACATCTTGCCAAGCATCCCCGTCTGAAGACTGGACTTCAACCACTGGAGTTTCAACAGCAGCAGCTTTTTCTGTCAGCTTGGCGGTGGTGCGGAAAACGATGATATCTTCGATTTGTTTTTTGAATTTATCGTCGTTGAGAACGCCGAATTTTACAAAGGTTCCGAGATCCTTCCAAGCACTAATATATTGTTCGCGGTTGTCGCGGAAAAGTTCTTTGAGGCGATCGCCTACTTTTTTGGCAATGTAGTCACCAATTCGCTTCACGGTGCGATCGCCTTGCAAGGCACTGCGCGATACGTTGAGCGGAATATCGCTACTATCAATCACACCCCGCATCGGCATCAGAAATTGCGGGATAATTTCTTCGCAGTTGTCACTGACAAAAACTTGATTGCAAAATAGCTTGATTTGCCCTTTAGTAACATCTACATCCGGCCTCATTTTAGGGAAATACAGAATCCCGTTGATGATAAAGGGATAGTCAGTATTTAAATGTACCCACAACAGAGGTTCTTCCTGAAAAGGATACAGATAGCGGTAAAACTCTAAATAATCTTCTTGACTCAGATTACTTGGAGAGTCTCGCCACGGTGCTTTTTGCTTATTTAATACTTCACCGTCTAGTTTTATCGGTACTGGTAAAAAGTCGCAGTAAGTCTTGACAAGATTCTTAATTCGTGCATCCTCTAGAAATTCCTCCTCTTCTCCTTGGAGGCTGAGAGTAATAGTAGTGCCGCGAGTTGTTCTGGACGAATCTTCTAGGGTGAAAGCTGGGGAACCATCGCAACTCCAGTGAACAGCCTGCGCCCCTTCTTGGTAGGATAGAGTATCAATTTCTACCTTTTGCGCCACCATGAAGGAAGAGTAGAAACCAAGACCGAAGTGGCCAATTATGGCTTGATCTGATTTGCCTTCATATTTATGAATAAATTCTTCAGCACTGGAGAAGGCAACCTGATTGATATATTTCTTAACTTCATCTGCGGTCATTCCGATACCGTTATCGGAGATGGATAGGGTTTTGTTATCTTTGTCAATGGCAATTTCAATTTCCGGTTCGCCGATTTCTCCAGCGTAGTCTCCGGCGCGGGATACCATTTTCAGCTTTTGGATAGCGTCTACAGCATTGGATACCAGTTCCCGCAAGAAGATTTGGTGATCTGAGTAGAGCGACTTCTTTATGATCGGGAAAATATTATCAGTATGAATACTGATAGTGCCTTGTTCTAGCATAATTGGTAATTTTCGATGTTAGTATCTGAAATGATGATAGCGGCTAATACAATCTATCCCTCCGCTTTCCAGGATAAACCCGGAGAACACACAAGGGCATGATACCAATTAGGATTTTAAAAGCATAGCTAAGGCAATCGCACCTTTTTTGAGGATTGTTTGCCCCCATTTTCTGATTCGGATTTCCCTACTCCCGATTTTGAACGCAGGTTAATTAGCCTACTTGAGACTGCCATTTAAGTATTGTTAGTTTTTTATAACACCAAAAAACAGTGATACGGATAAGTAGGATCGATAAATTCTTGCTTCACAGTTAGTCCAGCATTAGCAACAGAGTTTAAAATCCGCTCTTTGGGATATCCTTTTAAACCCATTTCCCAGTAATGCTCGTCACATACTGGCGTTGTACTCCAGAATTTTGGCACATTGAATAATAAATGCCTTGGTCTACCTGAGAAAGAGGTTTTGATCTGAAATGACAACTATTGAGTGCAATAAGGAATCGAAATCACCAAAAATTTATTTGTTGCTTCGGCAAGTTTTTTCAGTGCTTCTTCTGACTGGACGTAAGGAAAGTGTTCCAGCACTTCAAAGAGAGCGATGCCTACGGCGGTAAACTACGCATCAAATTTATCTTTCGGTAATGTAAAATCTGTAGTCAAATCCAAAATTATTTCTGGCTTGAGGTTGGGATCGACATCAGCAGTAGTGACATTGTATCCATTGTTCTTCAAGATGTCTGTTAACAGAGAATTAAAAATCCCAATTTCCAGAACATTTTTTACCTGAGTACCCAGCGAAAAAATTAGACGCAGCTGGTGGTGATAACTGATGAGCCGATTTTTTGATAAATATTCCGAATTTCTAATATCTAACGAAGTGATGAGTTGCATAAATACTGCCTACCTAATCTGATGGACTGACTAATTTGGTGGGTATACAACTACAGGATTCCCGGAAAATTAGTTAAAGTAACAGCACCTCGACCCGATTACTAGCAACATACTAGTGTTATATTTTACATTTAAATTATTTAGAAGTTACGTGTAAGATATTCCCCAACCTTTTTAAGGCTACGTGTACACACAAGTGTGAAATAATCTACTCACTTGGATTTAGGCGTAAATCTTACCCCACCCTAACCCTCCCCTTATAAAGGGGAGGGAACTAGATTTCATTTCCTGTTTCCCCCCTTTATAAGGAGGGATTAAGGGGGGTAATTCTGTGTGTACAGCGTAGCTTTTTAAGGGCGGGATTTAGGGGAGATCGAAGCTTCGGGTTGTGAATGCGTAAGTCCTGTGATTTCTTCTTTTGCCAAGCACCTCAATTTTCTATAATCTCCATTATTATGAGCAACATTGCAATATTTTTTACCTATGGTTAATAGTACTGACTTACTCGCAAAACTCTACAATGCCTTTAACCCATTTGAACCCTTACCCGCAGGCGATCCCAAATATGTAGATTGTCAAGATGTGCGGGGAGATGCGGATATTGAGCAAGAATTGGGAAATCGGATGCGATTAGCAGATACAAATACTTGTCAATTGTATTCTGGTCATCGGGGCGCGGGGAAGTCTACAGAATTACTTAGGTTAAAGAAATATTTAGAAAATCGGGAATTTTATGTTGTGTATTTTGCGGCTGATGAAGAGGATATCGATTCTGAAGATGCCCAATATACAGATATTCTCCTCGCCTGTACCCGCCGTTTGCTCAAAGATTTAAAAGAAATTGCTAGTCCTCGTCCTATACTCGACTGGTTAAAAGATCGTTGGGAAGATTTAAAAGATTTAGCGCAGACTCCCATAGAATTTGAGAGTCTGGGAGTAGAAGCACAGCTATCTCAATTCGCCAAGTTGACCGCAAATTTAAGGGCTGTTCCTGAATTACGCCAGAAGATTCGCCAAAAAATTGATCCTTACACCGTCACTTTGATTCAGGTGTTAAATGAGTTCCTGGTGGATGCAAAACAGCACTTACCTAATGGCTACAATAAACTGGCGATGATTGTCGATAACTTAGACCGGATGGTGTTAGTTAAAGACGGAGATCGCACCAACTATGAAGAAGTCTTTTTAGACCGTAGCGAACAACTCCAAGCTTTAGATTGCCATTTGATTTACACTGTCCCCATTTCAATGGTCTATTCTACAAGGGCAACAGACCTCAGAGATATCTACGGCGACCCCCAAATTTTACCGATGATTATGGTAAAAACTATTAAGGGAGACGTTTATCAGCCAGGACTCAATAAAGTTAAGGAAGTAATTAAGAAGCGAGTCCGGCAAATTGCACCCGAACTATCACTAGAAACAGAAATTTTCGACAGTCCCCAAACCTTAGACAAACTTTGTTTGATGAGTGGAGGTCATGTGAGGAATTTGCTATTGTTAACTCAAGATGCCATTGGACGCACTGAAGAGTTACCTGTTTCAGAAAAGGCGGTGCGACGAGCAATTACTCAAGCCAGAGATACTTATCGCCGCGCTGTGGAAAATCATCAATGGTGTTTGTTAGCGGAAGTGTCTTGTTCTAAGCGCATTATTAATGATGACTTGTATCGGAGCTTAATGTATAATCGCTGTCTTTTAGAATACCGCTATTTGGATGATGATGGAGAAATGCAGCGTTGGTATGATATTCATCCATTGATTCAAGGAATTCCAGAATTTAAAGAAGCTGTAGAGAAACTTTCATGAACCCAAATTTAAGTGATTGGGATGATGATTTACCCTCAGAACCAGAAGAAGTTTATCAAGACTTGCTTCGCGCATTGAAGCGTAAATCAGGATTTGGTTTATTTTTTGTCCAATGTACACCTGTGGAAGCAGACAAGTTCATTGTCAAACTTCCCCAGGAGATTCCGCAGAAGAAGATTGCAGTTTTGCGGTTGGTTGAGTCGATTGATAATTTATATCAGCCAGTAGCAGAGTTTGTTAAAGACAAGCAAGTTGATATTTTATTGATTAAAGGTCTGGAATATTCTTTATATAAGTATGAAAAAAGAAGTTTTGGGGAAATTACAGAAGGACAATTTAGCAATTTAACCAGTGTTCCGCATATTCTAAATCACTTAAACCAACAGCGAGAACGCTTTAGAGATGATTTTAAAATTAGCTTTATTTTTCTTTTACGTTCATTTTCAATAAACTATTTTATTCATCGCGCTCCAGATTTTTTTGATTGGCGTTCTGGCGTGTTTGAATTACCTACAACGCCAGAGGTAGTAGAACAAGAATCAAATCGTCTTTTATTGGAAGGAGACTATGAAGAATATTTGAAACTCACTCCTGAAGAAAAAATTGAAACAGTTATAGAACTTCAAGATTTACTGACCGAAAAACATCAGCCAGAGAATCAGAAGCCACGTTTACTACTTAAACTGGGAAATTTATTATATGCTGCTAATGAATACGAAGCAGCGATCGCATCCTACGACCAAGCACTCAATTTTAAACCAGATGACCACGAAGCTTGGTACAATCGCGGCAGTGCGCTAGGCAAATTAGTCCGCAATGAAGAAGCGATCGCATCCTACGACCAAGCACTCAATTTTAAACCAGATGACCACCAAGTTTGGTACGGTCGAGGTTTTGCGCTAGGCAATTTAGTCCGCAATAAAGAAGCGATCGCATCCTACGACCAAGCACTCAAATTTAAACCAGATTTACACCAAGCTTGGAACAATCGGGGTATTACGCTAGGCAATTTAGGACGGAATGAAGAAGCGATCGCATCCTACGACCAAGCACTGAATTTTAAACCAGATTTACACGAAGCTTGGTACAATCGCGGCAATGCGCTAGGCAATTTAGGACGGAATGAAGAAGCGATCGCATCCTACGACCAAGCACTCAAATTTAAACCAGAGTACCACGAAGCTTGGTACGGTCGCGGCGTTGCGCTAGGCAATTTAGTCCGCAATGAAGAAGCGATCGCATCCTACGACCAAGCACTGAACTTTAAACCTGATTTCCACGAAGCTTGGTACAACAAAGCTTGCAGTTATGCACTCCAGGGTAATATTGAGCAGTTAGTGGAAAATTTACAACAAGCAATCAAGCTGAGTGCTGATAAATATCGAGAGATGGCAAAAACTGACTCGGATTTTGATAGTATCTGGGAAGATGAGCGGTTTCAAGCTTTAATTAAATAACTCCTATAAAAACTAAACTAATGTAGCGATTAATGTACCGATCGCTTTCAGACTTACAGTGAAAGTACTAACTGAAATTCAAAGCGATGCTGATAAATTACTAAATATAAAGTTAACCAATCTTCAGAAACACAAATAAAATGTCACAAAACCCCCAAGAGCAAAAACAGCTACCTCTCCAAGAAATTACTAACCTATCTTTGGCAGAACGTCACAAAATATTAGAACCTTTTATCGCCGACCCAGCCGCAGATTTTTTGAATGACCCAGAAGTAACAGAATTCTCAGTTTTGGATGGTGAAGATTGGGAAACTAAGAATGAAAACATAATTTATGTAGAAGAAATTCAAAGTATCCGTAACCATGATAGCTTTTTGAATGGCTATACATTAGAAGATGAAGGACTTTATGACGACTATGTAAATCAGAAACAAAGTACTTAAAAGAAGCATGAAATTTGTATATTAAGCCTCAGTTTTAAGCTGCTTAAATTAACAGCGATCGCTTTCTCACTTTACGACTTCTGCGATCGCACAGCATCCAATACGGTTCGGTTAGGGTTTTTTGATGAAAATTATAAATCACAAAGACGCGATAAATCGCCGTCTCTACAATAATCAATCCTTCGTCTTGATGGCGATTTATCGCATCTCTTGGCTTAACCGAACCGTATTGGCACAGCATCTGGTAGAGAATAAAAAAATAAACCCACGGATGTGGGTTTTATCTGTGTAGCCACGAATTCTAATTGCCTTCTGCGACTATGTAGCAATCTGTGGTACTGACACCTTCACCAACACTTTTTTACTAAAAGACAGACCATTTTCATTTTTGTCAATGATAATCGTGTCCCCAGAGATAAAAGTGTTCTCCAATAACTTTGTGGCGAGGGGGTTTTCTACTTCTCGCTGAATTGCCCGTTTGAGTGGACGCGCACCATAAACTGGATCATAGCCTGATTCGACAAGGTGATCGCAGGCTGATTGGGATATCTCAAAGAAGATTTTTTGCTCGCGCAGGAGACTTTCTACTCGCTTGAGTTGAATACGGATGATATGCCGCAGTTCCGTGCGACTGAGGGCATGGAAGAGAATAATATCATCAAGGCGGTTGAGAAATTCTGGGCGGAAATGCGATCGCAACGCTTCCATTACCCTAACCCGCATGGTTTCATACTTGGAATCATCACCAGATACATCTAAGATATATTCGCTACCAATGTTACTGGTCATAACGATCACAGTGTTGCGAAAATCAGCTGTACGCCCTAGTCCGTCAGTAATGCGACCATCATCCAACATTTGCAGAAATATGTTAAACACATCTGGGTGAGCTTTTTCAACTTCGTCTAGTAAAATTACTGAGTAAGGTCTGCGGCGAACAGCCTCAGTGAGTTGTCCTCCTCTTTCAGAGTCTACGTAGCCTGGAGGAGAACCAATTATTCGCATAACAGAATTTTTTTCCATATATTCCGACATGTCAAGCCGGATGATGGCATTATCAGAATCAAAGAGAAAGTGAGCTAAAGCAGCGGCGAGTTCGGTTTTACCGACACCAGTGGGGCCCATGAACAAAAATGAACCAATGGGACGCGAGGGATCTTTCATCCCCGCACGGGCGCGGCGAATCGCGGCTGCTACCGCTTCTACAGCCTCTTCTTGCCCAATTACTCGTTGATGCAAATGACTTTCTAGTTGCAGCAATTTTTGCCGTTCCGATTCCAATAAGCGATTGACAGGAATTCCTGTCCACTTGGCGACGATTTCGGCAATATCAGCTTCGGTAACTTGTTCTCGCAGCAACGTCGAACCTTGATTTTGAATTTCTAAAAGGCTGGCTTCTTTGGCTTCGCGTTCGTGCTGTACTCCTTCCAATTTGCCATACTTCAATTGGGCAGCTTTATTTAAGTCATAAGCGCGTTCCGCTTGTTCAATTTGGACTCGCAGCGCATCTTCTTCTTTCTTTAAGGCGCTTATTCCCTCTAATATCTGCTTTTCACCTTGCCATTGCTCGTTAAATATTTGCTGTTTTTCGGTCAAATTGGCGATTTCTTGCTCAATTCGCTGCAAACGTTCTTTAGTTTGGGCAGTACCCTTTTCTTCGCCAGCTAATGACAGCTTTTCCATTTCTAGCTGCATGAGGCGGCGATCGATGGTTTCCAATTCTGCTGGTTTGGAGGTAATCTCCATTTTCAACTGTGCTGCGGCTTCATCCACCAAATCAATGGCTTTATCTGGTAAGAAGCGATCGCTAATATAACGCGCTGACAGGGTTGCTGCTGCTACCAAAGCCGAATCAGAAATTTTGACATTATGATGCACTTCATAACGTTCTTTCAATCCCCGCAGAATGGAAATAGTATTTTCCACACTTGGCTGATCGACAAATACTTGCTGAAAGCGGCGTTCTAGGGCAGCATCTTTCTCAATGTGTTTGCGGAATTCATCGAGGGTAGTTGCACCAATACAACGCAGTTCTCCCCGCGCCAGCATTGGTTTGAGTAAATTTCCCGCGTCCATTGCCCCTTGTTGGCTGGAACCAGTACCAACTACGGTATGTAGTTCGTCAATAAATAGGACAATTTGGCCGTTAGAGTCCATAACTTCCTTGAGGACAGCTTTCAGACGTTCTTCAAATTCTCCTCGCAATTTTGCCCCAGCAATTAAACTACCGATGTCTAAAGAGATGAGTTGGCGGTTTTTCAGAGATTCGGGAACGTCACCGTTTACCATCCGTTGTGCTAAAGCTTCTGCGATCGCAGTTTTACCTACGCCAGGTTCACCAATCAATACCGGGTTATTTTTGCTCCGACGAGACAATACTTGAATTACCCGCCGAATTTCGTCATCCCGCCCAATTACCGGGTCGAGTTTTCCAGCTTTTGCCTGTTCTGTCAAATCTCTGCCAAATTTTTGTAAGGCTTCATAGCGGGATTCTGGCGTTTGATCTGTCACCTTTTGGCTACCGCGAACGGCTTTGATAGTAGCTTCTAGTTTAGCTGCATCCGCACTAAAGCTTTTGAGGATCTTTCGGCCAATGCGATCGTCTTCAGCAAACCCTAAAAGTATGTGTTCTACAGAAATGTAGGAATCTTTCATCCTGACTCTAGCTTCCTCGGCTCGGTCTAGTAAAACATCTAAACTGCGGCTAAGATAAAGCTGATCGCTTTTACCAACTTTGGGTTGACGTTGGGTGAAGGCTTCTAGCTGCTGTTGGAAGCGGATTGGATCTACCTCAGATCGAGCTAGGATACGTATTGCTAAACTTGTAGGTTCTTCTAACAGGGCAATAATTAAATGTTCAACATCTAGTTGCTGTTGTTGATAAGCACGAACAATATCCTGAGATTTAACAATTGCTTCCCAGGCTTTATCAGTAAATTTATTTGGATCTGTAGGTTGCATCTTTAAAATTTTGGAACTTGAATTTTTTAGTTTAGAGAGTGGGAAGTGGGGAGTGGTTGTAACCCTACTCATTAGACCCAGATAATTATCCAAACATTCTCAGCCTATATCCGCGTGTATCTTCGGTGGCAATTTAGGATTGGTAATTGGTGATAATTTAATCGCCGTTGCTGAATTCAGGTATGAAAATGATTTTACGTGATTTCAAAACCTTTGTAGAGACGCGAAATTACACTGGGCTTCTCTACGAGACGCTATCGCAAACGCTACACGCTTTCGCGCCTCTACACCAAGATTCATACATCTAATCAGCAACGCCGTTTGATCCATTACCTATTTCCTAATTTAAAACGAAAATACTATTCTGAGTGGACTTTGCTAGATGGTAGTATTGGAGCGATGTCTACGACGGGCTATTCGGTGTCGCTTTTAGTGTTGGTGATACTAATAGGATTTACGCAGAGCAGATTCCCTAACCCGCCTAAAAAGGTGAGGTAAAAACCTAAAAGTCTCGCTCTTAAGCAAAATTTGCTGCCGAGATCCCCAACTTCTTCAAGAAGTCGGGGATCTAAATCCAGCTTAAGATAAGTGAAATTCCACCTTAGTGATAATTTATTTTTTTGGAAATCCCTTATAAGAATTACTGACTCACAAGTTGCTCAAGTGATTCTTGTTTGGCTGCTTACCCTTGAGATCCTAATTGGATAAGTTCAATTTTATACCCGTCTGGATCTTCCACAAAAGCAATTACTGTCGAACCATGTTTCATCGGCCCAGCTTCACGCACAACTTTACCGCCTTGATTGCGGATTTGCTCACACGTAGCGTAAATATCATCAACCCCAAGGGCAATGTGACCGTAAGCATTACCCAATTCGTACTTTTCCACGCCCCAGTTGTAGGTTAGCTCGATCAGCGCGTTGTCGCTTTCATCACCGTAGCCCACAAAAGCTAGGGTAAATTCTCCCCCTGGATAATCTTTTCGGCGGAGTAATTTCATTCCCAGAAGTTCACAGTAGAACTTTAAGGATTCTTCAAGGTTGCCCACCCGCAGCATTGTATGTAGTAATCGCATATTGACCTTTTCTCTGTAATTGATTTAGTGTTATTCTCTGCCAACATTTTACCTAGCTGAAAGTCTGAAGATAGAAATGCCATCAGGGAAAAAATTAAATAAACATTCCTTTACCCGTTTTTGGCGTTGATCTCTATCCATACAATGGAAATCTTCTTTAATCTCAGCCAATAAAGTCTCTTAACAGCATAAGCTAGCGATTGGGTTAGGCAACTGGACTGGATGCCTAACACACTCGAATAAAGGATAAAGAACAGATGAGTAAATTTCTAGATACTGCAATTGAAGCGATCGCAGCCCGTGAAATTCTTGATTCACGCGGTAGACCGACAATTGAAGCTGAAGTGCATTTAGCCAATGGTGTTGTCGGACTAGCGCAGGTTCCCAGTGGTGCTTCTACGGGCAGTTTTGAGGCTCACGAACTGCGTGATGGCGATAAAAGCCGTTATGGGGGCAAAGGCGTACTCAAGGCAGTACAAAACGTCAAAGAAGCACTTGCACCAAAATTATTAGGCTTGGATGCCCTCAACCAAGAACTGCTAGACCGGACAATGATCGCCATAGATGGTTCTCCGAACAAATCCAGTTTGGGGGCGAATGCGATTTTGGGGGTTTCCTTAGCAGCTGCTAAAGCAGGTGCTGAATCTCTAGATATTCCCCTCTATCGCTATTTGGGTGGCCCTTTAGCGAATTTGCTCCCAGTGCCGTTGATGAACGTGATTAACGGTGGCGCACACGCATCAAACAACGTGGATTTCCAAGAGTTTATGATTGTCCCAATTGGCGCAACTTCCTTTCGGGAAGCGTTGCGTTGGGGTGCAGAAGTGTTTGCTACCCTCAGCCAAGTATTAGATGAGAAGGGTTTGCTTACTGGTGTGGGCGATGAAGGCGGTTTTGCCCCTAACCTAGAATCTAATCAGGTGGCTTTAGAATTGCTGGTTGCTGCCATTAAGAAAGCTGGTTATAAGCCAGGGGAAGAAGTAGCTTTGGCTTTAGATGTGGCAGCTAGCGAATTTTACAAGAATGGTCAGTATGTTTACGATGGTAAACCTCACGCTCCGGCTGAGTTTATTGATTATTTAGGACAACTTGTTGACCAATATCCAATTGTGTCAATTGAGGATGGTTTGCACGAAGAAGATTGGCAAAGTTGGCAATTGCTCACCCAGAAATTAGGTTCGCGGGTGCAATTGGTAGGGGATGACTTATTTGTGACCAACGTTACTCGTTTACAAAGAGGCATCCAGGAAAAAGCTGCTAATGCGATTTTGATTAAACTCAATCAAATTGGTTCTCTCACCGAAACCTTGGAAACGATTGATTTGGCAACTCGCAACAGTATTCGTTCAGTAATTAGCCATCGTTCTGGTGAAACAGAAGACACAACGATCGCTGATTTAGCTGTAGCAACCCGTGCCGGTCAAATCAAAACAGGTTCCCTCTGTCGCAGCGAACGGGTAGCAAAATACAATCGCTTGCTGCGAATTGAAGATGAATTAGGCGATCGCGCCGTTTATGCTGGTGCTATCGGTTTAGGGCCGAAGTAAAGACTGGGGATTGGGGACTGGGGACTGGGGACTGGGGACTGGGGATTGGGGATTGGGGACAAGGAGAATACCCAATTCCCAATTCTCAATTCCCAATTAAGGATAAAACCCCAACTTGGGCAACCCCAAGGTTTCATCCCAGCCCATCATTAGGTTTAGACATTGAATCGCTTGACCCGCCTGCCCTTTGATTAGATTGTCAATTGCTGACATGACAATCACTCGACCTGTGCGCGGGTCAACTTCTACACC
Organism: Nostoc sp.; assembly: GCF_036917465.1. Classification (GTDB taxonomy): domain Bacteria; phylum Cyanobacteriota; class Cyanobacteriia; order Cyanobacteriales; family Nostocaceae; genus Nostoc. The sequence continues at coordinate 22,489 of NZ_JBALDL010000079.1, forward strand.
GATGTAACAAATATTGCTGCCAGTAGCCCACTTGGTTTGGGGGTAAATGCCGCTACCGCAGACTTTTACCCAAGGAGAGTTGCGGTAGAAGGCTGAGAAAATTGTGGTTAAGTCTTCTCGCACTAGACCGGGATCGCTCAGTGTGGCATATACCGTTGCCAAAATCCCGCGTACCATTGGTACAAGGTGCGGTGTAAATTGAATCATGAGTTCGTGACCGGCTAAGTCACTGCAAATCTGCTCAATTTCTGGGGTGTGGCGGTGACGGCCGATATTGAAAGCTGCAATGGAATTATCTGCTTCAGCTAACAATAAGTTGGTTTGAGGTTGCCGTCCACCGCTAGATGTGCCAGCTTTAGCATCGATAATAGCTGTTTCTGGTAAAATTAAGCCTTGCTTTAAGAGTGGCGAAAGTGCAAGGAGACTAGCAGTAGGATAGGAACCAGGACAGCCAATGAGTTGAGCTTCGGCAATGCGATCGCGGTAAAGTTCTGGTAATCCATAAACTGCTGTAGCTGCAATGGTGCGATCGCTTCTTTCAGTGCCATACCAATTTGTATAAGTTGTCAAATCACGGAACCGATAGTCTGCACTTAAATCTAGTACTTTACATTCTTTTTCCAAAAGTTTGGGAGCGATTTGGCAAGCCAGACCATTTGGTAAAGACAGAAAAACTACTTCACAGCGATGAGCAATTATTTCTGGTTCTACCGCTTCTATTGGTAGATTAGTTGCATGAGCCAGATGCGGGTACAAATCCCCGAAGGGTTTCCCGATACTACTCTCACCGCCTAAATAAACCAGTTCTACTTCTGGATGATCCATCAGTAGCCGTACTAACTGTACTCCGCCATAGCCCGACGCGCCAACAATCCCAACGGGTACGCGTCTTAATTTGCCCATGATCTCAAATCCTTATCCCATGAATGATTAATTCGTTCTCAGCTATCAACAATATCAGCGACTAGACTCACAGCGTACAAAACACTTAAAACCCCTCTACTTTTTTCCGACGGAAAGGAAGAGGTCGCGGGGAAATTATAAAATATAGCGCATCCCATTTGTATGAAATATACTCTGACCTTTTTCATAACAGGAGACAGACTTAAAATCTTACTCCCCAACGCTACAAGGGTTGGGGCTGGGGGTTAGGTCTTAATTAAACTCAACCCAGAAGCACTATATTCTATTTGTCTCCTGTGACTGTCGCTGTAATCTATTACCGAACCCTGATTTTAATGGCAGAAATTTTTGCCACGTTATCAAATCATTGCTAGTCTACTTCTGTGCCTTATAAAGAAGCTACAATCTAAAATAAGAAATTGTAAAAAAAATTTACGTTGGTAGCTGGAAATCTATCTGTGTCACAGCCTAATACTACCCAAGCTTTTAAATTTGATTCGATTGATGCCGCTTTAGCAGACCTAAAAGCTGGTCGTGTAATTGTAGTGGTAGATGATGAAAATAGAGAAAATGAAGGCGACTTGATTTGTGCTGCCCAATTTGCCACACCCGACACGATTAATTTCATGGCGGTGGAAGCTAGAGGGCTGATTTGTTTGGCAATGACAGGCGATCGCTTAGACGAGCTAGACTTACCTTTGATGGTAAGCAACATTACAGATACTAACCAAACTGCCTTCACTGTTAGCATTGATGCTGGGCCAGAATTGGGTGTCAGCACTGGCATCTCAGCCGAAGACCGCGCCCGCACTATCCAGGTTACTCTCAATCCAGCTACAAAACCTACCGATTTACGTCGTCCTGGTCATATTTTCCCCATTCGGGCGAAAGGTGGAGGCGTACTCAAACGCGCAGGACATACAGAAGCGGCTGTAGACTTATCTCGATTAGCAGGGCTATATCCAGCCGGGGTAATTTGTGAAATTCAAAACCCTGATGGTTCAATGGCGCGGTTGCAGCAGTTAGTTGAATATGCCAAACGTCACAATTTAAAAATAATTAGTATTGCGGATTTAATCAGCTATCGCTTAAAACACGATCGCCTCGTGTATCGTGAGGTGATTACCAAACTGCCTAGTCAATTCGGCCAGTTTGAAATTTACGCCTACCGCCATACCTTAGACAATACAGAACACGTTGCAATTGTCAAGGGAGATCCAGCTAACTTCAAAGATGAGCCAGTAATGGTGCGGATGCACTCAGAATGCTTAACTGGTGATGCTTTGGGATCTTTGCGCTGCGACTGTCGGATGCAGTTACAAGCCGCACTGAAAATGATTGAGGCGGCTGGTCAAGGTGTAGTTGTATACCTGCGTCAAGAAGGAAGAGGAATCGGCTTGATTAACAAGCTGAAAGCCTATTCATTGCAGGATATGGGGCTAGATACAGTAGAAGCAAATGAGCGTTTGGGATTTCCGGCTGACTTGCGAGACTACGGAATGGGCGCACAAATGCTGATGGATTTGGGCATCAAAAAGATTCGTTTGATTACTAATAACCCCCGTAAAATTGCTGGAGTTAAAGGTTATGGATTGGAAGTAGTCGATCGCGTGCCATTGTTAATTGAGGCAAATGACTACAATTCTTATTACCTGGCGACAAAAGCCAAAAAGCTGGGTCACATGCTGTTACAAACTTATCTGGTGACAGTAGCAATCCATTGGCAAGATGACCCGGAAGCTGTGACGGAACGTTATGAACGTTTAGAGAAACTGCGACATTTAGCGAGAAGTAACGATCTATTGTTGCAGGAAGAAGCGCGTCCGTTAGCGATCGCTATATTTGACGAGCCATCTTTAACAGTACACTTGGGTTTCGATCAAGCAAAAGTTGCTAGCCCTGATTGGTATCAACAAAGTGGTCATCCTTACATCCACGCTATCTTCCAAATTTTGGATAACCTCGCAACCTTGCCATACATCCAAAAACTAGAATTTCTGATTTCTTCTGGTTGCGATCCCTTGAGTAACTTACAGGTGCAACTAGATCGACAGACATTCTCGCATGGTACATTGCCTTCATCAATTAGCGATCGCCTAGAAAAGCAGCAAATTTATAGCTTTAGCAAATAGCTTGATTAAAAAGACCTCTCCCTGGTTTTACTACGCAAAACCTTTCCCTCTCCGACTCGGAGAGGGACAGACTTGAACTTTAGTTCAAGGCAGGGAGAGGTTTGTCAAAATTAAATTATTTACTCACTCTATAAATAGGTCTGACCTGACGATACTTATTAAGTAAGCTCAAAAATTTCTTACCATCAAAATTTATTGGGTCAACTTTTTTACCAGAACGGTCTACGAGATGATGGGTAGTAATCCGATAATCTGGGACTTGACTTTGAGCAATTAACCAAGCTAGAGAATGATATTGAGCTTCCGTATAGCCGCTATGGGTTTGTTGGCTGCTACTGTCATAACTATCTGGTGGTGTTTCCAAAGAAACATGATAAGCAAAATTATTCACAGACGCGGGCAAATTCGGATTAGTCTGCACAGTTTCCACTCCTTCAGAACCATCAAATACTGAGTTAGCCGCACCAAAAGCCCGCTTGTCTGGTGGTACTAGATAAACCACCACCCCATCTAGCTTCACTAAAGCGTGGTAACTTGCTTGCACACTTTCATCTTTATGGGCTACTTGAAAGAAATTAATGGCGCTGGAAGCAGAATAACCAGTTTCATGGAGAACGATAATCGGTTGATTGTTGAGAGACAAGCCGTTAACATCTTGGGTGTACCGTTCTCCATAGTTACTTGGGTCAACCGAAGCAACTTGATAATTTGGTTTATACTGTGCAAAAACTTGAGTAGTTACATATCTTGCTACAGGCTGGTTAGTCTTGACTAGGGACTTGAGAACACGTTGAGATTTCTTCTCTGGTTCTTTCGCTGATTGGAATTGCGCCTGGGGATATTGACTCCAGGCTGTAACCTGTGGATTGGATATACGGGATGTTGTCGGATTATTATGTAATTTTGTCGCTCGTCCAATTAGCAGCACTACAATTAGAGCCATGAACATCAGCGAGATTAGTAGCACCCTAGTCGCCCAGTCTTGAAACCTCATTTTTCTAATACCCGTAAAACGGTAGATATTAACTTATAGCTAAACTGACATATCCTTCCTAGATGCGCACTTTTGTACATCCCTACCGCTTATGGTATCCAAATAATAATCGCTATAATACTTTAATTCTAGTCAAATATACCTTTATAATCCCTGTAATACTGCTGTTACGAACTATTTAATAAGGATGTTTTTTCTACACCCCCTTCAGCAACTACTAGCAGCTTAGAAAAATATTATCCTTTAGTTTCTAACCTGGCTTAAAGATACGTCAAAATTGCCTACGTAGAGCGGCGTGGCGAAAGCCTGATTGAGCAAGTCATGTCTTAGATTAAAGAATCTCCGTGCGTTCACGCCGGAGAGTGTTAATTACGTTCCCTGCTCAACAATTTCAGGCGGCAAACTTAATTGTGGATTATTGCTCACTTCCATTACTATAGCCATAGTCACATAGGTTAGGACAGTGTTGATTTTTCAAAGCCTTGAAGCAACTGGGTTTGTACTCAACACGGGCTAAACGCCCCGCTATTTGCGTACAGCACTTTGCTATATATCCACCGAAATTTTTCAAAATCAGTCCGATGGGTTAAGAACGACGATTATTTCTGCTAGCCTGATTCCCAGAGGTTTCCAGTGAGGATTGCTAGAAGAAAAAGTACTATCCCCAGAAACTGCTTGATAATCATTGGCGAACTTTTCGGAAGCATTAAGAGCAGCATCTACTCGCAAGATGACTTTACCCTGATAGCGGGATAATTTGCTACTATCCAACAAAATAGTACCGCCATAGTCCCATGCTAATCCATAGAGTTTAAAGTTACCTAACTTCTTGCGTAACTCGCTTAAGGAAGTTCCAACACCGATACCTTCGCGGGTTTTCCAAGCTGAACCCAGGTTACGCACATCTAGAGGTTTAGTACGAGTATTATCACTCCAAACTACTAGCAGCGTAGATGCGGAGCAGCTTGTCGTTAGACATCGCCCCTGATTTAGATTTACCTGCGTAGCTGCAAAATTACCCATTCCTTCAGGGCCAGAAATGGTTTTATCAACGAGATTAGATGCACCAAACAGCTTGACTAAATCTTGCTTGGTGGTTGTGCGTGTTATCGGCCCAACTCTTTCCCCAGGAACGATTAAGGTGTCTTTTAAGGGTTGCGATTTAGCAACAGTAATTGGATTATTTATTTTCTGAGGAAGTGCAAAGGCTGGATTTGCTGAATAATTTAGTAGTAAAGCTAACGCAGCCGTAACGATTCCTTTAATAGATGGGTTCACAGTGTACCTCAGCGAGAATCCGATTTGGGAGTGTTCAATATATTCAATTATTGCTTTTCAGTTTTAACTTCTACAATTTCCCAATTACAGATTCCCGATTTCCCAAAAATTTTATTTCATCGCTCTAGTTGCATTTAAAATTGCCAGCAATGCTACTCCGACATCAGCAAATACAGCTTCCCACATTGTCGCTATGCCCAAAATACCCAATACAATAAATACACCTTTAATTGCTAATGCAAAACCAATATTTTGCCAAACAATTTTGCGGGTTTTTCTGGCAATTTGGATTGCTTCTGCTACTTTTGACGGGGCATCTGTCATGATCACAATATCGGCAGTTTCGATCGCTGCATCTGAGCCTAAGCCGCCCATTGCCATACCAACATCTGCTCTAGCAATCACTGGCGCATCATTAATGCCATCCCCCACAAAAGCAACTTTACCATGCTTGCCGGCGGTGCTAAGTAACTTCTCAATGGCATTGACTTTTTCTTCAGGTAATAACTCGGCTTCGTAAGCATCTATGCCTAGCTGTTCAGCAATCCGGGATGCGATCGCTTGATTATCTCCTGTCAACATTACTGTTCTCTCTACACCCATTCGCTTGAGTGCTTGAATAGCGCCTCTTGCATCTTCTTTGAGTTCATCAGCAATGATAATATACCCAGCGTAAATATCATCCACTGCTAGATGAATCACTGTTCCCTCTAACTGGCAATTATCATGAGCAATATTCTCTCTGTGGAGTAAGCGATCGCTACCTGCTATTACTACCAGATTATCAACCTTGGCTCTAATTCCATAACCTGCAATCTCTTCATAATCTCTCACCTCAGAATCATCAATCTTTCCACCATAAGCCTTAAGGATAGATTGAGCGATGGGATGATTTGAGTGCGATTCTACTTTGGCAGCTAATTGCAACAATTCTGATTCATCGTAGCCATTTTGTGGTACTATTTTTGCTACTTTAAATACGCCTTGAGTTAAGGTTCCAGTTTTATCAAACACAACTGTATTAACTTCGTTTAGAGTATCTAAAAAAGTAGACCCTTTAACTAAAATACCACGTTTAGCTGCACCTCCTACACCTCCAAAGTAACCTAACGGAATACTGATAACTAGTCCACAGGGACAGGAGATAACTAGCAAAATTAGAGCGCGATAAACCCATTCTGAGGAAGTTGCACCAGAAATGAATAAAGGCGGTAATATTGCAACTGCTAGAGATGTAAAAACTACTATTGGCGTGTAATATCGGGCAAATTTAGTAATAAATTTTTCTGTTTCGGCTTTTTTACTTTTGGCATTTTGCACCAAGTCTAAAATTTTGGCAATGGAAGAATCATCAAATAGTTTTTTGACTCTAATGGTAAGAACACCCATTTTATTGATCATTCCAGCCAAAACTGTCTCACCCAGCCTCACCGTTCGCGGTACAGATTCTCCAGTTAACGCAGATGTATCAACTTGTGAATTTCCATCTATAATCTCACCATCTAAGGGAATTTTTTCTCCCGGTTTGACGACGATGATATCTCCAATATTTACTGTCTCTGGTGGGACTTTTTTTAGTTCTCCCTCAATTTGGATATTTGCATAATCTGGGCGCACTTCTAATAAAGCTTTAATAGAATTACGAGAACGACTAACGGCAATATCCTGGAATAATTCGCCAATTTTATAAAATAGCATGACTCCGACAGCTTCGGGCAATTTATGAATTGCGATCGCTCCTAGTGTCGCTACTGTCATCAAAAATGTTTCATCAAATACTCTACCTTTGAGTATATTACGCCCAGCAGTTTTTAAAACACTCCATCCACTTAAAAAATAGGCAGGGATGAAAAGTAGATATTCACCTATCGAGTAGAACGTATTATGTAATTGATTTTCAAAAATTACACCAGGTGCATATAAACTTAAAATCGCTACCAGAGGTAATATTTCATTTTTCAGATTGAATTCTCCATCGTGATTGTGGTCATGGTCATGGTTATGATTATCATGATTATGATTGTGGTTATGATTCTCGTGATGGTCGTGTTCATCGTTGCAACAAACTGAAGATTCTGAATGTAGTTTTGGCTTCATATTTTGTGTTTAGGCTAGTAAATTACTTGATATCTGAGCCTTTTTATAAATGTAATAAAAAAAAGAACTTTTTACAAGTCGAGCATTTAAGAATGAGAATCTATATCAGATTTGTTATTAAATATTTATGCTATCTTCTGATTTAAATTAGAGCTTAAATCTTGTAAAGATAGCGATAATTATTCTCAATCGATAGAAAAATTTAAGGCACGAATTTTGCTCATTATGAGCGATTTATCTGTGTGCATCAGATTTTAACGGGCTATAGGTGTTGAATACGAGCTTAATTTAATTAAGCTCTTATACTTACATCAAGCAAACATTCACTATCTTATAAATACAAGTAATACCATTTCTTTGTGAGGTTGCGCCAAATTCTCTTGCCTTCTTTATTTGCATTCTTCTCTGACGAGACGCTACGCGAATGCGCCCTTTGCGGTTCGTTCTTTATATAGTTTGGCGCATATTCATACAGAATTGGTATAAGTAGGCAATAATAAATCAAACTAGATTACGTAATATAAAATTAGTTAAATTGCTTATTGTTAAGTTGCTCCAGCCCTTAACACTAACCTTTAATTATTTACAGCCACTTGCTGACAGCAGATTTAAATTTGCTGAAATACACAATTTAGATATTAAAGCCAGACTTTAAGCCTAGTTTGACTGCTGAATTCTGCTGTAGCAAATAATTTATGCTCAAACTGGTTAGGTATGGAACTTTCTTGAGTAATAAGTGTCAAGCTAGCTAGCTATTCTTAGGGAAAATTCACTTGAAGTTTGAAAGTGAATCGAATACCCTAAACTAGTAGACAATTTTCTCAAGGAAATCTATGAACAAGAAGATTCTTCTGAATTTGCTTTCCACTTCCTCAATCTTTGTGTCGATGATGTCTACACTGGTGGCATTTCATCCTGCACATGCTAGTGGTAGTATTACACAGCGATTGATGCACACACAAGACGGTCGTACCTGTATCACTAACCCACATGGTGGAACAGATTTTGTGTGCATTCGAGATTCAGAGAGAAAGATACCCTATACTTCATCTGCACGTTCCTCGACCATTGTCACATCAGTATCAGATCAGAATGTTGCCATGTTGAACTTTACTGAAGCAGAAAGCGATGCTGCAATTAAGTTATTTAAATGCGACTGCCCACTATGTATAAATTCTTTGCGTCAGTTGCAGGGTACTGGAAACTTGGTGTACTAAGATTGAAAACGGTTATCAGGGACTATAACTTCTGTTAAAGACACATGATTAATCACGTATAGAACATATACGTAACCAAAAAAGCATTTTCAACTAAGTACCACTACTATTAAATTTAAATTGATTCTTGGGACAGTTTGTAGGTGCAACTCATGAATTGCCCCTACAATGTCTATTTTTGTGTAAGTCGTGAGAGAAAAAGACGCACAGGAATTATCAATACTCTCTGTGCGTAAGAGTACCCTGTTTATTCAACCACCTCATTTACAGGGAATCTATCAATCAACTGCATCGCCCGATGTGCATTACGCTGGAAAGAGTCTGGCAAATGGGGAACGTGGGGTATTTGTGATAATAAATCCAACGTCCGGCGGAGAATTCTCACCACATCCCCTTCATCTAAGGTGGTGTTTTCGCAGAGTTCTGTCCACTCCATTCCTAGCGCCCATTGTTCGACTATGGCAATTAACTCAAATTCCAACCATATAGGCAGCGCTACGTTATACCGCCGTTGTAGTTGGAACATTTGCCGACGAATTCCCCGCAATTTTGCTAAGGCTTCTCCTACTTCATTACTAAGCTCAAAGTTAACCTTGCTATCTGGACGGGGTGTTTCCATCACCAAACCGGCGGCGGCGGCGGCTAAATGGTGGGGATCTAAATTGTCCAATTCACCACTAGCGAACACTAAACCCAACCACAATTCATTCTCACCCCGAATGGCAGCAGCAATTCGCCCTAACACTGTGGGTACTAAGTTATCTAAAGCGCCAAAGTGTTGCAGAATTAAGATTAAGTTGAGAAATTCTTCCCAATGACGTTGTGAATGTTGCTCTACTTGCCCTTGCAGCTGTTCAAGTTCGGCTTCTAGTTCGACATATTTGGCGCGACGCTTGAAAAGGGTGGCAGCATTGCCTGATTGATGTAGGGGATGAGCTTCTAATTGCTCTTGGACGGCAGCAGTGCGGCTGAGTTGTTCTGCTACTTCTGGTGCCAGATGCAAAGATTCTATCGGATTGGGAATACGCACTGCGATCGCAAAGCTTTCTTCGTTACCACGGCGTGACTGTCCGGGTTTCAAGGGCATCTCTGGCGGTGGTAGTAAATCGGGTGACACCTCAATGCGCGGCAATTCGGCATATAAATCGACTACATCCCCTGTGGTTGCCACATACCAGCGATTATCATGCCCCAAGCATACCAAGTAGGGAGCTTGACCAGAACCAGGCGATTTTCCTACTAACACTGCGGTTATTGGTGAAGACACTGTGATGTTTTTACCTTTGAGACTCAACAGAGTTCCTGACACTGCAAAGTCTAACATCATCCCTAATTCTTCTTTTCTATCTTCCTGTGCTTGCTCTTGCAGGGTTTTCAATATCTGGCGTTCGACTTTCAGACGTTGCCGCAATTTTTCATAAATAGCCAGTTCATTTTCATCAACTGCGGCGATTTGCTCGTGTAGTTGAGCTAATTGTTTTTCCAGTTCGGCAATCTCATCGTATTCTGGCCTTAGATGCAAGGTGGCCATGTACTGCCCAAAACTGCGTTCTATCAGTTCCCTGGTTTGGTCTAGGGTGTGGGTTTGCAGCAAGTTGAGTACCATGCCATAACTGGGCGTAAACTGGCTTACAAGGGGGTCTGGCTTGGATGTTCCCAAATACGCCGCTTCTTTGGCTCCTTCAAAGGGTGTTTGGACTGTCACCACATGACCTTGTTTATCCATCCCCCGGCGGCCTGCCCGTCCCGCCATTTGCAAGAATTCGGAAGCATTCAACAGGCGGTGTCCGGTGTCAGTCCGCTTGGAAAGGGTAGAAATTACCGTTGTCCGGGCGGGCATATTAATTCCCGCGGCCAGCGTCTCAGTGGCGAATACTACTTTAATCAGCCCTTGCTGAAATAGTTCTTCTACCAGTGCTTTCCATGCAGGCAGAATCCCGGCGTGGTGGGCAGCAATTCCCCGGTATAGGGGTGCAATTTGTCCAGAACGTCCGGCTTCGGGATTGCGGGCTAAAAAGTCATCAATTTGTTGCCGCAAAATCTGGGATTCTTCATTATTTACCAGCCATAAATCACCCACTTCTGCCACTGCTTTATCACATCCTCGACGGCTGAAGATAAAGTAAATCGCTGGTAGCATATCCCGTTGCTCTAGCTGGCTCAAGGTATAAATTATCCCAGGAGCTTCCGGTCTACCATTTCTCCCTTTTTCCCTTTCTCCCCCTCTGGCCTTCTTCTTCTGAATAAGGCGGGGGTTAATTTTAGTTTTGCTATCATTCAGCAGGGGAAATAACCCTTTGGGATTGCAAAAGTGAAATTCTAAGGGAACTGGGCGAAAATCGGAGTAAATCAGGTCAGTTGGGCCGTGAACGCGATTTAGCCAATCGGTGAGTTGATCGCTGTTGGCAACCGTTGCTGAGAGGGCTGCCAGTTGCACTTCACGGGGACAATAGATGATGGATTCTTCCCAAACTGTACCGCGCTGGCGATCGTTCATGTAGTGGCACTCATCAAGGATCACCGCTTCCACGTCTACTAATGAGATGCCGACTTGCCCGATAGGTGTGCCATAGAGCATATTTCGGAAAATTTCTGTGGTCATCACCAAAATCGGTGCATCCCTGTGAATGGAAGCATCTCCAGTCAACAGTCCGACTTGATCAAACCCGAATTTTTCTCGAAAGTCACGTAATTTTTGATTCGACAGCGCCTTTAGGGGAGTTGTGTAAAATACACGTTTTCCTCTCGCCAGGGCGCGATAAATGGCGTATTCCCCAACTAATGTTTTGCCCGAACCTGTAGGCGCACACACGACTACGGAGCGTCCGGCGTTTAGGGACGCGATCGCATCTTTTTGAAACTGATCCAGATCAAAGGGAAATATAGCCCCTAAGTCAAGTTCTGGAGACGGCGCAGGATAATTCACTCAATCACATTTGCAACCAGATTGTTTACTATACTAACGAGTCTTTTGTCAACTTCGTAATTTGTCATTTGTCATTGGTCATTGGTTATTATTTTTTCACAAAGGACTAATGACTAATGACTCTTTCTTGATTATTTTCCCAGTTCTTGCGATCGCTCTGTGGCAGCTTTCACTGCTTCAATTAAAGCTGAACGAAATCCTGCCTGTTCTAGTTTGGCAATTCCTGCAATGGTTGTACCACCGGGACTGGTAACGCTATCTTTGAGTTCTGCTGGATGCATTTTTGTTTCATACAACAGTTTCGCTGTTCCTAGTACGGTTTGCAATGCTAATTGATTAGCAATTGCTCTAGGTAAACCTGCGGATACTCCACCATCAGCAAGTGATTCTACTAACAGTGCAACGTAAGCTGGCCCACTACCAGATAGCCCTGTGACTGCATCCATCAGCCCTTCTGAGACTTCCACAACTTCGCCCACAGCTGAAAAAACTTGCTGTGCTATTTGATGATGCTTGGCATTGGTATATGCACCTGAACAAATGGCGGTAATTCCTGCTCCCACAGTGGCTGGGGTGTTCGGCATTGCTCTGATAACTGGCAATTGCACAAATGCAGCTTCTAGCTGACTTAAAGGCACACCCGCTAAGATGGAAATAATCAGGGGTGATTGTTTTCTATTAATAATATCAATATCTGCTAATTCTTGAGCGATCGCACTGAATACCTGCGGTTTCACTGCCAAAAACACTACTTCTTTGGCTTGGGCGAAAACCTCACTATTATCTGTTGTCACAGCAACATCGTATTGCTGTTTCAAAAAATCTAGGCGAGAAGGTAGCGGTTCGCTAACTATAACTTCTGATGATTGATAAATTCGACGCGCAATAAGGCGGGATAAGAGCGCTTCTCCCATTACCCCACCACCAATTAACCCAAATTTTATAGTCATTAATTATTTGTCATTGGTCATTAGTCATTAGTCATGAGTTATTGATCATTAGTTTTAGACAAAGCACAAAGAACAAATGACAAAGGACAAATGACTAACAACTAATTTAACTTTATTGTGCCATCCGGTTAGTTTCGTTGCCCCAGGTTTGATTAGGAGAACCTGTAGGACGAGCGGGGCGTGCTGGCGGTTGGGGTACTTCATGAAGAACGCCACCTTGGGTACTAACTTGGACACAGCTTGGTGTAAACAAGAAGATGCTCTCACCAATACGCTCTTGATGTCCATCTAGTGCGTAAGTACCACCTGCAACAAAATCTACTGCTCGTTGAGCTTGATCTGGATCCATGATTGTCAGATTTAATACAACTGACTTCCGTTCTCGCAACGCTTGAATTGCCTGGGGCATTTCTTCAAAAGTGCGTGGTTCGAGGACTAAAACTTCCGAAATTCCGTTAATTGCTCCTGGCATACCAATCACATTCCCCATTGGCTTTGAACCTGCTGCGATATCATCTCCCATTGTAGGCACTGGTTCCCGCCAGCGTCGATTTTGAGCGGTTGCGCTCTCTTGTGGCGCTGGGGGTTGAGGATTTTCTTGCTGATACAGATTTTGGTAATTATTATTATCTGTTTCTGGTTCTTCTTCGTAATATTCGTATTCCACTTGCTCATTTAGACCCACAAAGTCTCTGAGTTTGGAAAAGATGTTGTTCATTGTCTGTGTACTCTCCTGGTGCGAATAGCCTGTTTGACTTGGCTTAGGTATTTATTGAGCTAGGAGCGATCGCTACATCGGTGGATACTTCAGCAAGTGTATTGCTATTTGTAGCCCATACTACGGGTTTTGGCGATGAACTGACACTTATTGGAAAGGTCTGTGCATCGCCTAAACATAATAATGAGTCAAGATTATATCCTAAGGTTTGTCCGAAGGAAAGTTCTTTTTACCCCATTTTCCCTTGGCGATTGCTCTTGTCAATACTATATCCTTTGTTTCTAATTGCACCAGTCTGTTACAAAATTCTTGTCATCAAATCCCGATCTCTATTAATACTGTCTTGCAAGGCTCACGTTCAAAGGCTAAGAGCGATCGCCAAACAATATTGTTCCTAATCGTACCATTGTTGCGCCTGCTTGCACTGCTAGTTCGTAGTCGCCTGACATACCCATAGATAGTTGCTGCATTTTAATTTGTGAGCAGTTTTGCTCCTGGATTTTCTTTGCTAGCTCACGATTGAGATTAAACACATTCAAAATTTCCGAATCATTTAATCCTGAAGGCGGAATTGTCATCAAACCTTGAATTTGTAAACTTTTGTATTGATCTAGTGTGGGTAAATCAGCCAAAAGTTCTGACACACTCCAACCAGACTTGTTGGCATCGGGGAGAATTTTCACTTGCAGGCAAACTTGGGGACTCACTCCTAGCTGTTGGGCTAATTGATCTAAGCGCTGTGCCAGCTTCAAATTATCCACGGAGTGAATCCAAGGGAAGTGTTCGAGGGCTTTTTTGGCTTTATTGCTTTGTAAATGTCCAATAAAGTGCCAGGTAATATCCGGTAAGTCTTGCAACTCGGCTTGTTTGCTGGCAGCTTCTTGGATACGACTCTCCGCAAAATCACGAATTCCTGCGGAGTATGCAGACCGAATGGCCTCGGCAGGAACTTGTTTGCTCACAGCAATCAATTTGACTGAAGTAGGCAGGGAGGAACGAATGGAAACAATACGTTCAGAAATTGAACTACTCATTGGAAGGTGCGTTGGAAAACACTCTGAAGCTGATCGTACTCCTGAGAATGTCCACTGCGCCGCAGGGTACGTAAGCGATTTTCCAACATCATTCTCGCCTCAGTCCGTCCTATGGGCTGGAATTTAACACCTTTAACGTCATTTGCGACCAAAAAAAACAGGCGCTGGGCATAAAGTGTGGTGAACAAATCCTGGTTTTCGTCAACCATACAGATTTTGTAAAGCAAACCCCAAGTTGGATGGTTTATGTAAGTTTCTGCGTATTCTGGATTCATTTAAGAGTCAAGGTGGGAGTATATATATCTTTTCGCAGTGAATTCCAAACATTCAGACGATAATACCAACATTCGTCAGAATATTTGCTTAAAATGCAAAACTGCGGTTACGAAGACCTCGATCTAGTTTCTAATTGGCAGATGAAGCTAGTGGTAGTGAAGCGAAATGGTACAACAGAAGCCGGAAAGTGTAGATTTAGAGAGTAGAGGCTGGTTGATAGACATCAACATCTGCTTTGGTGACTTCAATTTACCAATGTGTAGGGACAAGGTAGTAGACAGTCCCGATCCTCTTGTTAAAAGTTCGGCGTAGCAAGGGAAAACACCCTTTGAAGTTCCCAACGGCAACAGCGAACTTTCCAACTTCTTTCCATACTGCCACAACTGTGGCTAAATGGCACAAAATTGGTATTGGGAATTGGGAATTGGGCATTGGGAACTATTGATCAATAAACGATCAATAGACTTTTGTGAGAAGACCTGATTTTGAGAATTTAGAAGTTTATCAACTTGCTGAAAAGCTGGCTAATGAAATTTGGCATATTGTTAAAGTATGGGACAATTTCACTAAAGATACACTGGGCAAGCAAATTGTTCGGTCTGCCGATAGCGTTTTTGCGAACATCGCAGAAGGTAGAGGTAGGTACAACGACCAAGACAATCGACGTTTTGTCAAGATTGCAAGAGGGTCTTTGTATGAAACTATCAGTTGGTTGAGGTTAGCCTACGCCAGACAATTATTGCCAAATGAACAAGTAAGTAGATTTAAACCAATTCTTGATGAACTCCTACCCAAACTTAATGCTTATCTAAAATCCATAGGCAATAGGGAATAGGAACTTCATTCTCTTCCCCATGCCCCATGCCCCATGCCCCATGCCCCATTCCCTATTGATTATTCAGCATTTTTAGGGCTGCCAATTGTGCTTGGGCTTTGTGCAGAGATTCATACCATTCTTTCTCAGGATCGCTGTCTGCGACAATTCCCGCGCCAACTTGTCCCCAGACGGTGTTAAGTGGTGAGTACCCAGCAGGGGGTTCTTCTGGTGCTTCACCAGACGCGGGAGCTAGTAGCAGAGTGCGGATTAAGATATTTAAATCTAAATGACCACGCCAATCTAAATAGCCACAGGAACCGTAGAATAAGCTGCGCCGCATGGGTTCTAGTTCTTCAATAATTTCCATACAACGAACTTTAGGACAACCTGTGATTGTACCACCTGGGAACGTGGCACGAATCAAATCAATGGCTGTGCGATCGCCTTTTAAAGTACCTTTGATGTTGCTGACAAGATGCATCACATGACTATATCGCTCAATGGTCAGTAATTCATCAACAGTAACCGTTCCCCATTCACAAACTCGCCCTAAATCATTGCGTTCCAAATCCACTAGCATGATATGTTCTGCACGTTCTTTGGTGTTGCTGAGTAAATCTTGTGCCAGTTGCATATCTTGTTCTAGTGTGACACCGCGCGATCGCGTTCCAGCGATCGGTCTAGTTTCAGCTTGCCGATTTTGCACCATTACCAATCGTTCCGGCGAACAACTCATTACTTCTCCCCAAGGCGTTTGCCAATAACTGGCAAAAGGGGAAGGATTGATTTTGTGTAAGGCTTGGTAAATTTCCCAACCAGAAGCCGATGTAGATGCTTGAAATCGCAATGAAAGATTTGCTTGAAAGATATCTCCAGCTTGAATATATTTTTTCGCCTGGTTTACAGCTGTTTCATAATCTGCCTGCAATGTCAAAAAGACAGGAGGAGATGGGGCATTGGGCATGGGGCATTGGGCATTGGTTATTTTCGCTATCTCCCCATCTCCTTCATCGCTTTGTCTTTTTTCCAATTTTTTCTCTAACTGATCGAGTCCACTTGCATCACTGGCGGCTAGCCAAAGAATTTGTTGCGCGTGATCCAAAACGGCAAAACAATCTGGCTCATACCAAAAAGCTATAGGAAATGGTAAGGGATCAATTTTTTGATGGGGTAACTGTTCAATTTCCCATGCAACATCGTAGCCTAGCCAACCTAACCAACCACCTGTAAAGGGGAGATGGAGAGGTAGAGATGAAGGAGATGGGGAAGCAGGGGACGAAAATACTACCTTATCCCCCTTACCTCTCTCTACTTCTTGCTGTAACAACTTTTCTAGGAAGGGAAAAACCTCTCCTACTTCTGGTGTCCACATCTGGGGGATGCCATCAACTAGACGAGGAGCGCCTGCACAGATAGAATATCGGCTGAGTTGGGGATGATCGATTGGCGTTGGGTAGGGACTTTCTAGTAGGGTTGCAATTCCCGATGCAGAGGTGGGGCAAAAAAGAGCAGCAAAAACTTCCGAACCTGTGCGTTTTTCTAAGGGTAGCGATCGCCAATACCAAGCCTTGATCATACTGTTTCTAAGCGTTGTCAATAGTTAGTTAACAGTTTTCAGCAGTGAGTACAAATAACTACAACTACTGACAATTACCTCTATACCATTTTCTTAGTGCAAAATTAAACTTCAGTTCCTATAGCTATGCGTATTCCCCAGAATACAATTAAAGTGGCAATAGCAAGCCAGTCACGCCCTTTGAATCGTAAGTCGTGCCACTGCACTTTATGCTCATTGGGACTGGTAAAACCCCGAACCATCATTGCATTGGCCATTTGATCGGCTCGTAAGAGCAGATTCTCTAAAAGTCTTTCTGCGACTGTCATCCACACTTTGAACCCTCCTTTTAATCCCAGCTTTTTCCAGTTAATTGCTCTCGTCATCACGGAGCGAAATAAGTTTTGCACTTCTTCTAAAACTAAAGGAATAAAGCGCAAGGATAAGGTTAAAGTTAAAGCAATTTCTGTGACAGGTAACTTGAAGCGTCGCAGGGGTTGCATGAGGCTTTCTATGCCAGATGTGATTTCTTCTGGTGCGGTTGTCAGCAGATAGAGGTTGGTGCTGTAAATCACAGTAAATATTAGTGTACTCAGTCGTACTGCTAAATCTAAGGAGCGACGAGTTACTTTTACTGGGCCTTTATGAAATAGCACATAGCTGTATTTTTTGCGATCGCTTACCTGCTCTGGAACAATATTATTGGAGTTTGCTTTCTGGGTTAATATTTGTTCATTCGCTGGTAGACGTGGCTGATAATCTACACCCATTCCATCAGGGCTGATGGCTCCGATCGCTAAGACAAAAAACGATAGCATTAATAGCCAGCCCATTTGTTGCTGCCATACTCGCCGGGGAATCCGGGCAATCAAGGTGGCAACAATCAATAGTATCACCAGCAGCACCCGCCAAAAGTTGTTAGCTAAAACATAACTTGTTAAAAAGCTCATCAACCAGGCGAACTTGACTCGCGGATCGATTTTATGCAGCCAAGTTTGGGGTTGTTCTAAATAAAGTCCAAGTGGCAGCGATCGCAATAAATCCATTTTAGATAGAGTTAGGAGTTAGGAGTGAGAGTTAGGAGTTTTGACTTTAACTCATAACTCCTGTAAAGAAGCGATTCATCGCATCTCCTAACTCATTTTGACGCGAGTTGCTCTATTAACGTTACCAATTTCGGCATCACGGACTTTTTTGCTGCGCCATAGTAAAATAATGGGCGTACCTTTAAATCCTAGCTGTTGCCGGAATTGCCGTTCAACGTAGCGGCGGTAGTTGTCGTTGAAGCGTTTGGAATCATTGACGAATAGTGCGATCGTTGGTGGTTGGCTACTTACTTGTGTACCATAATAAATTTTACCCTGACGACCACCACGGGATGCTGGCGGTGAATGCCAACTAACAGCGTCTGTTAAGACTTCGTTAATAACTGATGTGCTGACACGACGTTTGTGTGATTCAGCCGCCGTTTTCACCAATTCGAGAATTTTTTCTACCCGTTGTCCTGACAAGGCACTTACGAAAATTGTTTCTGCCCATTCGGTAAAATGTAACCGTGATTGCAGAGTTTTTTCGTAGTCGTAGATCGTGTAGGAGTCTTTTTCGACAGCATCCCACTTATTAACGACGATGATGCAAGCTCGACCTTCTTCGATAATCCGCCCAGCTAATTTTTGGTCTTGCTCAGTGACTCCATCTACAGCATCTATTACTAATAAAACCACATCAGCGCGACGAATCGCTTTAAAAGCACGGTTAATACTAAAGAATTCCGTGCCGTATTCTATATGTTTCTTTTTGCGAATTCCGGCGGTATCAATTAAGCGGTAGGTTTGTCCGTCTCGTTCAATAACGGTATCAATAGCGTCGCGGGTTGTGCCGGAAATTGGGCTAACAATTGCCCTTTCTTCGCCGACAAAAGAATTGAGTAAGCTAGATTTGCCTACATTCGGGCGGCCGACAATTGCGACTTTGATTTCATTAGTTTCGGGGATGTCCTCAATAGCAGGGATGTGATTAACTAACTCATCGAGTAACTCTCCTGTGCCACTTCCATGAATTGCGGAGATGGGGTAAGGTTCGCCCAATCCCAATTCCCAAAATTCGGCAGCTTGCATTAAGCCTTGGTCTGGTGATTCACATTTATTTACAGCTAGTAGCACAGGTAAAGGTTGTTGGCGCATCCATTCGGCGATTTCTTGGTCTGCCGATGTGGGGCCTGTTTGACCATCCACGACAAAAATAGCAGCACAGGCTTCTGCAAGGGCTGTCATTGCCTGCTGGCGAATTAGTGGTAAAAATTCGGTATCATCATTAAAAACTAAACCACCAGTGTCTACGACTAAAAATTCGCGGCCATTCCAGAAAGCTGGTAGATAAGTGCGATCGCGTGTCACTCCCGGTTCATCATGGACAATCGCCGTTTGTTCCCCGGCGAGTCGATTAACCAGGGTGGATTTGCCCACATTTGGGCGTCCGATAATTGCAACAATTGGCAGTGCCATAAAACCAGGGTGAGTGAGAGACGTAGTATATCATGTACTTACATTTTACTCACTTTAAACTGGAAGTTTTAATAATTTTCCAACCTGGTAGGCTTCTCTAGCTAAGAATCGAACAAAAAAACAGGAAATTATACTTATGTTGGAGATTGAAAACTTAGGAGTGACTGTAGAAGAGTATTTGGATGGATTGGCAAAAGGTATTGATATTTTGGAATTGAAGCGGTTAGAAGCAAAGGGAATTCCAACAAACCTGGCTCTGGAAGTTATGGCAATTGTACCAAAGGTAATCAATGGTACGGCTACTCCTGAAGAAATTGTTAGAGGACTAATGATTCTAACACCATCGCTTAGGCAACAAGTTGAATAGAGGAATACCCAAAAAATCATGCATTTTGATTTTGGAGGTTAAAACATGTATTGTAGTGCTGCATCAATAACTTGATTGTACGATCTTCACCATCTGTTGCTAGGGTTTTTCCTGTGGGATGAAACGCGACACTTCACACAGACTTGTCATGTTCTTCTAGAGTTTGCACACATTCTGCTGTTGTCAGATCCCAGAGTTTAACAGTGCGATCGTCGCTAGCACTGGCCAGAAATTGTCCATCAGGACTAAAAGCCAGGGCTATGACGATGCTCATGTGTCCATACAGGGTTTTCAGATATTTTCCTGTGGTAGTGTCCCAAAGCTTTCGTGATAATTCTGAACGCACATGCACACAGTCAAGAAAAAATCAGTTTTTTGGGCTTTAGTTCTGATCGAACAACACTTGTCAGTATTGGTAGCAAGGGTACTATTAAAGTCTGGGAAGTTAGATAATTGGCGATCGCTTCGATTCTGGGCTGCAAGCAGAGCAAACCTATTCAGAGCTTTATGTCTAATGTTTTGGGACATTTTCTTAAGTCAAACTCAAGTTTAAAAAATAAAAAAGGTAGGAAACCCTACCTTTTACCCAAAAAAAGCATTTTGTAACCAAATACCAAATTCAATATCACACAAGTTTTTGACGAATCTATTGCAAAACTATGACAAGCGTATGACAGTTAATTTGCAATCGACTTCGCTATTGCTCCCAGTTGCAACCCAGGCGGATAACTACCTTCTTCTTTTACCCGCTTAATTTCAGTGTCTGTGAGCCGCAAATTTAACTTTTGTGCTAATGTTCGCACAATATCACCCCGGTCAATTAAACCAGCTACAGCACCAGCCGGAGAAAGGACGGTAATTCGAGGTAACTGCTCATTTTCCAGCTTGTTAATTACCTCAGCTATGGTTGTTGCTTCCGTAACAGTGGGTATTTCTGTCAGGGGATGCACAAGGCTGTGTAAGGTTTGGGTTTCCCATTCACTTCTTTGGGTTAGACGAAAATCGTCAATGGAAACTAGACCCCGGTAACGTCCATCAGAAGCAGCAAAATAGACCTGTGAGGGTTTGGTTTCCAACAAGTATAAATCGGCAAAGGAGCGCAGTGTCTGGTCAGCATCGATAACCCGAAAGTCACGAGTCATGGCATCAGCAGCCACTATTTTGAGTAGGCTTTCTTGCAATGTGGTCACGTTGTCATAACTGCTGGCGTTGCGGACAGCAAACCAACCTAACATCGCAATCCACAAACCAAGTACTAATTCTCTTGTCAAGAAATCTACAACAAATCCTAAAGCGATCGCACCATAACCCAAAATTTGCCCAGCTTTTGCTGCCCAATGTACGGCTTGGAAACGATTACCTGTTACTTGCCACAGTGCTGCTTTTAATACTTGTCCTCCATCTAGAGGCAAGCCAGGAATCATGTTAAATAGCCCCACCACCAAGTTAATTCTCGCCAAATCTCCGACCATAACACTGAGGGGACTGGTATCGGGAATTACGGTAACTCCTAGGCGGAGCAGGAAAAATAGTATGATGCTCACCAATGGCCCTGCGATCGCTACTTGAAAGGCTTTGAAAGGAGTTTTAGATTCTTCTTCAATAGCAGCAATCCCGCCAAATAGAAACAGAGTAATTGAATTAACCTTAATGCCTTGCGATCGGGCTACCAAGCTGTGACCTAATTCATGTAACAATACCGAACTAAATAGCAGCAGTGCCATAACTATGCCAGCACTCCAAGCTATAACAGTTCCCCATTCTTGGTAAGCTACCCCAAAGTTTAGGGTTGTCAACCCTAAAATCACAAACCATAACGGGTCTAAAAATAGAGGAATTCCAAATAAAGAACCAATTTTCCAATTTGTTTGCATTACATTGTCCTAAAACTAGATATTGCCAGTAGTTTCTATACTGCAATATTTGCGTATATACTTATACGTATATTTCTGAGCATTAATTCGATACTGCTGAGTTATGAAATGCTCTTATTTCTAGGATAAACAATTAATGTCTGTGAGCAAAACTCTGAAATTGGGAATTGAGAATTGGGAATTAGGAATTGTTTATCTAAATTTGTATTTATCGCGGCGTTACAGGTAACGCCGCGATAAATGCAAAGTTATAGACGACCGATGTTAGTCAGTCCTAAAACGATGCCAATGCCAACAATATGACCAAAAGCCATCGCTCCAACGAATGTTGGAATACTAATCGGCAGGATGGGGAACTTGGGGCCAACTAGGGGTTTTTCGATCCTAGTACTTAGTAAAACCATTACTAAGCTACTGATGCTGATGATGATGCCTACTGTAGGATTCCACGCAGGTGTTGCGGGAACATTTGCAGCTGCTGCTAGTAAAATAGATGAAATCAAGCTTTTGTCTCCTAAAATCTAGACCTACAAAATTATAAAATTACCAAGGCACAAAAGTTTTTCGGATAATCTAGACTTTTTCGATAATTATTATTAGATTTGTTAATTTTTTATGCGCGTTAAAATTTGCGGCATTACTCAACCACAGCAGTCTATAGCGATCGCCTCCTTGGGCGCAACGGCACTAGGATTTATTTGTGTGCCAAACTCACCTCGTTATGTGACTACATCTCAAATTCGGGCAGCCGTGGCAGAACTGGCGGTAAATATTGATACGATTGGTGTTTTTGCCAACGCTAGTATTTCTGAAATCAGTCAGATAGTTGTTGATTCTGGGTTAACAGGTGTACAGTTACACGGAGATGAATCACCCGATTTTTGCTACCAATTACGTCAAAAGTTACCCAATGTCGAAATTATTAAAGCACTTAGGATTCGTAGTCTTGAGCATCTGGACACGACGACTAACTACACAAAATACGTAGATACTTTACTACTTGATGCCTACCATCCCGAACAACTTGGTGGTACAGGCAAAACCTTAGATTGGAAAATGCTAGAGCAATTTAACCCCGATTGCCCTTGGTTTTTAGCTGGGGGATTAACAGCAGATAATATCGTTGAAGCTTTAAGTCAGGTTAATCCTAGTGGCGTTGATTTATCTAGTGGTGTGGAACACGCACCTGGAGATAAGGATTTAGATAAAGTAACCAAGTTGTTTCAGAAATTAGGGAATAGGGAATGGGGAATGGGGAATGGGGAATGGGGAATGGGGAATGGGGAATGGGTAAGAAGCAAGGGAGCAGGGGGAAATAATCAATTCCAATGCCCAATGCCCAATGCCCAATTCCCAATTCCCAACTTTTTAAAATAACGCTGGTTGGTGGCGAATCAAGTTAAAAAATTCTTCGCGGGTTTTGTGATCCTCTTGAAATACACCAACCATTGCACTAGTAACAGTCCAAGAACCAGGTTTCTGCACACCCCGCATCACCATACACATGTGGCTAGCTTCCATTACAACGGCTACGCCTTGAGGTTCCAGAATGGTCTGAATTGCTTCGGCAATTTGGCGGGTTAACCTTTCCTGCACTTGCAAGCGACGAGAATACATCTCAACAATGCGGGCTAGTTTACTCAGTCCGACAACTTTTTGGTTGGGGATGTAAGCAACGTGCGCTCTACCCATAAATGGCAGCATGTGGTGTTCGCACAGACTAAAGAAATTAATATCTCTAACTAGTACCATCTCGCTATGTCCTTCATCAAAGATGGCATCGTTAACGAGGTCTTCAAGGGATTGGTTATAGCCACTGGTAAGAAACCGCATTGCTTCGGCCACTCGTTTAGGTGTTTTGAGGAGTCCTTCGCGTTCGGGATCTTCGCCAACGCCCAATATTATTGCCCGTACCGCGTCCTTCATTTCCTCCATCTGTTCCTCTGTTGGCGGGAACACATCTGCTGGTCGCCCATTATGAGTATTGCGATCGGGTCTGGGAGTTATGGCTTCTGCCAAATCGGGAATCAGAGGCGATTGAGAGGAATTGGAACCGTTGGAACTAGCAATAGTCATGATTCAGTCGTGGTTATAGTTTTGTCATTAGTCATTAGTCATTAGTCATTTGCAAAAGACAAAGGACTAAGGACTAATTTAGAGTGCGCCGGCGCTGGGCATGAGGGTCAATTCGTCAATAACTGCCTGTTGTGGTAACAGAACTGTATAGAGAATTGACTGAGCAACAATTTCCGGGGTTAACATTTTGGAACGGTCTAAGTTGACATGGACTGTCTCTGTGTCCCAAAGTTCGGTATTGACTGCACCAGGACAAATAGCTGTGACACGAATGCCGTGGGCGCGTTCTTCTTGTGCCAGAGTCTGAGAGAGGGCTATCAAACCAGCTTTGCTGACGCTGTATGCTCCCCAACCGGGAAAGGGTTGCTTGGCGGCTATTGAGGTGACATTAATAATTGTCCCTGTGCCGCGATCGCGCATTGAAGGTAAAATCCCCACAATGCACTGAAATACGCTGGTAAGATTCAAGTCAATTACCTGCTGCCAGCCCTCTAAGGGAGTTTCGCTCAAAGTGCCTGTGTAGGCAAGACCCGCACTGTTTACCAGAATGTCTATATCACCAAAGTCAAGGGCGATCGCTTGGATCTTTTCTTTTACTTCAGAGAGCCGCGCTAAATCTACAGCGTAAGCTTTAGCTTGTACCCCAGTATGGTGTACAGCTTCTCTTACCGCTTCCAACTTATTCAAAGAACGGCTGACTAAAGCGACATCTATTCCGGCTTTCGCAAATGCTAAAGCTGTTGCTTTCCCAATTCCACTACTTGCCCCAGTAATTAGGGCGCGTCGTTTTTGCTCAACACTCATGGATGGTGTCTCCCAATTTTTTGGCAGTTCCCAAAATCTATTTCCATCCAATTATTTACACTTGTTGGTTTGGATATATTAAAGGAATCTAAAAATCTGATGATTTCCATTAAGTAAATGCTATATTGCCATGCAATAGTGGCATATTCTGAATTTTACCAGTGAAGACAACAAATCGTCGCCTGGAAAACCACGCCGCTCACTCAAATTAAATTATGTGAAGTACTCCAACCTGCTTCGTTGACCTTGGAGCTTCCAACATCATTGAACTCAGGGACGGTCTTATTCGTCTTTAGAGTTTCCCATTTCAACCGCCAATGCCACGTCAGTTATACACCACAAGGTTGTTCGGGACTAAACCCGATTATGGTCTTACTCAGCGTTAACAGGCAGTTTAATTTTTACTCTTACAAATACAGTTTGGTGTTTAGTTTAGGGCAGTAGCCTGCCATGAAAAAAACAAAACCCACTCAATCGAGTTGAGTAGATTTACCAAACATGCAAATGCCTATGGCTAGATTGTTAAAAATCTTTAAGCACATAGGCAATTATAGCATTGCTCCTTGACTAATCCATCATTGTGCAATGGTTTTAGTGGGCAACTTCTGTAAAGACACCAATTTTGCGGAATTTTTCATAACGCAGTTGGCGGCGTTCTGGAGCGGTTAAACGATTGAGTTCGTCTAAATTTTCTAGCAGCACTTGTTTGAGAGTGGTAGCGGCTTGTAAAGGGTCGGAATGAGCGCCACCAGTTGGTTCAGGGAGTATTTGGTCAATAATTCCCAACTTTTTCAGGTCGTGAGAAATAATTTTCAGAGCAACGGCGGCTTGGGGAGCCTTACCAGCATCTTTCCAGAGAATGGCGGCGCAGGCTTCGGGAGTGGCGACGGTATAAACGGAGTGTTCAAACATGAGTAGGCGATCGCCTACACCAATACCGAGTGCGCCACCAGAACCACCTTCACCGATAACTGTGCAGATAATTGGCACATCTAGACAAAACATTTCCCGCAAGTTGTAAGCGATCGCTTCTCCTTGACCTTGGTGTTCTGCTTCTACCCCAGACCAAGCTCCTGGTGTGTCGATAAAAGTTAGTATCGGCATACTAAACTTGTTGGCGTGTTCCATCAACCGCATCGCTTTGCGGTAGCCGCCAGGGTAAGGCATTCCAAAGTTACGGGCAATATTGTCTTTGGTATCTCGGCCTTTTTGATGACCTAACATCACCACAGGTTGCCCACTTAGACGACCAACACCACCAACTAAAGCCGGATCGTCACCACCACAGCGATCGCCATGCAATTCCATCCATTCATCACTAATAGCCTGAATGTAATCGAGAGTACTGGGGCGACGCGGATGACGAGCGACTTGTAATCGCTGGGACGGGGATAGACTCGTGAAAATTTCCTCACGCAGTTGCATGGCACGTGCTTCTAGTTGCCGAATTTGACCAGAAACATCGACACCATTTTCTTCTGCAAGTTGCCGAATTTGATCGATTCGAGTTGCGAGTTCTGCTAAGGGCTTTTCAAAATCTAACAGTAGCGGTTTACGCTCGGTAGTTGCCATCGTAGGGTTTATAAGTTACGAGTTATCTATTTTTTTGTCATTAGTCATTTGTCTTTTGTCCTTTGTCAGTTGTCATTTGTCCTTTATCATTTGCAAATAACGAATGACCAATGACTAAACCAAGAGTGGTCTAAATCCATGTTTTACTGACACCCGGCCAATCTGCTCCATTTTATCTACGGTAATCTGATTCCGTCCCCACGAAAAGTTCGTGTATAACTTCTCAAATTCCAGCAGCATTGATTCGGCAAAACAAGCAAACAACTGGCGGGCTGGCACGTCCATATTGACTATTTTCATAATTTTCCAGTCAATATCCAGGGAATGCTCTACAATTCCACCATTTAACACGTGTACACCGGGATACTGAATTTTCGTCGCTAAGTTTTTAGGATAGCCACCATCAATCAACAAACAGGGTTGTTTCAAAGTGGTGGGGTCAATTTCCACGCCTCTGGGCATACTAGCAACCCAAACTACAACATCAGCTAATGGCAGTGCTTCTGTCAAACCCATGATTTTCCCGCGTCCTAGTTCGCCTTGTAACTCTTTGAGACGTTCTTGATCGCGGGCGATTAGCAGAAGTTCTTTGACATCTGTTCTCGCATCTAGCCAGCGTGTAACTGCACTACCAATATCCCCAGTTGCTCCACAGATAGCAACAGTTGCGTTTGATAGATTAATTCCCAGTTGTTTCGAGGCTTCTTCTACCTGCTTACAAATAATGTAAGCAGTATGAGTGTTTCCTGTGGTGAAGCGTTCAAACTCTAGTTTGATATTGCGGACTTGGCTAAACTGCTCTAACTTAAAGTTTTCAAAAATAATCGAAGAAAATCCGCCTAAAGCTGTGATGTTAATGCCGTGCTTCTGTGCATGAGCCATAGCGTTGAGGATTTTTCGCGTTGCGGCTTTGATGCGGCGACTAGCTAACATTTCCGGCAAAAAGCAAGATTCTACATACCGTCCTTCAATTTGTTGCCCAGTTACACTGGTGACAATAATGCTATCGACAATTTGCGGCGGGGCGCTGCACCAGAAGTCTAGCCCTTGATCGGCATATTCTGGGTATCCCAATTCTTGAGCTACCGCTTGAGCGTGTTCTAAACTAGTCAGATGTCCAATTAGACCAAACATGTAGTGATTATTAGGCTTATGCTGTCTTGAGGGCGGGGAAATTTTGTAGAGTTAAAAGTTAGGAGTTAGGAGTACGATTCATAATTTCTCACTAATCATTCCTCACTCCTGACTTTTTTAAGCACCGATGAGTCCGTAGGCTGACAGGCGCATAATATCACGTGTCGTGAAACCAATATTACTCAGTGCTTCACCATACTGAATCATAAAGTCTTCTACCAAAGCATCTTTTTCCATTGCCATTGTGTGGGCATCACCCTCTACTTGGTTGAGCATTCTCCAGACGATGGGGAGGTTTTGGCGGTTTGCAAGTTCAAGTTCAGCTTTGGATTCTGTAAAGTGTTCTTTCAACCAAACTTCTCCGAAGTTGAGGTGGCTATATTCTTCTTTGACTACTCCTTCGGTGATTTTACGGGCGAAATCGTCGGCGACGGGGATGTAAATGTTATATGCTGCGATCGCAAAACATTCAATAATTAAAGACTGAATCAACAGGCATGTAACCACTTTTCCTTCTGCTGCGGCTGTTTGGAAATTTTGGTGTAGCCCGGAGAAAAATTCCTTAGCAAATTGCAAATCTGGGGTTACTTGCAAATTGCGCCCACAAGCCTCAAATCCTTTCTTATGGCGACTTTCCATCTTGGATAGGCGAATCAATTCATCATGAGATTCTGGCAGCAGTCCGCCTAGTGTGATGTAATTCTCATGAGCTTCTTGTTCCCCTTCAATCACGATCGCATTAATCCGGCTATAAGCATCTTTGTATGTTTCGCTTTTGAAATCTAATTCTTTAAATTGGTCTGTTAGCTGCTGCATGGTATGTTTACTCCTGTAAATTTGATTATTTGACACCAAAATTGAATTTACCCTATGAACTGAGGGTAGCAATCTCTGTGGTTTAATTTAACTTAACAAGTAACTATGTTTATAGATTAACTTTTGCTGGGGGCGATGCTCTAGTAGTAGCAAAATAAATGCTTTGTAGATAATAAATTTATGTCCGAACCAAAGTGGAATCTGAAATCTGGCGATTTTTTGAGCCTAGTAATCTTACTGGTAGGGGCATTTATAGTTTTACTACCTCTGTTTATTGTTTTTCTCACCTCTTTTATACTGACGGGAGCAACCCCAGAAAATGTTTCCAAAAATAACTGGTCTTTAATTAATTACCGGATTGCATGGCAACAGGGTAAATTTTTACTGGCGTTTGCTAATTCTACCCTGGTAGCGATCGCTGTGACGGCGTTTCAGATTGTGACTTCTGCTTTGGCTGGTTACGCCTTAGCGCGATTGAAGTTTCGAGGCCGCCAAGCCCTGCTATTGGTTGTTTTAGCAACTTTGGTGATTCCCTTTCAGTTATTGGTGATTCCCATCTTTTTGGTTTTGAAATGGGGACACCTGATAAATACATACTGGGCGCTTATTTTACCCACTGCTGTCAACGGGTTTGGAATTTTCTTACTACGTCAATATTTCCAGACAATTCCCGTGGAGTTAGAGGAAGCCGCAGCCCTCGATGGGGCGAACAGACTGCAAATATTGTGGCGGGTGATGTTACCTTTAGCCCGTCCAGCCTTGGTGACGCTGTTTTTATTCACCTTCATCGGCGAATGGAATGATTTGTTTAAACCTTTGGTGTTCACAACCCGTCCCGAATTAAGAACGGTGCAACTGGCTTTGGCTGAATTTCAAGAACAGTTTACGAATAATTGGCCTTTGATGATGGCGGCGGTGACAATAGCAACAGTTCCAGTGATGGTATTATTTCTGATTGGTCAGCGCCAGTTTATTCAGGGTATTGCTACTACAGGGATTAAGAATTAACAAAAGAAGCGGAGCGCGAGGTAAGGAAATTCAACAGCAATATAGTAACAATTCTTACCAATAATCCAAAATCATCTCTATTGGACTTGGTGCAATATTGCTAGGTTAAGAATTATTCGTAGGTTGGGTTGAGGCTTTGCGAAACCCAACATTACCGATCACAATACCGAAGGCTGATGTTGGGTTTCACTTCGTTCAACCCAACCTACAATTCGGCAACAATCTTCTAGACCATTTGCGATCGCACTCAGCATTCGATTTTTGGATGTCAAAAGTCTCTGGAGACGCTTCAGAAGTTAAGCGGTAGAATGTAAAAGAGTAGTGCGTTGTCACAAAGGTCAACGCACCATATCTAAAGAAACAGCGAGTCGAAATAATCACTTCACAGATGTCACTGTTTGGTTTACTACTGGACGTGCTTTTTTACGGTTTGATCTGCGCGTTCCACCAGCCATCTCATACTCATCACTATTTTTGCCATAGCGAGATGCAACATTTAACAGCATTTGCTCAGAATAAGTATTTAACTCACGTTCGTATTCTATTAACGCATTGTGTGTCTTATCTACTATTGTTTGTGCTTGATTATAAGCGGCTAGCTTTTCTCGTAACTCAATTACTTTAGTGTTGTAAGTAGCAATTGAAAACCCATTAGTAAAGTCTAACTTAGAGTTAATTGTCTGCATTCCTTCAATCCGTCGTTCAGCTTTGGTTAGTGAGATGGAGTTTCGTTTCCGTTGCATATAGTTTTCCTATTTGGATTAATTTATAAATAACCCCGAACTTATACACTGAGTTATTTATATATCATTAAGATACGCAATAAGCCGATGCACTAGCCACAGTGAAGTTACAGAATTATAAAAGCATTGGATGGCATTAGCCAACTAGATAGATGCGGGTATATTTGCTGAAATTTGTTGAGAAAAGCAGGTTTTGAAGTCGCAAAAGCTAGTTTTGAAATCACAAAAGCTAGTTTTGAAGTCGCAGAAGCAGGTTTTAAAGTCACAAAAGCTGGTTTTGAAATCACAAAAGCTAGTTTTGAAGTCGCAAAAGCTGGTTTTGAAATCACAAAAGCTAGTTTTGAAATCGCAAAAGCTGGTTTGATGAAAATCGTTCAAATAATTCCATAACGCTTAATTAGCTCAAGTCGAATTACCCGCCTTAATCCCCCCTTTCCAAGGAGGGAAACAAGAAATCTAGTTCCCTCCCCTTTGCAAGGCTACGGTGTACACACAAGTCTTTGAGAGTGGCCTCATAGGCTTTTGATCCCCCCAACCCCCCTTAAAAAGGGGGGCAAAAGTCTCTTAAAGTCCCCCAATTTATCGGGGGATTTAGGGGGATCTCCAACGATTTTGGGTTTGTACAGAGATGTGTGTACACCGTAGCCTTTCCAAGGGGAGGGTAAAAGAGCATGGCATAAATAAAGCAACTATTTCAAATCGTTCAAAAGCCTGTTTTCTAAGCTTTTTGACTTTTGATACTTTTCCTATCGGAGACGCTACGCGAACGACTTTGCTCAGTGTTAACTTTTGATTTCCGCCTTGCGATACTAGGTATATTTATAAAAGTGAGGCACTGCCTAGTAAACCAATAGTAATAACAGCTACCATCGCATCGGCTAGAGGGGGATGAGACGAAGCACACTAAAAATTTATTTTTATAACTGAAAATTTTATTTTATTTATGTGTTAAGTAGCTTCCAGTATTTTATCTGTATAATCTATCATTCAGTTTAAATTATCGAATGTATAATCTATCATTCAGTCTGATTGATTATTGACCTCTATTACTCATTGATAGGTTGAAATTTTGGTATTAGGGGATCTCTTTTTAAGACATAACATACCACTCACCTAGTAGTTATTTATTAACGTAATTTTAGAAGTTATGTAGGCATACTCGATCCTAGACATTGCTTGAACTTTTGCTACATAAATCATGAGCCATTATATGAATAGTTAGCACGTTTACGGCACTATCCGATGTCTCAGGATTTATTAAACTCCTTTCAAGAAGCCTACAGTAATCTCGAACTGTTTCCGTTGATGGAACGGAACGAAATGGAAAGATTTAGAGTCGAATATGGTGATGATTTGATTGCAGACCTGAACCAATTAGTGGAAGATAGTCCTAACGGAGATGGCAAAATTGTCTTTACAGGACATCGGGGATGTGGTAAGTCTACTTTATTGGCTGAATTTAGCCGACAAATCCAAGATAAATATTTTGTAGTTCTCTTTTCTATTGCTGACAAAATTGAAATGTCGGCTGTTAATCATATTAATATATTGTTTGCGATCGCAGTTAATTTGATGACCGAGGCAGAAGCCCGCAAAGTTGATATCCCACACTCTACTAAAGAAGCTCTTTATAAGTGGTTTGCTACTCGCACTCGCACTGAAGAATCAAATTTGCAAGCAGAAGCTAGTATAGGTTTTGACCTCTTAAAATTGATTAGCTCTAAATTAAAAGCTGATGCCAGCGTTCGGGATGAAATCAAACAAGAATTTGAACGCAAGTTATCAGATTTAGTTGCCAGAATTAATGAAATTGCTGCTCTAATTCAAGCTGCAACTAAACAAAACGTTTTAGTAATTATTGATGATTTAGATAAACTTGACTTAGGCAGAGTCAACGAAATTTATCGAGATAATATTAAAGCTCTCTGTCAACCTAACTTTCAAATTATTTACACTATCCCAATCGCAGTACTGCGGGAAACATTTATCAGTACAATAATTGCCACTGAAACTAACGATCAAGTTGTGGCAATGCCTGTCTTAAAAATATTTAATAAAGGTAAAAATCGGTTTCCTAATGCCAAACCTCGCCCAGAAGCAACAAAGATTCTCGGTGAAGTTTTACAAAAGCGGATTCCTAGTGAATTAATCGCGGCTGAAACTGCTGATAAAATCGTGATTTACAGTGGTGGCGTGTTGCGAGAGTTAATTCGGATTTCTAAAGAATGTTGCCGCATTTGTCTACGGATGATCCGGCAAAATCCCTCAGCCGAAGTTATCATTGACGATAAAATTCTCCTGCAAGCAATCAATAAAATTCGCAATGATTTTTCTATACGTTTAGGAAAAGTTGATATAGATATTTTGCAGAGTGTTTATGAACAATTTATGCCCAATGACCCCAAACAAGCAGAGTTTTTGGATTTGCTACACGGGCTATACGTTCTAGAATATCGCACTGATGAAACTTGGTACGATGTTCATCCAATTATTATCGAAAGTTTGAGAAGACAGGGAGCTATTAATGTTCAATGAAGAATCATTAGAAAATCAAGATGCGTATGACGATTTAATTGTTTCTATTGAAGCTCAAAAACGGGGATTAAATCTACTGATTGCAGTTTGTGATGATGCTAGCTTTCGTGATGAGATTATTGCCCAATATGAAGTTGAACTACAATCCGCTTTCCATCCATATCGAGTGACTTTAGCACGTCAGGAACCGAGCCTGAAAGCTGCTCTTAACCAACTGGTGCAACAAGAAGAATATCGCCGTCAGCAAAAGCGTGCGGTGATTACTGTCACGGGTGCTGAACAACTTTATTTTCTCAGATTGGGAAAAGAGCAATCAGAACAGGAGAAATTTTTTGGTTACTTACAGTGGACAAGGGAAGGATTGCGCGAGTTTCCCTTTGCGATTGTGCTTTGGGTAACTAACCAAATTTTAGTCAACTTGATTAAAAAAGCTCCTGATTTTTGGAGTTGGCGTAATGGTGTATTTCGATTTGAATCTCAAAAGACAAATGCTATTCCTGGTAAAGAATTAGAATCTATACGCTTTGTTTTTCGAGACACAGAATTAGCCAGCACAGATACTAATGAAAATAACCCCTTTTTCTTGCCCATTCAAGATTTACAAAGACTGATTGAGAAAATAGAACAGGAACGGGGGACTAAAGACCCCATGTTGGCTACTTTATACTCAAGATTGGGCGATATTTACCGTAGCAGATTAGATCGGGGTGAATCTCAAAATTATCAAGAAGAACAGGAATTAGCAATTAAATATTGGCGACAGGCGAGTGAGCTACAAAATGAATTAGGTTTGCAGATAGACTTAGCTAATAGCCTTAACAATTTAGCCGGAATATATCGTGCGACAGGACACTACAGCGAAGCCGAACCCTTATATAAACAAGCTTTAGAACTGAGAAAACGTCTTTTGGGAGACAACCATCCTTCTTTTGCTACTAGCCTGAATAACTTGGCGGGACTCTACAAATCTACTGGGCAATATAGTAAAGCGGAAATTTTATATCAACAAGCTTTAGAATTGAGGAAACGCCTGTGGGGAGAAAACCATGCAGATGTCGCTGTTAGCCTAAACAATTTAGCATTACTATATGATGAACAAGGACGTTATGAGGAAGCAGAACCCCTCTATCTGCAATCATTAGAACTTGAAAAACGTTTAGTTGGCGAAAATCATCTTTCTTTCGCTCTTATACTGAATAATTTAGCGCTACTTTATTATCATCAAAGACGTTACAGTGAAGCTGAACCTTTGTCGCTACAAGCAATAGAATTAGATAAGCGATTTTTGGGAGAAGAGAATCCTGATGTTGCTACAGATTTGCACAATTTGGGATTGATATACCGCGCTCAAGGACGCTACGATCAAGCTGAAACAGTATTTTTACAATCATTAGAACTCAAGCAGCGTCTATTGCAAAAGGCGCATCCACTTTTAGCAGATACTATCTATGCTCTTGGTTATATGTATAGGGAGCAGGGACGCTATAATGAGGCGGAAACCTTATGTATAAAAGCCTTAGAACTTGATAAGCACCTATTGGGAAAAAATCATCCTAATGTTGCTGAAAGTCTCAATAATTTGGCAGAAATTTATCGTGAAACTGGACGTTATGGTGAGGCGGAACCGCTATATTTGCAAGCTTTAGATATTTGTGAGCGAGTCTGGGGTGTGAATCATCTGCGTAGTGTAACTATTCGCCAAAATCTCGAAAAACTTGCCGCAGCAATCGAGAATAATGGAGAGTGCGATGTCTCCGACAACCCCTTCGGGGAACGCATTACATAGAGCAACAAGATCATTTCAGGTTAATTTGGCCTAATCTAAATATAGCAACATGGCTAAAGATGTTTTTCATCAACAGGTAAAAAAAGCATTAATTAAAGATGGGTGGATAATTACTCACGATCCTTTTACAATTCGTATTAGAGGTTGAATGAACAAGTATTTCGCTGTGATTTTAGGCACTTAGCGATCCCCCCTAACCCACGCCACTTGCTCTACTTGGGGAGACCCCAAGACCGCAGTGGCTCCCCTTAAAAAGGGGGGAAACGGAATCAAAGTCCCCCTTCTTAAGGGGGATTTAGGGGGATCTAGAACTTTTTGATACCGACAAGAGGACTTTTCAAACAACCTCTTAGTGAAGCAATTAAACGAGTCTGTTGCTGAACGATTGGTTGAGTTAGGTGTACCACCTTCTAATATTGTGATTGGGTTTCATTCTCCTTTTAAACGGCAATTTACTTCTTATGCTGTCGAGTGATGGTGCGATTAGATCCCCGACTTCTTAAAGAAGTCGGGGATCTATCTATGGGAAGGGGGTTAATTGTTATCCAAATCTACTAGCGAACGCTGACGAAACCAGCTTGCTCAATTGCCCTTTGTCCCTGGTCAGTTAATAAAAGTTGGGTGTACGCATCTCCAATCTGCTGTTCCCTACCTTTATTCTGCTTAATAATCACAAACAAATTAGCAATTATTGGATAGCTGCTATCTTTGATAGCTTGAGTATTTAGCTGGTTGCGCTGACGTGGACATTGCTCAGGCGATACCATCGGTTTACGGTAGGGGGGAATTAGCTGACCAGAAGTTCCACGCAATGGCAAAGCCTTCACACTACATTGAGGCACTACTGAACGGGCAGAAGCATAATATATAGCACCAGGTATTTTACTGAGTTGGCGTACTGCCTCTGTTGTAGAGTAGACATATTGCACATTAGAGCCAAGTAATTGTCCTTTCAAGTCGTTGTTACTAGATAATATTACTGTATCTGCGTCCTCTGGTCTTTGAGACAAAGGTGTGATGGGTAGGTTTGGGCCACCTACTTGATTCCAGTTAGTAACTCGCCCCGAATAAATCTGCTGCAATTGGTCAACAGTTAAACCTGACACATTCAGTGATGGGTTGACTACCACTGCGATCGCATCCATACCTACCTGACGTTGCTCAAGGGTGAAGCCTCGCTCTTTTGCCATAGCTTGTTCTTCATCTGTAAGGGGACGAGAAGACTGAGCAAAGTCTATTTTCCCATCAAGTAACATCCGAATGCCTGAGCTAGAACCAGGGCTAGCATTAGTAGGGTCTACATAACGTAATTGTAGTTCCGGGCGATCGCTCTGGATCTGAGAATCTACCAATTGCCGGATAGATGCCCAAGCTGTACTTCCTCCATAGTTAAATGAGGCATTGGGGACATCTGCAACTGTCTGAAAACTGGATGCAGTATTAGAGACGGTCTTAAAACTTTGATTAGAAGAAGAGTCAATGCTGTTACGGGACAATAAATTCGGCTTCAGTAACCACCAAAGCAATCCGCCAATAACCATAAGTGTCAGCACTTTCCCAATAATCAAACCTCTAAGAAAGAGGGCTATTTCGCTGTTAATTAAAGCTTTTTTTTGATTTGTATTGTCCATATTTTTAAATATTGTTTATTATAAGTATCTTACAGGAATCTATAACTATTTATCCTAAAATAAATTTTAGAATATTTAGGATTAAAGCAAGTTGTATTAGTTAGTTAATAGCCGTTTTTCTGACTCCTATTAAATTATGGATTTTTCTTATAGCTAAGATTAATATTTTATTGTTTAACAAACTTAGGACAATTCAAATTGTCTTCTTTCCCCTTGCTTGTCTACAGAATAACTTCATACATTAAAGCAGATTTCTATCGTCCGTGAGATGTAATTTGCTTTTTAGTAGTATTTGCAATGGTGCAATTGCTTTTACAAACTCCTCTTTTTGCTAATGATTTCGGTATTAGGCTATTAACATTGACATTCGTGAAGCGTGGCTCAACCAGTCTTTCTATAAAATTATTTAATTGAGTAGGTTGGTTTGGAGACGATGTACCTGTATTAATAAACATATAAATTAACACTATCACTATCAAACTAGTGGTAGCACCAAGTCCTATTCCCAAAAGCAAAATAAAGTTTTTATAACTCAGTAAATAAGTATTATCCGTGTTTGACTTGATGCCAGCAGATTCTGAAGATTCTGATAACGCCAGATCGTAATTAAGTGCTTGTAAAGCTTCTGTGGCAGATTGATAACGTTGGTTGTAGCGATCGCTGACCATTGTATCTAAAATGTTTGCAAGAGCATCACTTACCTCTACCAGATCGCGCCAAATAACTCCTCCAGTAGTGGGATCTTCTTGTAGTTGCTCAGGTATTAAACCTGTCAAAGCTTGAATGCCAATCATCCCTACTGCATAGATATCGCTGCAAAGTTTTGGCTTTCCTTTAGCCTGTTCGCTTGGCATATAGCCAGGGGTTCCAACAGAAATTGTTAAGCCTGCTCCCAAAGCACCAATTTTCTTAATACTTCCAAAGTCAATTAGCACAATTTTCTGATCTGAATACCGCCGCATTAAATTCTGGGGCTTAATATCCCTGTGAATAATGTTATTTTGGTGGACAAATGCCAGCACTTCCAGGATATCTTTTAATAAATTTAAAACTGCATTCTCGCTCAGATGCTGACCTGGTATAATTTCTTGAGTTAAGGCATGACCATCAATAAACTCCTGGACTAAATAGAAATCTCCATCCTCATCAAAATGAGCAAACAGTCTAGGAATTTGATCGTGGTCGTTGCCTAATTGATATAAAACTTCCGCTTCCCGTTCAAATAGCTTCTTTGCAATGGGTAGAACAGCAGGATTGGAATCTTTTGGATGGAAATGTTTGACAACACAATGGGGTTGTCCTGGTAAATCTAGGTCTAAGGCTAAGTAAGTATCACCTGAGCCTCCACTTCCTAGGTGCTTGACAATCTCAAAGCGATTCCGAAGTATCTTTCTGGTAAGGGAGTTTTGATGTCTGTTACGTCTAGCACCTGCCAA
Source organism: Nostoc sp. (assembly GCF_036917465.1). Lineage (GTDB taxonomy): Bacteria > Cyanobacteriota > Cyanobacteriia > Cyanobacteriales > Nostocaceae > Nostoc. The sequence goes on from NZ_JBALDL010000079.1 coordinate 59,672, forward strand.
TAAGTAAGTATTACTAGATCCTCCGCTTCTCAGCAGTTTGACAGTCTCAAAGCGACTGCGAAGTGTTTTTCTTACTAGAGGGTTCTGGCTCATTGCTTGGCTGAGATTATATAAATACTTGTCGCTAGATTGTTGGTATTTGAGGCTAGTCAGCTTCTCAGGCAACCTATGCTTTGGATCATTTTTATAGCTAGCCCCTTGATTTGGTTAATTTAATACCTTCATTAGTATTTTAATATAAAATTTATTTCTGTGAATACTTAAGTAATTTTCTCACTTAAGTAAATGTAACACTAGTTCAGACTATTTAGAACTGTAGGCAGAAGTAAATATTCTGGAGTTAAGACAATTTATATTAACTTTGAGCCTGTTTACTGATAAAACCTTGGAGAGTGAAATTTAAAAGCACAAATATTCTTACTACATACGCAACAGTTTTGCTACTCTGCTTTAGAGATAACTTAAGTAGTGAGGTGTAAATCAATTAAAGTTTGTAAGTAGGTAGGCGTAATTAAATATAAGATCAAACCTCACCCTCAATCCCTCTCCAAAGTATCGGAGAGGGAAGCCGCAGGTAGAGTGAGGTTTTATACTCAATTTGACCCACTTATTTAGTAAGGACTTTAAGTAAGTCGGTGAGAATACCTCAAACTATATTAACTAATGTAAAAAATATTGAAATTAGTTCTTAGCGTTCGCGTAGCGTTTCGTAGTGAGGGCTGAAGCCTTGACTACAAACCTTTAATTATTTACGCCGACTTACTTAGTCTTAACAATCTTTGTTTTGCGATATGAATCGCTCACTATAAACTTAGTCAGGACTTACGCAAAAGATAGCCTAAACCTTAATTTCCCAGTAGGGGTAATTCATGAATTGCCCCTACGATAGATGTGATTTTAAAATCATCTATATTAGGTCTTCTCTACCAATGCGTAAGTCTTATTGTATTTAGCAAAAGTAACAAAGGGATTAGCCTATACTTGTTTTAATATATTTTCTGGAAACATTATTAGGTAAAGAATAAAACTATTAATTAAAAAAGCCCCCAATAGGGGGCCGATTAAGTTGTTCGCGTGGAATAAACAACTAATAATTAATACTCACAGTAGATACAGTAATCCGAACAAAATAATCCAAATCACGTCAACGAAGTGCCAGTAGATTTCAGCTGCTTCAATGCCGAAGTGCTTTTCGTTACTGTAGTGACCCGGTTGGCGCGATCGCCATAACACGGCAACAATTGCTAAAACGCCGATGGTAACGTGCAATCCGTGGAAACCGGTCAAAACGTAAAATGCACTGGCAAATAAATTGGTAGTTAAACCAAATTCTAAATGGGTATATTCATATACTTGCCCTACCAAGAAGATAGCACCCATTGCCGCCGTAATTGCTAACCAGATTTGTGCCCCCCGCGTATCGTTCTTTTTAATAGCAGTGTCAGCATTGTGCATGATAAAACTACTAGAAATCAGATTGATGGTGTTTACTCCAGGTAATAATAGTTCTAACTCTGGGGTACCGGCTGGAGGCCACGCAGGTAAGGTAGCACGGAAAGCTAAGTAGGCTCCGAATAAGCCCATAAAAATCATCCCTTCAGCAATCAGGAAGACATATAGACCAAACAGGCGATGGTCTGGATGTTCTTCGTGATGACTAACAGACGCTTCTGCCGCGTGGTGATGATTTAGTTCGGTTTTAGCTGGGTCAATAGTTTGACTTTGCATGAATTTTTATAAGTGGAGAATTGGGCATTGGGCATTGGGCATTGGGCATTGGGCATTGGGCATTGGGCATTGGGCATTGGGCATTGGGCATTGGTAAGAGAATTGATTAACTAGTCCATAGTCCCCAGCCCCCAGTCCCCAGTCCCCAGTCCTCTATTTATTTCCTGTCTTCGGGATTAGCAGCAACGGCTGGATCGGGTTCTGCTCTTAATACTGAGTTTGGCCCTCCAGACAAGATTGGATTGGGATCAGATAAAGGTACATCTTCGTTAGCCCTTTCCAAACCGTAGTCGTAGGGGCCTGTGGCCAGTACTGGGGTTTGATCAAAATTCTCGATCGCAGGTGGTGAGGTTGTCATCCACTCTAAGGTAAGCGCCCTCCAGGGATTATTACCAGCTTTCTCGCCGTATAACCAACTCCAAATCGCATTAAAGATGAAGGGGAATGTCGAAATTGCTAGGATGTAAGCGCCATAAGTGCAGATTTCATTGAGAAAGGTAAATTTGGGGTCATATTGAGCGATGCGGCGATTCATGCCCATTAATCCCAGCTTGTGCATGGGTAAGAAGGTCATGTTTAGACCAACTATTGTTAAGGCAAAGTGAACCTTACCCCAAAATTCGTTCACCATCCGTCCCGTCATTTTTGGGAACCAGTGGTAAATCGCCGCATAAATGCCGAGAACACTACCGCCAAATAGGACGTAGTGTAGGTGTGCTACCACAAAATAGGTGTCGTGAACGTGAATATCAAAAGGCACTGATGCCAACATTACACCACTGATCCCGCCAATCACAAAGGTACCAACAAAGCCAATGGCGAACAGCATGGCACTGTTAAGTCGGATTTTTCCGCCCCACATCGTTGCTAACCAACTGAAAATTTTAATTCCCGTAGGTACGGCAATGATCATGGTGGTGATCATAAAGAACATCCGCAACCAACCGGGGATACCACTGGTAAACATGTGGTGTGCCCAGACGATTAGCCCCAAAAAGCTGATGGCTAGAGACGAATAAGCGATCGCTTTATAGCCAAAAATCGGCTTGCGGGAATGGACGGGGATAATTTCTGAAATTGCCCCAAAAAATGGCAAAATCATGATGTAAACGGCTGGGTGAGAGTAAAACCAGAACATGTGCTGGTATACAACCGGGTCGCCGCCGCCAGTTGGGTTAAAAAATGTTGTCCCAGCAATTAAGTCAAAGGCAAGCAGAATTAGACCTGCTGCTAACACTGGCGTAGAGACCAAAGTCAGTGCCGAGGTAGCAAACATCGCCCAGCAGAACAAGGGCATTTGGTGAACCCCCATACCGGGGATACGCATCTTGAGCAATGTGACGAGAAAATTAATTGCCCCTAAAATCGATGACGTACCTAGTAAAAGGACGCTCATAATCCAAATTCCCTCACCCACTTGGCCTGTTACCAAGCTCAGGGGAGGGTAGGAAGTCCAACCCGCATCCGGTGCATCGCCTACCAATAAACTAGCGATCAACAATAAACCCGCAGGGGGAATCATCCAAAAGGCAACAGCATTCAAGCGCGGAAATGCCATATCCCTTGCCCCAATCATCAAGGGAATGAGGAAGTTTGCAAAACCCGCACCAGCTGGCACAATCCACAAGAAAATCATGATTGTGGCGTGCAGCGTAAATAAGCTGTTATAGACTTCAGGGGTGACAAAATCGACTTCTGGGGTTCGCAGTTCTGTACGAACCAAGTCAGCCATCACCCCACCAATACAGTAAAAAATGAACGTAGTGACTAGATATTGAATTCCAATCACCTTATGGTCGGTGTTGAAGCCAAAGTAATCTTGCCATTTTCTGATCCCTGGTTCCTCAGCAAGGGCGGGGATATTGGCAGTTTCTTGCAACTGAGCTTGTGTCATAGTCGTTAGTCATTAGTCATTAGTCATTGGTCATTGGTCATTGGTCATTGGTCATTAGTCATTGGATTTTGACTAGATAATATATTGACTAATGGTGAACTTGATGGAGGATTTCTGGCTTAATTCCCATGTCCTTGGTGTAAGGAGCAAGAAATTCATTTGGGGATAGATTCGCAGGGTTAACAGCAACGGCTTGATTGAGTATTTCTTTGCTGGCAACTAGCTGTTCTTGAACCCATTTGTCAAAGGCTTCTTCTGACTCAACAACTACTGGCGCTCTCATTGCACCGTGGTAGGGGCCACAAAGTTCAGCACAGATCAGGGTATAATCTCCTGCTTTATTGGGGGTAAAGCGAATCTCGCTTTGTCTACCTGGGATCGCATCTTGTTTCAGGCGGAACTCTGGAACCCAAAAGGCATGGATGACATCGTTGGCTGTCATACTGATTTGCACTTCTCGCCCGATGGGGACGTGCATTTCACCTGTAGTTATACCAGTTTCAGGATAGGTGAAAATCCAGGCATATTGTAAACCAGTGATGTTGACCTGTAATCCTGCTGGTTTGCCTGCTTTATCAGGAGTTGCCCCTGCCCCAATCGTGGGAGAAACAACCCCTACACCAGGGGCATCCCGCTTTTGGGGAATTTGGTCAGCATTACGAACTTCTGCTGTAGCTGGGTCTTGCATTGCCTCATCAGATTTTTCTTGATTGAGGTTCGGTTCGCTGCTAGGAGTAGTATCGCTTAAAGTTGCAGCCATAGCACTGCCAGACATTGCCATTGATTCCTGATTCATCGGTGCTGCTGCATGGATCGCATGGGGATCAAAGCCACCGATTTCGTTGTAAACATCAAAGCTGTAAACAGAAATGCCAAAAACGATAATTGCTGGGATCGCCGTCCAGAGAATTTCTAGAGGTACATTGCCCTCAACTGGCGGGCCGTCTTCATTGTCACCTGCACGCCGACGGTATTTAAATGCAGAGTAAATTAAAATACCTTCAACTAACAGGAATATACCTGTAGAAACGATCATCATCGCGTTGAACAGACCATCCACTAATACGGCTTCATCTGTTGCTGCTGTTGGCAACAGACCGTGATTTTGACCGTACCAAAGGCTGGCTAGGGTTAGCACGATGCCAATGAGTAATGTCCAGATTGAACTTGGAATCTTCACGGCTTACTTAATTGAATTTACTACGTTATCTTAAAGCTGCCCACTTATCTAAGGTAGTCTAGGCTGGAAGGCGTAGAGTCGAAAGGTCTGAAATTTTTATTAATTTTTTTAACTATTTTACTAATTTTGGGTACAAGGTGACTATCGGAAGGCAGAAGGCAGGGGGCAAGAAGTAGGACTAACCTAGAGCCATTTAAAACCGTGGGATTGAACTACTGGATTTTATACCCAAAACTAAAGTTTTAATTCATGATTATTTCCTCCTGTCCTCTGCCTTCTCTCAAAATCAATGAAAAAATTTAAGGAAAAATTTAGAATGCTTAAATTAATTGTCATCAATCAATTTTTCACATCTTGAAAAATACCTAAAGCTTCAGGCAAAACCTTTCTGGAGTGATTGAAAGTATAAGTGAGTGCTAATCTATAAACCCTAAGCCTATACGCTAGGGTGAAGATAGCACGCTAAAAGAACAATTGAAAATTTTAAGATATCCACCAAGAGCGGGCAGAAGGTATCCTTCATGAGCGAATTTGTCCTACAACAACAAAATGAAGCGGCGGTTGAGCAGCAAAAGCCCAAGGAAATGATTCGGCGCTTGGTGTGGAAAATATGCATAGCCACCTTAATTTTGATGGCAATAGGCAGTGCCACCCGCGTGATGAATGCTGGACTTGCTTGCCCAGACTGGCCCTTGTGCTATGGCGAACTCGTACCAGCCAAGCAAATGAACCTCCAGGTGTTTCTGGAGTGGTTTCACAGATTGGATGCAGCTTTAATTGGTTTAAGCGCGATCGCACTCTTCGGCTTATCCTGGTGGCATCGTCGTGTCTTACCCTCTTGGCTGCCTTGGGCATCCACATTCGCTCTGTTTCTCATCGTCTTCCAAGGCATCTTGGGAGGACTCACCGTTACCGAACTGTTGCGGTTTGATATCGTTACCGCTCATTTAGGAACGGCGCTGTTATTTTTTAGCACCCTGCTGATTATCGGCACGGCACTTACTCCCTATAAGGGCAATGGAACCGTTGGGAAGTTGCCTTGGGTAGGTTTAACTGCTGCTGTTCTGGTTTACCTGCAAAGTCTCTTGGGTGCTTTGGTAGGCTCTCGCTGGGCGCTACACCAATGCCTCGGCGATTCTCAACTTTGTACTGTGATGTACAGCCATATTGCTGGTTTGGTGCCGCCAACAGTGACAACCTTGACAATGGTATTTATCTGTTGGCGTACACCAGCGCTACATCCAGCCTTGCGGCGACTGGCAAATATAGCTGGGGGGTTGTTGAGCTTACAAATCTTGTTGGGATTCGCCACTTTCAAATTACATCTCCAAGTCGAGCCTCTCACCGTCTCTCACCAAGCTATAGGAGCAGCTTTACTGGGTACTTTGGTAGCTTTCACAGTTCTTGCATTACGTGATTCAGTTAGTGCTGAATAGGGAATGGGGCATTGAGAATGGGGCATTGGGCATTGATCCTTCTCCCTCATCTCCCCACTGCCTACTAAACGATGAAGGACGCAACGGCGAGTATTGCGATCTATGCACGCAGGTGGAGAAAATCTGTGTTTTGTTTGTCTGAAAGAGCCAGTTTGAGCGGGGCTGTATATAAGTTGTTGAAAAATAAGGAACCAGAGCCAAAATGATTGAGACTAATGTCTCTCGCCACCACGAAACATTTCTCCAGGTAGTTCAAAGTTATTACCAGCTAACGAAGCCTCGGATTATTCCGTTGCTTTTGATTACTACGGCTGGGAGTATGTGGATTGCTGCTAAGGGAGAAGTAGACCCATTGCTGTTGCTAGTAACTCTCACTGGTGGCACAATGGCTGCTGCAAGCGCCCAGACGATTAATTGTATCTATGACCGGGATATTGATTATGACATGGAGCGGACGCGCCATCGTCCCATGCCTTCCGGTAAAGTTCAGCCGCGCGATGCTCTAATTTTTGCGATCGCACTAGCAACGATTTCCTTTACACTCTTGGCAGTATTTGCCAACCTGTTAGCCGCACTGCTAGCTTTCTCTGGTATCGTCTTTTATATTTTGGTCTATACCCACTGGCTAAAACGCCACACCCCCCAGAATATCGTTGTTGGTGGGGCAGCGGGGGCAATTCCGGCGTTAGTGGGTTGGGCTGCTGTCACAGGGACTTTAAGCTGGTCAGCATGGTTAATTTTTGGCATCGTCTTTTTGTGGACACCACCCCATTTCTGGGCGCTAGCTCTGATGATTCGGGATGATTACGCAAAGGTTGGCATACCAATGCTACCTGTAATTGAAGGTGATGCAGCAACAGTACGTCAGATTTGGTACTATACGCTGTTAACTGTAGTTGCAACCGTGTTATTGTTTTATCCCTTGGGTGCGAGTGGAATTCTTTATGCTGCGATCGCCGTAAGTCTGGGAGGATTATTTATCCACAAATCTTGGCGGTTGTTGCACAATCCAGAGGATCGCGCTGTAGCTAAAGAGTTGTTTCTCTTTTCCATCTCCTACATGATGCTGTTGTGTCTGGGAATGGTCGTGGATAGTCTTCCTGTTACCCATAATCTAATTAGTGCGGCGATCAATCATCTGCATTTTATTGGTTAGTGGAGGGAGAGAAAATTTAGCGATCGCGTTGGTAAAAGGGCGCGATCGCATTTTCAGGAATTAAAAACTATACATAATAATTAGAGTTTGGCGGATTTGCGATTAAAAATAAAATTTCAGTTGTAACCAAATTGATTAAAAATTAAATCTTGAATCTAGAACGAACATTAAGGCTATAAGGATCAAGCCCGCACAGGCGGGCTTTGTTTGTATAAACTTGATGGACTATACTTCACCACAAGCATAAAATTTTTCGGCGTTGCTGATAAAAACAGATGAAAAGCTTATGTAGAAGCGTTCTAGGTGCAGATAATAAGAGTTTAGAATATTTGATTTTTGAATTTCATAACCAATTTCAGCAGCGTGGGTTGCTCCGCGTGGGTTTTTCTCTAAGTAGGTAGGCGTAATTAAATATAAGATCAAACCTCACCCTCAATCCCTCTCCGATACTTTGGAGAGGGAAGCCGGAGGCAGGGTGAGGTATTTAATTTGACCCACTTACTTATTGCTCCCCTAGCTATTTTTAAGCCAGCTGCAAATTCAGACTCTCAGGTGCTTTTACAAAAAATCTTATGATTCAAACCAGTGGTGTAATTATTTGTCTTGGCTACATTTTTGGGTTGCTGTTTACAGCAGTTCCTTGGGGTGGTGTGTGGATTTTGGTTTTGGGGATAGTGGGAGCAATTGTTTTTAGAAGACGTACCAGCCCACGGCAACTCGATCAGAAAGCAGAAAATGCTGGAAGCAAAAATAAGGCTGTATCTAACACTTGGCAAACTAATTCCCATCCTCGAATATGGCTAGCTGCTGGTTTGGTGGGATTATTGGCAACTGTATATTTTCAATGGCGAGTGCCGCAACCAGATGCAAAAGATATTAGTCAGTTCGTCCCACCTGGAAATAGCAATAATCAAGAACAACTTGTGATTGTTCGTGGGGAAGTGGCGAGTAATCCCCGATTAACTCGCAGTCAGCGAGGACAATTTTGGCTGGAAGCGACTCAGATAGATGAAGTCAAAAATGAAAACGGTTCAGTAGGTGTGCCAAAAGGTGTAACGGGCAAATTGTATGTGACAGTGCCTATACTTCAGGCTACTGGGTTATACCCTAGTCAACAAATTGCTGTGACTGGGATTTTATACAAACCAAAGGCGGCTTCCAATCCTGGTGGTTTCGATTTTCAGAAGTTTCTCAAGCAAGAAGGAACGTTTGCTGGTTTGATTGGGCGACAAATAAATGTTTTGGATCAGGAACGTAAATGGGGATGGTGGCAAATTCGAGAGCGAATTGTGCGATCGCAAGTTCGGTGGTTGGGTATCCCTGAAGGGCCTCTTGTGAGTGCAATGGTTTTAGGTAGCAAAGCTGTTGATTTACCCTACGATATCCGCGATTTGTTTGTACAAGCAGGATTAGCTCATGCTTTGGCAGCTTCCGGGTTCCAAACTTCTTTGATTTTGAGTGTGATCTTACAGTTAACGAGGCGGGCAAAAAAGGGAACACAATTTACCCTTGGGTTTTTGGCTTTAATTATTTTTCTGAGTTTAACAGGTTTTCAGCCTGCGGTTCTCAGAGCCGTAATTATGGGTTTTGCGGCATTAGTTGGGCTGCTATTAAAAAGGAAGGTAAAACAGTTTGGCTCATTACTATTAGCAGCAACTCTGTTATTAGTGTTTAATCCTCTATGGATTTGGGATTTAGGCTTTCAATTAAGTTTTTTAGCAACACTGGGATTAATTGTAACAGTACCTCCATTAGTCAACCGCCTAGCATGGCTACCACCTGCGATCGCTTCTTTGATTGCCGTTCCCCTCGCTGCGACTCTTTGGACTTTACCTGTACAACTTTTTGTGTTTGGAGTTGTACCATCTTATAGTCTGTTGCTGAATGTGGTTAGTACCCCATTAATTTCGATTATTAGTATCGGTGGTATCATTAGTGCCTTAGTGGGTTTAATTTGGACTCCCGCAGGAAGTTTCTTAGCTGCGGTGTTACATTACCCGACAGACTGGCTAATTAAACTAGTGGAATTTTTTAGCAAGTTGCCAGGAAATTCTGTTGCTGTCGGTAGTATATCTAGTTGGCAGCTTTTAGTGATTTACGCACTGATTATACTGGTTTGGCTAGTCCCTTGGTGGCAACGTCGGTGGTGGGTTGCTAATGTGATGGCAATCGGTTTAGTATTCATCCCCCTTTGGCATTCTACAAATACATTATTTAGAATAACGGTATTAGAATCTGGTACGGAACCAATTGTAGTTGTTCAAGATAGAGGGACTGTAACTGTAATTAATAGTGGCGATGAAGGAACTGGACGTTTCACAATTTTACCGTTTTTACAACAGCAGGGTGTAAATCAAATCAATTGGGCGATCGCAACTGATTTTCAAGGCAATGAAAGTAATGCTTGGTTGGAATTAATGCAACGTTTACCAATAAAGAATTTTTATGAATATTCTCCTAATCCAAAAAATTCTATTGCGACTCAGGCAATTCAACAAGAATTACAAAAATATCAGGGTTCTTACCAACCGATGGCAGTTGGTCAAGCTGTAAAAACAGGTTCAATAGTGGTACAGTTAATCAACGATCAATTACCTATTTTACAATTGCAAATTTTAGATCAGAATTGGTTATTAGTTGGTAATGTCAAGTCTAAAGAGGTACAACAATTAGTTAAAAATGGGAGTTTATCTCGGCCACAAGTGCTTTGGTGTTCTCCTCAGTCATTAAAAGATTTGGTTATTGCTCTGCAACCACAAGTAGCGATCGCGTCTTCTGCTAATTTTGATCCAAAAGTTTTATCTGAATTAAATCAAAGCAAAACGAAACTATTTTTTACAGGACGGGATGGGGCTATTCAATGGACTCCTGATGGTCAGTTTGAGGCGTTTATTGAAGCAGGAGAAAATAAGTCTTCTATCTTATAAAAAACTCACGAATAAGCAAAAAGAAAAGCCAGATATTTCTTTGTAAACAAGACTAACTAAAGATAGATGTATAGTCTTTTGGAAGGAAGTATCCTTTGAAAAGATATCATAAATAATATAATTCTCTTCTTGGTGTAAGTCGTCATGGAGAATTCAAGGTTTTTAGTAAGTAAGTGGGTCAAATTCAATATAAAACCTCACCCTGCCTCTGGCTTCCCTCTCCTTAGTAAGGAGAGGGATTGAGGGTGAGGTTTGATCTTATATTTAATTACTTTTACATTCAGAACTTATGCAAAAACTTCTGAAGTAGCGGTAATTCAGGAATTACCGCTACGATGAATCAGGTTTTTGAGATAATTTTGCGTAAGTCCTAACATTGCATAAGATAGTTTGATTTATTCTTGCCCACTTACTTAATGTTTGTATTTTCATGGGTGTTGCCACAGTTTAATTACGAGAAGATCGATTTAAAAAAATGGAAGTGGGAAATTTAATTGAATTTACGTTGTTTGCTCCTCGTAACGAAAGAGCGGCTTTAATTGGTTCTTTTTATGAGTGGAAAGAAATTCCAATGGTAAAAAGTGAAAATGGTTATTTTCGCACTCAAGTAAAACTCGAAGATGGCATTTATCAATATAAATTTCGCGTTCAAAGCAAAAGCCCAAAATTTGGACTTGATGAATGGGTAGATGTTATTGACCCTAATGCAACAAATGTTAATGAAACAGAAAAATCCAGCATGGTGCGGATTACAAATGGGCAACGCATTATTGATACTTATGTTTGGCAACATGATGAAAAACCTTTGCCCGATAATCGTGAATTAGTCATATATGAAATGCACGTTGCAGATTTTACTGGTGATGAGGTTGAGCTTGACAAACGAGGCAAGTATCTAGGGATAATTACCAAGTTAGATTATCTGGTTGAATTGGGAGTTAATGCAATCGAATTAATGCCAGTTAATGAGTACCCAGGCAACTATAATTGGGGCTATAAAGTCCGCCACTTCTTTGCGACAGAATCTAGTTATGGTTCGACAGAAGATTTAAAACGATTAATAGATGAGTGTCATGCTAGAGGCATTCGCGTTTTTATGGATGGAATTTATAACCACACAGATGAAGAATGTCCGTTAATGCTAATTGACCGGAATTACTGGTATTACGAATATATGCATTATCCTGAAGACCCAAATAATTACTGGGGGCCAGAGTTTAATTATGATAATTATGATGAAAAATTAGATGTTAAACCTGCATGGAAATACGTTGGAGATGTGGTACAGTTTTGGATACAGGAGTATCACATTGATGGAATTAGATTTGATGCGGTGCGCCAGTTAGCTAACTTAGAATTTCTAGACTGGCTGGCGAAGCAAGGGAAAAAATATGCTGCACCTAAGGAGTTTTACAATATTGCTGAACATATTCCTGATACAAAGACTGTAGTTAAGCCAGATGGGCCATTAGATGCTTGTTGGCATGAGAGTTTTCGGTACTTTATAGTTCCATATATTTGTGGAGAAACATTTGAATTAGAACAACTAAAACAAATTTTAGATCCCAGGCGGCAGGGTTATGCGATCGCTACCAATGTGATAAATTATTTGGCAACCCATGATCGCGAACATCTATTGCGAGAATTAGGCGATCGCGGTATCTTTGACGCAGACGCTTTTAAGCGAGCGAAGTTAGGAGGCATTCTCTTAATCACAGCGATGGGTATACCAATGCTGTGGATGGGAGAAGAGTTTGGCGAATATCAGCAAAAAAGCAAAGATGTAACTAAGCCACAGAAGATTAATTGGTCTTTGTTGTCAGGCGATCAAAATCATAATTTATTTGAGTATTATCAAAAACTCATTGCTCTACGCAAACAGAATCTAGCCTTGCAAAGTGACAATATCGAGTTTTTCTACGAAAATGCCGATGATAAAGTGCTGGCTTATATCCGATGGGATGAACAGAATTCTCGTGTAGTTGTCGTGGCAAATTTCTCCGAGCAGAATCTAAATAAATATAAAATTTCAGGACTCCCATCTGCTGAATATTGGCGAGATTGGCTCACGAATCGGGAGGTACAAGTTGGAGAAGATGGTTTAGTCACTGACTTGCCAAGCTATACAGCTAAAATATTTTTTTAGTAATTGTAATCTGTGAAAAAACCATTGATAGATATGGATTATTTGTTGTTTGCGCTTTAGCCTAATCTACAAACTTATAATTATTTTTCTTTTCTCAGAATGACAGAAGACAAGTTAATTGCAAAGAGTGCGTTCGCTCTCCTCTAATGCTGTGTTAGTTTTCAAATAATCTTGCACTAAGGCGCAAGCATAAGCTGGTGCATTTAAGTTGAGAATTCGCGGCAAATTCCAGAGAATGAGCGTGTTATCATCACCCCCTGAGACAAGCATTGTCCCGTCCCGGCTGATGGCAATTTCCCTAATTGCTGCGGTATGTCCTCTCAGAGTAGTGATTTCTGTACCGTCTAACTTCCAAAGTTTGACGGTAGCATCCACACTCCCAGAAGCAACAATTTTTCCATCGGGACTAAACTCAACTCCCCAAATTGCAGCCGTATGACCTTTAAAAGTTTTCAGCAACTTGCCTTCAACTGTCCATAACTTAACAGTATTGTCGCCACTTCCAGTAGCTACCATTTTACTGTCAGGGCTAAAGGCTATTCTCCATACTGTCGCGGAATGACCTACAAGGGTTTTGAATAACTTACCATCAAGCGTCCACAATTTAGCGGTACTATCGCCACTAGCTGAACCAACAAGTCGCCCGTCTGGACTAAATAGGACGTGCCATACTTCCGCCTGATGTCCTTTGAGAATCTGTGGTGCAAGGCGATCGCGTTTCCATATTTGAGCAATTTTATCAACATTTGCCATTGCGATCGCTTGTCCATCGGGACTCAACACTGCTGCTAAGAGTTTACCGAGAGGATCTTTGTAAGTAGCGACTAGAGTGCCGTCTCGCTTCTTGAGTTTTACCTTATCATCGTAAGTGCGAAGCGCAATTAATTTGCCGTCTTCACTGAATGAAACGTCAAAGATTGCGCCCCCAGATTCAGTAAAAGTTTTGAGCAATTTACCTTGGCGACTCCAAATTTTAGCAGTGTTTTCGTGGCTAGCTGTAGCGATCGCTGAACTGTCGGAGGTAATAGCTATTGACCAAATCCCCGCTTTATGGGCAATGAGCGGCTTCTGGAATGGGTTTTGACTTTGCCAGAGTCTAACAACGTTTTCTGCGCCTGCTGAAGCAATAAAGCTGCCGTCTGGACTAAAAGTGATTCCCCAAACGGATGCAGTGTGTCCTTTAAGCGTTCTCAATTCTGTACCATCAATGTTCCAAAGTTTAATTGTTTTGTCGAGACTGGCAGAAGCAATAGTTTGACCATCGGGACTAAAGGCGACTCCCGAAATCCCAGCGCTATGACCTTTAAGAGTTTTATCAAGGTGGTAGCTTTCGCCTGTGCTGTTTCGCTGCCAAAGTTTGACAGTGGCATCTTCACTCGCTGAAGCAATAGTCTGACCATCAGGGCTGAAAGCTACTCCTACAACCCAACCGGTATGACCTTGGAGAGGTTGTAAAGGCTTGGCGTTTTGCCACCCGCCGGAACCGTTACGTTTCCAGAGTTTTACTGTCTTGTCGAGACTTGCCGCCGCAACTATTTGACCATCAGGACTAAAGGTGATTCCCCAAAATCCTACTGTGTAACCTTGAAACGTTTTCAGCAAGGTTCCATCTCGCTTCCAGAGTTTCACAGTTCTGTCGAAACTGGCAGAGGCAAGGAACTGACCATCGGGACTAAACGCTACTCCCCAGACCGAAGCAGTATGACCTTTGAATGTGTTTAGCAAAGTGCCGTTTCGCTTCCAGATTTTAATAGTGCCATCTTCGCTCGCCGAGGCGAGTATCTGGCCGTCAGAGCTAAAATCGATTGCCCTAACTGCTGCCTGATGACCTTTGAGAGTTGCAACTTTTGTACCATCACGTCGCCAAAGCTTGATCGTTTTATCTATACTTGCTGAGGCAATCAGAGAACTGTCTGGACTGACATCTACTCCTAAAACAGCTGCTGTATGACCCGAAAAACGATTGTACTCGTCTGCTCCATAAACAGCCTGACGTAATACGTTGTCAACCTGAAGCTGAATACTTGTGTTTGGTTTACCTAGTCGTTGCAACCGATGTTTGGCTTTAATTGCTTCTATGAGTGCATCCAATCTGCGATTTGAGGCAAATAATCCTTCAGAAGAGGATACAAGCGCTCGAATTTCGCTGCTTCTGGCTTGACTTGCGCTTTTAAGAGCTTTACGGTACAAAATGAAACTTCCTATTCCCAGAGAGGAAGAAACGAGCAACCCAATACACACTGCAATTAGCAAAAATCTTTGCAGTTTAGCAGTTTTTTTCTCTTGGGCTAGTCGTGCTTCTACTTCTTTGGCGCGGGCTGCCTCTAATGCGGTTTGCACTTCGCGCTGTTCGGATTCAAGACTTGCAGTTAAAAATTGATAATCCAAATCGCTCAAACTTTTGCTCTGTGCCCAGTTTTGAATGTCTTTTAGAGCCTGTCCTCGCAAAAGACGTGATTCATCTTGAAAGGAAGAAGCTACCCAAGAATTAAATGTTTGGGAGTAGGGGCGAAGATTGTCTAAGTGCTTGCTCACCCATTCTGCATTAAAAACATTCTGATAGATAAGATTTTTAATTTTGAGATAGCCGTTGTGTTTCTCAACTAAACCAGATAACAACAGTTCTGTCTGTTCTTGACTATCATCTGTCGGCACACAAAGATCGGGCATACGGGGAAACACGCGAAGAGGAAAACTTTTCTCCCCTGCTCCCCTGCTCCCCTGCTCCCCTGCTTCTTCTGCTTGCAACACTCGTTGGTAAAGCTCTAGTAATCTTCCGGCTCGGTGTTCGTTAAAAAGTAGGCGATCGCGAATTGTACGGAGGTGTTCGGGATCGTCCTTGGCTTCCCAGTGTTGAATAATCTGCGATCGCACAAATTGTTCTATCCAAAATTCTTCTGTTCCTGGTGGTAAATCAATTTTTCTATTAGATGTCTGTAAAGCTGTGTGGACAATTAACTGACAGAGTTTTTGGGTAAGAAATGGTTGTCCCCCACTCCAGCAAAGAATCTCTTGAAGTATTGCTTCCGGCTGAGTGATAACTTCCTCTAATCCCTTTAACAATGGCGTGGTTTCATGGAGTTGAAAGCCATGTAAATCTATTGCTGTACCAATATTAAAAGGTGTGCGACGTTTGTCAGAAATTAGGTCAGATGGACTAGCTACCCCAAATAGTGTAAATCCCAAGCGTTGAAAATTCGGATCGTGTGCCTGTTGGTTATAACAATGACGAATCCAGGCAAAAAAGTCACTAGCAGGAAAATTTAAACTTAACAAACTATCAATCTCATCAATGAAGATGAAAATACGTTCGGCTTTGGTGTTTGGCAGCAAGACTTCTTCTATAAACTGGTGTAGTTTTTGCACTGAGGAAAGACCCGCTTGCATCTCCCACCATTGCTTAAATTTGACTTTTTCCACCAGATTTAAGGCATAAAATAAGCTGATAATAACGCCTTTGTACCATTGCTCTGGTGTAGTATCTTCGCTACCCAATGTAGTCACATCTAAGTAAACACAGCTATAGCCTTCCTCTCTGAGACGATAACTTGTGCGCTGTAATAGCGATGACTTGCCCATCTGTCGAGAATTGAAGACGTAACAAAAATCACCAGCCTTCAGGCTTGTATAAAGCTTTTCATCTGCCTGACGGATAACATAAGTGGGATCGTCACTGCGGAGACTACCCCCTACCTGGTATCTCATATTGAAGTACGATTATCAAACAAAGAGATTAACACAACGAATAGTAATTGAATTGTAGAATTCTGTGAAACTATAATTGTTTGGCAAAATTAGGGCGGTGGAGTTCGCAAGGCGGTTAAGATGCGATCGCTATTTTTTACTTAGTATTCTAGATTGCAACGTGTAGCAGCAAAGATGATTCGACATCCAGCTTAAGGGCTGTGATATTATGGGAGACTGCTAGATACATTTAGAAAAACTAGAAATTGAATCAATCATGGCCCTGACGCAACTGCGGAAACAAGAAATCATTTCCAATTACCAAGTTCACGAAACCGACACGGGATCGTCCGATGTCCAAGTTGCCATGCTAACTGAGCGCATTAACCGCCTCAGCGAACATCTCCAGGCAAATAAAAAAGACCATTCTTCTCGCCGGGGACTGTTGAAGCTAATTGGTCAGCGCAAGCGCCTTCTAGCGTACATATCGCAGGAAAGCCGCGAAAAGTATCAAGCTTTGATCGCTCGCCTCGGTATTCGTGGATAGGGACTAAAGCTTATGTCTGCTGAAGAATCTGAACGCAGTCGTCTGCCCTTTGAACCAAACAAAAAGCGCCAAAAACCCGCAAAAACTCAAAGTAAACCAGCAGCACAGCCACAAGAATCAGGCAAACAGGCTGATAAAAAACAGACTTACACCAAACAAGAGATGGCTATTCCCCAAGTAGTCAGCCAGCGCATGATCCGACGGGTAGCTGTGTTCTGTGGCGTACCAACAGCTTTGGGCATTAGCGCCCTGGTTGTAAGCTATTTACTTGCTATCTACTCCGACATCCAACTACCTCCCATCGCTGTGTTATTGGTGAACATGGGATTATTTGGTTTGGGAGTCTTAGGGATAACTTATGGCGTTCTTTCTGCCTCTTGGGATGAAGAAAGAGTTGGAAGTTTGCTAGGTTTGGGTGAGTTCAACACCAATTGGGGACGAATGGTGGAAGTTTGGCGCGAAACTCGGCAAAAAAACTCATAATAAACGGCGCTCAGGTATTAGGTAACTGTGATATTGGGTAAAAGAAGAAGTAAATGTTGAAGTTAAAATTTTATAACTTCAACATTGCTAATTAAAATTATATAATCTTTTTATACCTACATCCAGCTACCCAGTAGTAAAACTACTGACTGAGCGCTATAATTTTGTCTATTTATTTTGTAAATAAATTTTGTTTTTAACTATTCATAATTAGGCCAATAGGCAAGAATAAGGTTAGGCCATTTACAAAAAAATATTACTCTAGGACTTACGCATTGACAGAAAACAATAAATATATACCGAGGAAAAACCATATTTCTCGTAGGGGTTTAGCATTGCTAAACCCCTACTCCACGGTTAATTTATCGGTAAAAATATAATTAGTCAAAGTCTGAAACAAGCTATTTCGGTAAAAGCATACTATGACTAATTTGTACAGTGCCTAAGTCCTATACTCAATTAATCAGGAAGTTTTACATGATTATAGTAATGAAAAGTGGTTCCCCAGAGGCGGAAATAAACCGCATTGATCAGGAATTAACTAGCTGGGGGCTAACTCCAGAAAAAATTGTTGGTCAACACAAAGTAGTTATTGGTCTTGTTGGTGAAACTGCTAGCTTAGATCCACTACAAATTCAGGAACTTAGCCCCTGGATTGAGCAGGTATTACGGGTAGAGCAGCCTTACAAACGAGCCAGCCGCCAATACCGTCACGGTGAAGCGTCGGAAGTAGTAGTTAATACTCCCAATGGAGATGTGATATTTGGTGAACACCAGCCTTTGGTAGTAGTTGCTGGCCCCTGCTCCGTAGAAAATGAAGAAATGATTGTGGAGACAGCCCGGCGTGTTAAGACGGCTGGAGCCAAGTTTTTGCGCGGCGGGGCATACAAACCAAGGACTTCACCTTACGCCTTTCAAGGACACGGCGAGAGTGCTTTGGATTTATTAGCGAAGGCGCGAGAAGTTAGTGGACTAGGTATTATTACAGAAGTAATGGATGCAGCCGACCTGGATAAGATTGTCGAAGTTGCTGACGTGATTCAGGTGGGAGCAAGGAATATGCAGAATTTCTCCTTGCTCAAAAAAGTAGGAGCGCAGCCGAAACCAGTTCTTTTAAAGCGGGGAATGGCGGCTACTATTGAAGATTGGTTGATGGCTGCTGAGTATATTTTGGCATCTGGTAATCCCAATGTGATTTTGTGTGAAAGGGGAATACGCACCTTTGACCGTCAGTATACGCGAAATACGCTGGATTTATCAGTAGTGCCAGTGTTGCGAAAGCTGACTCACCTGCCAATTATGATTGACCCCAGCCACGGTGTAGGCTGGTCTGAGTTTGTGCCGTCAATGGCAATGGCTGCCTTGGCAGCTGGTACAGATTCTCTGATGATAGAAGTTCACCCCAACCCTGCCAAAGCTTTATCTGACGGGCCTCAATCTGTGACACCAGAGCGTTTTGATAAATTGATGCAAGAATTAGCAATAATTGGTAAGGCAGTAGGACGCTGGCCGCAACCAGCAGTCCCTCTAGCTTAAAATTTACTTGCAACTTCTTGCTAGGCATAAATAAATTTAAGTTTGTAGTCAGGAGTTTAGTTCTGATAAATCTGGAGAAGCGATAAATAGCTCACTACAAATCAAAGTTTTTTTGTATCTTTGAATTATGCCTAACTATTTATTGTAAGTATAAAAATAATGCCCCTTTAGAATATTTCTAAAGGGGACTTTTAAACAGTCAAAACAATACTTTTATAAGTGAGAGAGCCTAACGTGTGAGCTACAACTCTAACCAAGTGTAAAGCATTACAACATAAGTCGTGATTAACTTTTCAATTCTCTTTATTTTTTAAAGATAGCTTTAAAAGCTGCAAACGCAGCAATTCCGCCCACTATTGTACCTACTACTGGAGCAGCAACAACTATAGCAGGAGATACAGCTACTAGTACGCCTAAAGGTGCTGAGATTCCTCCTATCGCTACTCCTGTAGATGCACCTACAGTAGCCAGAATACTATTTATAGCCATTGTTGGCGCGATTGATGCTACAATAGCTGATGTTGCAGCTGATGCTATAGCACCACTAGCAGCACTACCAGCAGCAGCACCAGCAGCAGCACCAGCAACACCACCAGCTTGACCTACGACCTTACTCACATTTTCAGCGCCACCAGCAGCTTCTACGATACTTTTTATTATAGACATAGCATTTTTTTATTTTCAACACTGTATTTGCAGTGTACTACAAAAATCAGTAGCTCATAAAGTTTTTTATAACCCCTACCACATAGGCGTTTCAACAAAACACCCAGACACTAGAAAATAACCCATTAATCAGCGTTTCAGGCGACACCCTGAGTTAACACAAAGCGATCGGACTGAAACAAACGCCGCTTCCACCCAATTAATGATGGCTGAAACCCTTATTATTGCGTCAGTTTCTGAAAGTTTGCGATCTACTGAGAATTAATAAATTAATGATTTATCCTTAACCTCTCACTGATGCTGCAACTCAACTTTGCCACCTAAAAAAAGGGACGGGCAAAATACCCATCCCAAAAAATTCACTTTGACTCAATAGAAAAACTTTTATTGTACTGGTTGGGTGGGGAAAGCCGCAGGTTGTACGCCTACGTTAAGATTTTGTCCATTGCGACGTAATTCTAAGCGCAAATCACCACCGACTTGGCTATTTTCTACTACTTTTTGGACACTGCTCGGATCTGTGACTGATTGCCCACCGAGTTTTTGGATAACATCACCAGCACGTATCCCGGCTTTAGCTGCGGGCGAATTTGGCATAACTTTCAGAACTAAGACACCTTTATCTTCATTCACACTCAAACCACTATTGGGATCTGAGTTGATATTTTGTTTTAGCTGAGGCGTTAACCCTATCATTTGAATTCCCAGGTAAGGATGTTCTACTTTGCCTGTAGCTATTATTTGACTGGAAATGTGTTGTGCTGTGTTAATGGGAATAGCAAAACCTAATCCTTGTGCGCCTTGGATAATGGCTGTATTCATGGCAATCACTTCGCCACGATAATTTAGCAGTGGCCCGCCGGAGTTACCGGGATTAATGGCTGCATCAGTTTGAATATACTCTACTCGCTTATCGGCAGCGCCAATTAGATTGCTACTGCGTCCGGTAGCACTGATGATTCCGGTAGTTACTGTATTATCTAATCCAAGGGGGTTGCCGATCGCTATCGCCCATTCTCCTGCTTGCAGTTTATCTGAATTACCTATGGCTACTAACGGTAGATTATCCGCCTGAATTTTAATAACAGCAACATCAGTCAACTCGTCTTTTCCTAAAACCTTTCCTTTAAAACTACGTCCATCTTTAAGTGTGACTGTCACCGTATCAGCACCATCAACTACGTGAGCATTGGTGAGAATACGACCATCAGCACTAATAATAAAACCTGAACCAGTACCCCGTTCTACCCGATTCTGTTGTTGTGGCATTTGAGAGCCAAAGAAGCGTTGAAAAAATGGATCGTTAAATTCATCTGGTATCTGGGCTTTTACGGTTCGGGAAGAATCAATTCGCACCACAGCCGGGCCAACTCTTTGCACCACCTGGGTAACAAAGTTAGGATCTGTGCCAGCTGCTAATGGGGGGGCGGCACTTACTCGACTTACTGCTAAATTCGATGCACTTTCAGACACCTGCTGAGAATGTCCAGCCATGTAGCCACCTGCCAATGTCATACCCGATCCCAGCAGCACTAGCGATAGAGAGGCGGCAGCCTTTTTCCAGGGTGCTTGATTATGATATTTGGTGTCAGCAGTGTTGGATAAAATGCTATTTGATGGGTGTTCTCCATCACGAGGTTGGTTTTGCATTGCTGTCTGGAAAGATATTTAGATGTATTACTAATGTAGATATGATTTGTGACAGTTTTGTTGCGGAGGTATTGCGTTTTTGTGAAAGGTTTGGTATTTAACTAAACGTTATTAGAATATACTCCTCCGTAGAGGCACACAGTTGTCATCCGTGTAAACTTAGAGCCAGAAAGATTTATATTCGCCAATATAACGTTAACTTGACTGCGTGTTGCATACCATGTCTGAAGGAATAAAAATGCCACAGGGGAAAATCTTACTGAAACCTGGCACTTTATGGACAAGTGTTAAAGAACGAACTGAATATGCTTTGCAATGCGGGGCGCTACTGTCGATACCGACAGAATTTGAATTTGTCGAACAGGATGGCGTGCGCTTTTTGGTGCGGATTTTGTCTAATCTGAATCGCAAAAAAGCAGCTAAGGAAAAGCAAGAAAAACAATCTGTTCTCTCTGGTGAAGAGTTTAACCCTTTTTTGCCTTATGAAGAAGATTTATTTGTGGCGGATATCTCCGATACTCATGTATGTATCTTTAATAAATACAATGTTGTCGATTATCACCTGCTAATCATTACCCGTGCCTTCGAGGAACAGGAAAGTTTGCTAAATTTGGAAGATTTTGCAGCTATGTGGGCGTGTTTAGCTGATTTTGATGGTTTAGCATTTTACAACAGTGGCAAAAGCGCAGGTGCTAGTCAGCGACACAAACACTTGCAATTAGTACCACTACCGCTTGCATCTTCAGGGTTACAGATACCTACTGAACCTCTACTGACAGCAGCACAATTTAAAGACTCGAAGGCAACTTTAACAAAGCTTCCTTTTGTACACGCTTTTGCGCCACTAAATCCTGATTTGATGCGATCGCCATTTACAGCAGCCCAAGCAACCCTAGAAGTTTATCACAGTTTGCTAGGGGCTGTAGGTTTAGATGCAAGGCAATTGGGTGCTTACAATATGCTAGCGACACGAGAATGGATGTTAATCGTACCGCGAAGGCAGGAGCATTTCCAATCTATCTCTGTGAATTCATTAGGATTCGCTGGTGCTTTGCTGGTGCGAAACGCAGCAGAAATGGAGATTCTCAAGGAACAAGGGCCAATGACCATCCTCAAAAATGTTGCTCTATCCTAATGTGTTAACTTTGTACCATTTTAGGTGTTCAAGATTCATGCAAAATATATGCCAAACGTTGATTTCTGTGGCGAGGTTTGCAAATGTCGCAAAAAAGTAAGCAAAGTATAGATGAAAGGTTTGAATCTCTCTTAGACTGGCTCAAAGGCAGAATTGATAGTCTTGAGCAAGATTACTTACAAGAGAATGTGATAGAGGCAACATCAGATGAACTATTTGAGCTTGATAGCTTTTCCTCAAGAAAAGATATTCTTAAGAAGAAGTTGCCAAAATATATCGAGATTAAAAATGAGATTGAGTTTTGCATCGCGTTGAGAAAGCAAGTAGCTACAGAATACGACGACTATCTAAAATCGCAAGGTCAGCAGGTACATCGTAGACCTTCATTAGGTAATCACGATTTAGATAGTATTCCTGATCCAAATCTCTGGGAAGAGTAAGGCTGTACGTATCTGCTTCTCGCCTTGCAACTTCGTAGTGCGATCGCCGATCTTGTAGGGTGCGTTAATAGAATGTAACGCACCTTATTTGTTTTTCATCTGTCTTGTCGATCGAGGATAAAGGTCAGCCGATCTTGTAGGGTGCATTAACGAAGTATAATTCACTAACCTCATCACAAATCCTTATAGTAAAGCTTTAAGGCTGTAAAATTAGGTACAGATAAAAATCAGACGCTACGCACAGTCGCTAATGCTGCGCTAATGGTAGCGGGGGTATTAACCTGTGATGGCAGATTGGTATTACTCTATAAGCTCGCCCATATTAAAATCTATTCTTATCCAACCTTTGAGTCTTCGTAAATTGTCGAGAATGAGTAAAGGAATCTGCCAGTGATGTACCATCAGGAATGGTAAGGGATCGCTCACCTCAAACATTGCTTCTTTCCCCCGCCTGATGTTTCTTACCCAGGTTTGCAGTTGCTTAAAATTTCTAATCTCATTCAGCCGCCAAACTTCGTGGTACAGCCAATAGGTTGGCTTACTATCACCAAGAGGCTGAAAAGATTCAGCCAGAGGCTCTTTACCAAGATAGGCATCCGCTACTCCTGGATGATTGTAAAACATAGTAATGGCGGAATGAGTCCGGGGGTTACACTCAATCGCGTAAACAGTTCCGTCTTCTGCCTGGATGAAGTCAAAGGAAAGTTGCCCGGTTTTTCCTAGTTCTTTGGTAAAATGACTCGCCCATTTCATAATTTCTAGCCGATCAACATTTTCGTAGTTGACTTGAAAGGCGGATGACTCACAGCAGCAGTACATTCGTGACTCTCCATCTCGCGCGGTAGTGTGAGTGCAGTATTCCTTTCCAGGAATGAATTCCTGCATAATCCAGGGATTCTCCTCACTTATGGGCAGACTCTTGACAAATGCTGCTGTTTCTGATTGTGTATCGCAAGGTAGCTTAGTGAGATTCAAGCGACGTATTTGATCGTAGGGGATGCTTT
Source organism: Nostoc sp. (assembly GCF_036917465.1). Classification (GTDB taxonomy): domain Bacteria; phylum Cyanobacteriota; class Cyanobacteriia; order Cyanobacteriales; family Nostocaceae; genus Nostoc. Next base: position 83,284 of record NZ_JBALDL010000079.1, read on the forward strand.
TAAGAATGTATTTGCGCTTCTCCTGAGAAAAGTCGAAGTTGAGGACTTGTTCGGGATTGGTAATTTTGAAGGATTTGGGGACAGATAAACCGAACGATCGCGCTGTTTCGGCAAAGGCAAACTTGTCATCCAGGCTCTTGGTGACATCAGCATCGAAGTGGAAAAATTCACAAAAGTCTGGTAATGGTGGCTTGCCGCGATCGTAGTGGATGACAGAAAAAATCGCTACTGGGATAAAAAAGTCGATCTTTTCTGTTTTGGCGATCGCGTGTAGGGTTTCAACGTAGCCTTCTAAATCTTTGCTTGGATCGGGAACGGTATAAAAGCCTGCAACAGAGTTGGAATATTTATTACCACTTGACCAGAATTTTTCAATGTCAATTATAATAACCCGATGCCCAGCAGCATGAAATGAACGCGCTAGCTGAAGCGTTTTAGTCATTCTAGCGCCAGCGATCAAGATATTTTTGGAATTCGGGTTAACAACAATTGACTTACTGAATGGTTGCTTAAGAAAGTTCCACAGTAAGGAAGTTAAGACGACGATGCAGTTTAAGGGAAATGCTAACGCCAGTAATACAAGAGTGCCCAAGTTTTGGAACACTACAAAAATATGCTTTCTCATAATTATAATTGTTGACATAATAGTGGAATCATTCGCTGATTGATAGGAAAAAGTTAAGGGGACAAGCAGATACGATCCTTCCCTACCTTCCATGCTTTCGTATAAGAGTAAAAGAATGTGCCATTGATTTACATTAACAGAGGTACTGGGTACTGGGAAAAGGTTTTTAAAATTTGGTGGTGGGTAAAAGCCCCCACCATAATTTTTCGATTTTACACCCAGTCCCCAATCCCTAATCCCCAGTCCCCAGTCCCTTTTACTATCATTTAGGGATTGCAGAGGTAAAGGTTTTGTATTTTACGTCTTCTCCAAACTGTATGAGTTTCCCGATGCAAAAATCAATTCTCACCCACGTTCTTAAGGAGCGCAAACTATCGAGTAATAGTAAAGGAATGTGCCAGTGATGTACCATTAAAAACGGTAGTGGATCGTTAACTTCAAAAATTGCATCTTTTCCTCGCCAAATATTTTTAACCCACTTCTGCAAGTGCTTTAACGATCTAATTTCATTAAGTCTCCAAAGTTCATGATAAAGCCAATAAGTGGGCTTACTATCACTCAGAGGTTGCAGAATTTCAATCGGAGGGTCTTTACTAAGATAGGCATCCGCTAAACCTGGATGGTTGTAATACATTGTAATTGCAGAGTGAGTCCGAGCGTTGCACTCGATCGCATAAATCGCCCCATCTTCCGCCTGAATGAAGTCAAAAGAGATTTGTCCAGTCAGTTGTAATTCTTTGACAAAATTACTCACCCACTCCTTAATTTTTGGGTGATCAACGTTTTCGTAATTGACTTGAAAAGCAGATGATTTGCAGCAGCAGTGTACTGTTAATTCACCATTTCTCACTGTACTATGAGTACAGTATTCTGTTCCGGGAATAAACTCTTGCAATATCCAAGGGTTATCTTTACTAATTGGCTTACTTTTAACGTGAAGCGCCATTTTTTCGTGAGACTCCATTGGTAGCTTGGTCAGATCCAAGCGTAAAACAGAGTCATAGACAATAGTTTTGAGAATATATTTGCGCTTTTCGTTGGCAAAATCGAATTTAAGAACTTGCTCTGAATCTGTAATTAGGAAGGTTTTCGGGACAGATAGCGAGAGCGAACGGGCAATTTCTGCAAAGGTAAACTTGTTATCCAGTAGCTTCATTGTATCAGCATCGAAGTGAAAATTCTCGCAACAGCTTGATAACACTGGTTTACCCTCGGAGTCAAAGTAGCTGCCAGCGAAAATGCCTACCGGAACAAAAAAGTCTATGTTTTCTTTTTTGGCGATCGCACGCACGGCTTGAGTATAGCCTTCTAAATCTTCTTGCGAGTCAGGAACTGTATAAAAGCCAGCCACAGCGTTAGAAAATCGATAACCACTGAACCAGTATTTGTCAAGATCAAATAAAATGACTCGATGCCCAGCAGCGTGAAACGATCGTGCAAGCTGAAGGGTTTTGGTCATTCTACCACCACCGATCAAGATATTTTTGGGATTCTCGTTCAAAACCACTTGCTTGCTTAACGATCGCTTGAAAAAATTCCACAGCAGCAATATGAGTACGACGATGAAGTTGAAGGGAAATACGATCGCCAATAATCCAAGAGCGCCCAAGTTTTGGAACACTGCAAAAATCTGCTTTCTCATAGTTGTAATTATGACATCATACTGGAACCTATCAACCACTGAGGATTGTTTCATCTTCTATTCATCAAATCGTACCCAACGCTTCATTGATTGCCGTCATAAATAACTCATTTAAAGGAATTCCCACTGCGTTCGCTGTAGAGGCAATCACCGCTTTGTGGTCAAAAATACAAAACAACCCGGCTTCTAAGAACCAAGGTTCTCCCTGTGGATCGATTCGGAAGTCAAATAAACTATAATGACGACAGCCCAAAGCCAAATGACACTTCTTAACTTCTTGCTGAACCTTTTGGACGATCGGGTCATTAATATCTACAATCCAACCTGGGACATAATTTTTAGCAGTTGAATCCAAGTCGCCCTCGATTGGTATTTTGAATTTGTCAGTATAGCTGCGGATAGGTCTTACTTTGGGGTCTATCTGATACTCTTCAGGGGGTAAACTGATTAGCTCCCCATCTTTGACAATGGCACCGCATCTGACTTCTCGACCGGCTTCAATGAATGTTTCTACGATCACTTCCGAAGCAAATTCAAATGCTTTCTTCAGGGCAGCATCATACTCACTAGCCTCTTTAACTAAGGACACCCCTAAAGAGTTGTCAGCATTTGCGGGTTTGATGACTGCCGGAGGTGTAATTGTCGGCACGTCTCCTTGACGGAGCAGTTCTCCACGAGGTACTTTCACCCCTGCGGCTGCGACAATTGCTTTAGTTTTGGCTTTGTGGGCCGTTATTGCCATGACATCTGGAGTATTACCTATGTAAGGGATCTTAAGTAGGTCGAATAGGGCGCGGTAATGCGTCATTCCAGGGATACAAAACATTTGTGGCAACATCAGGTCAATGTTTTGCGCTGTTATAAACTGTATCGCATCTAACAGCGTCATCGGTTTGGCGACAGCTATATCTTCAGGACTGAGAGAGGAAGGAAATCGCCACTTGCGATCGGGTGTAATGTATGCAATCAGAAAGTCATAGAGCGATGGATTTGCTGTAGCTACCAGACAGCTTTGGGCGTAATTGCGTGACAACTCACAGTAAAAATCATTGTATGCAGATCCGACTAAATGAAGGATACGAAGTACTGGCATGATTCATCCTCCATTGATTTTGCCATAAGTCTTTGAAAGTAGGGAAATATGAGGGAGCAGGGGAGGCAGGGAGAGAAAGAATTGTCCCCTTGTCCCCTTGCTTTTATCCTGCGATTACGCCACGCGTCTAATCAGAGTTATACCATCTCGGATGGGTAACAGAACTTGCTCTACACGAGGATCGGCAGCAACAGCACGGTTGAACTGAGCGATCGCTTCACCATTGGCGGTGCGTTGTTCTGGTGGTAGGTAAACCTGTCCCTGCAACAAAGTGTTATCCACGCAGATTAACCCGTCAGGAGCTAGCAAGTCACTATCTAAGATAGTCTGGAAGTACTCTACATACTCCTTTTTATCGGCATCAATGAAGATTAAATCAAATGATTCTTTTCTTGCTGCCAACTTGTGGAGTGTCTCTAAAGCAGGTGCTACTTCCACAACGATTTTATTACCGTGTGCAGATTCACTAAAGCAAGCTTGAGCAAATTGAGCTACATAGGAGTCAACCTCACAACCGATAAGTTGCCCATCGCTTGGTAGTGCCTCTGCCATTGCCAAGGCTGAATATCCTGTGAACATTCCTACTTCTAGGATGCGCTTTGCCTTGGTCATGTGAACAAACATTTTTAATGTCTGTCCTTCCAAATGCCCTGAGAGCATTTCTTGTTCTAATTGACGCACTGTTTCGCCATCGCTGAAACGTTTACTCCAGTCTTCAATGCTTGTTCTTTGCGCCAATGCTGTCAATGCACTCGATTCTGGAGTGGTGTAATCATCCAGATAGGGATCTAAACCCGCCGCCAATTGAACTCCCTGACGCAGAGAATCTAATATCTCTATGGGAATATTGTTTGCTTCTGCTAATTTCAGAGTTTGCTGTAGCTGCACTACTAAAATACTGTGTGGCGTTATCGGTCTAGCTGTTTCTCGTCCTAAAACACTTGTCATGTCTTCACACCCCCAAGAGTTGAGCTTCTTGACTTTCGATGTAGGCATCAACGCCTTCACCGCCACGAGGGTATTTAGCACAAAGATGTTTATGTTCAGCTACGGCAGCATCAAGTTCTTCACGAGTCAAATCGTTGACAAAGAAGCACTCACCAATAGGCCGAGGCATGGCTGCGCGTTGTTTGCCGTCTCGTGTCAAGCTTATAGACTCGGTAGCATCCCACAATAAATCCCCATCTAGTAGAGGATGATCTAGTGATAGACCGATGCGACTCATTAAGTCTAGAATGCGATCGCGCTCTTCTGTTGGAATATAACCTCGTTGTGCTGCTATGGTTGCAGATAAAGCCATATCTATATTGACAGCGTGACCATGATATAGGGGTACGTGAGGCGCTAACTCTAAGGTAGGACTCCAAGTATGGCCGTAGGCTATGACGCGATCGAGGTCGATTTCATGCAAGTTGGGAGTTTCTAACTCCAGCATGGTTTTGATTGCTTCGTAGTTGAGTTTATGAGCAATCTCTTTAAGTTCCGGTGTCCCATTCACCTGTCCAAAGTGAGTGGAAAGTAGTTCTTCGCCATATTCGTATAGCATCTCAAACACTTGCGAGTTAGAAACTACAGCGATTTTTACCAACTCTGCCATCCCATTCCGAACTTGAGCCGTTGGTAGGGTTTTCAAAAATGAAAAATCGAGGATCACTTTCAAAGGTGCATGATATGCTCCCAAGCGATTTTTTAACTTGCGATGATTAACTGCTACCTTAATCGCTACACCTGCATCGATTAAACCAATCAATGTAGTAGGAACCCGAATGAAGTTACTCTTGCGACGGTAAGCAGCGCAAGCAAACCCAGCCACATCAGTAATTAGACCACCACCAACGACTAAGACCGGTTCCTTACGAACTAAGCCAAAGTCGGAAAAAGCGTCAACAATTTTCTCAAAGCTTGCAAGGGTTTTAGCTGGCTCTGTAATGATGATGGGAAATACTGTCAGATCGATGTCATAGTGTCTAAAATATGACTTAATCTGTTGTCCATAAAGTTCATAAACATTGGCATCAATTACAGTCAGACAGCGACCAAATTTAGCATAGCTATCTGCTATTTCTCTGTTTTCAATATCAAATGCACCATTTACATAGACAAGACTAAAATCGATTTTTTCGTAACCTTGTACGTGAAATGCAGTTTCTGTAGCTTCAAAGGATGCTTGAACCTTATTCATCTCTGTTGACCTTATATTGCAGAAAATTGGGATATTTCGGTAATAATTGCGATTTACCTAAATGCAGACCGGCAATAAATTGCGCTTTTTATCTTTATTAGATAAAAGTCGCTACAAAATTAGCTTTCAATAAAAAGCTCATAGTTATTGCTGACTGGCAATGTTATTAAACAACGCCATTCATTTAAGTAAATTCTGGATGTGGGTTAACCTTTACATTCGGCATAACCTCAAATTAATCAACTAGTCCCACTAGCAATAATATTGGCATAATACTTGCCTGTTTCTTCCGGGATGTTGATTTTAAATTTGGGAATAAATCTTAACTAATTAAGATTTATTCCCCTATTTTTTAACTCTAATGGCTTTCCAACTGCACGATCCCGCACAACTTCTACTCTAGAAGAAAAATGCTCGTATCCTTGCTCTCCAAGCTTTAATTTGAGATTAGAACCCTGATTAATCGTTAGTTCGCTGTTTTTTAGCATTAGTATCGTACCTTATATCCCTAAATTCGCTACATTCTGTTTGCTTCAGAATGACAGTAAAATTCCTTTTGCATTTATTAAAGTTAATGTCCAGTATTCGACATACCTACCTCAGTAACTGTTGAAAATTCAGAATTTAAATATATCTGAGTTACTAGTAACACAACTTTAACTTTATTAAGGAACGGCTGGATGTTAAAAAATCTCTAAGTTTGCTTGAATTGGCTTTTAAGTTCTAAATTAGGTTATTTTAGATTAAATCAGCAAAGAACTCACTGGTTGGTAACTTAAAACCACAACACAAATCATAACATTAGAAGTATACAAATCATAACATAAACTAATGGATTTAAGTCAATCCACCATACGAAGTGTACCGAGCAACCAGAAATTTCTCATAAAATATATCTAAAGATAGATATCTTATATAGTCTGCATAGCACTAGTAGTAATACGATGTTCGGTCGTTGATAAAAACCTTCTCTTGTGAAAGCGTCACTCGTAAAGGCTAGTACCGCAAGGCGGAATTCAAAATTCAAAATTCAAAATGAATACAGGGTGAGCGTTCTATTGATTTGGAATGGGTGGTTTATTTACGCCGTGCTGTACTAGTGGGAATTTCTCTCGATCGCTTACGAGAGCTTCTAAGTAATAGAAAATAAATATTTATACATTAAGTTTGAGACTGAATAAGAGTTTCAGGTCAAATTTAGTTAATGGGTGTTAATTTTCTTTCTAGGTCAAATAAGAAGCCGTGGATATACTCTTCAGTCCATTCGGCACCATAGAAGCGTTTGAACATTCCTCGTGCTGGATCTTTTTCAGCCCGATATCGCAGGTATCGTAGTTGGGCTTGTTCAATGGCTGCTAAATTTTGAGAATCTGTTACAGCTTCCGCTTGTTCTACGAAATCCAGATAAGCTTTTAAATAGTCTTGGAAAGCGGCAAATACCTGAGTTTCTACTACAGCCGTTTCTTGGGGGCGAGTCCACAGAAAAGCGGGAGAGAAAAATGGCTGTGCTTCTTCAGGAAAATCTCCTCCCCAAGATAGATGCTGTTGATGAGTATGGAAAATGGGCAGAATTGGTTCGGTATATTTTGCTTGATATGCTGGATCGTCCCGAAATAGAGGCTGCATATCCAAAGCAATTAAGTGTCCTCCTGGCAATGTCACCAAATCCGCCCCAAAAAAGGGTAAATCGTAGTTGAGGTGAGGGAAAATCACAAAATTCAGTACTTGCAGCGAATTACCACCCTGAACATGAGCAGCACGAATTTGCCGCAATTTTGCGGTTTGAAAGGCGTAACTTGTGGTAATAACCTCTTCCTGATTTTTGCCTTTGCCCACAACAGCGCTCTTAGACTCAAACCCAGTGGGAATCGGGTAGGGTTGTAAATCCAAGCGCGATCGCATATAGGCGATCGCATGATCAAGAAATGGCTGATATAGTGTCACGTCGCTTCGCTCCAAATTCAAAATTCAAAATTCAAAATTCATAATTAATAATCCCCAATCGGTCATCTTTTGCTGGCACTAAGTGCCAGGGGAACAGCATCTTCAAATAAGAACTCATGGAGAAAACGCTCTGACCATTCATGACCAAAGTAACTACTAAACAGACCAGATGCTGGATCGCGGTCTGCACTATATTGGTCATAGTCTTTTTGAGCTTTGACAATCCGTTGGATATCTTCTGGATCTTGAATCGCTTGGGCATCTGCTAGCATTTGCCAATACAAGTTTAAATAATCTTGAAAAGCTTCAAAGACTCGCGTTGCAACTGTTTCAGGGTCTGTTTTGGCAAACAATAGGTATTTAGAAAAATACTGGTTCGCGTCGTAAAACTTCATTTCTAAGTTTTGTGCCAAATCCGGGTATTTATTATGGAGATATTTTAGCGGAGCTATATATTTATTTTGATAATCTTCATCCTGAAACAAAGGCTGAAAGTCAAGCACAATAAGATTTTTGACTTTGCCAAAAGATAAAAAATCAATCCCTAACAGAGGTAAATCGTAGTTATGACTGGGATAAACCACGCTGTTAAAAATTTGGGCGCTTTCTCCGGCATCAATATAGGTATAGCGAATTTTCCGCAACTCTTGAGATTGGTAACACCAACTCTGAATAGTTGCAGGGTTTCTGCCGCGATCGCTAACTTTGAATTCCAAACCAGGGGGAATGACCCTACTTTGTAAATCAAAGCGCTGAAATAGCTCTTTTTCTAAAAATTCCAGGAAAGGCTTATACATGGAGCATGATTTGTTAACCCTTGCATGAAAATAAATGATGACAATCATGCACGTCTCATTTATGAGAAACAAAGCAACATTCCTTAATGGGAATTGGGAATTGGGAATTGGGCATTAATCTCTTGTACAGACGCGATGAATCGCGTCTGTACTCAAAACTGCCTACATAGCATGATTCAGAGCGATCATTTGCTCTAGCAGTTCTTGGGAAACACAACGACGCTCAGAACAATAAGTCATTAGGTTGACACCGTTCATCATTCGCACGGTACTAACTCTGACACGAAAATCATCCGTAACAAACCAACAACGCTCTTGACCTTGATTATTGTCATAGTCAGTATTAATGGTCAGCACTCCATCATCAGCAAACCGATACCGACTCACAACGGGAATGCTTTCAACATAGCCTTGGTTGCGGATCAGTTTTCCAAAACGCCTCGTTTCGTCGGGAACATCAACCAAAATTGCAGCATTATCGCTATTAGGTAGCCTGGTATCTAGGTTAGCCTGCCATGCAAAGCTAGCACCACCTGTTGCTTTAGTATGATCTATCCCTTGGGCTTTACAGACTTCTTGGACTTTCGGATCGTCCTTTTCCATGACTTTAATAATCAAATTCGACTGCCCCGACTCATCCGCCGCCGAGTCAAAATGATGAACGGAGCGTTCTGTAAACCATGTCCCCTCACTTTTACGAAAGAAGTCGATCATTGACAAGGGCGGTATTAGATGCATCTGATTTAAAACCTCGTTTTATCAAATTTTGGCGTTCTTGAATACTGACTAATGAGATGAAGTCCCAATTTCGCTAAAGTGTAGAATAACTCCAAAAGTTATATTTTTATCAACTGATGACAAATAGTGAAATTCAACTTATTACTAGCGAACGCCCCAGTCTGACTCCAGAAATATTAACAGCACTGAAAGCTGGAATCCCCCTAGATTGGGCCGATTTGTATCAATTCAATCTTAGAGAAGTTGATTTACAACAAGCTAACTTGAGTAAAGCCAAGCTACTAGGAACTGACCTGAGTGGGCTAGTTTTGACTAATGCTGATTTGAGTGGGGCTGATTTGCGAGGCGCTAATCTGCAAGGAGCCGATTTGAGTCGGGCTAATTTGCAGGGAGCCTATTTAAACCGTGCTAACCTCCAACAAGCAAATCTCAGCGGCGCAAATTTGGATGAAGCTAAACTGCAAGTAGCGCGTTATGATACGCAAACAAAATGGCCCCAAGAATATAACTACAAAGCTTCGGGAGCGGTGGGGCCGGGTGCTAATCTCAATGGTGCTTTTCTGAATACAGCTTCTTTACGAAATGCAGATTTACAAGGTGCTAATCTGCGTGGAGCCTACCTGAGTGGTGCTGATTTGACAGGAGCAAATTTGCAAGGTGCGGCTTTAAGTGGCGCTGATCTGACGAAAGCTTATTTGACTGGGGCTTGCTTGCGGAATGCTCGATTGACTGGAGCCGATTTGCGGGATGCAGACCTGCGAGCAACTGACCTCCATAATGTAGAGATGGAACATCTTCAAAGTATTGCTGGGGCAGATTTTACTTTAGCCCAAGGACTCACAGAAGCAACTAAAGCCATGCTTAAAAGTCGTCCATATTCAGAACTCGACGTTTGGAATGCCTACACTCGTAAAACAACTCGTGACAGTTTGAGTGCTTCACCAATTGAGTCCTGATTTTTGAGTATGAGTTCAAAAGTAATTGCTAGTACCGTGTGGCGTAAATACGCCTACCTTTTTTAAAGACTGCAAATGATGATTTTTTCAAGGTTCGTAATAGTGGGTTTATTTCCGCCGACTTGTACTAGGCACTCAGCACTTTTAACTCAGCACTCTTTATACAGGCTTCCAGTTCTTTTTTAGAAGCGCTAAAAATGTAGCGTATCCTTCTGAAAAACCCGGCGGATCGGGTAGAACATATTGAGGAAATTCTTTATACGATCGCCAAGGTTCCGAAGCATTATGCCGCAAATGTAAAGCACATTCTGAGGAACCTGGTAGTCGCCAAGTCATTTGACCAGTTTGTATATTAGTCACAAATGCCTCCTCATCTCGAAAAAGTTGATCTTTTCTTCCAGATTTTGGCAGATTAACCGGATATTTTGGTCAAATTCAAGGTAAGATCATATATGTTAAAATAAGTTTTATCACAATATTTTAAAACAAACCCAAATCGCTATTGTGGTAACAAGTCTTCTAAAGCTGCTCCGACAACTCGGTGATCTTGATCCTGTCTGAGTTGGTTCAAGGCTGCTTTTGCTTCTGGCTCATCAAAGCGTTTGAGGGCATAGCTAACTCGCACGCGCATTCGCCAAGATTCATCATTCACTAAGGTTAGTATTTGGAATAGTGCTGCACTGTGTTGGCTCGAATTAGCTAGCAAGCCGAGTCCATCAACAGAAGATTCCTGAACTGTGAAATCTTCATCTTTTAAACCTTGAACGCAGATATCAAATAGTTCTTCAGGGCAATCCATTTCGGCGATCGCACCTAAAATACTCCGCTTAACTAGCCAGTGGTCATCCTGATAAAATGCCACAACTAGATGAGAAACTGCGACTCTGCCAAATAGCGATAACGAATTTGCCGCCTCAGCCCGTACATTAGGAGTATCGTCAAATTTCATAATTTGCATCAAAGCAGCAAAAGAATCTGCTGATTGTTGATTACCCAAACCCCTGGCTACAAAAGAACGCACCAAAAATTCTGAGTCATGAAGTTTAGTTGTTAGCAGAGGAACTGCAACTTCTGATTCATAATCATTGAGGGCTGCGATCGCCTTCAAACGATTGTGAAAATCTGGGTTCTTCAGTTCAGTTTGGATTTGATCGATTTCCATAGGTGCATTTGGTAGAGCTATCTTTACTTTATTTTACAGATGCCAAGAAATGGCGATCGCATTTGGGAAGATTTAATCAATTCCCAATTCCCAAAACTAATGACTCAATTAAGCGAAACCGCCAAAGAATTAATCGCCAAAGCGAGAATTATCAGCTTTGCTGAGTGGAAACAGTCCCATTCAACAGCAGCGATCGCCATATTCCAAGCTGCGGATGATGCTTTCCGCTATCTGAGTGACGAAGATTTATTGCAGATTACAACCTTGTCACCAGATAATTCTGAGTTTATTCCTGTTGCTGTATTGTTACGCGATCGCGCCGCCGAAATCGTTGATGAAGCTAGAGAGCAGGTTTTAGCAACCTATCCTGAAATTATTCAGCCTGGAGGTGGACTTTACCCGCCTGAGCGCGCTCAAGCTTGCTGGCGCGATTTTTGGCATTTTCTTCGCTGCATTACTTATGGCATAGCAGGTGGACACGCTGAGTATACGAATCCCACAGGACTGCACTATATGAACTTGCTTTATCAGGAGTTACACGTTCCACTAAATGCAATGCTATTAGGCTTAAAAAGCATCAAGGCTGCTAGTTTGAAGCGGTGTCCAGCCAATCAGCAGGAAACTCTTGCTCCCCATTTTGACCATTTAATCAGCCAACTGGCTATTTTCCAAATTCGATCAGGTTTGTCGTAAGCAATTCAATACGCTTACTAAAAGCCAACTTAATTAACTTTGCATTACGTAACATAGTTTGATTTATTCTTGCCCACTTACCAAGATAAACTTGATGACTCAGTACGATTAATACTTTTGCTCAAGGGAAAACAGGAATATCATCACCTGTATTTCAATGGCAAATAAAATACTAAAAACAAGCTGAAATTTCTCTAAAGTCTTATTTTACTTAACAAATTTTAACAAATATGGTTTCAGCATCGTATCAGAATATATAAAGGCATTAACGATTTAAAAACTTAAATCATTAAGACTAATAAAGATTTAAAATCTCCATGTCCACTCCTTAGTCATAGACAGGAGGGAATTTTGTCAATTCCCAATTGCTCAAATGCAATTGTGGTCAAGAAAGCTAGTATATAGACTGGGAGAATAACTATTTAACCAAGAGATATCTTGGGTTGTAAGCTACTTTTTAAAATCACTTTTCTAATGGAAATTACTGAATTTTTTGAACTTTCAATTGGACGATGGCGATCGCAGCGTAGTGGTCATCATTTAGCATTCGCCCACTTTGAACAAGTACTGTCTAACATTGACATTGAGCCTTTATCTAACGACGATCCGGCTGTACTAGCAATCTGCCAATTGTATAACACTGACCCCGGCAGTATTACCCATCCCTTTCGGATGACTTGGGAGGGTGAGTCAGACTGGGACGATAAACCAATCTCTGGTAGTACCGTATTAGTACCAATTCCAGATAGAGAAAATCCTTATAGAGGCAAACTTTTACGTGACAAAGGGTATGCCGAAACAATTCCCGCAATGGCTAAATATCATTTAAGTGAAGATGGTATTTTTACCCTGGTGACAGAGTATGAACTTGCTGCTGCTGAGGAACGAATTTGGTTTGCTACCCCAAACCTGCGATTTCGGGTAGCGACAATTAAAACCGGTGATGGTAAAGGCGTGACAACAGCTTCTTTTTCTTCAGAGATTCGCTCTTTGTCTAATTCAACCAATTAACAATATCAAGTTACAACATAGAAGTAATCATCTAGTTTTGTCACTACTGAGGTTGAAGATGACAATAGCGCCCAGTGAATCTAGCACCAACGCTAGCGATTTGCTCACCTTAGCCTGTTGGATGGCGGGAGATTTTAGCAACTACAAGCAATCTTTTGCAAATCCGCAACTTTACGCCCACATTCACATTTTTTTCCGTCCTTTACCGATTGAATTTTTTTCTGCCATCGGTTTTTATTCAGAACAGGCTTATGACCACGATTTATGGACACCCTATCGCCAGGGAGTACATAGACTAGTCGATTGTGGTGATCGCATTTATATCGAAAACTACAGATTGAAAGACCAGATGCTTTATGCAGGTGCTGCTCGTGAATTAGATATCCTCAAAACCATCACCCCAGAGTGTATCGAACGGCGTTATAACTGTTCAATGGTTTTCCAACGAGAGGGTGAAATTTTTCGGGGTAGCGTGGAACCTGGTAATCAATGTCTGATTAACCGTAATGGATGCCAGACATATCTGGTTAGCGAAGTAGAAATAACCGAGCATACTTGGATAAGTCTAGATAAAGGTATAGATATTGAAACTCATAAGCAAATATGGGGTTCAACTGCTGGCCCTTTGCAGTTTGAAAAAAGGGAAAGTTTTGCTGATGAATTACTTGCAGTGAAAGCATTATGTTGATTCATCTTGAATCTGTTAAATATAAAATGTTACCTCCACAGGCTGAAAAAAAGATGCGTTGCTGGATTCGCAGCCGCCACTTAATTTGTTCGGGTAACTTTTTTATATTCGAGACATTAGAGTATACAACGATTGAGAGATTTTCTGAATGTGTTGCTTCTTTAGGAGGAACAGTAATATCCGTTGACCCCATTAATAAAATCTGGATGGGCGATCATCGCCAAGTAATTTTATATCAGGCAAAAGCTAGTTTACATACCCCGCATCATACTTTGAAACAATACTGGATAAAATACGGTGGTTTCTATACTAGATTTGATGAGCGGGCTTGAGAGTTAATATACTGCGGACATCCTTTTGACATTTTGAATTTTAAATACTCCTTAAGGGGGTTGACGGCTAATTGTTAATGTTTAATTGCTAATTGTTCACGATAATTAGCTGTTACTTATTAACAGTTAGCCGTCTAAGTTTGTTAGAAAATGTAACTAAAAAAGTCTCCAAAACTTGATAAATTAATCTTGACTGTAAAAGTAATTCAAATTTCAGGACTTATACCATTTTGGATTGAAAATTATTTTTCTGAAAGAGTTCTATAATTCCATCTATTGCAATAATTTTCCAAATTGGTATTACGCCAACAATAGCCGAAAAAAGATTTTCTTCTTAGGGTAATTCCTGAACTACCTCTACAGCCTGTAATTTTACGTAGTGCGATTTCAGAAAGAACTTGGTATTAGCTTTACCACGCAAGCATTAACAAATACTTAGTTCCCATTACCTTTAAAAATATAGATTTCTAGCAAACGTCCTCAAAACCATTAGTTCTTCCTACCCACATAAACCCTATGCAGACTTTCGTAGATGACCAAACCAGACAACGCCAATATCAAGCCTTTCCTCAAGCAGAACCCATTGAACTGTGGACTAATGCTTCACCTGATGACATTGAAATCATCATTAGGGCAGTTTATCGGCAAGTGTTGGGTAATGCCTACATAATGGAAAGTGAACGGCTGATCGTTCCTGAATCTCAACTCAAGCAAGCTATAATTGATGTTCGTGAGTTTGTCCGTCAGCTTGCCAAATCAGAGTTGTATCGCTCCAGATTTTTTAATAACGTTTACCGCTACCGTGCCATTGAACTAAACTTCAAACACTTGCTAGGTCGCGCTCCCGATGACTATTCTGAGACTATAGATCACAGTAATATTCTTGATGAACAGGGTTTTGAGGCAGATATTGATTCTTATCTAGATAGCGACGAGTATTTAGATGCCTTTGGGGAGAATATAGTGCCATATTACCGGGGTTACAAAACCCAGACGGGCAAAAAGATACTGGAATTTAGCAATATGCTGCAACTATTGCGGAGCAATTCCAGCAGTGATAAGAACCTAGCAACAAATAATGAACCTCAACTGGTGCGATCGCTAATTACGAACACTCCTTACGGTAAACTGAAACCTACGGATGTGAGTGCAATACTTGCTGAAGTATTCAAGCCAAGACCAGAAACTGCTGCTCCAGTGAATACGTTTATTGCTGCTCGCACAGAAGCTGAACAAGGCTTGCGGCAAAAAATTCAAGAGCAAGAAAGCCAGATTGCAACTTTGCAACAACAACTAGCAGACTTAAGACCCTTTGCCAACATCGGGACAACAAAATTCAGTAGTAGTTGGCAGACTTCAAGTTACGTAAGTAGTACAGGTGAATATACATCTTTGCAACAGCAAACTGACGCGCAAGCAAAACATATTGCCTGTTTGCAAGAGCAAGTTGCTGATGCTCGACGGTCTGCCATAATTGGGGAAGCCCGGTTGAATAAGTGGCGCAGTCGCGTTTTTAATGGTTGATTTCTTTACTGTTTAGTTTTCTGGGGTGCGTTATGCCAAAGGCTAGCGCACCAAAAGTTAACAATGTAGCGATCGCATAAAATCAATAATTCCCTGATGGTGTATGCTCAAATCGATAATCGCGGTTTTTCTGACACATCTGGAAAATTGCTCATCAGTCAAGTCGATTTTTAATTTACCTGTAGTTATTGTGGCGTTTACAAGCTATTCTGAGCATCTTACTTTCTAGTTTAGTTATGGGGTGCGATCGCATGATGAAATGATAAGGAGCGCCACCCCACAAGTTGCAACAAAACGTAAAGTACGAACATACACAGGCATAGTATGAGCGATGGAATTATATAAATAATTATTGGTAAAAAGTCTATTTACAGATATAGCATATAGTTTTTTTCCTAAAAGCTTTGACCACTAACCATAAGATGGTGTATAGTCTCTTGTTAATTAAAAACAGAGAAATTCTGTCTATGATTCGAGATTTAGACCAGGTACACCAAATGCCAGCTTTCATCATAGGAAATTGAAACTTATGGGACAAGTTTGGCTACCATCTGCAAGTTATAATCTTTGGTCTTTATCAGATTCACGAGTAGGTAAAGAATCCTTGTTTTGTGATATGAAGCGAGGCTTTAACAAGGTTCGTCAGAAAGAACCTCAAGTTAAAGCTCTGTTGGAAGACAACAAACATCAGCGAATTGGTAAATTAGCACAAGCGGGAATTTATGAATTTTATCAAGACCCCCAACTTTTGTCACAGTCTGAGGGTGTGGAACAAGTTGCAGCTATTCTAAAATTAAATCAGGAGTCAGAGGAAGTTCAAGAGCGGATCATTGGCATTCTGAACAACTATTATAAAAAACCTATTTTAGTTGGCAAGCAAATTATTCAGTTTAGCAAAGGTGATGAGGGATTTCCTATACCGATCACTATCGAAGAAGGTAATTATTCTTTCGCTTTATATGCACCAACTGACTGCACTTTGAAACAGCAAGATGGTACTATTCATATTTTAGATTTCAAGACAGGTAAATCAGACTTTGACCGACGACAGGCTTACGTCTACCTATTAGCAGCTAGCTATCTCTATCCGCAACAACCATCTGTTGCGTCTTTCTACAACTTAGAAACTGACTTGGCATCTGACATCATTACAGCCACTCCTGAACAACTTAAATTTGTGCAGATAGAGTTAGCAGATATAGCAAAACGGTATGAGATAGAAAAAATGCATCATGGCAAAAACCCAAATGATTTTGCCACAATATTCCCTCCTAATCCTGGTATTGCCTGTAGGTACTGTACCTTTAATTCAGTTTGTGAATTTTCTGTAAGTGAGGTTTCTAGGTGATTGCTACCACAACTATTCGTGAAATAAAAACTCTTTCCTCTAGCGAGATTTTCCGTTTAAATTTTTCAAATCTTAATATTATATGCTTTCAGCTTAAACCTGATATTGAACAGGAGGAAGGCATTAGTTTGAGCTTCCATCTTAGTCGGATTTTACCTCACATAGTCGTTGTTTGGGATAAGCCATATTTTTATGCTCTTGATCAATGCAAGAAGTCTATGCAGTATTTGCAGTGTTTTGGGAGAGACTGGGAATCTATACTAGAACAAATTGCTGTGGAAGGAATAAAAGACTTTAGCGATCGCACTTGGCAGTTTCAAGAAGTTCCACTTACTAAAACAGTCTCAGCAAATGTTATTTCTCTATTCGCTTATCAGGTATTAAAGACATCTAAACCATATCCCTTTTCATCCATAACTGCTTTGTCTAAAAATGGTGTGCAAGTAAGACGTGAGGCAAAATTCTGGGCAGAAACTATCGAAATAGATGGAACTTTACAAGCTGCTATTACTTTAACCTTTAAAAGTAAGTTTTTGTTAACAAAAAGCTTGGCTGATTTTTATCTTAATCATCCCGAAAAGGATAATCCAGAGAAGCTTTTAATTGATCTGAATGTTCGCTCTCTTTCTGGTGATATAGCAATTATCAGTCTTATGAAGTACAGTAGCAGCAGTGAGTAAACCAACCCACTAAATTTTCTATCGTCACTTCTGCAAATGCCGCATC
>NZ_JBALDL010000080.1:0-5951 GCF_036917465.1 Nostoc sp.
ATAACAAATGAGTTCGCCGAAATAACAAATGAGTTCGCCGAAATAACAAATGCGTTCGCCGAAATAACAAATGAGTTCGCCGAAATAACAAATGAGTTCGCCGAAATAACAAATGCGTTCGCCGAAATAACAAATGAGTTCGCCGAAATAACAAATGATATCAAGTTCGCATAATTAGTTATAATTCCCACAGTCATTGCATCCCACACGCCAGATGCTCCACTTTGGGAGACCCCAAGACCGCCCTGGCTCCCCTTAGTCCCCTCCCCGTAGGTGGTGTACACACAAGTCGGATTTACCCCCCTTATAAAGGGCTACGGTGTATACACAAGTCTTCTAGAGTTGCCCCAGAGCCTTTTGATCCCCCCAACCCCCCTTAAAAAGGGGGGCAAAAGTCTCTTAAAGTCCCCCAATTTATCGGGGGATTTAGGGGGATCTCCAACGATTTTGGGTGTTGTACAGAGATGTGTGTACACCGTAGCTTATAAAGGGGGGAGACAGCAAATCTGTGTTCCCTCCCCTTTCTAAGGGGAGGGTTAGGGTGGGGTAAAACCTAGTTCTTCAGCTATTTTCAGACTTGTGTGTACACCGTAGCCCCGCAGGTGGGGTGGAATTCTTCGGGTTTAATAAGCAATCAAAGCTGACATAATATTAGACCCCTTTTCAACTGTATTGCAGGCAATTGAAAACCTTAAGAAAATCCGAAATTACTTAAGCTAGTCGCAAACCATATTCATCCTGAAAAAAGTTTACAAGCCAGTCTTTGACTCTATGGGTAGCGCGACAGTCATCTTCGTTGTAGCTTTGGATAATTTCTAGTAAGGTGCGATCGCCTGTTTCTAACCACTGATCGTACCAGTAAATACATTTAGCACCACTAGCTTCTTTTTCCCGCCACTCAAATCCTAACCAACGAGCGATCGCTTTTAGGGCATAACTTTCTATAGGCAATGCTACACTTTGGGTTAATTGTTCATACACATCCACAAAGCGATTTAGGACTGGACGCACTGAGGCATAAGGAGTGTTGTAAAGCTTTGCTAGCCGTTTAACCGTATCAAACTCGTAGGCACAAAAATGATAAATTGGTGCTTCGGGATATTGCCAAACCAAATCTAAAAATTGCTGCCAAATTAATTCTTCGTCTTCTGGTTTATCTGCTAAAAACGAATAAAACTTTTCTGTGTTGGCAAGTCTATCTACTACCAAAACCCCCAAAAGATAATCTAAATCTAAGTCTGGCTGCGCCTCAATATCAAAGTAAAGTTCTATGGGTGCTGTGAATGTAATCTCTTTTATT
This sequence comes from Nostoc sp., assembly GCF_036917465.1. GTDB lineage: Bacteria > Cyanobacteriota > Cyanobacteriia > Cyanobacteriales > Nostocaceae > Nostoc. The sequence goes on from NZ_JBALDL010000080.1 coordinate 1,301, forward strand.
GATAGTGGATATGGTAAAAGAAGCGGTCGTTTTTCCAGTGCTGATTTAGCTTGTACTACTAGCTTGGGTGCTACTTTTTGGTCGAAACCAAGCAGGTTTTCTAAGGTGCTGGGACTGGTGTTAGCAAGAGATTCTAGTGTGGTGATGGCTACATCTTGCAGTTGAGTATAGCGCAGAGGTGTTATACCTGGTAATAGTGAGAGATGTTTTTCAGATTGAGCGATCGCATAACATTGACTATACCAATGGCAAAAATTACACTTTTGCCGAGAAATAAACACCTCTGGCGGATTCGGTAACTCTAAAACTTCAATGAACTCCTCCAGAATTTGCTGCATCCGTGGCATCCATTTAAACAAATCCACCGTATAGTTGGTGTTTTTCGTTCGCAATATCAGCAAAGCTGTTTCTGGTACAACTTCTTGTACTGTTGCCAAGACTTGGGTATGAAATGCAGCGATAACTTGATATTCTTGTTTAGGGCGCTTACCCAGTTCAATACTAGCCGGGACATACATCCAATCTCCAAAACTCGACTGTCCTGGCTGTTTTACGAGTAAATTTGGCCGACTCAGCAAGGTATATGCTTCAGAATAAGTTGCTAAGAGTACTCCTTTATAAATGTACTCAACTCCACGCTCCATCAATTCTAAAGTTGCCTTCTCTGCCTTTTCCCAGTTTCCATAAGAATAATCTGGTTGGTGATAAGTCATCTGTGCCAAAGCACCCATCTGATGAGCGATTTTATCCTGTTGCAGTTTCCGCAGCAACTCATTAGGGGCATCGCGCTGACTTCTGTCACCGTGGATATCTAGAAAAGTCCGGCGTTTACAGCGTTGGTATTGCAGTAGGAGTTCAGCATTAATTAGCATCCTTTTAAGTTAACAAGATTTAGCACAATCTGGCAGTAACTCAGACAATTAATAATGAAGTGGGAGAATGAGGAAGATGAGAAACTAATGACTAATCCAAAATCTAAAATCTAAAATTGGTATGACTAGTATTTCTGTCGCCCAAACCAGGTTGCATAGCCATCGAGAGCAATTTCCCGCTTTAGCGAACAAGACTTATTTCAATTATGGCGGACAAGGGCCAATGCCCCAAAGAGCAATGGATGCGATGACCGAAACTCAAGCTTATGTTCAGCAAATAGGCCCCTTTGGGAATGAGGCTTATCACTGGATAGCACCGCAGACTCGAGCCGCTAGAGTTGCGATCGCTTCGGAGTTACATGCACCAAGCGAAACAATTACTCTTACCCAGAATGTCACAGTTGGCTGTAATATCGCTATGTGGGGCATTGACTGGCATTCTGGCGACCATATACTGCTCTCAGACTGCGAACATCCAGGCGTGATTGCCACAACACAAGAAATCGCGCGGAGATTCGCGGTGGAAGTTACCACCTGTCCCCTGAAGGCGACTTTAAATGAGGGCGACCCTGTAAAAATTATTGCCCAGCACTTACGCCCTAATACCCGTCTTGTAATATTAAGTCATGTTTTCTGGAATACTGGCCAAGTTTTACCTCTTGATAAAATTGCCGAAGTATGCAGAAACAATCATTCTTTTTTATTGATAGATGCTGCTCAATCTGTTGGTTTGCTGCCTTTAAACTTGACGGAATTGGGTGTAGATTTTTATGCTTTCACTGGTCATAAATGGTTATGTGGCCCTGCGGGTGCTGGTGGTTTGTATGTTCGCCCAGAAGCGCGAGAAAGCCTGAAACCTACATTTATTGGCTTAAATGGGATTGTTGTAGATAGTCAATCTCAGCCTGTGGGTTGGCTTCCAGATGGGCGACGATATGAAGTGTCTACATTAGCTTATCCGTTGTATGTTGGGTTAAAGGAAGCGATCGCAATTCATCAACAATGGGGAACCTCACAGGAACGTTACGAGCAAATTTGTCAAAATAGTGAGTATCTTTGGCAGTACTTAATGGCGTTACCCGATGTTAAATGTTTGCGAACTTCCCCACCCGAAAGCGGTATAGTCTCGTTCCAACTTACAAATAATCAGCCTCAAGCTAATCTCAAATTAGTGCAATTTTTAGACTCACAAAACATATTAACTCGCACAATTGCCGATCCTAGCTGTATACGCGCCACCATCCATTACCTGACTTTAGAATCAGAAATCGACCAATTGGTTGAAGCAATTCAAAGTTTTTGCAAAACTAGTTAAAAATTAGGAGTTATATAGCGCTTCTCGAATGGAAGCAATACACTTTGACCTCTCTCCAAACCTCTCTCCTAAAAGGAGAGAGGCTTTGAATCTTACTCCCCTTCCCTTGTAGGGAAGGGGCTGGGGGTTAGGTCTGTATTTCGTGCAATTGACAACCGCTATAAGCTATCACTGTGAAAATTATAATTTTCATGCCTAACTCTGCCAATTTTGGATTGAATTAAAAATCTAAAATCTAAAATCTAAAATCCCAAATTGAATGACTTCTACCTTTAAAATGGAACGCCCAATTTTATACTTAGCAATCACTAACCACGGCTTTGGACATGCTACCCGCATGGCTTCCGTCGCTGCGACAATTCAAAAATTATGTCCAGAAGTTTTGCTAATTCTTGTTACCACTGCCCCACGCTGGTTGCTAGAGTGCTATATAGAAGGCGATTTTATCTATCGTCCCCGTGCATTTGATTTGGGTGTGGTGCAAACCGATAGTTTGACAATGGATAAAGTAGCGACTTTAGAAAAGTTACTAGATATTAAGAAACATCAAAATTCGCTGATTGCCTCAGAAGTGAATTTTATCCGCCAAAATCGCGTTAATCTCATTTTGGCAGATATTCCCTTCCTAACTCCTGGCTTTGCCAAAGGTGCAAATATCCCTTGCTGGATGATGAGTAACTTTGGCTGGGACTTTATCTATCGAGATTGGGGGGGTGAATTTACAGCAGTTGCAGATTGGATTAGTGATTGGTACTCAAAGTGCGATCGCTTGTTTCGTCTTCCCTTCCACGAACCGATGCAAGCTTTTCACAATATCACAGATGTTGGACTAACAGGTGGTTCTCCCCGTCACTCTACTGATAATTTACGTTCTCTTTGGGGAATAACTGCACCAGTGGAAAAAACTATTTTATTGACCTTTGGCGGCTTGGGTTTGCAGCAAATTCCCTACGATAACCTGCGGCGATTCCCAGATTGGCAATTTCTCGTCTTCGATCAATCTGCGCCTGATTTACCTAATATAGTGAAAATTAATGACCGTAAATACCGCCCTGTAGATTTTATGCCAATTTGTGGGCGAGTCGTCTCTAAACCAGGCTTCAGTACTTTTGCTGAAGCCACACTATTAGGAGTACCTATTGTTACTATCCCCCGGAAGGATTTTGCCGAAGCAGCTTTTATAGTAGAAGGCATAACAAATTATAACCGACATCAAATCATTACCCCATCTGAATTTTTTCAAGGGACTTGGGATTTTCTGCATGAGTTACCGCAACTACCACAGCAATCTCAACCTATTGCTAAGGATGGTAATGAAGCGATCGCTAAAGCAGTTCTCAATTATTTACAGACGAAATAAAGTTATTCAAAACAATATAAATTAATATATGAATACCAACTAGGACGATACAACATCACAACAACCAAATCAAGCAAATTTAACTGCTAATTAGCTTTTACTGTCATCAATAATTACTGTTTTAAATGACTCACTACCAAAAGTTACTAAAAATTTCCACTACTGCCAAATCTTTTTATAACATCACCCCTAAAGTTGAAGCCGCAGTCACAGAATCGGGGGTTGAAACTGGTCTTTGTACTTTATTTTTACGCCACACTTCAGCTAGTTTAGTGATCCAAGAAAATGCCGATCCTGATGTTCTTGTGGATTTAGCTAATTTTATGGCAAAACTCGTCCCCGAATCAGACAAATACATCCATGATGCAGAAGGTGCTGATGATATGCCAGCACACATTCGTACCGCACTCACCCACACTTCTGAAAATATCCCCATTAATCGAGGTTATCTAGTACTGGGAACTTGGCAGGGAATTTATATCTGGGAACATCGCCAGCGTAGTCATTTAAGGGAATTGGTTATCCACATTTCTGGATAGCTGATTTTCAAGTTTTACTTAAAATAGAGTTTAAATACTCTGGTTATTCTACCTACCCTTTGGATATAATCTCATAAACTCGCGGCGATCTGCATTAAACAAATTTCGCCCTGATAATTTTGTAATCATAATTATTTATGCGGAATTAAGAGGATGTCTGAAAAGTTTTTGGTATTGTATTCGAGACTTGTAGATCCCCCTAAATCCATGCCACTTGCTTCACTTGGGGAGACCCCAAGTGAAGCAAGTGGCTCCCCTTACAAAGGGGGGCTTTGATTCCTGTTCCCCCCTTTTTAAGGGGGGCTAGGGGGGATCAAGCAAAATATTTAATACTTCTCAGACATCCTCTAATTAGATATAATTTATCAAAGAATTAGTAGAACTTTTTAAAGTTGAAAGTTAAGTTTATTTTTGCTTATTTAATAATTTTTTTATTTCGATATACACTAATAGTTAGTGTAAGCTGTTTGGGTATCCGCTCGGTAAATCGGGGTAGAACTAAAAAATCAGAATGTAAAATGGTACACAGTGCGTTATAAAATATGACACATGACGCAAATATCAT
>NZ_JBALDL010000081.1:0-36511 GCF_036917465.1 Nostoc sp.
TCAACGAGAAAGCCAAATTAATAGTGAATTAGCTCAACTTCAAGGCTTGCTGCAAGATTGTCAGCAAAACTGGGTTAACACTTGGGACAATTCAACAGAAACAGCAAATATCGCGTCTACTTGGTCACAGCGAGTATTAGATATGTCTGGTGTGCTGACTTCTGAATCCATGAGTGCGTAGTCTCAAGTAATGCAGTTGATTACTGCGATCAGCTACGCTGGGCGGTTACGCCATCGCTCATCAACATATACCACTGTACCAAAAGTCAGCAGTTGCCTCATCACCCGCACGCCCAAGTCTAGGGCGTATCTAGCTTTTGGGGGAGGGGAACTAGCGTGTCAGGCTCCTTAGTAAGTGCGAGGATATTTGTGTGGCTAAGGCTTCAGGTTGTAGGTTTTGATTCTGGACAACGAGTAGATCGTAGAGAGTCCAATTAATCGTACCAATAATGCTGTTGATAGCAATTTGAACATTAAGGGCAGGTGGATTGAGAAATATCCCTTGAGCAATGCCATCCTCAATAATGGCCAATAAAATATTGCGATAGTTTAGTCGTGCCGACTGAAGTTGTTCGGTTGCTGTGATGTCACCATAACCGACTTGGATGAAGAATAGCTTGATTAGTCCTTGATGCTGGTGGAAATAGCGCAATGTGAGCAAAATAACCATCTGCATTGCCTCTATTGGATGAGAACAGGCTTTGTGAGCTTGAACAATTTGAAGATGTAACTTGTTTAAATGCCTGACTATGATAGCGGTGAGCAGTTCTTGCTTGCTTTTAAAATGACGATAAAACAATCCAACCGATACACCTGCGGTATCAGCAATGAGTTGAGGTTGAGCTTGCTCGTAGCCAATACAGAGTAATGTCTCGCCTGCATCCAACAAAGCCGTGTATCGCCCAAGGACATCATATCGAGGTTGTGTAGGTTTGGTTCTTTTTCCCATAGAGCGAACGATTGTGGTAATGTGATACGAGTGAATAATATTCATTCACTTGCAATCATCGCATTATGGATATATCTTATGCCTGGGCAAATATTTATCAACACAATTGAGCAGCCGTGGCAAGACTTGACTCAATTTCCTGGAACTCAGTACCAGAAATTATTGCCAACTTTCGTAATCAAGGCTATCACTTTGTCACTATCCCTGAACTCTTACAAATTCAAGATAAAAACGAAAAGTTGATTAGAAATAAAAAGTAATCTTGGTTTTTTGTCGAAATGGAATTGCTGCTCATGCTGACACTATATATATGAAAGCAAAATTAGAGTTTTTATCACATGGTTAGCGTAGTCTTGTTCCCAAGTCTCTAAACACTTTTTCAGATAATATTGAAATAATCTTACAATCTGTTGACAATATTTTTATACAAGAGATACAGCTAATTCATAACTATAGTGACAAATTCTGAACTGTAATCGAAACAGTAGGTGCAGAATATTTAACTACAGAATTTTATACAAGCTTTTTACACTCAGTATGAGGCAAACTTTTCGCCATCATTAAATCAGTATCTGAATATTGGTTTAAAACCAAGCCAAATTGTGGGCCAAACAAATTTTAAACATTATTCCTTATTAATACTTTATTCCTTTATGGGTAGAGTATTCTGAATCCTGAATTCTGTTTATCAAAATTTATCTCCAAATAAAAATTTATAATCCTCAAGTACGAGGATTATATCTACTTAGCTTTACTATTTATCCAGCCGATGAAACTGCTCAATTACTATCTTGTGTTTCTTCAGTTTTTAAAGAACGAAGTAATTCTCTAATTACATCTGTTGCTGGTCTACCAGTCACTGAGCAGTATTTTTCCAATTTCTCTGCCTCGCTTGATGTGAGATTGATCGTTAGTCGTTTCACAGCCCATTTTTTATTCATAAAGATATGAGACAAGTTCCGTTTTTCAACTACTTCTCTAATATCAATCACTTATTTTGTTATTACATGGGTGTTATCAATGACTTTTTATTCAAGAGATGGTAAAGAAAACGAATAGATTTTTCCTCATAATAGTTAAGATGTAAAGTCTGTTTTAGAGTATAAAGTTTTCGCCCTTTAAAGTTAGAAATTATCCCATCAGTATCAAGAGAGTATGAAATGGGCTGATCCCAACTAAGTGCTTTGCTGAAATCAGCCGCTCAATTTCTTAAAAAAGTTTTGTCAGCACTTTGATGGAGCATCAGCAGCCATTCACTACAGGACTGCTGCTTGAAGTGCGATCCTGAATGTTCAGGCATGATTATCTCAAACCTATATACAACTTGGGCGATTGGCTATGCCCTGACGCGAAGGAAGCAATCGCATTCTCTCGCCACTACCAGCGTAGTTTAGCGCCGTAGGCATCGCAGTTTGTAACATCTGTAATTTTAGACTTGCCTCTGGTAGAGAAGGATTTACGTACTAAAAACACCGCTTTTTCGGTAACAATTCATTCTGACTTCTGTTTAGATAAAGTCAACACGTCAATAGTACTTATGGTGCTACTTTTTCCCGAAACAGCTTTCCAGCAGAAAACGCAGGCACTTTAGTCGCTGGGATAGTCATTGGCTCGTTGGTTTTCGGATTACGCCCTTCGCGTTCTGAGCGTTCGCGCCGCTCGAATGAGCCAAAACCAATGAGCGTTACCTTATCCCCATTAGCTACAGCCTCAGTAACGACTGACAAAAAAGCACTGATGACTTCATCAGCTTGCTTTTTTGTGATGTTGGTCTTTGCTGCTACAGCATCTACTAATTCGCCTTTGTTCATAAATTACCCTGAAGTATTGGCAGTAACGGAAATTTAGCATTACTAGCTATTATTAGCAAATGGGAGGGGGTGTAGCAAACATAGCATTGCTACATACGTTTGCACCAGTTTTTCGCCAAAGGTCAGTTTTTATGTTTGAACAACAACCTGAAAATTTACAGCTTCATGTTAGGCAGTTAGCAAGCGTTGCACAACAAAAATCAGAGCCATCAGCGTGGTTTGAAGTTTTGTATGCCGAAGCTCAAGGTGATACAACACAAATTCCTTGGGCCAAGTTAGCTCCTCACCCTTATCTGCAAGAATGGTTGGCCGAGCATCAACCGTTCGCTTTTGGGCAAAAGGCGCTAGTTATTGGTTGTGGCTTGGGAGATGATGCCGAAGCTTTAGCAAATCTAGGATTTGAGGTAACTGCTTTTGATATTTCCCCCACGGCGATCGCTTGGTGTCAAGAGCGATTTCCCAATTCGGCTGTCAACTACGTAGTTGCAGATTTGTTCGCAGTTACGGCACAACAATGGCATCTTGGGTTTGACTTTGTGTTCGAGTGCCGTAACATTCAAGCGTTACCGTTAAATGTGCGTTATGCTGCTATTTCTTCGGTTGCCTCCTTTGTGGCTCCCGGTGGGTAGGCTGTTGACTTTGGGTGTTTTGAGTCAATTTCAGAGAAAATTATTTATGCTACTTTTCTTTGTTGCAAAGCGGCTGGAACAGCCGCTTTGCAACAAAAACAGGCGACACATTTTTTGCATGAAGTCTTATAGGGTAAAGGGTTCAGAGTCGAATGGCACTAAGTTAAGCGCAAAGCCATGATATAGCTGACTTTTGGGTGTGGGGTTGCAGGTTCGGGTGTGGGGAATTAAGAAGATGTTGAACTCCTTGACGCAACTAACAATTTAATTGTCTTAAAACTACACCCTACACCCTGCCCTGACAAGGTTTCAGCTTTTCTTAGTGCCATTCTGTTTAGAAGCTGAAATATTTTAACCGTTCACGGGATTTGAAACGCTACACTGAAAAATAGGTTACTGAGGTGGTAGATTAAATTGCATGGATGAAAACTGCCTCAGCTACGGAATTGAAATTTCCGAATCAGAGTGGGACAAGACTCCAGCCAGCATCAAACGACTGGTGGAGAAAATGGGACAGCATATCAAGAAATCAGAAGAAAAGTTGGCGGAATTTGAGGACAAACAGCAAGAACTATTAGAAAAAATCTATGACTCAACCCAATTCTGATTCAACTCAAAACACGTTTAACATATCGGGCAGTTCAGTTGGCAATATGTTGGGTAGTGGCACGATGAACATTAACGAAGCCACTCAACAACGAGAAACTGTAAATGCTTCCGTATCATCTGAGACAGTTTTGGAGGGACAGCAGAAGGTCATTCTGATTCTGGCAGCAAATCCGAAATCTACGCCTGCCTTGCGTTTGGATGAAGAAGTGCGAGAAATTGATGCAGGGTTACGACGAGCTAATCAACGCGATCGCTTCCATTTAGAACAACGCTGGGCAGTGCGATCGCGAGATGTTCAGAATGCTTTACTAGATATCAAGCCACAAGTGGTTCATTTTTCTGGACATGGCGAGAACGAGATGGGGTTGATCCTGGAGAATGAAGTTGGAAAAGCAGTGGCGGTTAGTACGGAGGCATTGGCTGGATTGTTTGAGTTGTTTGCGGATCGAGTGGAGTGTGTGGTTTTGAATGCTTGCTACTCTGAAGTTCAAGCAGAGGCGATCGCCAATCATATTCCTTATGTCATCGGCATGAATAAGGCGATTGGCGATCAAGCGGCGATCGAGTTTGCAGTGATTTTCTATGCCGCTTTGGGGACTGGTGAATCAGTGGAGTTTGCCTACAAGCTCGGTTGTAATGCAATTCGCATGGCAGGGATTGAGGAGTATTTGACCCCTGTCCTGAAAAAGAAACCTGCCTGAGAGCCTTCAGCCGGAAGGAGTAGGGATACTGGAATTTTCTGTTGAAGTCAGAGGCTGACTCAGGCTTGCGGATGCAGGCGGTGCAGGAAACCACCGTGTGCCTTGAATTAGACCGTGATTGCTGTCGGATTTAAGGTTACGCGCTTGGGTATTGCCTTCGCCGCCATCGTCGAGTCGCCAGTAAGCTAAAAGATATTGCCAATCATCATCTCGGCGGCTCAAGCGGCAGGTCATGTTGGTCTTGATCTGATCTTGAGTGCGAACTACTTTCCAAAGCCGAACTTCAGCGATCATCACATTGTAGTACTGCTCTTTATTGGTATTACATCCTATGACGAGATCAGCCTTGAGGTCAGCCAGAGAGCCTGTAAACAACGCTGTACTTTTTGTTTGTCCGGCATGGACAATCGACTTGGTTTGCCCTTCCATCACCACACAATCCTGCTGTCTGCCATCCACATAGATGAAAATTTCTTGTGAGGTTGTATCCCAGGTGAAGGCAATATGATGCCACACTTGGTCAATAGGAGCATTCTCTTTTGTATCAACGATCATTTTCTGGTTCGTAGTCTTATCCAGAAGCATCACCCGGATTTTACCATCACGCCAGCAGAGAGAATAACCGTCTTTAACATAGCCACCCCGACTGACAATCAAACAGTTCCCAAACTGGTGTTTTAACCAGGCTTCGACGGTAATGGCATTAGTCACATTCAGGCTTGGATCTTGACCACAATTGACCTGATCGTCTTTGTCGTTAAACTTGAGTCCACTGGGCAACGGTAAACTAGCAGAACATTCAGAAGCTTTTAACCATTTCACGTCTCCAAAAGGCACACCATAATCGCGCCGACTATTTTGAGCGGCGTATTGCGCCTTAAGCCATCTTCCCCCATAAACTACTCCAGGCTGCCCTTTACCATCAAGATTAGTGGCTTCATTTCCGGTTTGCTCGTCTAGCCGCCAATATCCTACTAGATGATCGTCTTTAATTTCATCACTAATAAATTTGTTCATGGCATCGTTGATTTGTTCTTCAGAACGTGCCACTTTCCACAAACGAGCTTCAGCGATCGAACCTTTGAAGTAATAATTAGTAATTGCCTTATTACGACCAATACACAAATTCATCCTAGATAATCCAATCGGACCGGCAAAAGATTCTTTATTACTGTGAACTCCCTTTCCGTCAATATAGACGCAAATATTGGGTAACTCGCTGCTCCAGGTGAAGGCGATGTGGTGCCAATCGTTATCAATGGGTATAGGCACGTAATTTTTTGCGTGGATTTCAGTCTGATCACCCTGGAGTTCCACAGCAATGCGATCATTGTCCCACCACACACTATATCCTTGTCCTCCCCAACATCCTCCTTGAGCGGCAATAAAGCTGGTCTGATTTCTCTCCTTGCGCTGTACCCAAGCTTCAAAGGTGACGGCTTTTTCAATTGCAAAGCTGCCACAGTCGATATAATCGGTTTTTCCATTTAACTCTAAACCAAACTGAGGCTGAATTTTGGCAGAGCGCGTGAAAAGATCGATGGATGGGACATTCGATCCAACCTCTAGTGCGGCAAGATTATAAACATAGGTCTTACTGGCTTTATCTTCTTCAAATTGCCAATAACCGATCAACCCTTCTTTGCTATGATCGCCCGTTAAACGCCGATACATCGTTTCTTTAATTTGAGCTTGGCTGCGAACAGTTTTCCAAAGACGAACTTCGGCAATATCACCTCCAAGAACTTCCTGCTCACTCTCGCCTCCAATACATACGGGTCTATTAATTTTACCAATAGGAGTCTCCAGAGGGGTTCTGTCGTCTTTGCCGTATTTGGGTTCTTGTTTTTCTCCATCAATATATATTTGAGTTTCTTGTGACTTGCTCCATGTAAATGCAACATGATGCCATAGCCCATCTTGGGGTGCGGGCTTTTTTGTGTCAACAATATAGTTCATCCCTTCTGATCTGACCTGTGCACGTATTTTCCCATCAAAGCACCACAGCACATATTCATTTTTATCTTCGTTTCGGCGAAAAATCATACCATTTTCATCATCAAGCTTTGCAATCCAAGCTTCACAAGTTATCGATTCACTGACATCTAAGCTTTCATGATTACCGCAATCAAAATAGCCATTCTTTTGACCACTCACTCCGCCGTTCAATCTAGCTACAGCAGGTAGAGGCGGATAGTTTAGCTGCTCAGCGGTGATCACAAAATCTTCAATAAAGCTTTTCAACTTGGGATTCCGAAAGCTCTTCTGCTTCAGATCTGCAACGATTCTGCAAATCCGTACACCTTGTTGTGCAATAATCTCAGCAGGTTGATCTTTCTCTTTGCCATAATGATCAGCTTCCTTAGATACAATCTTTGGAATAGCTGCATGGTGTAGAGCAACCAACTGCCACTGACCATTAAACACAGGACTGCCCGATGATCCGTAATCTGTATTTGCTCTGTATCTCAAAAAGTTTTTGAAGAGTCCATAATCAATAACCTTGTTATTAACCATTACAATTTGTTTGCGTCTACCTTTGGGATGTTGAATGATATACACTGAATCCCCAGAGGCTTTTCTTGACCAGTCTTGAAACGCCTGCTTCTGCTCTTCTGTCTGCACATTTATAAAAAATTTTGATCGTGAATCTGACCATAAACCTTCATTCTGAGAAGGCAAAGGCTTCTTGTCAGAAGCTTCTTGGTAAAACAAACCTGGACAGATGGCTGCATCATCTTCAATTAGTTGAATCCAGCCCATACGATATCCAGCCTGTCGAGTAAATGCGCCCGATTTTAGCTGTACCAGTGTGTAGTCTAAACTCGGTTCCGATACAAACAAAGCTTTGGGATCAAACTCGTAGTCAATCAAGGCTTCAAGAGATTCTTCATCGTCTTCATAGTTGAATTGCGCGACGCACTGTTCGGCAATTTTGGCACTGGGCAGTACGTGCTGGTTAGTAAGGAGATGTGTCCCTCCGACCAAAAAGCCTGTGCCAATGGGAATGGGGTTAATTTTCGCAAGCTGGCTGTCAGTCAATGCTTGCAGATTATTGAGCAACTTATCAGCATCTTGGATCTCATTCCACGGTGCATTGTTTTCTACTGGATTGGGCAGCGAGAAGATATCTTGGGCAACTGAATCAGGAAGCAAGAAAATTTCTTTGAGTTTTGCAGCAGTATTAAAATTTTCGGCAGTGCCCCATTTAACGATCACCTCTTGGATCATCTCAATAAATTCTTTAAATGATGACAGAGAAAAGTAGCGGGCAATTCGGCAAACCGCAGCCCCCTGTTTCGCCCCTTGCTGTAAAAAAGATAGTGGCAAAAAATCTTCTTCGCCGATCACAGCAGTCACCAATTGATGCGACTTAATGCCCTCCCGCTGCTCCCAGATTTTAATAACCTTTCCTAATTCCTCAGCATCAGGTGCATCTTTAAAAAAATCTTCGTTTAACCCAACATTAGAAGTGCCAGGCATAAAAGGAATTGAATGTAGTATCCACTGTTCCTTGCAGGCTGCTGTAATCCGTTGGGTATCGTTTTCTGTATTCATAACTGCTACTGTTCTGTAGAATGCACGATGGGAGCGATTGCATTAGCTAGCAACGCTAGGAACCGATCTATGATCTCGTTTGAGAAGTTGTATATCTAGTAACTCAGGAGACAAAGGTAAGCTGTTAAGAAAATCTAGAATTTAGTGTCCCTTGACATAAGCTATATCACAAACCTCTATTTTCTGCCAGCGACTTTTGGTAATCTCAGGCTTAGTATCAGGACAACAACCCAGGATCGTGATTATGCGGGTGGGGAACTGGATTCTTCACCCGTAAGCTAGGCTTTATTCGGTTTTGTTGAACTATAGTAATCCCAAATCAATTGTGAGAAGCCTCCAAAAGAGTTTGGGGCAAAGTTCCCAAAGGAGGGCAACGCCCCTTCTATCCCCCTCTTTGTAAATCATTCAGGACTGCTATAAGAATCTCACCTACTTAAGAAATCGTAATAAAATGGAAAGCCAGAAAACTTATCAACTGCCCGCAAAGCGACAGCTTTTAATGAAGGTTGTCATAGTTTTTCTACTTATTGCACTGTGCTTTCTAATCAATCTAATTTCTGGATATGCGGGTGGGATTATCGGATGTAATACTTACATCCGCTCAGTTTACTTACCATCGTTTTTTAGTGTGTTCTTAATTCTGTTGGCTTGGGAAATTACGGCAGTCTATAAAAATTTTGCTAGAAGTCTTTTAGTCGCGTCTCTAGGATTACTGGTTGTGATGGCGAGCGCCACACTTTTGATGACTTTCAAGTTTGTAGAGCTTCCATCCGACTATTTTCCCCTGACGTTTGCTTACACAATAATAGGACTGGCAATTTGTACCGCTAGTTTGTATGTCAACCGATTTGCGATCGCGTTAATCGATATTTTATTTGTTAAATCGCAGGTGCTTAAACTTGCTCTGGTGATTGTGGTGGTCAGTGCATCAGGGGTCGGTAGTAACATCGCTGCTGACATAATCAAGATTCCAACGAATAATAACGTCAAGCAGGCACTCTTGGCTTTGAGCGAAGCACAGCTCAACACTGCAATAATAGTGGCAATCGCTACTGGTCTGTTCTTTGGGTTGGGGTTGGGGTTAGGAAGCTGGCAAGCAAACTATCGTCAAGGCGCACCTTGGCGCTATCCGGATTTACTACGAGATTGGGCATTAGCGATTGGCTCCTTTGGCGGCAAGTCCTTCTACAAATTAGACTTAAGCGGAGTTGATTTCAGAGGTACCAATCTTGAAAATACTGACCTGCGGGCTAAAAACTTATATCGCACTTGTTTCCAGGGTGCAAAGGGACTAGAAAGAGCCAGAGTAGACAATCAGTATCTCGATTTGGAGATCCCCAAAGTTCAGAAACTTCTGACTCATGCCTGTAGTGCCGATCGCGACTTTCGGGGGTTAAATCTCCAGGGAGCCTACCTGCAAGGGGCAGACCTACGAGGCTTTGATTTCACCGATACCAACCTGACCGGATCTGATTTGAAGCAGGCAGACCTGCGAGAGAGCCGCTTAGTTCGGACACAGCTTGCAGGCGCAGATTTCCAGGGGGTTGATTTAAGGAAAAATGTGCTAATTGATGCTAATCTCACCGAAGCCGACTTTCGGGGAGCCGACCTGCGGGGTAGTATTTTGGTACGTACCCAAGTTGCCAGAGCCGACTTTCGGGGAGCCGATTTGACGGGTATTTGCATCGAAGACTGGAGTGTCAGTAATAAAACTCGCTTTACCGACGTGCGCTGCGACTACATTTACCGCAAATATGAGGATAATCAGCCCACAGAGTGCTATCCTGTTGATCGTTACTTTGAAGCAGGTGAATTTGCCTTCCTGTATCAAGAGCCAGAAGATGTGGTGGAGTTGGTGTTTAAAGGCGAGTTTGACTTTAGCGCCCTCAGCCTTGCTTTTTACAAGCTGCAAACGGAAATGCCCGAACTGGAATTTGAGCTAAAGGGAATTGAACAACGGGAAAATCTCTGGGTTGTAAAAGCCAAAACGAAAGGGAGTGTTACAGAGCGCCTAATTGAAGCACAGCTCAGTTTGACTTATCAAGCCACTGCTCATAAAAGTACGGTAGAGACTACTATTCAAGATTCTATCTACCGGGACTACGAAGAAATCAGAGCGCGACTCACAGCCAGTGAACAGTTAGTCAAACAACTGGCAGGCGTAACAGGTGATCAAGCCGAAGCCTTAAAAGAGTTGAGCAAGCGATCGCTGGGCAACAGCTTTTTTATCACGGGAAGTACCATCACCAATTTAGCTGGGTCTGGACAAATTGAATACATTGAAGCTGCCGACCAAATTCGTCAGTTGATAACGAATTCTAGCGATCCAAAGCAGGTGACTAGCACCCTTCGGGGCTTAATTACCCAGTTCAAACAACAAAATGTAGCGACTACCGTCAGCACACAAATGGAGCTAATTCAACAGATCATTGGTGTAGAAGCGGAGAAAGATCCCGGGTTCAAACAATTTTTGATTGAGCAATCCCAACAGGTGATTGGATCTATGCCCAAAGGTGAGGTTGCTACTGCGGTGGAAGCAGCGATTGCTCAACTGAGGGTTTAAAGTTGGTTGTGTTGCAAAAACTTATTCCCGAACTGTTAGCCACTTCTCCTCAAAAACGTCTTCACATTTATCATACTTTACTTAAAGTTAGGGACTTCCAAAGAATAAATTATTCCAAGAAAAACAAGAGACAGGATTTCTCAAGAATGATAATCATTTTAAGGGGGGAGAAAAGGGGTTGCCGAGGGCAACCCCTTTTCTCCCCCTCATCTATGCATGAAGAATCTATACACTTGTCGTCTGCTTTGAAGTAAACAGTGTAAAATTAGTATGTTTTGTAGCTAAATAAATGCTGTTATTAAAATCAAATAACTTTTGTTTTACTACAACAAATATCAATAAACCAATTACCTAAATTTGGGAAAACTTCATGAGTAGAATCGGTTAGCCGCTCAATCTGTTTTTCAATTTGAGCCATAGCTTTTTTTGTAAGCTTTACCCCATTCTCATAAGTTTCGTGTACTAGCTTAACTACTGGATGAGAACCTTTCCATTTCATAGTACTAGCAAACTTTAAAGCCGTCTCCACTTCATCTAAAATGCTGCCATTCCAATGATTCTCTAGTATTGCCCATGTCCAATCTAAGTGGATTATATTTACTATGATAAGGTGGATAGTAAGCTAAACGTATATTTACTTGATGTTTGTGGGCAAACTCTACTATACGTTTCATAAATTGGGTACGCCGTGAACTATTCTGCGGCCCATTATCTTGATTGAGAAGTAGGGTTTGAATATCAGAAAAACGATGCTTTTCTTCTAACCAAAAATCTTCTAAAATATCAACAATAAAATCGCTTGTAACTTTCGATTCCGTAAAGTATAAAAATAGTTCATCAAACTCTGGAAGGAATATAGCATAAGGAGTTACAGTTGTTTTTGGATTATAATCATGGTCATCAGCTTTCGCTCCATCCCTGCTTTTACCCCCGCGATCAAATGAGCCAATCTTAACGCGAGCTTTTGCATCCATGCTTAGACGTAAAATACTTTTATCTTCATCTGCATCTTTATTTACTAGGTCTAATTGCTCAAAGATGGCATCAGTTTGTGGGATTTTTTTTGAGGTTGAACTTTCTTTACCCTTCTGAGCTTGTAACCTAAGTTATTTAATTTGACTCGAATTGAATAGGAATGTATGTAAATTTTCATCACTATAACCATATTTTTCAATTAATTGCTTTCTGACTTCGGCTGCACTGAGTCTGCTATATAGTCTTTGACTTTTAAAACTAGGATCAGTCTGACTTTGCGAATCTACTATATTTTTTATATCTTCTAAAAGATTGGGCAAGTGTTCTTCTGCTTTATAACGCCCTTTGCCACTCATGTTATCAATACAAGTAATACCACTTTCTAATTCTCTTATTCCCTTCCTAATAGTATCTCGATTCCATCCTAGTTCTGATTGTGCAAGCCTTTGCCCTCCTAAACCTAAGCCCTGAACTGTCTGTGCCATAAATTTGCGTTTTGCTGCACCTTTTAATTGAAATGCAGTTTCAATCAACAATTTTTTGAGAGAATCGGTTAATACTATGGACATCAGTTACCACACTCAAAAACAAGCGTCATTATTTAAATTACTACAAAAGGGGAATGAAGTGGCTGCCTACGGCAGCCACTTCATTCCCCTTTAAAATGATTATCATTACTGTTAATGGAATAGTTTATTTTCTGGAAGTCCCTTATTGCTCATAAGGCTGTGAGCAATCGCCCTGGTCGTAGTGAACCACGAGTCCGTAAACGTCGCACAAAAATTTACCCCTTGATGACGAAACCCCGGCATGAATTACGCAAGCAATTGCAAACTGCTTAATCCACAAGCGTTTCGGCTTTTCTTAGTGCCATTCGTTTCTGCACCAATGGACTTACGAACCCGATTCGCCTCAACTGGGCGGTCATCTTCTGCCCTAGCAATTTTGTGGTAATATTGCCCTGCTTTACCAAAGTGGTGTGTTAACTCACTGAGCGATCGCGTTTTCAAATCTGCGCCAGTATGAATGCCGAGCGAATGCATCTTCGCTGCCGTCACCTCTCCAATGCCGTGGAACTTCTCAATCGGCAGCTGCTCTACAAAGGCGATCGCATCCTCGGGTAAAATAACCGTTAGTCCATTGGGCTTGTTCTGCCCTGATGCCATTTTTGCAAGAAACTTGTTAATCGACACACCTGCGATTGCCGTCAACTGAGTTTCCTGAACAATTGCAGTTTTGATGTGTCTTGCGATAGTAGAAGCGTAGGGGATGTTTTGCCTATTCTCAGTAACATCAAGGTATGCCTCATCTAGCGCAACTCCTTCCACTAAATCACTGTAGCGTTTAAAGATAGCGTGGATTGAAGTGGAAATATCTCGGTAAACGTCGAATCTCGGTCTGACAAAGATAAGTCCAGGGCATTTGGCAAAAGCGGTTATGGAAGGCATCGCGGAATGAATACCAGTGCGATTCGTTGATTAGTGAATCACGGTATTTAGCCCGTAAATAACTAATCCAGCCTGACAGCAGATTACTGTCACTAAAGGTTGAACTCTCGGTCAGATGTAGGTGAAAGTCCTACCATTCAGACTCAGAATTGACTCCTTATCTGCCCACACTGAGTAGACTCGGTTTCTACAGGGTGAAGCTGGGAACAGGGTGCAATCAGACGACCGTTGCGGGTTGACACTGGTGCTAACAGGGAGTTCCTACGGTGAAATCGAGCCTTAAAAAGCAACCTACACTCGAGCGGGGCGCAACACAAACCCCCCGACTCTATTGGAAATAATTCCCGCCGCTCCATTGGTATAGAAGCGGTAAGAGTCCAGGGAATCCAATGGTTGAATTGGCTACACCTAACGGAACAACGCCACATGCTACAACGGCGGAACCCCCGCAACGCAGTGGCTCATCAATCTAACCGAGG
The DNA here is from genome assembly GCF_036917465.1 of Nostoc sp. Taxonomy (GTDB): domain Bacteria; phylum Cyanobacteriota; class Cyanobacteriia; order Cyanobacteriales; family Nostocaceae; genus Nostoc. The sequence goes on from NZ_JBALDL010000081.1 coordinate 13,723, forward strand.
GAACGAATAAAAAACGAATCAAAGGTCTTGGGGAAGTCGAACCCCAGGTAGGTAAGACGGGATACGGAATCCCTTTGATTCGGGTAGGACGCAACGTAATTGTTGCGAGGTGTTCAGAATACACTAACCAGAGAAGAGAAAATGATTAGACACAGTAGACATACTAGTGAATCTTGGAAAGCCTTACCGTGGAAGAAATTCCGCCGTAACCTTTTCCGCCTTCAAACGCGAGTGTATAAAGCTGTTCAAGTTGGAAATAAGCGGAAAGCTCGGTTACTCCAAAAGCTTATTCTAAAATCAACCTCGGCTCGATTTCTTGCAATTAGACTTGTATCTCAGCTAAATGCTGGTAAAAAGACGGCTGGTATTGATGGCAAAAAATCCCTTACATTCGAGGAACGCTTCAACCTTGAAGAATTACTAAGAGTGGATAGTGGAAATTGGAAGCATCAAGGACTAAGAAAAATTCCCATCCCCAAGAAGGACGAAACTATCAGATGGCTTAAGATACCAACCATAGCGGATAGAGCTTGGCAATGCCTCGCAAAATATGCACTCGAACCAGCACACGAAGCCACTTTCCACGCTCGGAGTTATGGGTTTAGAACTGGGCGCTCTGCCCATGATGCACAAAAGTACATCTTTGACAACCTACGCTCACAAAGTAAGGGAATAGATAAAAGAGTTATAGAACTCGATATCGAAAAATGCTTCGACAGGATTAATCACTCAGCAATTATGGACGAACTCATTGCCCCCAAAGGCTTAAAAATCGGTATCTTCCGATGCCTCAAGGCAGGAGTTAACCCAGAATTTCCTGAACAAGGAACCCCACAAGGGGGAGTGGTCAGCCCACTATTAGCGAACATCGCACTCAACGGAATCGAGAGTATCCACAGATACAGAGATGCATCGAACGCATGGAAAGAGCCATCAATCCGGTACGCGGATGACATGGTTATCATACTTCGACCCGAAGATAGCGCGATAGAGATACTTGAAAGAATCAGCGAGTTCCTCCGCAATCGCGGAATGCAAGTAAGCCAAAAGAAAACCAAAGTTACCGCCGCGACAGATGGGTTTGATTTCCTCGGCTGGCACCTTAAAGTCCAGAAAAACGGAAAGTTCAAAAGTATTTCCTCAGTGGATAACTTCAAAGCATTCCGTAAGAAAGTAAAACACATCGTTAACAACTCGAATTATGGTTCTATAGTGAAAGCTGAAAAGCTAGCACCAATAGTTAGAGGATGGAGAAATTACCATAAGTTCTGCAAGATGGACGGGTCTAAAAACTCGTTATACCACATCCAAAAAAGAGCTTACACGGTATTCAACAAGGAAACTAAACAAACAAGCTACTCTAGTAAAAAGTTATTAGACAAAGCATTCCCATCAGTTCCTTACTCCGAAGCAAGTCACGTCATGGTAAAAGGAACAAAATCCCCCTATGACGGTGATATAGCCTACTGGAGCGAGCGTAATAGTAAGCTCTATGACGGCATGATCTCTAAAGCTCTCAAGAAGCAAAGCCATAAATGTGCTTCCTGCGGTCTGAAATTCATTGATGAAGAAAAGGTACATTTGCACCACATCGACGAAAAACACGCCAATTGGAAAAAGAATAATCTAGAAGCAATTCATGAGAGTTGTCACGATTATATCCACATGAGCAAAAGCGCAAGCTGAGAACATCGGAAGCTGGGTGCGGTGAAAGTCGCACGCCCAGATTTAACTGAGAGGTGCCCCGGATAATACCGGGCATCGACTCTACCAACTTACGAGCTTCATAACTCGCTGCTGCAACCACGCCTCGCTGATTGGGGCTGCCACCGACTACTAACGGTTTGCCTCGGTAGCTAGGGTTGTCCCTCTGCTCTACCGATGCGTAAAAAGCATCCATATCAACATGAATTATTTTCCTAGTTCTAGCGACAGATTCTTGTCCCAACAGTAGCTCCACCACAAGTAGTCTCGTTTTTTACGCACTATGCCACGAGCAAATTAAATCCTAAACTACAAATCTTATAGTACACTAGCACTAGTTTATCGATATAAGTCCCCCACCATTTAGTAGAACTCTTTGGTGGCGATTCTTTATCCCCCATTAATGCAAAAATAATTGATAACTTTTTTACAGCACTGTCTGTTTATTCCATCTCCCCAATATCCAAAATATATATGAATATCGACCGATTACATGAACTTAAGCAAAAACTCACGAATGACGCAGACTTGTCCGATATCTGGCTATTTTATATGGATCATTTTGCGGATTGGCCGGAATTCACTGACCTGGGTGAGCGTGCCGATAATGAATATCTAGATGCTGTCCTCCAAAAAACTTGTCAGCAGATGTTTGACAGGGCAATAAAGATTAGTGACTGTCTGCTGATCTACATCGCTCAATATCATTTATTTCATGGGGCTTTTCAAGTTGAAGGACGTATTGGGTGTGTGATTTATTTCGAGGATATAAAAATTGGGTTAATTGCAGTATCGGCAGATTATCCAGCTACTAATGTGGTTAAGTATTCACGGTTTTCTGAAATGATTCAACTGTCAGCACCTAATCGCAATGATCGCAATTGATAGTAGCATTAAGTAATTAGGAATTCAGCGATGATTTCTCCGAATGATGATTATTACTCCCTCTAGCGTGCTATTCTAAATATGTCTATTTAAAAATATTATGTGCTTATCTGAGATTTACCAAATTATAATTGGTAAACCTGCAATTATAGAGGCAACACCTGTCCAAAGAGTAAACTGTTCAAGATTTCCTTCATCCAAAGCAAGACTCATTTGCTTAATTGCTGATAATAGTCCTGCTAATAGTAGTACAAAGAATGCAAAATATTTTAAAGCAATCATACTTTGTCCTACTTGAATCAAAAAGTAAACATAATAGGTTTTTAACAGGCTCTACCATGTTTTTCTGTTTCAGGTTTAACTATTTGAAGGCTAAAGGATAAAAACAATTGCCAATTTTTAACGTCGCCGTAGCAGTGTAATAATTTTTCCTCTCCTTAAAAATGCTAACTCTACGACTAATGAGCCGAACCCTTTTCCCTAATACTTGCCGGATTTTGGGGAAAAGAGTTCAAGGAAAGGGGTAAATAAAAAACCTTTGACCTAAACCCGATAACCTTTTCTCCGAAATCTTTTTCGAGTTTAAAATGTATAAAGCGAGCAATATTAGAATCAGTCCAGGTGCATCTATTCCCAGAATAATAGCTTTAAGTGGGAGCAAGTGTAACTTGAGTTCTGGCTCAATAAGCATCTACAGATGAACATTAAGTTTCCACTTCTGTAGTTTTTATCTTTCTAAAAAGATTGTATTGTTATTATTCATTGCATCAACAGCGTCGCCATGAAAAATCTGTTCCTATTGTTATTGAGTGCTATTTTATTAAGTAGTATAACAGCTTGTAATAAAACTAATACCCAGACTGACAGCACTTCTAGTAACAACAAAACTGCAATCACTGAAGGTACACCTAGTCAGCCAAATAATCAACAAATATTGATCCCTGCTGGAACAAGTTTTGAGACTGTTCTTCAACAAGAGATATCTACGGGTAAAAGCCAAAATAATGACCGCTTTGTTTTAGAAACGAAAAATTCCTCAATTGGAGCTAATAAAGTTCTTCAAGATGGTCAAATACAGGGACACCTAGAAGATGTAGTCAAAGCTGTTAAAGGAAAAAAAGCAAGTTTACATTTAGTTTTTGATGATATTTCGCTTAAAAATGGTTCATCTTATCCCATTGATGCAACTTTAGTAAACACCAAGCTAGAAACAAAAACCAAAGGCAAGTTCATTCAAAATACAGGGATTATTTTAGGCGGTACAATTGCAGGTCATTTTCTTGGTAATCAAGCTAAGTTCAAGCATGGTGGGCTAGCAGGTGGTGCAGCTGCGGCTGCTTTTGTTTTGTCTAGCCCTGGTGGAGAAGTTGCACTTAAGAAAGGTACAAATATTAAACTTCAACTAAAATCTGCTATTGGTGCTACTCAATAAACCATCAGTGACAGTAAAATGTTACGCTATCGCTTGGAGGAACAGTGCATTAAGTCAATCACTTCCAAGTGATATCTGCATTTTAGAATAGTGGCAATTGAACCACTTGGGTCTGTTTGGCATTATCCAGATTAGATAACGAAATCCCCAGCAATCTAATACTACGATTCTCCAGTTCAATTGATAAAAATAATGTTTTGGCTATCTTCAAAAATCGTAGAGAGTTCACTAATGGGAGCAAGCCGACTATTCTCTGGTAAATTTATGATTCAATCTGGATATTTGAGAAATTTCTCACGACAATAGTACATTAGCACTAGCGCGAGTTTTGGGCTTTCATCAGCTTTTTCATTCAGAAAGTTTTTGTAACAATAGCGTTAAACTTGATTGAGTAGCATTTTGTCATCACGTTGCCAACGCACGGATTGAGAGGAAGCAAGGGCATGACTATTGGCGTTTGGGTTCTCGGAGATCAACTTTGGGCTGGGCAGTCAGCACTGCAAAGTTGCTTGCAACAAAAGCAACAGACTCCCATAATTTTTATTGAATCTCTAACTCATGCAGAGCAACTTCCTTACCACTTGCAAAAACTGGTATTGGTCTGGGGAGCCATGCGTCACTTTGCTGCCGAATTGCGATCGCTTGGCTTCCCAGTAACATACGCTCAAAGCCAAGATTTCAATACAGCTTTACTCCAATGGATTGAGCAATACCAAATTACCGAACTGCGGGTGATGACTCCAACAGATCGCCCTTTTGCTACATTAATTCAAAAGTTAAACTTGAAAATTCAAGTCACTTTTACACCAAATAACCGTTTTATCTGGAGTGATCAGGAGTTCATTGACTGGGCAAGTGGACGCAAACGCCTAATCATGGAAGACTTTTACCGCCAGGGACGACGGCGGTTCAACATTCTCATGGAGGGCAACCAACCTGTTGGTGGTCGATGGAACTTTGACAAGCAAAATCGCAAACCACCAAAAGGCCAACTGACCTTACCCGAAGCTTTATGGTTTGAACCAGACTCAATTACACAAGATGTTATTAATTTCATTAAGCAATCTGAGGCATTCCAGGACAATCAAAGTTACTGGCAATTAGAACCATTTCGCTGGGGTGTAACGCGACAGCAAGCACTACAAGTAATGAAGTTTTTTATAAAAACACGTTTGTCTTCATTCGGGCCATATCAGGATGCAATGGTGACAGGCGAACAGACAATGTGGCACGCGATGCTTTCTCCCTATCTCAATATTGGATTGCTTCATCCCTTGGAAGTTGTTCAGGCGGCACAACTTGCATATTTAGACAACAGCAGCGACTGGGAGCTAAACAGCATTGAAGGCTTTATCCGTCAGGTGCTTGGCTGGCGAGAGTATATGCACGGTGTTTATGTTTACCTAGATGATGACTATTCAGAACGTAACTGGTTTAACCACACTCATCCACTGCCTGCTTTTTATTGGACTGGCGATACACAGATGAATTGTCTGCACCAAATTCTAACTCAGGTTAAACAAATAGGTTATGCTCATCATATTCAACGGTTGATGGTGTTGAACAACTTTGCTTTGATAGCAGGTATTTCCCCCCAAGAACTTGAAGACTGGTTTCATGCTGCTTTTATTGATGGCTACGATTGGGTGATGCAAACCAATGTCATTGGTATGGGGCAGTTTGCTGATGGTGGAATGATTGCTTCTAAACCTTATGCTGCTTCTGCTAACTACATCAACAACATGAGCGACTATTGTAAAAATTGTGCTTATAACCATCGCCAGCGCAGTACGGATAATGCTTGTGCTTTCAACTTTTTTTATTGGGACTTTCTGGCTCGTCATTATGACTTGCTTAAAAAACAGCCACGCATGACTCAAATCTTGCGTAACTTGGAGCGAATCTCTTTTGATGAGCTTCAAATAATCCGTTCTAAGGCTTCAGATTGGCACACCACACAATCAGAAACCGTTAACTAATAGTGAAGTACAATGATGAGTCAAGAAGCGATCGCTTAATACTTGCATCTGTGCAACAGATTATGCTGGGACATCTACCCGAAAACAGATTTGTACACAATTAATAAATTCTTCAACCAGGGACTCGTATTTTCCATAGTTTTGGTATACCTTGTTAATTCCGTGCAATTATTAATACTTATTTTGTGTTGAACGCGGTGTATCATAAGTGTAGTATAATGTCACTGAAAGCATAATGTGAGCAACTTGCTTGCTTTATGGTTTCAAACTGGGTTGCTCAAGTTATGAGCTTGGGACATTGAGGCGATCGCCGACCTTATGGAGCGATTATTCCAGCTTGTAGTAAAAGCTGACGCTCCTCAACTCTGTCACGACGGTTTAACTGCAATAACCCAATCGTAACCCGACCTATGGGGCTTAAAGGCACAAAAAGAGACCCACTCAGGCGAAAATGTTCATGCCAGATGTCTTGGCGAGGATGATACAAGGGTAAGATTTTTCCGGTTTCTGGATCGACAGAGGCGAGATCACTTCCTTTGTGCTTATTGCACAGAGTACAGGATAGTGCTAAATTTTCCGCTTCAGTCCGTCCACTATGTTTTTCAGCAATGATGTGGTCAATCTCATGAGGCGCAAAGGTAGCGACATCAGGAATCAGACAATACTCACAACAAGCTTTTGCCCGTTCATAAACCTGTCTTCGGAGAGCTACAGGAATATAGGTTTTGCTCATTCTGCATTAGCTTCTTTGATCTTCAAGAAGGCTCTAGCCTTAGCCATTCTGACAATATGCTCTAAATATTGATACCCAAGCCATTGCTGCTCTTCTGTTGCGGTTAAACCTACCGTCCGATTTTTTTCTACCAGAATGTTAATTTGAGCTTGCAGGGATTCAGAGGGACGCAGGGCAATAATGGCTTCAGCAGTGGGTAGGCTTGCCAGAAATTCTACGACTTCAGCCATACCTGAAAATCCTGACTGAGCAATCGCATTCAGTTCTCGTAACCCCAACTCTAGGATTTGAGGCAGTTTGTCTGCAAAGGGTTGAAGCTGACTGACAACTTCATCAGGTAAGTCAAATGTAACTTGCATAGACGTTTGCTTTTACTACAAGGATACACTTTCTGGATTTTAGCTGACAAAATATTCCACAATTAAATTAATCGGATACCACGTACCTTTGGTCGGCGTAGCCATCGCAATTGTAATTAATCGTTTGGTTCTAAAAGCTTGCCCAGAGCTTCAACGGACTGCCGCCAGCCGTTTTCCATGCCGCTAGCAACCATGCCGTCACGGTCTGACTGGCTCATTGCTGTGCTATGGGTACGAATCTCAGTTGTATGTTCGTCAATTGCGACAAACTCAGCTTTTTCCAGCATGACATGCCCACGTTCCGGCATCCCCAAGAATTCAAATGTCTGCACGATTCGTTTATCTAGAGCGACTTCATGAAAACAGCCAGTAAACTCATACTCGTTACCATCTTCTGATTGTTCAGCAATGTGCCAACTGCCGCCGTCTTGACAATCGAAGTGATACACTTTCATTGGATTACCGCGACACCACCAATTGGCAAACAGTTCCTCTTTGGTATATGCTTCAAATACCTTTTCTAACCGAGCCTTGATTGTGACAGTACCCAAGATATTTTGTGAATTTTCTGGAACTGTTACTGTCAGATTTGCCATACTACCCTCCTGCTACTTTGTTATCGATCTTCTAGTAGTTTTTCCAGAGCATCAAAGCGGGCACTCCAGATTTTTTCATACTCGCCCAGATACGCTGCGGCTACTTTGAGAGTTTTCGGCTGAATCTGAATAACTTTCTCCTTACCACTTCGACGCTTGGTAATCAGTCCAGCTTTCTCCAACACACTGATATGCTTTGCGATCGCTGCAAAAGATATCGCATAGGGTTGTGCTAATTCGCCGATAGTATGTTCTGCTGTTGATACCCGAAAAAGAATGTCTCGCCGCGTCACATCAGCCAAAGCAGCAAAAATTTTATCAAGGGCTACATTTGATTCAACCATATAGTTGAATGATATCCAAAGATACAGATCGTGTCAAGTGGCAACGCGGCCAACTTTTACCTTCTGCCTTGGGCAAATTCTACCTGAAGTCACATACAATTTTGGGTGTGCAGCTTGATTTGGATGATTTGATCGAAGAGGTAATACCGCAAACTTTTAGACGACATGGTTCACACCATTTTACACAAACTGCTACTAGCACTGATTCAGTCGCAGCCCCTGTTCAGAAAGAGAACATCTTCGCAATGCTAGAATCCGTTAAAACTATAGAAGATGTTCATCGCTTGGCGGGTGATGAAAATGTACAAAAATGGGTTACTGCGATCGCTAACTACCTGATAAATGTCAAAGATGAAATTTCTTTGACTAAACTACAGCAGGGATTGGAAATGCCGATGGTGGAGGTGTGGTTAGGATTGTTACTTGGTGGTTTTACTTTGGAGCAACGTGGAGATTTTTATAATAGTCAAGATATCTGGGTAATGAGAAGTTCTTCTAAAAGCTTGATGTACTAATAATGGTAGTGGTTATGCTTTGTGTCCTCGGCAGATTTTGCCTCAAGTCAAAACAATTTTGATAATTATTATGAAAACAAATTGCAAACTGTATAATTAACGATGTTGCTCATAATCATCGAAAGAGAGCGCAATGATTGCCCTACCGGGAGTTGCCATTCAAAGCAAAATCTATGAGAGTTCGGCATCTTTGGTGTATCGGGGCATCAAGGTACAAGATAATTTGGCGGTAATCGTAAAAATACTCAAGCAAGATTATCCCTCTCCCCAGGAACTAACACGCTACAGACAGGAATACGAAATTACCCGCCTCCTTAACCTGGGAGGAGTTGTCAAGGCGTACAGTCAGCAGGAGTATCAACGCACTCTCGTCATTCTCTTAGAAGACTTTGGTGGAGAGTCTTTAGAGCAATGGAGGCATAAACGTACAGGTTTTTACCCCTTGCCGTTAACCACGTTTCTACCTCTTGCGATCGAACTCACAGAGATTCTGGGCAAAATCCATGCAGCTAATGTTATTCATAAGGACATCAACCCTGGAAATATTGTCCTGAATCAGGATACTGGCGTTATTAAATTTATTGACTTCGGGATTGCAACCCAATTTAACCGCACGAATCCAACTTTTAAGAGCCACTATGTTTTAGAAGGCACACCCGCCTACTCGTCTCCAGAGCAAACTGGGCGGATGAACCGTTTGCTCGACTACCGCACCGATTTTTACTCGCTGGGTGTAACCTTCTACGAACTTATAACCGGACACCTACCTTTTCCCACAACGGACATCCTTGAGCTAGTCCATTGCCATATTGCTAAACAGCCACCTCCACCTTATAAACTGAATGCAACGATTCCCAAACCAGTTTCAGATATCATTGTCAAACTGATGGCGAAGAATGCAGAGGATCGCTATCAAAGTACTTGGGGAATCAAAGCAGATTTAGAATTTTGTGCTGACCAATTAAAAGAAATTGGTCAAATTGATAGTATTCAACTAGGTCTGCAAGATGTTTGCGATCAGTTTCAAATTCCCCAAAAACTCTACGGAAGAGACAATGAAGTTGCGATGTTATTAGCGGCTTTTGACCGCGTTACTTCTTCACAAAACTATACACAAAAAACTGCACAACAGGAACAAAAGAACAACCAAACCTTCAAAGTCGAAATGATGCTGGTTTCTGGCTACGCTGGAATTGGGAAATCAGCATTAGTGCAGGAACTCTATAAACCAATCACCCAAAAACGCGGCTATTTTATCTGGGGTAAATTCGATCAATTTCAGCGCAATATTCCCTACAGGGCGATCGCAGATGCTCTGCAAAAATTGGTAAGACAAATACTCTGTGAATCAGACGAGCAAGTGCAACAATGGCGATCGCTCCTACTCACGGCTTTAGGAAGCAATGGACAAATTATCATTGATGTGATCCCAGAAGTTGAGTTAATTATTGGCAAGCAGCCACCTGTACCGGAAGTTGGAGCAACGGAAGCTCAAAATCGCTTCAATCGCATCTTTCAATCGTTTGTGCGGGTGTTTTGTTCAAAAGAACATCCAGTAGTGATTTTCTTAGATGATTTGCAGTGGATCGACTCAGCAACCCTGAACTTAATCGAGCTGATGCTGCTGGATGAGCAAACCCAATCCTTATTTTTGATTGGAGCCTATCGAGATAATGAAGTAAATCCAATGCATCCATTGGTATTAACCTTGGAGAGACTGCAAAAACAAGGGACAGTACTTCAGGAGATTATCCTGAAACCCTTAACACTGGAGCCGTTGAGTCAGTTGATTGCCCAGACGCTACATCAAAATGCAGACACTGTTCGCTCCTTAGCTGAGTTGGTGTTGCGTAAAACTGAGGGCAATCCCTTTTTTGTCAATGAATTTTTGAGAATGCTGTATAGCGAAAATTTATTGACCTTTGATGCTAAACATTTAAGCTGGGAGTGGAACATTGCTCAGATTCAATCCCAAAACATCACCGATAATGTTGTGGAGTTGATGCTTCGCAAGTTAAAGAAACTACCAGAAATCACACAGCAAATTCTCCGGTTAGCATCTTGTGTCGGTGCCGAGTTTAATTTAGATACTTTATCGATTGTTTGTGATCAAACTCCTAAAGCGGTTTTCCGGGATTTACTAGCAGCCATCCAAGTTGGATTAATTCAACCTCTATCTGAATTAGACGAAGACTTGTTAATTCAAGAATATAAATTTTTGCACGATCGCGTGCAGCAAGCAGCATACGCCTTAATTGATGAGTCGCATAAAGAAGTTGTTCATTTACAAACTGGTCGCAATCTCCTAGAAAAAACTCTACCAGAGCGAATATCCGAAAGGCTGTTTGAAATTGTCGATCATCTCAATCAGGGGATTGAGCTTGTTAGCGAGCAACCAGAACGCAATGAAATTGCCAAATTGAATTTGATGGCAGCGCAGAAAGCAAAAGCTGCGATCGCCTATAGTATGGCGAAAAAATATTTAGCCACAGCAAGAGTTTGGCTGGCGGCTTCTAGCTGGCAAACAAACTATGACCTGACATTAGATTTATATATAGAAACAACAGAAGTTGCGTATTTATGTGGCGATTTTGAGCAGGTAGAATACTGGGTTGCGATCGTTTTGCAAGAAGCTAAAACTGTTCTCAATATTGTAAAAGTTTACGAAGTCAAAATTCAAACCGACATGGCGCAGAGCCAGCCATTGAAAGCGATTGATACTGCATTGCAAGTTTTGCAGCAACTAGGGATCAGTTTTCCTAAAGAGCCAAGTAAGTCATATATTCAGCTTGAGATAGATACAATTACATCACTTATTGGTGAAAAGCCAATTGGAGACTTGAGCCATTTACCAGAAATGACCGACCCGGACAAGTTAGCAGCAATGCGAATTTTATCAAGCATCATGATTGCTGCCCAAATAGCTGCTCCTGATTTGATGTCGCTACTAGCATCGAAACAAGTCAACTTGTCAATCCAGTATGGCAATGCCTTTACTTCTCCCTTTGCGTATGCCAACTTTGGGTTAATTCTTTGTGGAATGGTCGGAAACATCGAATCTGGCTACCAATTTGGACAGCTTGCTTTGAGGTTGTTGTCGCAGTCTAAGACCCATGCACTCACAGCTAAGACATTTTTCATTGTATATGTCTTCATTATCCACTGGAAAGAACATATTAGAAAAACATCCCAGCAATTACCAGAAGGTTATCAAAGTGGGCTAGAAACTGGAGATTTAGAGTTTGCTGCCTATTGCGCTCATACTTATTGCTTGCAATCCTTTATCGCCGGAAAGGAACTCGTCAAACTTGAATGCGATTTGAGAACCTACGGTGAAGCAATCCATCAAATCAAACAAGAAACACCACTCGCCTGGAATCAAATATTTCAGCAGTCTGTCTTAAATTTGATGGGACGCTCGGTCAGTCTAACCCTGCTAATTGGGGAAGCTTACAATGAGGGGAATAGACTGCCACAGGATGAAACAGATGGAGCCGTAATTTTTCTAGTACATTTCAACAAACTCTTCCTATGCTATCTATTTTCTGAATATTCTCAGGCAGTTGAAAACGGGAGCAAAGCACAAAGACATTTACTCAAAGCAAGAGGGACAGCGCTTTATCCTTTGTACTACCTCTATGACTCTCTGGCAAAGCTGGCAATATACCCCGAAAGCAACGCTAAAGCGCAGGCGGAAATCCTCAAAAATGTTGATGTTAATCAAGAGAAAATAAAGCAATGGGCTAATTATGCGCCAATAAATCATTTGCATAAATATCACTTAGTACAAGCAGAGATTGCAAGAGTTTTAGGTCAGTTATTAGAGGCAGAAGAATTTTACGAACAAGCAATTCTTGGAGCTAGAGAAAATGGATATATCCAAGAAGAGGCATTAGCTTATGAATTGGCTGCAAAACATTATTTGGTGCGAGGTCGAGAAAAGTTTGCCCAAACATATATGAAGGAAGCTCATTACTGCTATGAGCGTTGGGGAGCGACTGCGAAAGTAAGAGATTTAGAAACTCGCTATTCGCAGCTATTTACTCAGTTATCGAACGTCACTCACACATTAATTCCCAAAGTTTCTAAAACTACTTCTAACAACTCACCCATCGCATTTGATTTAGCCTCTGTGCTAAAAGCATCACAGGCGATTTCGAGTGAAATTGAACTAGAGCAATTGCTCAACTCCTTGATGAAAATCTTAATTGAGAATGCTGGCGCACAAACAGGATTTCTATTTTTGGAAAACTCAGGAGAATGGGTAATTGAAGCTGCTTGCGAACTCAATGATGGTGATACTGTCTGTATTACGCAGGTGCTGCAATCTATCTCAACAGCAAATCTCGTACCGGAATCGATTATTAATTATGTTATTCGTACTCATGGGTGTGTCATTTTAAATGATGCCACCCGTGAAGGTAATTTTATCGATGAGCCATATATTCAACAGCATCAACCTCAATCAATCTTATGTATGTCACTACTGAAGCAAGGTAAACTTGTTGGCGTGTTGTATCTGGAAAATCAATTGGCATCTGGGGCATTTACACCAGAGCGATCGCAAGTATTGAACTTGTTATCAACCCAAGCAGCGATCGCCATTGAAAATGCCAAACTCTACTCCAAACTACGGAAGAGCGAAAGTCAGATGGCTCAATTCCTGGAAGCAGTGCCGGTAGGAATTGGAGTTGTAGATACACAGGGTCGCCCTTGCTACGCCAATCAACAGGCAATTCAACTATTAGGCAAAGGGATTATTCCTGGTGCGACACCAGAGCAACTTGCAGAAATTTATCAACTTTATTTAGCGGGAACAGAGCAACCATATCCCATTGAGAACTTGCCAGTGATGCGGGCATTAAGTGGTGAACGCACGAGAATTGATGATTTAGAAATTCGCCAAAACAATACAACTATTCCCGTTGAAGGGTGGGGAACTCCAGTTTTTGATGAAAAGGGGAATGTAGTTTATGCAATCTCAGCTTTTCAAGACATCACCAAGCGCAAACAAGCAGAGCAACTGTTAGCCGATTACAACCGCACCTTAGAGCAACAGGTAGCCCAACGAACGGCGGCTTTACAGGCGAGTGAGGCGGCACTGCGTGATGTCTACGACGAGCTTCGCTTACGAGAGCAAGAATTACGATTGATTACCAATGCTCTACCCGTTTGTATTAGTTATGTAGATATCAACCAGTGCTATCGATTTGTGAACCGCACCTATGAAGTTTGGTTTAGCTGTAGTCGAGATGAAATTCTGGGCAAATCTGTCCGTGAACTTCTGGGCGAGACAGCTTATAAAATTGTGGAACCGTATATTAATCGCACGCTGGGAGGCGAAATGACAACCTATGAAGCAGAAATTCCCTTTCCCTTTGGCAACAAGTATATCAGTGCTACCTTCATCCCCGATAGCGATTGCCATGCTCAAACAAAAGGCTTCTATGGTCTGATTACAAATATTAGCGAACAGCGAAATGCAGCACTGCGCGAACGCCAACGCGCTGAAGAATCATCAATTATGCAAGAACGCAACCGTATGGCGAGAGAAATTCATGATACATTAGCCCAAGCTTTTACTAGTATCATCGTTCACTTAGATGCTGCCTCCCAGCGCCTCACCCTTGATCCAGATGCTGCCCAGTCACACCTAAAAACGGGGCGGATCTTGGCACGTTCTGGGCTGTCGGATGCCCGTCGCTCGGTAGAAGCACTCCGCCCACAGATCCTAGAAGAAGGGGATTTGTACAGCGCACTCAATCGCTTCGCTACGCAGATGTTTTCTCTCACCTCAGTAAAGGTCGTCTGCGAAGTGATTGGTGAACCATATACTCTGCCGAAAGAGGTAGAAACTAATTTACTTCGCATCGGGCAAGAAGCGTTAACCAATGCATTTAAGTATGCCAAGGCAAGCAACATTAGTGTTGAGTTGCGGTATGAGTCAACACATTTCATCTTGCAAATCAAAGACAATGGACAAGGCTTTGAAAGCAGCAGTCTGTCTATCGGTCGGGGCTTTGGCTTACTCGGAATGACCGAACGCACCCAACGGATTGGGGCAGAATTGACGATTGTGAGCCACATTGAACAAGGGACAGAAATCACAGTGAGGGTACAAATGCCATGACACTCCCTTCGACACCTGACTCCTCTGTTATCCGCATCTTGATCAGCGACGATCATCCGTTTATGCGCGAAGGTCTAGCAGCCGTACTCGAATATAAACTGGATATGACCGTAGTTGGGCAAGCCTGCAACGGTTACGAAGCCGTAGAATTGTTCCGCCAACATCAACCCGATGTCACATTGATGGATTTGCGGATGCCTGAGATGAGCGGCGTGGAGGCGATCGCTACTATCTGTGCTGAGTTTACCAACGCTCGAATCATCGTCCTGACAACCTACGACAGCGACGAAGACATCTATCGGGGATTGCGCGCAGGTGCGAAGGGCTATGTTTTAAAAGATGCAGAGCCAGACGAACTATTGGCAGCAATTCGGGCAGTTCACAACGGTAAACACTATATCCCCCCAGCAGTGGGCGCAAAACTGGCAGAACGGCTACAGAGTCCAGAACTAACTGAGCGTGAGTTGGAAGTGCTACGCCTGATGGCAACGGGCAAGAGCAACTTAGAGATTAGCATAGTTTTGGCGATCGCTGAGGGAACAGTCAAATTTCATGTGAAAAATATTTTGAGCAAATTGGGAGTGAGCGATCGCACTCAAGCGATGATTGTTGCTCTCAAGCGCGGCATTATTACACTTTAAAAACTTAGTCCTAGAGTCATCACCTGCTCTTGAGGATAGGTTGTTTCTGGACTTAAGATTAAGTTAATTCCTACCCCTATTACTAGTGTAAAAACTTCTCGCAGGGGATGTGACAAAGTGGGGGCCATTTTCATATTCTCAGAACCAAGAAACGATATTGCATTTCTGGCGTTGCATAATTGCGGGATGAAATTAGATGAAATTATTTATTTCAACATTTAAAACTCTTCCTCTTTGCGTGAGAAAAATCATCCTATTAATCAGCAGCAGCTAATTTATTATTGTTTTTTCCAGCATTTTCATCGCCAAGATGCTATGCACAGACCGCATAAAAAAATGATGAGTCAAACAAGCGATGGTGATAAGCTGCTCATACCAGTTTCAGAACACGACCATACCCAAGGAGGAATGGATGCGTCAGTCATTTTAGTGGAATACGGTGACTATCAATGTCTTTCCTGTGGTGAGGTTAACAGGATGATTCAAGAGATTCAGCAACAGATTCCATTGTGCTTTGTATTTCGCCATTTCCCCCGTACACACTTACATCCTCAAGCACAAAAGGCAGCAGAAGCGGCAGAAGCGGCCGCCGCACAAAATAAGTTTTGGCAAATGCACAATATCTTGTTTGCGAATCAATCCGCACTTGATAATGGACATCTTTTACAGTACACCTATGAAATACAGCTTGACATCGACCGATTTCTGCGGGATATGACAGACTATGTTCATGCTAAACGGGTTACTCAAGATATTCAAGGCGGCATCCAAAGCGGAGTTAACAGTGCTCCAGCTTTATTTATCAACAGTACTCGCTATCGAGATGCCTGGGACACAGAGAAACTATTGAACGAGATTGAACTTCAAAACACTTAGTTGAATCGATTGAACTCTTGACGTTGAGCTAGGAAATGAACTTATGAGTAGTAATTTACAATACCTTGACTCCACTTTAATCAACACGTCTGAAGTGTTTTGTTATCAGGATTCCGCTCATTCTCGCTTGAATAATTGCTCGCAACACATCCGCAGAAAAAGGATTTAAACCATGAATCAAACAAAGAAAACAATTGTTCTCATCCACGGATTATGGATGACACCAGGCAGTTGGGATCTGTTTCGTGAGTTTTATCAAAGGCAGGGATACCAAGTATTTGCACCAGCTTGGCCACGGTTACTTAGCGAAGTTGAAGCGATCCGCCGCGATCCGTCAGCACTTGCAGGTTTAGGTATCACCGAGGTTGCCGACCACTATGAGCAATTTGCTCGGACTCTTGATGAGCCACCGATTCTCATGGGTCACTCCTTTGGCGGACTGATTGTGCAGATCCTGCTTGATCGAGGTCTGGGTGCGGCTGGTGTCGCGATCGATTCAGCCACTCCAAAAGGAATCTGGAAGCTACCATTTTCCGCGATTAAATCAGTGAGTCCAGTGCTGTCAAATCCGTGGAATTATCAGCACCCAGTATCGCTAACGTTTAAGCAATTCAAGTATGCCTTTGCCAATACGATGCCAGAATCTGAAGCTCGCTCGGCATATCAGCGCAATGCAATTCCCGGGCCCGGTCGCCCGATCTTCCAGGTTGCTTTAGCAAATTTTAATCCCTGGGCTGCGACTAAAGTGAATTATCGCAATCACCAGCGATCGCCATTGCTCTTGATCGCTGGCGCTAATGATCACTTAGTTCCATCCGTGCAGAACAAGATTAACTACAAAAAATATGCTCGTTCAAACGCCATTACTGACTACAAGGAATTTCCGAATCGCTCTCACCTGATTGTTGCCCAAGAAGGCTGGCAGGAGGTCGCAGAGTATGCTCTTTCCTGGGCGCAGAACACATTGACTGGAACGTCTACGCGACTTCGAGCCGCATCATAAGTTGGGCAAACTGGTTGTGATTTGACTGCTCTATTCTATTGAAATTTAATCAGAGCCTTACCCCAGCACTATTTATTGGAGGAGTCAACAATGAAGATTTTTGTGGCAGGCGCAACGGGAGTTATCGGTCGTCCACTAATCGCGCAATTGATTGCCAAAGGTCACGATGTAGTTGCATTGACGCGTTCTTCAGAAAACGCGCAAACTTTAGCCGAACAAGGCGTGGAACCTGCGCTCGCAGATGTATTCGATGCTGATGCTGTCAAAGCGGCTCTAGTTCGCGCTCAACCGGAAGTGGTAATCGAACAACTCACCGCACTACCCAAAACCTACACTGGCGAATCAATGAGTGCAGCAGTAGCATTCAACCAGCGTATTCGTTTAGAAGGGGGTGCTAATGTGTTGGCAGCAGCGCAAGCAGCAGGCGTGCGTCGTTACTTGAGACAGTCGATCGCATTCTGGGGAGTTCCTGGTACGGGATTGGCAAACGAAGAAACTACCTTAGCTTTTGATGCTTCGCCCGCAGTTGCAGCAGATGCACACACAGTGACTGAGATTGAACGTCGTCTCCTAGAAACGCCGAACATAGAAGGAATTGCTCTGCGTTATGGCTTCTTCTACGGGTCTGGGACTTGGTTTGCTGCCGATGGTGACGCTGCTAACCAGGTGCGCCAGCAACAGTTCCCAATCGTGGGGAATGGAGAAGGCGTATGGTCGTGGTTACATATTGAAGATGCAGCGTTCGCTACAGTTGCGGCAGCAGAACAAGGCAATCCTGGCATTTACTTGATTACGGGCGATCGCCCCTTAGAAGTTCGTGAGTGGCTTTCTGCCTATGCCCGTTGGCTCAATGCACCACCACCTCCGCAGATATCAGTTGAGGAGGCACTGAAAGTAGGTGGTGCGGATGCCGTCTACTACGGTACTCAAATGCGAGGCGCATCAAATGCCAAGGCAAAACGCGAACTCAATTTTCAGCCGCGATCGCTGGAGTGGCTGGTTGGAACTGCTGCGGCTCATGCCAGTTAGCAATTTTAGAAACAAGCAAACTGCAACATACAATCAACAAGCAGAAAGAATCATGACTCAGTATGACTACATTGTGATTGGTGCAGGTTCGGCAGGCTGTGTTGTCGCTAACCGTCTGACCGAAGACCCAGAAACCAGCGTACTGTTACTCGAGGCAGGTAATCCAGATACAAAACCAGAGATTCAAATTCCGTTAGACTGCACAACTCTACTTGGCACTGAGGTAGACTGGGGTTACTTCTCTGAACCAGAGCCGTATCTCGACAATCGCAAAATCTTTTGTCCTCGTGGCAAAGTCTTGGGAGGCAGCAGTTCAATCAATTTCCTGCTGTATGTCCGAGGCAATCATCACGATTACGATCGCTGGCAGTCACTAGGCAATCCCGGTTGGAGTTACCAGGATGTATTGCCCTATTTCAAGAAATTTGAGCATCAGCAACGCGGTGCCTCCGAATACCACGGTGTAGATGGTGAGTTGAGTGTCACCGATCTGATTGCTCCTGCCACAATATCTCAACAATTTGTAGAGGCAGCAATAACGCTGGGTTATGACTACAATCCTGATTTCAATGGCATCCAACAGGAAGGAGTAGGGCCATTTCAATTGACGGTCAAAGATGGGAAACGGCATAGTGCTGCGGCTGCCTTCCTCCTGCCGATTCTCGCTCGCCCTAATTTGACCACAACGACTGGAGCATTGGTAACTCGGTTGTTATTTGAAGGAACTCGTGCCGTTGGAGCAGAATATCTGCACAAAGGAACACTGCACCAGTCCAGGGTCGATCGGGAAGTGATTGTTAGTGCAGGTGCATTCGATTCGCCCAAGTTGCTGATGCTGTCAGGCATTGGGGATGCAGCACAATTACAAGCAATGGGAATTTCTGTTGTCGTTGATTTGCCTGGTGTCGGTCAAAATCTACAAGACCACATTGTTGTTCCTATTCCATACGAAGCAACTGGTGATTTACACACGGCAATTACTAGCAATGGCATCGCCGAAGCTGTATTGTTTTTGCATAGCGAAGGTAATTTGTCAGCTGCACCGGATTTAGAGCTGATCTTCGGCCCGATTCTGTGGGCACCTCCTGCCTATGCCAACTCTTTAGGCTTCACTGGTCTGGTCATTTTGACTCATCCCCAAAATATTGGCAGTGTCAGTTTGCGTTCGCCGGATGTCAAAGATGCACCAATGATTCGATTGAACTATCTGCAAAGTCAATCCGATGTGAAAAAGCTAATTGACGGAATTAAATTAATGCGCCAATTGTTTCATACCAGTGCCTTCGATCCGTTTCGAGGTCGGGAAGTTGCTCCTGGTGCCAACGTGACTAGTGATACAGCACTCGAAGCTTATATCCGCAACGTTTGCGGTACGGTGTTTCATCCAATCGGCACTTGTAAAATGGGAACTGACTCTATGGCAGTTGTAGACCCCGAACTACGGGTACATGGAGTTCAGGGGTTGCGTATCGTCGATGCTTCAATCATGCCAACTGTAATTACGGGACATACGAACGCGGCCAGCATGATGATTGGCGAAAAAGCTGCTGCTTTAATTAAAAGCTTTTCAAAGCAAGGACAGAAAGCAATTGCCAACTGACTCGCTCAATGATCGGACAATTTAGAAGTTAGTAAGTGACGATTCTTTATGCCAGTTAAAAATTTGAGGTAGAAGAAAAATGAAGATTGCTCAATATGGAACAGTGATCGTGGTTCTTCATGCGATCGCTAATGGACTACATGGTTTAGCACATATAGAAATCCCAGTTGCCCTCTCTGTGCTTCAGAGTTCGTTTGTGGCGATTGTGACTTTTCTAATTCCCATCATTGCAGCTGTTTTACTTTGGACACAGTTTTACCGCCTCGGTAGCTGGCTGTTACTGGGTTCAATGGCAGGATCGCTCCTTTTTGCAATCTACAATCATTTGCTTGTAATTAGTCCGGATCATGTTTCTCAAGTTGCCTTTGCAGGTTGGGGAATGCTATTCCAAGTTACAGCCATCTTGATATTAATTGTGAATGGATTTGGCTGTTGGGTTGGTATAGGGGCATTGAAAACGACAACTCAGCAAGAACAAGTTTTGTAAACTACTCCCCCTAACCTTGCGGTGTGGCGGGAGTCTTCTGAGGCTGCTAGATGAGTATTTGAGTTCACATTTATTTCTTATCAAGGTTGATTTAATATGTTCGATCTCGAACAAACTATTCAAGACCGACACTCAACACGCAAATTCTTATCTCAACCAGTGCCGCGAAATTTGCTTGATGAAGCTCTCACTTTAGCCCAGTGTGCGCCGTCAAATTCAAACATCCAGCCGTGGCGGATGGTGTTTGCTGTTGGTGTCCGTCGCGATCGCCTCCAAGAGGCTTTGCTAAACCAAGCCAACCAACAACTGCCTAACATCCCACCACTTCCAGAAGCCTTCCAGCATTACCGCCAGGAACTAGGTGTGCAAGTCTACGGATCAATGGGCATTGCTCGGGACGATAAAGCGAATAGAACACAAGCCGTTCTTCGCAATTACGAATTTTTTGGCGCACCAGTGATTGGTATTGTTTGTATGCACCAAGACCTTGGCGTTGCGGATGCTTTGAGTGTGGGGATGTATCTACAAACGCTGGTATTGTGCCTAACTGCTCGCGGACTTGGCACTTGCGTAGAGGTTTCACTAGCGGGTTATCCCGAAATCATCCGTAACGAATTGAACATCCCACCGGAATTATTGATTATTTGTGGTTTAGCCGTTGGCTATTCCGATCCTGATTTTCCCGCTAATCATCTGCATATTAGCCGTGAATCTGTTGAGAAAAACGTTACGTTCCTCGACCATTAAAGCCTGTTTTTTCTTATTCTAGCAGATTTTGACATGGATAATGTAATAGCTTCAACCAATTCACCTGTTGTGACACCACCCGAAATTACATTGGTTCCTAATAACTCACTATTGACTGAGACACCAGAAGCAGGACGACAATTGGCAGTCAAAATGGCACGGCTAATTATTAAACTGACTCAGCCGGATGAAGAAAAACGCAACCAACTGCGAGACGTATATGGTAACGATGCCATGATGTTGATTGCTGTTGGACAGACGGTTGCAACAGAGTTTGCCACGATCGCCGCAGCTAATAACTACTGGCGCAAGTAATATCTCGACAGCATCAAATCAGTAATTTGCTCAGAGGTGATTTCCATGACACCCAAAGTAGAGACTCTTGCCAAACTCTACCTGGAAGGAGAATCTGTCGAACTCTCAGACCTAGATCAACAAGAACTCTGTGACTGGCTCCTGGGCGAGTTTCAACAACTTCCGATTAATCCGATGTTCTCTGATTATATGCGCTATCGCACGGCTGCCGAAATGTGTGCGGATATTGCCCAAGAGCGTCTGTGGGTATCGGCTGAGAGTTACGATAGCGAGATTTATCCGAATCCGTTTTATGGTTTTGCATTCCTAGCAATTCACGATTATTACCACTGTGTGGCGAATGCTGACTTTAGCCTGGAAGGAGAAATCACTGCTTACCGCACACTAGCCAATCGAGTCCCCAATTTACATATGCAAAAAATTATCTACTCCGAAATTGTACTGAAATCGTCTGCTCACATTTACTTAGGTCATTCACCTGAATCGAAACTTGTGTTTCCCTAGAACTCTTGCATAAATATTTTGTGGTATAATATTCGGTTGTTTTAATTTCAGATTTTGCAATTAAAATACGAAGAATTTATCAATTTTTTCGATTAGCTATTATCAAGCGATACAGCACATTTCAGGTAAATGAAGTACATATATAAAACCCAAAACCTTGTAGAGACGTAGCAGTGCTACGTCTCTACGTGTATTCGATTAGAGCGCAATCTGCTGTAAGCCTACGGCATGGCTTCGCTTACCGCTAATTTTTTGAAACTAACAGCAAATATGGTTTCGGTGATTGATGAAGTCATGAAATTATTTGATAATTTTATTTTTTTATCTGACTTTATAGAGTTAATTCGTGATTATAAATTCCGCCTATTAAATTCGACCTTAACCCAAAACGTCGGTGACGATTTCGATATCTATCAGACAATATTTTTGCATATTTTTAGACGAAGATTAACGTGTTCGACAACAATTCTTAATCGATTGAGTTCACTATTGTATTTTTTCTGCTCTTTCGTCAACTTTTTACCTTTTGGCTTTTTAATTGGTGTTTCACCGCCAGTCGCTCATGGGGGAAACCCCGAAGACCGTGCTGGCTCACTTAATTGATGAATTTTACTAATTCCTTGATAGCCTTTATCCACTATTACTTTGAGTAATTCTCCAAATCTGATTCCACTAATTTTAAATAAGCGAAAATCATGAATTCTCCCTTTACCATGCGCTAGACAGATGATTTGACTAGTTTTTTGGTGGATAATTACTTGCGTTTTTAACGTATGCTCTCCAATATCCTACTAAAAAATCTTTTTTGACCAATATGGGGTAAATATAGCGAAGCTGTCATGAGGGGCAAGATAGTCTGGAAACTTTGCTATATCTACGTTATAGCTTTTTGACATTGAACTAGAATTTC
>NZ_JBALDL010000082.1:0-41472 GCF_036917465.1 Nostoc sp.
TTAATGAAGCTCTGAGGTTCATTAACGGAGTTCAAAGACTCATTAACGAAGCTCTGAGGTTCATTAACGGAGTTCAAAGACTCATTAACGAAGCTTAATTTATTCCCCTGCCCCCCTGCCCCCCTGCCCCTCGCCTCCTCATCCTCGACCTTTGGCGAATAGGCTTAAACCCTCTGTGCCGATATCTTTGAAGATATCCATGTAACAACTGTCTAAGTGCCAGATATGGTTTATGGTCGTGAACGAGCCTATTTGGGAACAGGTTGGGCTTATCCACTGCATTTAAGCGTGCAAGGTGGGATACAACTTAGCCGTGAAGATCAAAAAGTTAAAGAATCTATTTGGATTATCCTCCGTACGGGAGTAGGTGAGCGAGTTTATCGACCTACCTTTGGTTCGCGCTTATCAGAACTGGCGTTTGCACCTTTAAATAGCGAAACCTTACTGCGAATCCGTCTTTATGTTTTGGAAGCTTTAGAAGTTTGGGAACCACGCATTATTATCGATGAAGTTGTCACCGATCCTGACCCTATGCGTGGCAGAGTGGACATCATCATCAATTATCGACTTAAAGACAGTCCCGATATTTATAGTTTTGTTTATCCTTATTATTTGGTTTCAGCTGGGGAGGAATCGTGAACTTTGATTTTTTACCGAAATTACCTTCTTCCAACTTAGACGATCGCGCTTTCGATGATTTGGTGGAAGAATGTATTATGCGTATTCCTCGCTACTGTCCAGAATGGACAGACCACAATCTCAGCGATCCTGGAATTACGCTAATTGAGTTATTTGCTTGGTTAACTGACCAAATGTTGCTCAGATTCAACCAAGTACCTCGAAAAAATTATGTCGCTTTCCTAGAATTACTCGGTATTCGCCTCCAGCCACCCGCCCCAGCCCGCACGGAATTAACTTTTTATTTAAGCGCTGCACTACCTGAAGCCTACACTATTCCAGCCGGATTAGAAGCCTCAACTATCCGCACTGAAACTACAGAAGCTATTACATTCAGCACAGATTCTCCTCTAATTATCGGCAACCCCCGCATTCAACATTTCTTAACTGCCCAAACTATTGAAGATATTCCCCAATCTCTGCGCGAAAGAGTCACAACTTCATGGACTCGTCAATCTAACGGTTTCTGGACAGGTAATGAACAAGCGATATTTGAAGAGGAACCCCAGCCTGGTAACTGTTTTTATTTAGCAATTAATTCTGACGATCCTTTAGACGCTAATGTTTTAGAAATTATTTTCCAAGGGGCTGCGGCTACCCCTGCGGGGATTAACCCCAATCAACCACCCCGCAAGTGGGAAGCCTGGGATGGGGAAAATTGGCAACCAGTTTTATTGCAAGAGTCGGATGATAAAACTCGCGGTTTCAGTTTTTATGAAATCGCCCAACAGGGTGGAAACCCGTCTCAAGGTGCAGAGGTACGTTTGCATTTACCTCAAATTTGGCCTGTGGCTAATTTTACTTCTTACCGAGGTCGCTGGTTGCGCTGTAGCTTTATTAGTACAGAAGCCAATGAATCTGGTTACAATCGTCCGCCAAGAATTATTGGTTTAGCAGCGCGGTCAATTGGCGGTACTGTTAGAGCTAGTCACAGTACGCTGATTTTAGATGAGCGATTGGGAATTAGTGATGGTACACCCGGTCAGAGTTTCCAGTTACAAACAGCACCAATTTTAGAACGCCGAGAAAATGAATATATTTTAGTTACTCCCAGTGGTGGTTTGCCTCAAAAGTGGACTGAGGTGAGAGATTTTGCTGATTCTGGGCCACATAACTTTCATTACACCATCGATTCGATCACTGGTACAATCCAGTTTGGGCCGCTGATTCGGGAACCTAGCCAACTTAAACAGCATACCCAGATGCGCTCGCGGATTCAAGAACCATCGCTAGATAGCACATCTGTACAAGTTCTAGAAAATAACCAGTCGGAACACCAATATGGGGCAATTCCTCCTCGTGGTGCAGAGATTAAAGTGGTTGCTTATCGTACAGGTGGCGGGAGAGAAGGTAATGTGCAAACTGGGGCAATCCAGTTTTTGAAGTCTGCGTATCCATACATTACTAGTGTGGTCAATCGCGTACCTGCAATCAATGGGGCGGATGCCGAATCGCTGGAGCAGGCTGTGATGAAGGCTCCCCGCATCCTCCGCACACGCGATCGCGCCGTCACTGCTGAAGATTTTGAAGTTTTGACTCAACAGGCGGGTGCTGGTGCGATCGCGCGCGTCCGGTGTTTGCCAGCAAATTCTCGTAGACAAGCTGGTATAGTTAGTTTACTTGTAGTTCCATTCGCAAATACAGATGCGATCGCGCAAGGTAATGGCATAACACCAGAAGAGTTTAATCTGAGTAATGCACTGCAAGAGCAAATTTTGAGTTACTTAGATGAAAGACGCTTATTAGGGGTACAAATAGAATTACAAGAGCCGAATTACGTAGGTGTTTCTGTGCAGACAGAAATTGCTTTAGAGCCAGCATACAACAACCCTTTTGCCAGCGAAGAAATTCGTCGGAATTTAAGGGTATTACTGTATAAATATTTAAATCCATTAACTGGAGGAATGGACGGCAAAGGTTGGCCATTTGGGCGACCCGTTTATACATCAGATATTGTCGCATTACTACAACAGACCCCAGGCGTGCGTCATTTAGGCCCCGTCCTGCTGTTTCCCATCCGCAAGCAAGGAGAAAATTGGCGACGACAACCATCACCAGAACAACTAATTGACCCAGGATCGGAAGGTTTAATATGTTCTTGGGCTGATACCAATCTACGTTCAAATCACGACATTCAAATAATTCGTAATTCTTAATTGGTTATTGGTCATTTGTCAGTAGTTGTTCTCTCCCCAATTCCCAATCCCCAATTTCCAATCCCCAATCCCCAATTCCCAATCCCCAATCCCCAGTCCCCAATCCCCAATCCTATGGTTCAAAGTCGCTCTAGTCCGGCTGTAAGCATTCAATTAACGCCAATGCAAATACCCGAAGCTCTACCTGTGGCGGGTTTAGGATTTACAAATGCGGATATTGATATAGGTGGACGTACTTTACTTTTGCATCCTGGACATCCCAGCGAGATGATTGTGCAGGTGCAAAACTTAGAACAACGTCCTTTGCGGGTAAGCTTAAGCGTTGATGGAAACTTTCCATCCCAGTGGTGTCAAATTGGCACAGAAGGTAGTGAAATACCGCCTCGTGGACAAATGGATGCTGTTCTATACTTCTCAATTCCCGACACATTTTTTGAAGACCAAGAAGCAATTTCTCCAGGAAAAAAAGACAAATTAACTCTCAATTTTCGCAGCCTAGTTACTTTACATATAGACCAAGGCACTGACAACGAACAAATCGAGAGAAGCGAGTATTTCGATTTATATATTCGTCCCTATACCGCCTACATGGAATTCTTGCCAATTTTGTATCGAGAAGTAGACTTTATTGGTCGCTTCATGAAGATATTTGAGCAAGCTTTTCAACCAATAGTTGATAGTTACAATGTCATGTGGGCAAACCTCGATCCTTTGACAGCACCACAAGCATTACTACCTTTTATGGCTCATTGGGTTGCTTGGCAAGTAGATTCAGTTTGGGATCTCCAGCAACAACGGCGTTTAATTCGTCGGGCTGTAGAACTTTATCGTTGGCGGGGAACTCGTAAAGGATTGCGTCTCTATTTACATCTCTATACTGGTTTACCACTCGACGAAGATTTACCTAATGAAGCTGATAAACATATCAGTCTCACAGAACCTTTCGGCCCAAGTTTCATCATCGGAGATGCCCAATTAGGAAATGCAGTTTTAGCAGGTGGTCAACCATATCATTTTATAGTACGTTTGCGTTCAAATATTTCTAGTGGCATCATTAACGAGCAACTTATCCAAAGAATCATAGAACAAGAAAAACCTGCTTTCTGCACATACGAATTATCTATTGAAAATCCTTCTAATTAAATAATTTTAAATTGTAGGGTGTGTTGTCGCTTTAGCGTAACGCACCATCGATAATTAAAGGTGCGTTAGTCTTTGGCATAACACACCCTACATCTTGAATAGGTAGTACTATTTAAAACTCCTAAAATAGACTTTTAATCCAAAATCCAAAATCGCTATGTCCCATCCTTTCCCACCCCCACCAATCAAATCCTTGGAACGCCTGCAAGCAGCAGACGGGTTACTAATCAATGCAGAACGCTGGCGCACAGCCCATGATTATCACCGGAATCGCCAAAATGCTCAATATCAAAGTTTAAATCAACCAGGAATTGTCTGTGGTTTAGGCGTTCGAGATGTGACAGCCCCAAGCCAAGTAGAAGCTAGATATCGAGATGGGCGTTGGGTGCAAATTCAACCTGGTATTGCAATTGATTTAGCAGGTAATCTAATTATTGTACCGACTTCTTATGACTTTCCTATTGATATAGAAGTAGTAAGTTCTGAACCACTAATGATCTACTTAGTAGTTAGCTATGTAGACCCTGATGAACTGCGACGCGGACAGCAAAAAGATATTGTTCAAGAAACCTATCGAATTGACCAAATAAACTCCATACCAATCAGTTCAGAAATAGAAATATGCCGCATACTTCTGCAACCAGGAAATACTGAAATCACCCAACCTGCGGATGCTTTCTTCCCTGGATATAACAATATTGATTTGCGTTATCGCCGTCAGGCGCAAATGCGTCCTCAAGCACTTGTCTGTATGGCACAGGCGACTCATAGCGATCCTGAATGTGCGCGTAATTTTTTCAGTCTTTCGTATTTGTTACAAGCAGTAGAACCCCTATATCCCAGTTTGCGAGGGGCTGATGAACCAGGACAGGTTTCTTTAGGAGAAAATATTCAAGATTACGATCTACTTTATCTAACAGGTGGACAGGCAATTTCTTTAAATAGCCTCGAATTTGAATCCCTTAAAAATTACTTAAATTTAGGCGGCGTACTTCTGGTTGATGCACCAACAAATGCTAATGCTTTAATTGAGAGTACTCAAGCATTAGCACAACAGTTAGAAAGTCCTTTAAGACCTTTAGAAGAATTGCAACGGAGTCATCCTTTAAGGACAAAACCTTTCTTATTTGCTGCCTTGCCAATGGTTAATCAACAACAAATTAAAATGTTAATCGGTGGCGGAATTATTTTAGCGATTGGAGATTTAGCAACAGCTTGGGGATTGGATAGAGATTTGAGTTTACCTAGATTGACTATTCGTACAGCCCAGGAACTTGGAATTAATATTCTTCACTATGCTTGGAAGCGGCGACAGTTGATAGGTTTGCAACAAGAAGATAATTCAGGACAGTGGTGAGAACCAAGTTAGTAGGGTGGGCATTGCTTTAAATAATATAACAATACTATATTATTTGTGGAAATTAACGGTATCCAGATCCCCGATTTCTTTAAGAAGTCGGGGATCTAACTTTTCACCAATGATTTAAAATTGCTATATATTAAAACTTGGGATAAAAGTAACTTATTATCTATGCGTAAAATTCGGTTTGTAGATTTATTTTCAGGAATAGGAGGAATTAGATTAGCTTTTGAACAGGCGACTGATTCTTTAAATATAGAAAGTAAATGTGTTTTCAGCAGCGAAATCAATTCAGATGCTCAATTAGTTTATGAAAAAAACTTTGCTCAAAAAGCATTAGGTGACATTCGATTAATTGATAAACTACCAGAACATGAATTTTTATTAGCTGGATTTCCTTGCCAGTCTTTTTCTCATGCTGGCAAAAAAGAAGGATTTCTCGATATACGAGGCACGCTATTTTTTGAAATAACAAGATTACTCGATACTTATAAACCACAAGCTTTTATTTTTGAGAATGTCCGAGGGCTTTATAGTCACGATCAAGGGCGAACCTTAGAGGATGTTTGAAAAGTCCTTTTGCTGGTATAAAAAGTCTTATATCCCTCTAAATCTCCCGATAAATTGGGAGACTTTGATTCCGGTTCCCCCCTTAAAAAGGGGGGTTAGGGGGGATCTAAAAGTGCCTAAAATCATAGCGAAATACTTTTAAAACAACCTCTTAGAGGATGTTTTAAAAGTCATGATTGATGTATCTAAATATTTCTTTACCCCACCCTAACCCTCCCCTTATAAAGGGGAGGGAACTAGATTTTCTTATTTCCCACCTTTATAAGGGGGGATTAAGGTAATAATTCGATTAAAGTCACACAGCTAATTACTTTTTAAACAACCTCTAAAGCTGCGGGAATAAACAGAAGAAGATTTTGGCAATTAATATCAATCTTCTGCCTGTAATAACCAAAAGCCGCTATAAGTCATCCCGGAATCATCTGGTTGCACTAACAAAAAATGTAATCCTCGGCAATGCTTTTTTCGTTGTTGATATGTTTGGGCTGCTGTTGTAACTTCTGAATCTTCAAAAGTGGCAACAATCCACCTATCTACTAAGCCAGCTTCTAATACTAAGCCGTCTGGTGCGCCAGAAATGTAGTTTAACGCCACAGAACGGGCTTGCTGTAACCACCGTGCTAGGCGCATTGATTGCCGTCCACCGTAAATTATCACACCAGGGACAGGCACTGTTGACGCTAAACCCAAATTGATCGGTTTAAGATGTTCTGGGATGTGCAAAATGGGAATGGGGCGATCGCTAAATCTTGTTTCTACATCACTAGCAGCTAGAGTCGCAAAACGCCATTGTTCTCCCCAAAGGTTCTCTGGTAATGGTACTGGGGGTGGTTTATCCAGTGTTGAGGGATATTGCTTTTCTTGTAACCACTGTTTCAACGCCGAAGTATGGCGGGTAGGTTCGACATTTATACTTAAATTGCGTCCCGCCGCCTCAATTAAGCTTAGAGACTGAGGACGAAACACCTGGATCGCATCTGGCAATTTTTCACCAGCAGCTAACTCAAGTTGATCTGCAACCCAACTCGAATTTGCTGCTGACTGAAGACAGGTAGCTTCATACTCAAAGCTACGAGTTGCATCACAAATCAACAACTCCCATAAAATTTGTCCCGATGCATCTTGTGAGGGACGACGATAAAAATCAACCTGCCAAATTTTCATAAATTAGGAATTGGGAATTGGGAATTGGGAATTGGGAATTGGGAATTATAATCAATACCCAATGCCCCATGCCCCATTTAAAAAGCTTCAATCCATTCTTTGACAGAATATTCAGTCCAGATGCCATTTTTCCAGTAGGGATCATTTTCAATCAACTGGCGCACAGTGGCTTCGTCTTCGGCTTCGTAAATCCCAAAAACTTTTGTAACATCCTTGGTGGGGCCAATGGTAATCAGCACACCGGATTCTTTCTGTTTTGCTAATCCGTCTAAATGAGCTTGACGGTGGGGGGTACGTTTTTCGAGAACGTCTTCGCAGTAAGTTCCCCAGAGTACATATTTAGGCATAATTCCTTGTTAGTCCTACTAACTGGTTAAGAAGATTCTGATGATGATTCTTCGCCATTACCTACGATAAACTAAGTTAGCTGTACTTAAACTAGCTTGTCTTCATAATGGTTTCTACCTTCCCAAATTCATCTTCTGTCGATCTATCTCGCATCCGACTGGCAATTCGCTCATTGCAACCGCAATTAGTAGAGTGGCGGCGGCGATTGCATCAACAACCAGAGTTGGGTTTTCAAGAAAAACTGACGGCTGAGTTTGTATCACAAAAGCTGCAAAAATGGGGAATTGAGCATCAAACTGGTATTGCTCACACTGGTATTGTTGCCATTATTAAGGGTAACAAACTAGGCACAGAGAAAGTTTTAGCGATTCGGGCAGATATGGATGCTTTGCCAATCCAAGAACTTAACGAAGTCTCCTACAAATCGCAGCATGATGGAGTGATGCACGCTTGTGGACATGATGGACATACTGCGATCGCATTAGGTACAGCTTACTATCTTCAGCAGCATCGTCAAGACTTCTCCGGTATCGTCAAAATT
Organism: Nostoc sp.; assembly: GCF_036917465.1. Lineage (GTDB taxonomy): Bacteria > Cyanobacteriota > Cyanobacteriia > Cyanobacteriales > Nostocaceae > Nostoc. The sequence continues at coordinate 7,961 of NZ_JBALDL010000082.1, forward strand.
ATCTTTCAGCCAGCAGAAGAATCACCAGGAGGCGCAAAGCCGATGATCGAAGCTGGAGTTCTGAAAAATCCTGATGTTGACGCAATTATTGGTTTGCACTTGTGGAATAACTTACCCTTGGGAACAGTGGGTGTCCGGGCTGGGGCGTTGATGGCTGCTGTGGAGTGCTTTAACTGTACAATTTTGGGCAAAGGTGGACACGGCGCACTACCCCATCAAACTGTTGACTCCGTAGTAGTTGCTGCCCAAATTGTAAATGCTCTGCAAACCATTGTCGCTCGGAATGTGAATCCTATTGATTCAGCTGTGGTAACGGTAGGCGAACTTCATGCTGGAACCAAGCGGAATGTGATTGCTGATACAGCGAGAATAAGTGCTACTGTCAGATATTTTAATCCTAGTTTGAAAGGCTTTTTTAACCAGCGTGTCGAGCAGATTATTGCTGGAATTTGTCAAAGTCATGGTGCGAGTTATGACTTAGAATACTGGTCACTTTATCCACCAGTAATTAATGATATTAAGATAGCAGAATTGGTGCGGACTGTAGCAGAAGAAGTGGTAGAAACGCCGTTGGGAATTGTGCCAGAATGCCAAACTATGGCTGCTGAGGATATGTCATTTTTCTTGCAAGAGATTCCTGGTTGCTATTTCTTTTTAGGTTCTGCCAATCCAGAGAAAGATTTGGCCTATCCTCATCATCATCCCCGATTTGATTTTGACGAGACGGCATTGGGAATGGGTGTGGAAATATTTGTTAGATGTGTGGAGAAGTTTTTTAGTTGAGCCTTGGAAAACCTTCCTCGAAGGTATTGAAAAACTTTACTCAAAGTATATTCAAATCTAATCAGATATAGTCTTTTTAGGCTTTCTTAATTCTGCAATCCACGCCCTAACGACATCAGAATTTGATACTCCCCTCTCCGTGTTCTCTGCGCCTCTGTGGTTAGTTACTCCCCATATCGTGCGTAAGTGCGTCCTAGAGACGTTGCATTACAACGTCTCTTATTAAATTATTCGTCGTGTCAACAGTCTGTCTCTATGAAAAAGAAAATAGTTCTAATTTTACTATTTCCTAGACTTAATTGCCTTGATTAACTCATAAAAAGGTTGCCAATTATCCTCTTGAGCAATTGCTTCCCAAATAGACTCAATCACAGGTCTTAATAATGCCGTTTTTGGATTATGAACAGCTAGAGTCTGAGCAATTACATCGGTGTTCTCGTTATCCAAATTGTTCAAAATTTTATGGTACAATATGCACCAATCATCAAAAATTCCTGAAGCACCCGGTACTGGAACAATATCTGAACTATTCATCACAAAACCTGGTTCATCTCGCCATTTAGATGAAAAAGTCCGAGCCATCTCATAAAAGAATTGATGATAATCAACCTGACTCTCTTTCAAAAATTCAATCGTTAGATTCAATAGTTCCAATGCTTCTGGATGCGGCAAAGTCTCAAAACCTAACTTTTTCAACATCAAAGAACTGTATTCAGCCTCATAATACTCATCAAACCTTTCTAATCCAGCTTCCATTTCGCCTTTATTAATAATTGCCTTTAAAGGTTCTTGGAGCATTTGTAAATTCAAGTGGCAAATACTTGGTTGATTCCCGTAACAATAACGTCCAGAATAGTCAAAATATGCAGCTATAAAGGATGGGTTATAAGTCGGGATAAACGCATAAGGGCCATAGTCAAAACTCTCTCCAGTAATCGACATATTGTCAGTATTTAGGACTGCATGACAAAAGCCCACCGCCATCCACTGCGCTACTAGTTCTGCAACCCGTTTAACTAATTCGGCGTAAAACAGAACATATTTATCTTCTTCACTACTTAAGTGTTGATAATACTGCTCAATTACGTGGTCTAATAACTTCTTAGTTAAATCTGGACGCTGGAAATAATGCAGTCGCTCAAAAGTACCAAACCGAATATGAGAACTGCTCATTCTAATCATCACAGATGAGCGGGTAGGTGAAGGTTCATCGCCTCGCCACAGAGGTAAACCTGTTTCAATCAAGCTCAAACAGCGCGAGGTTCGTACACCCAAGTGGTGTAGTGCTTCCGCAGCCAGAACTTCCCGCACCCCACCTTTAAGCGTGAGCATACCATCGCCACCACGGGAGTAGGGCGTTCTCCCAGAACCTTTTGTGCCAAAATCGTACAATTCGCCATCAGTGGCGCGGACTTGCCCATAGAGAAAGCCTCTACCATCACCCAACTGTCTGTTATATTCACCAAATTGATAGCCGTGGTAACGTAGTGCTAACAAGGGTTTGCGCCCCTGAAACCGGCCAAAAGCTGTGATGAAATCTTCGTCTTTGACTGCTTGGGGGTCTAAACCTAAAAGAGGTAATACTGCATCGTTACGCCAGCGCAAGAGGTGTTGGGGAAATTCCTCTGCTGCAACCTCATCGTAGTAGTCATCGCCTAGAGATTCTAAGGCGCTTTCGTAGTTGAGGGAGAGAAAAGGATTGCTAGAATTTTTGTAGTTTGGGGTTTCAGCCAGAGTCATTACGAGCAAAGCTTAATTCATTCTTCCCTTAATACTACCTCTGGCTTCAGCATCAGCATAGATGCAAAAAGCAACTCATATCTAAAATATGGCAGCCCACCATCAAAATCTAGAGCGGATAATGAATAAAGTTTTGCAGTTGCAGAAAAAATTAACTCAATTAACTATTTTAGACGCTACATTTGAGGTTTTTGGTTCAGAATTACACCAGTATCAATTAAAACCTTGCTTGAGTCATAAAGATATTCAAGTATTTGAGTCTAGATACAATATTACCCTACCAAGTGAATATAAAAATTTTCTATCACAAATTGGCAATGGTGGTGCGGGGCCAGGAGATGAATTATCGGTGATTGAATATGAAGATGTTATCCCAGAAAAACTATACCAAGAGAACTATGAAATTCTCTCTAAACTTTTTTCTTTAACAGAACCATTGAATGATTTGGATTTGATTGTCAAGAATAATACAGATTTTGTTACCAACAATAACAATGATACATACTTCGATGAGAAGTTATTCAAGGTACTCTCCCCATTACAAATTATGGTTGTGGAATTTATGGCATGTTAGTTATTACTGGGGAGCAGTCAGGAAAAATTTGGATAGATGACTGGACTAATGATAATGGGATATATCCTGCTTCTTTGATTTTTTGTCATGTTTTCCATGACACTGATACTGATGATTTACATCCAAATAACGATGAGGAGCAGCCTTTGAGTTTTTATGATTGGTATGAAGACTGGCTTAACCGAAATTTGCATCAAATCCGCCAGTCTTCAGAAACTTAACCTTAATTAAATAAAACTAGGTTTTTTACTTTTTAATTGGTTGTGATGGTGGTTGAGTAATACCTACAGAGTTTGATGTTGGTTGCGATGCCTGTGAAGAGAGAATTTGTTTTACTTGCTGGTTATACGCTTGCAAAATTGATTGAACCTGTTTTTCTTGAGCTTGATTCAAATCCAAAGTTTTTAACACTATCCTGATTCTCTGGCGTGATTGCAGTGCTGCCTTAAATTTAGTATCTTGGGACGGGTTTAATAGAGCCTCAATATCTTTATCTCTTTGCTGACGTGCCACTTCGATTTGTTGACGCTGTTGGCTTGTGAGTTTTATTTTTTGGTGTGCTGTAGCACTATTCTGGGTTGTTAAGGCTGGAGCAGTAGAGGAAGTGGGAACTGGTGCTGCCAAAACTACTCCGTGCAATATGGTAGCAAAAGCGAAGGTAGCAGAAAATACAGATAAGCGCTTTATAGAATTAATAGACATTTTGAAAAACTCCTCAATCATCTAAAAAAATACACCCATTGGCTGATAAGCCGGAGAGTGAACAAATATTACTCTCGCATTTGCTTGTGGAGTTATTGTGTATTTATTATGGATTTACTATGAATTTCTATATGTTGCAAACTTCCGTCTCAAATTTGTTAATTAGCTGTGTATAAATAAACATAATACACAGACACTAAAGTTATCAAATAAGTCCAGTATCTCTACAGAGTTAGAGAATAGCTGCTTAAAATTTTGGTGCTTGCCAGTTAGAATTTGTGAGACTTGTCATAATATGATCTTCCCATTCCCCATTAATTAACAAATAGTCTCTAGCATATCCTTCAATGACAAAAGCAAGTCTTTTTAAGACATTGCCACTACGCCGATTGTGAGGCATATAATTAGCCATAACTCGGTGAAAATTTAACTCTTTAAAGAGATATTCAGTTGCGGCTTTTAGCCCTTCTGTCATATATCCTTTACCTTGTTTACTTTCAGCAAGGCTATATCCAACATAGCAAAAATGAGCGGCTCCTCGGACAAAATTACTAAAATTGATCGTTCCAATAATTACAGTAGGATTTTTTTTGGTAAAAATAAATAGCTTTAATGATTGCCCATTAAAAAATTCTAGAAAACTATTCTCTATCTGATATTGCCAATATTCTTCAGTGAAAAAACCATCAACCCATAGAGGGTAGAATGGAGTAAGATAAGTTTTGTTATAAATAAAGTATTTGAGAATTTGGGGTATATCTTCATGAATCCCCGCTCGTAATAATAGGCGATCGCTAGTAATTAGTGGCAGTTCTGATATCATAATCGACGGGAGCTATTCCCAGCACATTCTCTAAATTTTATAAATTGTCTCATACCTCCGGTTTAACAGAGCAGTTAAAGGGTAGGGGCAATTCATGAATTGCCTCTACTACGTGTATTTTTGCCTAATTCCTAACTCGGAACTGTTTTGCCCACTGCCTTTTACCGTAGACAGGGTGAGTATTTTTACTGCTAATCTGCCATTCCACCAAAATCTTGATAAGCTGATGTCTAATATCTAGAGCGCAAGGATTGAGAGCCAATGGGTGATAAAGCACAGTGCGGGGCGTAACTTCGATAAAATCGCTTTGCCCAAACGCTGTACCGCAGGAAATTCAACCAAAATAAAGCTCAAGATTCAACCCAGTCTACAAGAAGGATAGTGATGTGGTGGGAATACGCTACGATTGGCAGGAATTAGAGATTCAGGCGATATACAATATGCCATTGCTAGAGCTTATTTATCAAGCTGCTAGCGTGCATCGCCAATATCATGACCCAACAAAAATACAAGTTTGTAAACTTATATCCATTAAAACGGGGGGTTGTCCAGAAGATTGTAGTTACTGTGCCCAATCTTCGCGCTATAAAACAGAGGTAAAAGCAGAAGCACTCCTAGAGAAGGAAACGGTAATTAACATTGCCCAGAAAGCTAAAGAGACTGGTGTTAGTCGCATCTGCATGGGTGCTGCTTGGCGCGAAGTCCGGGATAACTCACAATTTGAGGAAGTCCTGGAAATGGTCAAGGATGTAACTGCAATGGGTTTAGAAGTGTGCTGCACTCTTGGTATGTTGACGGCAAATCAGGCTAGGAAACTGGAAGAAGCGGGACTTTACGCCTACAACCATAACTTAGATACCTCGCAGGAATATTACAACACAATTATTACCACGAGAACTTATAGCGATCGCTTGAATACAATTGAGAATGTCCGTCAGACTAATGTTACCGTATGTTCTGGCGGTATTCTTGGTTTAGGCGAAACCGTTGATGACCGGGTTGGCATGTTACAAACTCTGGCAAAGTTACATCCGCATCCAGAGTCAGTACCAATTAATATTCTTTCACAAGTACCAGGCACACCCTTAGAAAATCAGCCTGATGTCCCCATTTGGGATATTGTGCGAATGATTGCTACAGCCAGAATTTTAATGCCAGCTTCTGATGTGCGTCTTAGTGCTGGTAGGGCTAGACTTTCTCAAGTTGAACAAGCTTTTTGCTTTATGGCGGGAGCCAATTCTATCTTTTCCAGCGACGACAATAAAATGTTGACGGTGACAACTCCCTGTCCAGATTATGATAGCGATCGAGAAATGCTGAATTTACTTGGTTTAGGAATGCGTCCACCTTCCCAAAGACAGGAGAAGGTAGCAAGTCCGGCTGTTGTCGGATAAATATCTTCTTGTGGGATGGGTGTTTCACCCTTCCCTAATTGAGGGCAGGCAAGATGCCCGCCCCACAAGAGTCTTAGTTAAATTATCTTGGCAGTCCGCAGACCGAACAACAGACCGACTGATAAACCAAAGAACAAAGCTAAAAAGCCGATGTAAGCTGCAATTGCAAACATTTATTTTTCTCCACAATACTTCCTAAATCTATTGAATCATTAGTTGTTGAAGATTGGGCATTGGGCATGGGGCATGGAGCATGGGGAAAACAGTTACTGCAACTTGCAACCTGCAACTTATTTTTACTTCTTCCCAATTGCTAATTCCCAATTCCCAATGCCCAGATTGCGATAGAATACTGCCCACGGGCGCTTGTTTAGGGTTAAGCAATGACTTCTGTAATTAATGTGAATTTACCAGAGCAGTCTTATGAGATTGCCATAACTTCTCTGCGAGACGCTACGCGAACGTTAAGCGACGCTAACGCATCTTCGAGTTTAGATCAACTCGGTCAACAGATGGCCAATTTGAAGCTAGGCAAGAAGGTACTGCTAGTTTCTAATCCAACGATTTTTAAGCATTATGGCGAAAGAGCAATTACATCCCTGAAATCTGCTGGATTTGAAGTTGCTAGCTGCACCTTACCTCCTGGTGAACGCTACAAAAACCTCAATTCCATCCAAAAACTCTACGATGTCGCCTTAGAAAACCGCCTAGAACGTTCTGCTACGATGGTGGCTTTGGGCGGAGGTGTGGTTGGCGATATGACTGGCTTTGCTGCCGCAACCTGGCTGCGCGGCATTAATGTTGTGCAAGTGCCTACAACTCTCTTAGCGATGGTAGATTCGGCAATTGGTGGCAAAACTGGCGTGAATCATCCTCACGGTAAAAACTTGATTGGGGCATTCCATCAGCCGCGTCTAGTATTAATTGACCCAGATGTTTTGAAAACTCTTCCTATCCGCGAATTTCGGGCAGGAATGGCAGAAGTTATTAAGTACGGTGTAATTTGGGATGCTGAATTGTTTGCCCAGTTGGAAGCAAGTAAACGGCTCGACCAACTTCGCTATGTAAAACCTGAATTAATAAACACTATATTAACGCGCTCTTGTCAAGCTAAAGCTGACGTTGTTAGCAAAGATGAGAAAGAAGGCGGATTACGGGCGATTCTCAACTATGGACATACCATCGGTCATGCAGTGGAAAGTTTGACTGGTTATCGTTTAGTAAATCACGGTGAAGCGGTGGCGATTGGGATGGTAGCAGCCGGTCAAATTGCCGTGGAATTGGGAATGTGGCAAAAAGAAGACACCGAACGTCAAAATGCTTTAATTCAAAAAACAGGTTTACCGACTCAGTTACCATCTGGGGTGGATATTGAAGCCATTATTGAGGCGTTGCAGTTAGATAAAAAAGTCAAAGCAGGAAAAGTGCGATTTGTTTTACCAACAGAGATTGGTGTTGTTACAGTTACCGACGAAGTGCCATCAGATATTATTCGGCAAGTGTTGCGGGGAATGTAAACAATTTGAAGAAGAATGCAGGAGTCAGAATAAAAACTAGTTGTTCTGTCCTTTAATTACGAATTACGAATTATTGAGCCATGATACTCCAAGCCAAAAATCAATTAACTTTGCAAGAGTTCCTAAATCTTCCACCAGGTGAAGGAGACATAACTTATGAACTTGTTGATGGTCAAGCAATTCCTAAAATGTCACCAAAATTTTTTCACGCAAAACTTACCCGTGTCCTTCTCAATTTGATTGAGCAATCGTGCGAGGAGAAAGGAGAAGTTTGCCCGGAGTGGGCTATTGCATTAACTCGCCGGGGGCGAGATTGGATGCCAATTCCAGATATTGTATACATTTCTTATGAACGTTTACCGTCCAACTGGGATGAAAACGAAGCTTGTCCTGTTCCTCCTGATTTGGTGATTGAAATTATTTCACCAGGACAAAGTTTTGGACAAATGGCAGCTAAAGCCAAAAACTATTTGGATGCTAAAGTTCTACGGGTGTGGGTGGTAGATAGTAAAGCCAGAAGTATTACTGTTTTTTATCCAGATGCAGCACCACAAACTTATATGGGAGACGAATTACTCACAGATTCTTTATTAGAGGGGCTGGAATTTACTGTTGAGCAGGTGTTTAAAAAGGCGAAAATACCATTAAATGCTGCAATACCTTCGCCAAAACCTTAGATGACTGCTAAATTATTCAAGCTGTTTTTGTAGCCACTAATCTCAATCACGGCATCTGTGAGCGCAGAGAATCCATTAGTATTATCATTGAGTGCCAGAAAAGTCTGCTGATGATTGCCTGTACCAAGGGTAAAAGTTGCTGCACCTTTAGCCACAAAAGCAGTTGCAGTCAATATCTGTTCTACATCCAAAAGATTTAGACTCGCAACAGTGCCAAGTTGAACTAATTTAGCAGCGCTAACTTCATACAGCCCATCAATTTGATCTTCGCAAATATTCAAGTCGGTTATTTTATCAAAGCTAGACAGCAGCGAATCACTCAGACTACTGAACACAAATTTATCAGCGCCACAACCGCCTGTGATGGTATCACGCCCAGCGCCACCATTGAGGATGTCATTACCATTACCACCAACTAGTTTGTCATTTCCGGCTAATCCAAAGAGTTTATCATTGCCGTTTTTGCCGGAAATTTTATCGTTACCAGCCCCACCACTGAGTTCATCTGCACAGTTACCACCCTTTAAGGTAATTTTTGCCACATTTCCTTCTGTGGTGGTATTGCTGATTAATTGACCTAGCTATAGGATGTTTCGTTGCCGTTGGCATCATAAGTATAGGTGGAGACATAATCAACTATGCCGTCGCCGTTCTTGTCAACGCTATTGGATGTTTCGTTGCCGTTGGCATCATAAGTATAGGTGGAGACATAATCAACTATGCCGTCGCCGTTCTTGTCAAGGCTATTGGATGTTTCGTTGCCGTTGGCATCATAAGTATAGGTGGAGACATAATCAACTATGCCGTCGCCGTTCTTGTCAACGCTATAGGATGTCAGGTCATAGCGGTAGGTAATAACTGAGTCTATTATCCCATCACTGTTGTTATCTGTCCTCTCAGATATCACTTTGCCATCAGCATCGTAAGTGTAAGTTGTGGTTGAGGTCATAAATTAGTCTTCCTTATCTGTTTGATTCCAGTTGTGTATTGCGATGTGTTTTAATTACACATCCCTATGTTCTGCAAAATCTTTTTACAATGATGATACATTATCATTATTCATTATTTATAGGACTTACGCATTGACAGAAAACAATAAATATATATCCCGGAAAAACCATATTTCTCGTAGGGGTTTAGCATTGCTAAACCCCTACTCCACGGTTAAGTTATCGGTAAAAATATAATTAGTCAAAGCCTGAAACAATCTATTTCGGTGAAGGCATACTATGACTAATTTGTACAGTGCGTAAGTCCTAATTTAGATGTCTTTTTATTGCATCTTTAACTCAGAACATAAGGAGTTAAGAATGTTACTCTTAACTCCTGCGTCTGTTCCAATTCTTTTAATTTCCTTGCAACGGAGCATTTAAGACTTTCTCAATGCGATCGCGCGTTTCTAGTAAGTGCGCTTTGGTATATTCATCCTCGGAATTTACCCCTTTGAGTTTCTCATCCAACTGTTTGAGTTTATACCAAGCTAGAGTCCGAGCATCTTCTGGGACATTTTCTTTTCGCAACACCATAGCAGTTAAAATGTCCAGATATTGGCGCTGCAAGCCTCGCCGTAAGCTGGTAATCTTCATTGGTTTACCTTTTGGTTTAATTACCTCCGTCCAAATACCTGACTGCAAAGTGTCAAATAATTCTGGTAGAGACAATGCATTTTCGGGCTTCGTTTTAAGTTCAATATCCTTGAGGCGAGAGAGGCGATCGCCTGAAAGTAAATCTCGCAGCACAGAACCTTGCATAAGTAGCACCAAGTCATGAATTGGAAAATCCAAACGCCCAACTTGCGGAGAACTTCCCCAATGTCGCCAACGAGAAGGTGCTAACTTATTCAGTAGTTCTGGTGAAAAGCTCAAGGCATCTTCCGCAAACACATATTTTTGTAGTGTTTCTAAAGCTTGCCGTTGTTCTTCAACTGGTACTGGTTCAAATGGTAATCGATGTTGCCCAATTCCAGAGGGAATCTCGCTAGGGTGAATACGATAGAAAGACTGTCCCCCAATGTATTTAGTCGTATAGTATATTTGCTGAAAATAGTTACCCAATACTGTGCTAAAACGTTCGCTGACATCACTGTAACTATCACCAGCCAATGGGTAACGCTTATCAAGACGTTCCCACATCACCCGCGAATTATTTAACTGCCACTGAGAATAAAGCAGCACATTACTACTGTTATCCCAAGCATTAGCTGTTGGATCAAGATCATACACATCTTCATCTGTAGAATAACTCAACTCTGGCTTATAGGATTGTGCAGCAATTTCTTCCAAAATTGGCTTTTCGGCGATGGGGGTTGATGTCTGAATTGGGATGTAGCCGTACTTAATCGCCCATTCATCATAAAGCCCCACCATACTAGGAAAATAATCTCCCTGTTTTGTCCCTTGAGGGGCAATATTTGGGGGAATATAGTCCATTACGGAAGTTGTCAAACCTTTCTTTTTGGTAATTTCTGTATTATTCATCTCCTGGGGGGGTAGCAGAGTACTACCACGGAAGTTATGGCGTAAGCCAAGAGTATGTCCAACTTCGTGAGCGATAATTAAACGTAAATATTGATTGATATATTCTTTCACCTGATCTGGAGTGGCCATTGTATCTGGCAGTAAAGACATCGCCAGTGAACCAAAGGCAAACTGGTTAGCAGCTTCCATCCCATAGCATAAATCGTACTCTCCTGCCATTTTAGATAAACTATTCAATAACCCTTGTTGCCCTTGCATCTGCTTGGGTACAGCATTGTTTTTGCTATCTAAACCATTGGCGCAAAGTAGACGATTTTGCATCAAAGCTGATAAGGTAGTCTGGCTTTGTGTTTGGCTGGGTTGGACAATTTTGCGATACTCACTCTTAAGTGCCCGGATAAAGCTGGCATCTACGAGAATGTCTGCATTCAAAATTTCCCCAGTCAAGGGGTTAACGCGGGATGGCCCCATTGCAAAATAACCATCTACTGTATTAATCCAGCGAATTGTGTTGTAACGAATATCTGCTGGATCCCATGTTGCATCATCCGGCATTTGGCGGACTTCAATTGCATCCTTGAATCCCGCTTTGAGAAAGGCTTTATTCCACATCAGGATGCCTTCTTTCATCGCATCGCGGTACTCTAAAGGCACAGCGTTATCAATCCAAAAAACAATCGGTTTTTTGGGGCGAGAAATTAATGCTTTTGGGTCTTGTTTTTCCAAATCCCAACGATTTATGTAGCGAACAAAAGAATCGCCGCGATCGTCTTTGGATAAATCTTGGTAGGCGGTGATGAAATAGCCAATGCGATCGTCAGCAATGCGCGGTCGATAATCTTTATCAGGTAGTTGGGAGAGACTATAATGGACACGCAGGGTAAAGCCACGGTTGTCGGCTAGCGAGGCAAAGTTTGCTAGTTCGCTTTCGCCGCTAGCGCCACTAGAGAAATTTAAAACTGACTCAATTTCTAAGTTTTGAGGAAAAGCTTTAGCAGTACCGAAATAGGAATGATCTGTGTTTTTTGGAACTCCTAAACTTGCAGCTAATCCACCTAAATCTGTCAGTAATAAATCGCCTAAATCTACGAGAATAGTTTTGCGTTGTGGATGAATGCTTTTTATGGCAATGCTGTAGAGAACAGAATCACTAAAAGACCGGGCTAGCGATCGCACTTGCGGATCTCCCTCACGAGTGCGAAAATTGACGTTGCGGATAACAAAGTTTAATTTATCATCTACGCGTTGGAAATAAAACAAAAAATCTTGCAGAGGCATACCACTGTAGATACCTCGTTCGCCAATGCCCGATTCCAGAGTTGCTGTTGCTAAATAATTCTTATTAAGTTGCTCTGGCTTAATTTCTAAATAAATTTTATTTTTTTCTTTATTGCGATAAAGGGTGAACAGCCCCCCTGACTTTTGGGTTCCTTTCACTACTTCATCAAACGCCTGTAACTCATCCTTTGCTGTTGGTATTTTAGTAGGTTTAGGTTTTTCTGGGGGTTTTGCAACTTGTAAAAATGGTTGTTCTGATGCTTTTTTAATATCTTTTACTATCCAAATAAACGGTTGAGGCTGTGCAAGTTTATTTTGATTAACTACCCAAACTTGCCCTGACGGTAGCTTCTGTTTCTGACGAATATTGATATTATTTAATGATACTCCTGAGATATTAGTTGCAGAAGTTTCTGTCGTTAACTGACTATCGGCTTTAACTACGGCTTCTACAACCCGCACAGCCTTATGGTTCGCTGAAAATTCTGTATCAACTCCATTCACAGCCAGAGATTTGGCGTTAGCCGTTGCTATTCCTAAAAACAAACCATGTAACAAAATAATATAAAAGGTTAATCTGTTGTTCATCGCATCAATTCCCCGATAAAGATACCGTAGTTAACTTTTAACTTTTACGAAGTTATGTAGCCTACTTTTTACCAATTATGTTAGCTGCTTTAGCTGAAGCAGGAAACTTTAGACTCAGTTTTTGTTGCCATTTTTCTACCTTTGTTACACTCTTGTACAGGATGATTTTTCCTAACAGTTGCGTCTCTTACAAACAGTAAGTATTATTTTTACACCAGATTAAGCTAAAAATCTTTTAATTTGCATTCTCAAAAAAGTGAATCTCTTGTGGGGTGAGCATCTTGCCCGCCCTAGTTGTGCAAATTAAATGCGCGACAGCTTAGTAAATATCTCGAAAAAAAAGTATAACAAATTAGCCAAAGTAGAAAAATTACTTGATTTTTGAAAGATTTTTTCCGATGAAACTTTACTCGCATCAAAAGAAGAAGCTTGAGGTAACTATGGGTTAGGCAGAAGTCGGCATCCAAGAACGCCATTTGTATAGCCCATGTAGATATCCCAACGCATGATATTTTTCGTGTAGTATTTATTGATACTATTTATTTTTGGCAATGAGAAGCAAAGTAGCACAGAAAAATTTTTAGTTCCAAATTATCGAAACGTAATTAAAATGTAACAACGGACACGGAAATGTCAACATATTTATCTCAAGTCTGGCAACTGCTGAGAAATTATGTAAGGGATGTAAGGTTACAAAAGATGCCAAAGACGACATCTGTGGAAACTGAAGCAGTTTTACCCCTAGCAAAAAGTATTAAAGAACTAGACAAAAGCAGTAAATTTACTCAAGATAATTTGCATGAAGATTTATGGTTTCAAAGACTGCAAGAAAGCTTAGAAAAATGGACAATACCAAAGAGTGACTGGACTTCTAAGATAGGCGATCGCACATTAGACACGCCACCATCAGAGTTATATATGAGAGGGTACGTAGGCGTAGCCCGTCGTCGACATCGCCAGATGCATACAGAGATTTATGATTTACTGGGCAATGGAGCGCTGAAACCAGAAATAGTCCAAGAAATAATTCAATTTGTTGTATCTAATCAAAAAATTAGCCTAGAAGTACTTTTCTGGGGGCTAGAAGATTTTTATCGTCGTTGGTGTCAAGGAGAATTTATCGATGGGACACCAGATGATAACCTACCTCAGAAAACAAGGTTAAAGCTAGCGGCACAAAATATTGCTCTTGGGTTGAGACAGGTAGACATATATACAGGGCTGAACGTACTGATTTTACTGTTAGAGTTGCACCGCTATGCCCAAGAGCAAGACGAACTCAAACAAAAAATTACCTTCTATCCATCAGCCCAACCCGATACAGACAATTTTTTCACATCCCAACTACTACGGATCGTCAACTATAGCGATGCCCTAGAAATTGGTAACTTTAGCAGTATAGTCGGGCAATTTCTCAAAGGCGGTAACTTTCGCAGTGCTTACTTAGGCGATGCCAACCTCACCGGAGCAGACTTTAGCGGTGCTGATCTCAGCCTTGCTTATCTCGGCGATGCCAACTTAACTGGCGTAAACTTCATCGGTGCAAACCTTAGCGGTGCAAACCTCGGCGATGCAAACCTCAGTGGTGCAAACCTCAGTGGTGCAAACCTCAGTGGTGCTGACCTCAGCAGCACTAACCTTAGTGGTGCTAACCTCACCTGTGCCAACCTCAGCCGCGCCGACCTCAACCGCGCCGACCTTAACAGCACCAACCTCAGCCGCGCCGACCTCAGCCGCGCCGACCTCAGCCGCGCCGACCTTAGCAGCACCAACCTTAGCCATGCTGACCTGAGTAATGCCATCCTTTTCGGTGCAAATCTCAGTGAAGCTAACCTCAACAGCGTCAACCTTAACCATGCTGACCTCTGCCGCGCCGACCTCAGTGGTGCTGATTTGAGTCATGCCATCCTCAACGGTACTAACCTCAGCGACACAATTCTTTTCAGCACCAATCTTAGTGATGCCATTCTCATCGCTGCTGACCTCAGCTATGCCAAACTTAATGGTGCCAAACTTAACAATGCTAAACTTAACGGTGCAATGTTCTTAGGTGCAGACCTCAGTGGCGTAGACCTAAGTCGGGTGACTCTCAATGAAGCCGATCTCAGTGGGGTGATTCTTAGCGAAGCCGACCTCAGTGGTGCTGACCTCACCGACGCTATCCTTTTCGGCACAGATTTCAGTTATGCCAACCTTAACAGTGCTAACCTCAGTGGCAGTAATCTCAGTGGTGCCATCCTCAATGGCGCGGATCTCAGCAACAGTGACCTCAGCTTTGCCATTCTTGGTGGTGCAGACCTTAGCGATGCCAATATGGAAAAAATGACCTGGGGCAAAAAGCAGCAGTGGGAGGGTGTGCGGGGGTTAGAGACAGCAGTTAATGTGCCGGAGGCATTGAAAGAAGAACTGGGATTGAATTGAAAAGACGTGGAGACATCTTTACTTCTTGCTCTTTAGACTAAATTAACCATGATTTTATTTCCTCATTTTGGGGCGGGGAACTTTTCTTAACTTGACGCTAATGGCAAGATTCCCACCCTGCTTGTGTAAATTAAATACTCAACAGTTTACTAAATCGAGCTTTCCCCAAGTTTTATGGAGTTATTTCTGACACTTTGCCCTTGATTCATCTAATTTGCGTGATTTACTTACACGAACTTTAAATTAACGGTGTAGTATGAGTGTCCAGTTGAACAAGTGTCCAGTTGATTCCAAGATTTCCTTCAAGTACTATTATGTAATGGCTATAATCTCAAGTGGTTTCTTTTGTTGCCTAACAACTGACCCCTATATGCAAACCACAAAAGCGTCTTTACCATCAATCTAGTTAAATTTTAAGATTATTGCCAATATAATACAACTTGGTTATTAAAGTTAATACCCAATTCCTAAACTACAGTTACAAATCATTCTGTCTCATATCCCACTTCTGTACCTCTGCTGTCTATAAGTCTCTGTAGGGTTTCCCAAAATTTATGGGTTTCAACAACATCTACTAAAAACAAGAAACACAAGTAGAAATAAGCTAGTCTATTTTCCAACACAAGCAAGGAATATTTTGTAGCTCTATGATTATTGAGAATAGCGCTAGTAGTTCAAACAAGAAATTGCTCGGTTTTGATGTCAAAAGTTTGACAGCCAATCACCGTGCAATAAATGTGTTAAAGGGAATATTTGCTGTTCTCCCTATCACCTTGGCATTGCCTGTAGACGCTTTACAAGTAAAGGTGACTCCAACTACTCCGAAATTAGGGGATACACTCTCGGTGGAGATTAATCTAGCTAATCCAGACAAGGCTAAAAATCCCACAGTAGCCAGTGGTAATAATACATACCCTGCATTTGAAATTGCCCCCAATCAGTATCGGGCTTTTGTTCCCACAACTCCCCTAGAAAAACCTGGAACTAGAACACTTCGGGTTGCGGGAGATGGTCAAGTACAAAACTTGGCAGTGAATGTGCTTAATCGCAAGTTCCCCGTACAACGCATTACTTTGCCACCTGGCAAAGCCGGAGTGGATGCCACAGAATACGAACTTAAGCGTGTAGCAGCATTCAAAGCACTACAAACACCACAAAAGTATTGGAATGGAGTATTTCTGAAGCCAAATGCAGGGCGGATGAGTACAAACTATGGTGTACGCCGCTACTATAATGGTACATTTGCTAAGGACTACTATCATCGTGGTCTTGACTACGCTGGTGCTGCCGGTTCTCCGGTAATTGCCCCAGCCCCTGGGCGAGTTGCTTTGGTAGGTAGGGTATCCCAAGGGTTTCGGATACACGGTAACGTAGTTGGCATTGACCACGGTCAAGGAGTAACCAGTATTTTCATGCACCTGAGTCGTATTAACGTCAAAGAAGGTGATTTTGTGAAAGCTGGTCAAGTAATTGGCGCAGTTGGTTCAACTGGTGCTGCCACGGGGCCACATTTGCACTGGGGTCTGTATGTCAACGGACAATCTGTTGATCCAACACCTTGGCGAACTAAGGTCGTTAATTAGTAGAGGCGGAATGGATCGCGTCTGTGCATAATTTGTGTTTTTTTTGCTGATAATTGGGCAAAATAAATTGGATTGATACCATCCCTACCAAGCTTTGCTAACATAAATGATGATAAGTGTTATGAGTATCGAAAAAATTGTAGAACAAGCTCTCCAGGATGGTTATTTGACACCAGCAATGGAAGCAGAAGTTGGTAGAATTTGTGACAACGCCTCGGAACTCTCAATTGAAGAGTATATGGCATTGGATAGGCTGATGGGAGCGCTATTGACTGGTGAGGTAGTGGCGGTACCTCGCAAACAATTCATTAACGTTATGGAAGAATTAGTACTAACAGAAGCGATCGCCAGAGTTGCAGAAATAGAAGCGACTAGCGAAAGTTCTCTCGATGTCGGTGATATTGCCGCTTACGCCCTCAATCGGCTACCACCTTTGTATGCTACTACAGAAGAGGGTGCTAGCTTCCAACGCCAAACCGCTTTAGCACAACTGCAAGACTTAATTTCTCAGCAAGTAAGTGAGGCAATTAACCGTTATCTGGATCGACCTAATTTCTTCCCAGAACGGCAAGCCTTGGGTAAAAACACTGGTAATGAGGTTGTACGCCAAGTTAGTGCTTTACTTCAAACATACGCACCTAATTTTGAGCAAAAATTATAATTTTAATGGTCATTGGTCATTAGTCATTTGTCTTAAACTAATGACCAATGACTAATGACAATAACTCTTAATTACGCACTAACACTATTGTCCCTATACTCACTTGCTCATAAAGCATTCTGACATCAGAATTACGCATCCTTAAGCAGCCGTGGGATACAGCCGTTCCTACCAGGTCAATATCTGGCGTGCCATGAAAGCCAATTTCATTGCGTCCATCTGACCAAAAACCAATCCATCTG
Organism: Nostoc sp.; assembly: GCF_036917465.1. Lineage (GTDB taxonomy): Bacteria > Cyanobacteriota > Cyanobacteriia > Cyanobacteriales > Nostocaceae > Nostoc. The sequence continues at coordinate 25,421 of NZ_JBALDL010000082.1, forward strand.
TCTCCCAAGGGACTATCAGTACCAGCCTCAAATACTTTGCCTGTAATTGGGTGTCGCCAGATTGGATAGTGTCGCATATGGATCACCTGGAAAGAACCTGTGGGTGTTTCCCAACCTTTCTTACCTACAGCAATTGGGTAGCTGGCTATCACTTCATCTCCTGCATATACATAAGTGCGGCGATCGCTTAAATCAACCACCACTTGCGTCTTGCCATCTGCTACCCTACTAGATGGTACTTGTTGGGCTGAAGCCTGAGACCATATACCTTTTGCCCAACTATCTGCAACTGGATTTTGTCTTTCTGTTTGCGCCACCAGCTGCGTATTAATTGGTGGTTCAGTTGCTTGAGCTACATTATTCCTAATTGTTTGAGACTTAATAGTAGGAGACTTTGGTGTAGAGGCCTTCTGAGTCGTTGCTTTAACTACATTTTTCTTAATTATTTTTGACTTAGTTTCAGACTTAAGAGCAGAATATTTGAGTGTAGAAGCTCTCCGAGTCGTTGCTTTCGCTACATTCTTCTTAATTATTTTCGACTTAGTTCCAGGCTTAATCGCAGAGGACTTTGGTGTAACCGCCCTTTGGACAGTTGAGCCTTGGGCTACTTCATCAGGTGTCATAGATGCACCCAGCGCAATTTCCCCTAAACTCACTTGTGACAGATTTTTGTAGACTCCCTCTGAGCGGCTTCCTTTCGGATTAGTGAGGGTGTAATTTCGCCGCATCGAAGTAGATGCAGACTTTTCAAACTGCCGTTGTGCTGTAGTAATCCGCCAATGGACAGCTAAAGATAAAAACGCTGTGCCAAAACAGAGCAACATTACCATCCGCCCTACAGATTCGTTTCTTACCATTGCCATCGCCTATTGTTTATCCCTGACATATCCAGCCGAGCATTTGGATGGGTTCATCATCCGATTATCAAAAATTTATCAATACTTATCATTTCCGATATAAATCTGCCAACACCTCTGGGCAAACTAAGACTATGCAAATTGTCCAAGAAACAGAACTCCAAGTAAGCAACCTCATTTCTCCAAAGTTCTGGGGGTTGTAAGCCAATACTTGGACTTTCTGGCGGAACTTTTGCAATGTAGCACTCAATGAGTAGTGGTGTAGGTGGGAGAAAAATCATGTTTGAAAAACTATTGCTAGCAGTCACAATTACATTTTCCCTGAATTTGTTTTTTCAAGTTCGCATACCAGAGCAACATAACACTGGTGCTACTTATGGGTCACAGCTAGAACAATCAGCAACTATTTTGGTCACAAAATCAAAAAAATAAATCACCATTATAGTAACCGCAGCAACCGAACTCCCAAAAATTATTACCTGAATTTTAAAGGTATCAAGAAGTTAGAAGTACAAAATTTTTATCTTCATTCTTAATAACCAGATTTAATTATTTTTATCAAGCGTATATACCCAGTTGCTAAAAGTACTAAAATATGCATATTGCTGCGCCTTTGTTAGTTGATGAGTCTTAGGCAACTATGCCAGCAGTATAAGGAAAAAGTGGTTCTCCTTATTGCTACAAATGTATCCAAAATTGTCTGCTTCCGTGTTCCAGTCATAAATCCGTCACCTTAGCATGGAACTTCTGTTCCATTAGCAGGTCTAATAGATAGGGATGATTTAGAGCCAGTACGATCTATGAGTCAGTCGATTACTGTATCCTGGTCAACGGTTGATGCAAAGTATCCAGAAGCATCAGTGCAAGTTGACAAACTCCCTAACCACGATTTAATTTTGCGCTGTCAAGCGGGACTGCGGCCAGATCGTGTTGCGTTTTCAGAATTATTACGCCGCTATCAAAGTCAGGTTGATAGAGTTCTATACCACCTAGCTCCAGATTGGTCTGACAGAGCCGATTTAGCTCAAGAAGTTTGGATTCGAGTGTATCGGAATATTAACCGATTACAAGAGCCTGCTAAATTTCGGGGCTGGTTAAGCCGCATTGCCACCAACTTGTTTTACGATGAGTTGCGGAAACGCAAGCGGGTTGTTAGTCCTTTGTCACTGGATGCTCCCCGCTCGTTAGAGGATGGCGAGATGGATTGGGAAATCGCCGGCGATACCCCAGGCCCTGAAGAAGAACTGACAACGAGAGAATTTTACGAGCAATTGCGGGAAGCGATCGCGGATTTACCAGAAGTTTTTCGTACTACCATTGTCCTGAGAGAAATCGAGGGTATGGCTTATGAAGAAATTGCTGAAATCACTGGAGTTTCTTTGGGAACTGTGAAGTCAAGGATAGCCAGAGCTAGATCGAGACTGCAAGCTCACTTGCAGAATTATCTAGACTCATAATTTACAGGATCTTGCCTCTGCCCAATGACAGAATTTAAGCATAGATTAAGAATTACCATAAAGACGTAGATCGCTTCTCCCTTAAGAAGGAAAAATGGCTAATTTTCCCGAAATTCCCGCCCAGTTTAACCGTGTATGAATTGGTAATAATGTTAAGATGACTACTGATTCTCAGTTTTACGACCGTTCTTCTTTGCAACTTCCTCAAGATTTTCCAGATGGAATGGCCAAGCATACCAATGAATCAACGGGTCTTATGGATATGGTGAAGCGCGATCGCTTCGAGTTATTGAGTGCTTATCTTGATGGTGAAGTCACAGCCCCTGAGCGCAAGCAAGTAGAAGAATGGCTGGCAAATGATGCCCCCGTTCAATGCTTGTATGCCCGACTGTTAAAGCTGCGCCAAGGCTTGCGGACTCTCCCAGTGCCCGCAGCCCAGGAGTCAACAGAAGCAACAGTTCAGCAAGTATTGACACGTTTGCGCCGCCGTTCCCGTTTAAACTGGATGGCGGGAGGTGCAGCCGTTGCTGCTTGTGTAATCGGTGCAGTATCTAGCTTAGTATCTGGTGGTTTGAATGTGCCGCAACTGGCGCAACGACCACAAAAAGAGCCGATTCAAACTTCCTCAGCGTCTATAATTCCACCTTCTCCTTTGATGGTGGGACTAAATAACCCAGTTATTGAAATTCCTAAAGCAGCAGTAGCTCCTCGAGAAAATCCAACCTATCCAATACAACCGCAAGGCCAAGATCCAAAACAGGACATAAACTAATCGCATTAACAGTTCAAAGAACATAACTGTACTTTGCGGTTAAACCACAGCCACTCCACCAACCGTCAGGTTGGAGGAATCCTCCTAATTGCTCAACTCGCTCTAGAGTCATGAAATAAACCCAAGCCCAACCCAGAGAAAGCGACTTTGGTTCATAAACCTCGATAATTTGACGATTATAGAGGTTTTCTGATGCTTGTCTAGTGGGCTGGCAATTTTCGAGTATATCTAGCTCATTTAAAATCCTTGGGTTAGAAAAAGAAAGTAAATATCCGTAAACTTGTCCATCCCCTAGCGTCATTGCTGGGTAGCCCATTGGCAAAGCAAACAATTTACCTTCTACAAAAGCTCTTTTAAGATCAACTACCTTGCCAGCACAGTATTTTTTATAGTTAGCTTCACCTGGTTTTAGCGTGCCATAGACAAAAACCCGCACCAAATCAGAAAATTTTATATTTGATTCAAGCATCTAACACGTTTATCGAAATGATTCTTGCCATACCTGAAACACTAGCAGTTCAGGCATAATTTGGCTGATGCTTCATTATATAAATCTGTGATTAGTTGACCTACAATATAGGTTAATCTAATAGGTTGACATAGCAGGTTAACCTAGACAGACCCATTAGGAGAGTTTTTGGTGGATTCCCGATATAACCCAGCAGCAATTGAGGAAAAATGGCAAAAAACATGGGTAGAACTTGGCTTAGATAAGACACCTTCAGCTAGTAAAAAGCCAAAATTTTACGCTTTATCCATGTTCCCTTATCCATCTGGCAGCCTACACATGGGTCATGTCCGTAATTATACGATTAGCGACGTGATTGCCCGCCTCAAGCGAATGCAAGGGTATCGGGTAATACACCCAATGGGGTGGGATGCCTTTGGTTTGCCAGCAGAAAATGCCGCCATTGACCGTGGTGTACCGCCAGCAAAGTGGACTTATCAAAATATTGCCCAGATGCGGCAGCAATTGCAGCGTCTTGGTTTATCCATTGATTGGGAATGTGAACTGGCTACCTGTTCACCAGATTATTACAAGTGGACACAATGGATTTTCTTGCAGTTTTTGCAAGCAGGGTTAGCTTACCAAAAAGAAGCAGCCGTAAACTGGGATCCTATTGACCAAACTGTATTGGCAAATGAGCAAGTTGATAACGAAGGGCGTTCTTGGCGCAGTGGTGCAATAGTTGAGCGCAAATTGTTGCGGCAGTGGTTTTTTAAGATTACCGACTACGCCGAAGAATTGCTCAATGACTTGGATAAGTTGACAGGTTGGCCAGAACGGGTCAAGTTGATGCAGGCAAATTGGATTGGTAAATCTACAGGCGCTTATTTAGAATTTCCCATTGTTGGGATAGATGAAAAAATCGCTGTGTATACCACCCGCCCAGATACAGCTTATGGTGTCAGCTACTTAGTATTAGCACCAGAACATCCCTTAACAAAGCACGTCACCACAAAAGAACAACAAGCTGCGGTAGAAGTATTTATTAAAGAGGTTTCCAATCAAAGTGAGTTGGAACGTACCTCTGAAGACAAACCTAAGCGGGGTATCCCTACAGGTGGGGTGGCAATTAACCCGTTTACAGGGGAAGAAGTGCCGATTTGGATTGCTGACTATGTACTGTATGAGTATGGTACTGGGGCAGTTATGGGTGTACCAGCACACGATGTCAGAGATTTTAAGTTTGCTAATAATTACGATTTACCAATTAATTTTGTCATCGCTTCCCCAGATGATATTGCAGGTTTAGACTTAACTCCAGCATCAGAAATTGGTGAATCACAACTCATCCAAGTTGACTATAAACAGGCATACACTGAACCAGGAATTTTAATTAATTCTGGGGCTTTTACTGGTATGGCTTCTGTAGATGCTAAACAAGCGATAATTAAATACGCCGAACAACAAGGTTTTGGGAAAGTGCGGGTGCAATATCGCTTGCGGGATTGGTTAATTTCACGGCAGCGTTACTGGGGCGCACCGATACCTGTAATTCACTGTTCTAATTGTGGGATAGTGCCAGTACCTGACAAAGATTTGCCAGTCCAATTGCCAGAAGAGGTGGAATTTACTGGACGTGGTGGTTCACCTTTGACTCAACTAGAAAGCTGGGTAAATGTGCCTTGTCCAACTTGCGGCACTCCGGCGAAGCGAGAAACTGACACGATGGATACTTTTATTGATTCCTCGTGGTATTTCTTGCGCTTCCCTGATGCTAAAAATGAACAACAGGTTTTTGATTCCAGTAAAGTTAATGACTGGATGCCAGTAAATCAGTATGTAGGTGGTATTGAACACGCGATTTTACATTTGTTGTATTCGCGGTTTGTTACTAAGGTTCTGCGGGATAGAGGATTACTGAACTTTGATGAACCTTTCCAACGTCTGTTAACTCAAGGGATGGTACAGGGTTTAACTTACCTAAACCCCAATAAGGGCGGTAAAGATAAATGGATTCCTTCTAATCTGGTAAATTCATCTGACCCCCGCGACCCTCAGACGGGTGAACCTTTGCAACGTCTCTACGCTACGATGTCTAAATCAAAGGGCAACGGTGTAGCACCAGAAGATGTAATTGCCAAATACGGTGTAGACACAGCGCGGATGTTCATCTTGTTCAAAGCGCCGCCAGAAAAAGATTTGGAATGGGATGAAGCCGATGTGGAAGGCCAATCCCGCTTTTTAAATCGGGTTTGGCGTTTGGTGACAGATTATATTACTGCTGGGGTATCTCGTAAAAAAGCTCAACTCTCTGATTTAACTAAGGTAGAAAAAGAATTGCGGCGGGCGATTCACACGGCTATTCAAGCGGTAACGGAAGACCTGGAAGACGAATATCAATTCAACACAGCTATTTCCGAATTGATGAAGTTGAGTAATGCTTTAACTGATGCCGACAAAAATTCACCAATTTACGCAGAAGGGATTCGGACTTTGGTGATGTTACTTGCACCCTTTGCACCACACATTGCTGATGAATTGTGGCATTTGTTGGGTGAAAGTGATTCAGTTCACACTCAAACTTGGCCATCGTTTGATCCTGTGGCTTTGGTAGCTGATGAAATTACTTTGGTGATTCAAGTTATGGGTAAAACTCGCGGTGCGATTCAAGTACCAGCACAAGCAGATAAAGCAGCGTTGGAGAAATACGCCCGTGAATCAGAAATTGCCCAGCGTTATATCGAAGGCAAAGAGATTAAAAAGGTAATTGTTGTGCCTGGAAAGTTGGTAAATTTTGTAGTCAGCTAAAAGTCAATATGGTTCGGTTAAAGTTAAAACCGTTTAGGGACTTCCAACAAATAAATTACCCAATCTTGTGGGGTATTTTTTTTATTTGGAAGTCCCTTATTAAACCACAGAGGCACAGAGGACTCAGAGAGAAGAGAAAAATGTTTATACCATTTCTTTATATATTTACCCCCCGGCTACGCCGTCCCCCCTTGTGAAGGGGGGACTTATTATGTGCATCTTCATACAGAATTGGTATTAACTCAATTGTATTGAGCTAAAAGTAGAAGAAAGTCAAGATAATCGAATGTGAGCAAGAGGTAAGGGATAATTGCCTCTTCTTCGCATCGGATTTTATTAAGATTTTTTGAGTATTTTAACCGATTGACAAAAATAATTTTATCCTAATTTATCATGAATGCCGCTATGCGATCGCTTGAAAAAAGTGCTGCCTAAGTAGAAAATTCCAAACGATGGGCAGTACCATCATCTAGAAAACTCTGCTCACCAACGCCGACTAGTTCCACAATGGTTTCACGGGTTACAGGTGAAAACTCGCCTTCTCTAGCTGCAATCTCAACAATGGTTGTTTGCTGGTCGGAATAAACGCGGTAAGTTGTGGTGCAAAAGGCTCCTGTTTGGTACTCAAAAGTATAACCATCATCTTCATAAAGAGTAAACTCACCAACACCTTTCCAGACTCGCAGCCGCATTTGGTTTATGGGATGTTCATCTACATATTGCATTACTGGTGCGATCGCAATAATCGAGCCAGCACGAACATATAATGGCATTTTCTCCAGTGGTGCGAATGCAAGAATGTGAGTTGGCCCTGTAAATTCCTCTCCACTCCACCAATCAAACCAACAACCTTCAGGTAAGTACACGGCGCGATGTTCAACACCTGGACGGTAAATTGGTGCTGCTAGTAAGGAAGGGCCTAGCATTACTTGATCGGCGAGAGAAAAGGTTTTGGGATCGTTGGGGAAATGATAGAGAAGTGGGCGAAGAATTGGTGCGCCAGTAGTTGCAGCCAACCAAAAAAGAGTGTAAATGTAAGGTAGTAATTGATAACGGAGTTCAATATACTCGCGGCAAATTTTTTCAATGCGATCGCCAAATACCCAAGGCTCATGCTGTGCAGTAGTTAATGCTGAATGCCCACGCATCAGGGGATAAAGCATTCCTAGCTGCATCCAACGCGCAAATAGTTCTGCCGTAGCGTTCCCTGCAAACCCCCCAATATCACTACCGACAAAGGCAACACCCGATAAACCCAGGTTACACAGCATTGGTATGGACATTTCTAAGTGTTCCCACAGAGATTGATTGTCTCCTGTCCATATAGCTGACCAGCGTTGAATACCAGCATATCCAGAGCGTGTTAATACAAAAGAGCGTTCAGTTGGACGAGATATTTTAGTTGCTTGATAAGATGCCTGTGCCATCATTAGCCCATAAAGATTGTGAGCTTCCTTGTGGGTGGTTCTCTCATGAGTTGGCCCCTGCGGTGTATCAAGAGGAAAGGAAATTTTGTTACCGGGGTCGCCGAATGGACGGTCATCAAGTGCGGGTTCATTCATGTCATTCCAGATGCCGGCAACACCAATATCAGTTAGACTGCTTTGCCAATTTCCCCACCAATCTCTAACTTCAGGATTTAGGTAATCAGGAAAAACAGCTTTATCTGGCCAAACATAGCCGTGAAATAACTCACCATTAGTTTTTCGGACAAAATAATTGTTTTTTAATCCTTCGTCAAAGACTTTGTAATCTGCTTCTGGCTCATATTTGACTCCCGGATCAACAATAGTTACTACTTTAAAGCCATCTTGCTTAAGATTTTGGATTAATTCTTTAGGGTTAGCAAATCGCTTCGGACTCCAGGTAAAGACCCGGTAGCTATTCATATAATCAATATCTAAATGGATAACATCACAGGGAATGCGACGCTGACGAAATTCGTTAGCTATTTTGCTGACTATATCTTGTGACTCATAACTCCAGCGACATTGGTGATAACCTAATGACCATCGAGGTGGTAAGGGCATCCGTCCAGTTAGCTGGGTGTAAGTCTGGATAATTTTTGCAGGTTCAGGCCCATAAATAATGTAGTAATCTAGTTCACTTCCCTGAGTTTCCATCTGCAAGACTCCAGGCTGCTGTGCGCCTAGATCAAATCGGCTCCAATAAGTGGTATTAAAAAAAAGCCCGTATCCCAATCCCGGACGCAACGCGATGAAGAAGGGAATCGCCTGATACATACTGTCTGTCATGATGCCGTAATCGATCGCATCTGATGTCCAGTTAGTTTTGACTTTCGATCGTTGATCTAATAAACCAGTTGGTTCACCAAAACCATAGAAATGTTCGTCAGATTCAATTCGTTTCCAGCCAGCAACCTCCCCTGTCCGCCACCCCATGCCTAAGTCTGTATCGTGAGCAAAGGGCTGTCCTGCTGAGTCAAAGAACTGGATACGGCACGGATCGCGGGACACGACAATAGACAATTGCTCAGTTTTAATTTCTATAGTCTCTGCTTTTTCTTCAACTTCAAAAGGCACAGCAGGCCATTCTTCATCCGCTTGTGCCACTGCCCACGATCGCCTAGAGAGAAATTCACCACTTGGGGTCATCCGTACCCGAATTAAGTTTGCTGCTAGCACACTAACTATTAGACAGGGGTCGCCGCACTGCAAGAGGATATGGCGCTCATTCTGTTGTATTGCTTGTACTGCTCCCAGGATTGACCAAGGTGCTTCCGTTGTATGTAATTGTCCAAAGTATTGTGGCATAATCCCTGATTCAAAATAACTACTTTCCCCAATTGAGATTCACATAAACTACTACCAAAAAGCGTGTATCTTTAGGCATAGCGGATATCTAACTTTATTTTGGATGGGAAGCTTCCTTAGAGGTTGTTTGAAAAGTCATGATTGATGTATCAAATATTTTTTACCCCACCCTAACCCTCCCCTTATAAAGGGGAGGGAACCGGATTTTTCTTGTTTCCCCCACTTTACAAGGGGGGATTAAGGGGGGTAAGAATGTGATTAAAATTATAGCAAACTACTTTTCAAACAACCTCTTAAGTTAAGGACTTACATTGACCTGAACTTCATCAGTTACTTTAGTTATTAATAGCAATTGTTCGTAATCTTTTGGTGTATCAATATCGATATTCCCTAGAGGAAACTGAAGAGGAAATACTTCATTGAGATTATTATTAATAACTTTCTTTGCTCCTGAAGTCTCTTGCAAAGTAGCAAGTTCTGAAAAAAATCTTTGGCTAAATAGAGCAGGTACACCTAATGTCCCTGCATATTCGCAAGCAATGATTGGTTTTTGGCTCGAATAATATGCATCAACTAGTTGATTGATAATTTGGGTAGAAACGAATGGCTGATCGCAAAGTGTAATAACTACTGCTTCTATTTTTTGCGGAAGATTATTTAATAATTCCAGACCGCTTTTGATGGAAGCACTCATTCCACAAGCCCAATCCGGGTTCTTAGCTACTTGAACGGGAAGCTGCTTAATTTGGGGATAAATCTGTTCTGCATTTGCTCCAAGTACTATTACTACAGGTTTGCAAACTGAAGCGATCGCAATTTCTGCAATGTGATGTACAAAACTCCGTCCCTGATAAAGCAACAGTTGTTTTGGTGTACCCATACGGGTAGATGCACCCGCCGCCAGAATAATAATAGCTATGCTTGATGTTTCAGTTTCTATTTGCTCGGTGATTGATACCATAACAGATAAATACTATGTCGCTAATAACAGATTGCAGTTGCTTTGATAACTTTGATGAATTGGTTGATTCCGATATTTTAAAAAATTACTCTTGCGGTTTGTCAGTACTGCTTGAATTTCTGCAATGATGGCGATCGCTATTTCTTGTGGTGTATCTGCGCCAATATCAATACCAACAGGACTATAGAACCTATTCAATTGTTCGCTGGTAAAAACTATTCCTTGGGTTGATAAATCTTGAAGCAATTTTTCTGTCCGATGCTTTGGCCCTAAAATGCCAATGTAGCGTGCAGGAGATGGAAGGATCATCTTTAAAATTTCTAGATCGTCAAGATAATTATGGGTCATCACTACAGCTACGGTGCGATCGTCTATAAGAACCTGTTTATGTAAAATCTCTCCATTGCTAAGAATCACATCACAAGGCTGAGGAAATCGCGCTCTAGTGGCCTCATTAGCTCGACAATCGACTACAGTCACGTCCCAACCTAATGCTTGAGCAAACTGGGCTACTGGTAAAGCGTCATAACCTGCACCAAATATTACTAAAGGTGTGGGCGGTTGGATGACTTCGATGAAAACTTCTACATTACCTAAAGATAACTGATAGTTGTTTACACTTGACTTTTGATTAGCAAAGGCTACTTGAGTATCTGCACTCAGAGATTTAATTAAATTTGGCTCTTGAATGTCAGTGACAATTTTACCGTTTGGATACAGTAGTAAGCGCGACCCAAGTTTCACATCTAACCCGCCTTCAGAAGCAAAGACTGTAGCAATAATACCCAAATGTTTTTGATGAAAGCACTCTTGTGTAAAAGCGATCGCATTGAGTGTGTTTTCTGTCTCAAGCCGTTCGATGAGAACTTGCACTATCCCATTGCACCCTAAACCAAAGCCCCAAAGAATATCTTCCGAGGCGGTGTGATCGTAAGTAACAACAATTGGTTTGCCGTCCGACATTCGTTGTTTAGTATACTCAAATACGTCGTTCTCTAAGCAACCAGCGCTAATTGTGCCAATCATCCGACCTGTATTTGTGATCAGCATTTTAGCACCCGGTCGGCGATAGGTTGAACCTTGAGTTTTAACTACAGTCGCAAGGAAAGCAATTTCACCACTTTTTTGACTGGACTTGAAACCTTCTAAGATTGCTTGTAATTCGTTCATTTGATTGTTTATAGCATGTAAGTTTGAACCTAAAAGCAAAGAGGTGCTAAGAGAAGTCATTAGCCAAGCTTCGGGTGTGTCCTCCATCCAGCCGTCAATATTTGGAGACAATTGAGGCAATGGGGCGATCGCAAAACAAAGATTTAGGGAGCGGACTCCAAGCAGAGGTTGTCATGGCTGCTATATGCACCTATCTACTTCAGCATTCGAGGAGCGGGGCCACGAGTGGTATCTAGCCCCGACACACGAGGTAGAGCGATCGTTTTGCCTGTTTGTGCGGCTTCGTAAATCACGGCTATTAGTCTTTGGTCTTGCAAACCTTCTTCCCCAGGTGTATGAGGTTGCTTATTCCCAATCACACAATCTGCCATGTGGTCAATTTCTAAAGCAAACTGATTTTTTTCACCTATCCGCACTTCACTAATGTTTTCTGCCATACTATTGGTTGGCGATTTGCGCGAAACCATCATCCGCAAACCGTTGTAAGAAAATGCCGGATCTAGTTGTCCCCAAGCATCGGAGCCGAAGACACGAAACCGCCGCCCCTCGTGAAAGCCGTAGCTAGTGGAGCAAATAGCTAGCACTCCACTGGGAAACCGCAGTTGAAAGGTAACGCTTTCTTCCACTTCTTTGAAGCGTGGATCGCCAGGAGTGCTGAAAGTTTGGGCGCTAATTGCGATCGGTTCTTCTCCTGTCAAATAGCGAGTTGCATTCAAACAATAAATTCCTACATCTGGTAAAGATCCACCTCCAGCTAGAGCGCGTTTCAATCGCCACTGGTTTAAATCGCCGCCCTGGTTTTGTCCGTTATCTGCCTGAATTACCTTAATGGTTCCCAATTCTTTGCTGCGGATCATCTGAATCATGGCGCGATGGTGTGGCTCATATTGGCAGCGATAAGCGATCATCAACTTGCGATCGCTTTGTTTGCACGCATCGATCATCTGTTGACAATCTTCCACGGTTGTAGCCATTGGCTTTTCACACAAAATATGCTTCCCGGCTTTCGCACCACGCACCGTATATTCCCGGTGCATACTGTTGGGCAGTACTATATAGATCACATCAACTTCTGAATTGTTGCGGAGATTGTCGTAATTTTGATAGTTGTAGACATTCTGCGGTTTAATGCCATACTGTTGAGCAACAAGATTTGCTTTGGCAGCATCGCCACTAACTAATGCAGTTGGCTTTGCTAGCTTACATTCTGCAAACGCAGGCATGATTTCTTCTAATGTCAGTCTGCCGAGTCCAACGATCGCAAATCCCAAGCGTCGCTCTGGGGATAATGCAGTCGGTGGCCCACCTGTATCGACCTCAGTCTTTTCTGAGATGGGCGGAAACTGAATCTGAGGCGGTAAAGAACCTCCGCGTGGGGTGGCTTGCTGATTCGGTTGTTGAGCAGCAACTTCTTCGCCTATACTACCAAGGGCGGCGGCTGAAATCGCTCCTAATCCAGCAGTAGTTAGAATCTGACGACGAGAAAATTCTCCTTTAAACAATTCAGACATCGTGGTTCCTTAATGATAAAATTTGAGATTTTCTAAGTAGTCAGACAGAATTAATTACACAATGCCATTGCAAATCGAGCGTAATCCCTTTCTTCGCCAAGGCTCGCAATAACTGTAAATATTTTTGTCCGATTACTTGTCCGTTTAAATAATTGTGATTGCGATTGTTCGCTCTTAGCGTTATTGCAGAGTAGAGATTACTTCCCTACTCTGCAATAACGCCGTTTTACTTGCAATTAACTAACTACGTGTGATTTGCCGGATATCATAATTACGGGGTACTGGTTGGAATTGGGCTGCTAGTTGAAGTTGGTCTACCGTTTGTATTTCCCGGATTAACAATCGAACTAACCTCTTGCAGGTGTTGTTGGAGGGTTGGTAGCGCTTGAGCCGCAAATGCTTTCACGTCTGTATCTTGTCCCTGTTCAGCTTCTTTTTGAAATGCTGCGACATCCTTTTGATGATCTTGAAGCATCTGATTTAGATATTGGCGATCGAACTTACTACCAGAAAGCTGGGACAAGCGTTGCTTCACTTGCTGATTTTTGCTGCCGATAGTAGTTGGCAGCGTAACACCTTTTTGAACCGCCAACTGTTTGAGTTGATTGTTCACCTGGGTATGATCTTTAACCATCTGCTGTCCATACTGTTTGACTGCCTTGCTAGTTCCCCGTTGTGATGCGAGTCGTCCTAGTTGGACTTCTGCTAAACCACCTTGAGCCGCTTCGGTGACAAACTGTCTGTCTGAAGAACTGAGGGTATTTTGCCCTGATGTTGTTGGTGAAGCGGTTGGTGATGGACTCTCGGTTGCTTGCACAGACTGAGCAGGTGGAACTTCTGATGTATTTTGAGATTGTTGAGTAGTTGGTGTGCAACCACCCGCCACAGATAAAGCGATCGCTACTAAACCAGTAGAAAATATTTTTAAGGTAGGCATAATCAATGTTTTCCTTGGATAAACCTGTATTTTGTAATCAGAATCGTAGCGATCGTTTAGTTGGGTGCAATCGCTACGATTTTGATGACGAGTTGTAATCACGCCACACCAAATTTTTGTTAATTGAGTTGCGATCGCCTCCAGGTTTTATTTAAGAATTTGTAGTTATGATTCAATAGTTACTCTTGCTTCTAACTCCAAAGCTTTTCAAGTGAGACAAAAATTAATTTTGAGAGGATGTGTGTAACGCATCAAATCGATGTACCCACACTTGGAAAATTGCTTAGGCGTAGCCCGTCATAGACATCGCTGTTTGCATAAAAAAATAGTTGTACATAAGATTAATATTTACCCTAAATAAGCTGGATTCATCGCTGTACTATCATTTTGGGTTGTGGTCTTATATCGTTCATACTGCCCTTTAGCTGCTGCATCACGGGTACGCGCTAACAGGGCTGTAACTTGTGCTTGATCCATTGGCTTAAAGGTGCGAACTGCCTCAAACGCCTGGTCTAAAATTTCCATGCTATCGATGCCTGTAATTACAACTGATGTTGGCAAATTCATTGCATAATGTAGGCACTCGATCGCACTGACAGTATTGCTTCTAAGAATGTAAGACTCACCGATGGATTTCATTCCCAACACACCAATATTGTTTTTCACTAACACAGGTAAAACCTGCTGTTCAAAACTTCTAAAATGGGCATCCATCACATTTAAAGGCATCTGTACAGTGTCAAAGTGGAAACCATTTTGTGCAGCAGTTTCTAACATCTGAAGATGAATCAGGGGATTCTTATGTCCTGTGAAGCCGATATAGCGAATTTTGCCCGCCTTCTGCGCTTCAACAACTGCTTCCATCGCGCCGCCAGGAGCAAAAACCCGATCGGGGTCTTCAAAGCGCAGTATTTCATGATGCTGCATTAAATCAATATGATCGACTTGTAAATCTTTGAGCGATTCATCAATTTGCATTTTGGCAGCACTTTTACTACGACCATCGATTTTGGTCATTAGGAAAACTTTTTGGCGATAACCATTTTTAAGAGCATTTCCCATCCATCGATGGCTACGTCCATTGTGATAGTCCCAAGAGTTATCCATAAAGTTAATGCCGCGATCGATCGCACTGCGGATTAGCTTGATACTTTCTTGTTCTTCTTTAATACTCCCAATGTGAAATCCACCTAAGCCAATTACAGATACTTTTTCTCCGGTGCGTCCAAGGTTGCGATACAACATTTCGCCGCGTCGAGTTGAAATGGCTGAATTTTGAGTTAGCAGTTGAGTCTTTTCATCAATTGGTTCTGTTTGGGCGAGAAGCGGCTGCAAAAATCCTTCTGAAACTGCAAGTCCTGCTGCTACTAATCCCGAAGCGGAAGCAGTTTTTAACAAGCTGCGTCTACTGATTTCCATAATTGTCTCCTACAAGTAACAACAGGAATGAGCCGAATAATAGCACGAGAATCTGGCACAAAGACTCTAACTAAGGTGTGCTTTGAAATATACTCCGCAAGATGCATTCACAATAGACCTCTTGCATAAATATTTTTTTGTCTCACAAATTCGCCTTTAGGCGTTCCCGCAGAGTAGGTGCATTCCACGGTTTGCGTAGCGTCCCCCAGAGAGGCCGTTTTTAAAGGCTAGAGGCAAAGAAGAAGATCAAAAGGAGGACTAAATCAGAGCGCGATCGCAATTAGACTACTTGCCAATTAGTATTGCATCAGTCTGTTATGCCAATGCATCGACTTGTTATGTTAATACATCGGTCTGTTATGCCAATGCATCGACCTGTTATGTTAATACATCGGTCTGTTATGCTAATGCATCGACCTGTTATGTTAATACATCGGTCTGTTATGCCAATGCATCGGTCTGTTATGTTAGGAGACTTCTAAGTAAGTAAGTGGGTCAAATTAAATATAAAACCTCACCCTGCCTCCGGCTTCCCTCTCCTTACTAAGGCTATGGTGTACACACAAGTCTAATTACCCCCCTTAATCCCCCCTTGGAAAGGTGGGAAACAAGAGAATTTCTTTCCCTCACCTTTATAAGGGGAGGGTTAGGGTGGGGTAATTCAAGGACTGGTAGAGTGATTCGATAACTTGTGTGTACACCATAGCCTAAATATAAAACCTCACCCTGCCTCCGGCTTCCCTCTCCTTACTAAGGCTATGGTTGTACACACAAGTCTAATTACCCCCCTTAATCCCCCCTTGGAAAGGTGGGAAACAAGAGAATTTCTTTCCCTCACCTTTCTAAGGGGAGGGTTAGGGTGGGGTAATTCAAGGACTGGTAGAGTGATTCGATAACTTGTGTGTACACCATAGCCTAAATATAAAACCTCACCCTGC
>NZ_JBALDL010000083.1:0-15691 GCF_036917465.1 Nostoc sp.
AGTGAGATAGAATTAGCAATTTTATGAACTTATGGAGAAATGTATGAATCTTGCATAAAAAGTGCGATAACGCCTGAATAAAGGTTAGTGAGATAGAATTAGCAATTTTATGAACTTATGGAGAAATGTATGAATCTTGCATAAAAAGTGCGATAACGCCTGAATAAAGGTTAGTGAGATAAAATTATAGAACTAGCCCTTTCAAGGTGTTCAATGAAAAGACGTTGTTTCAGTGCTATTATCCTGAGTTATCCGCTCATATTTTGGGCTTTTTGAAGGTTGAAATCATCAATCTTCGTTCCAAATTTTACCACCTTGAAAGGGCTAATTATAGAACTTACGCATTGACAAATTAGAGAATAAACGATGTAAGACAAATCAGGAAAAAACAGGTGAACGCTAATCAGTCTTGGACTGGAAAGACGGATAATTTACGTCCAGAGCGTATTTAGGGTTCAGACAATCAGAGCGACTACTAAGCCATCCACCGCCAAGTGTGACCTAAACACTTATACTTTGTTTCTACTGGCAGAATCAAAGTATCCTGGCTGCACACGTTTAGCAGAAATAATGGAAGATTTGTCTCGCAATAGTGTCAACAGATTTTTGCTACGTGAGCGGTATGAACCCCAGGATTGATTTAATGAAGTTAGTCCCTATATCAGCTTAATAGGTGGCACATTAAGTGGAGATGATACGGTAATCGACAAACCACATAGTGACCCTTAAATCCAGAGTCCACAGCAACTTTGTATTCAATTGTTAGAGCCATCCCCCATGATTATTACATCTGATAACTTGAACTTAGAATTTTCCCAAGATATCGCCACTCTAGTAAATCTTCTGCGCTACAGAGCTGTTGCTCAACCAAGTAAAGTAGCTTTTACCTTTCTAGAGGATGGAGAAATAGAAAAAGCAAGCCTGACTTATGAAGAATTAGATCGGCAGGCTAGAGCGATCGCAGTACAATTACAATCCCTTGGGGTTGCAGGCTCTCGTGCTTTGTTGCTCTACCCACCAGGACTAGAATTTATTACCGCCTTTTTTGGATGTTTGTATTCTAAAACGGTGGCTGTTCCCGCTTATCCGCCACGGCGCAATCAGAATCTATCAAGATTGCAAGCGATCATATCAGATGCGAAGGCAAAGGTAGCACTGACCACAACCTCAGTGTTGACTAACTTCCAAGGTCGGTTGGCTGAAAATCCAGAATTGGCATCTCTGCAATGGTTGGCTACTGATCATGTCAACAGTGAATTGGCATCAAACTGGCAAAAACCAGAAGTGAATGGCGACACTTTAGCTTTTCTCCAGTACACTTCTGGATCTACGGGTATACCGAAAGGTGTGATGCTAACTCATGGGAATTTGCTACACAATGAAGAAATGATCCGCAGGTCATTCCAACATACAGAAGAAACTTTATTTGTTGGTTGGCTGCCTCTATTCCATGACATGGGATTAATTGGTAATGTGCTACAACCTCTGTATTTGGGGATACCAAGCATTCTCATGTCACCTGTAGAATTTATCCAGCAACCTTTCCGTTGGCTCAAAGCAATTTCTCACTACAAAGCAACTACCAGTGGCGGGCCTAATTTTGCTTATGACTTGTGTGTTCAGAAGATTACGCCAGAACAGAGGGAAAGTCTAGATTTAAGCAGTTGGATTTTAGCTTTCAATGGTGCTGAATGCATTCGTGCGGAAACACTAGATCAATTTGCAGCCACTTTCGCACCTTGCGGTTTCCGTCGGGAAGCATTTTACCCCTGTTATGGAATGGCTGAAAGCACTTTATTTGTCTCTGGGGGCGAGAAAAAATCACCACCTGTAGTTTTTCAGTCCGAGGCGGCGGCCCTTGAGCAAAATCTGGTTGTAGACGGTGAGGAACACAACTCTAAGAAAGTTGTCGGTTGCGGTCATGCTTGGCTAGATGGAAAAATCGTCATCGCTAACCCCCAATCTTTACGAGAATGCTCATCTGATGAAGTGGGAGAAATTTGGGTGTCAGGTGCAAACATTGCTCAGGGTTATTGGAACCGACCTACTGAAACAGAAAAAACTTTCAATGCTTTCCTGACAGACAGTGGTAAGGGTCCATTTCTCCGCACGGGAGACTTGGGATTTATACAAGATGGTGAATTGTTCGTTACGGGTCGCCTCAAGGATGTAATTATCATCCGAGGTCGCAACCATTACCCTCAAGATATTGAATTAACTGTAGAACAAAGCCATCCGGCACTCAACCCAGGTTGTGGTGCGGCCTTTGCAGTGGAAATCAACGGTGAAGAACGCCTGGTTCTGGTTCAGGAAGTTGAGCGTAGTTATCTACGAAAATTCGATGTGAATCAGGTAGCCGCAGACATCCGTACAGCAGTGGCGCAACAGCACGAATTACAAGTTTATGGCGTAGTACTGTTAAAAACTGGGAATCTCCCGAAGACTTCGAGTGGTAAGATTCAACGTCATGCCTGCCGTAGTGGTTTTATTGCAGGTAATCTAGCTGTTGTGGGTTCGAGTATCCTAGAGCAGACGGATAATTCAATTGCAGACACTAACACAACTCCAGAGATATCATCAATTTCATTGCCGACAACACAATCGTCACTAGAATTAACATTGCGCGACCAAATTGCCCAAATTTTGAGGATTGCTGCATCTCAACTCCAATTGGAACAGCCTCTTCATACCTTGGGTATTGATTCCCTACAAGCGATCGCTATTAAAAACGAAATCGAATCTAACTTTGGTCTTGTTTTACCGATAGAAGTGTTCTTAGAAGATATTAGCATTTCTCAACTAGCTGTCCGTATTCGCTCTCAAGACAGATTACCTTCTCAAAGCGTCTCAGCTAAATTACAATCTGCGGTTCCAAACCAAACCAAACCGCGAGTAGAAGAAAGTTCCGCCATAACCCACAATCCAGTTATTGAAGAAAATTTGCAATTTAGCTTGTTTTACTTCTCAAGTAACGAAGCTGAATTTACAAACAACAAATATAAACTTTTAATAGAAGGAGCAAAGTTTGCAGACCAAAATGATTTTACTGCGGTTTGGATACCAGAACGACATTTTCACACCTTTGGCGGACTCTACCCTAATCCTTCTGTATTAGCTGCTGCTTTGGCAATGGTAACTGAGCGGGTTCGGATTCGTGCTGGTAGTGTTGTCTTACCTCTGCAAAACCCGATCCGAGTCGCTGAAGAATGGTCTGTTGTCGATAATTTATCCCAAGGAAGAGTAGACCTGGGCTTTACTAGAGGTTGGAACCCAAATGATTTTGTGCTTTCACCAAATACCTATGCCAATAGTACAGAAGTTTTGTACTCAAGCATTGAAAAAGTGCAAAAGCTCTGGCAAGGTAAGTCAATTTCGTTACAAAATGGTGTTGGTCAAGAAACGGAAATTCAAATTTATCCTTTACCCAAGCAGCAAGAGTTAGCCATTTGGTTAACTTGTAGTGGCAACAAAGAAAGATTTATTGAAGCCGGAGCCTCTGGACTTAACATTTTAACAGCCTTTCTCTTCCAATCCACTGAAGAATTAGCAGAAAAAATCGCCCTTTATCGACAGTCACGATCTGCAAATGGTCACGATCCAAATACGGGTCGTGTTACCTTGATGTTGCATACATTTATCGGCGATGATATCAACGATGTTCGTCAAAAGGTCAGAGAACCATTTATTGAATATCTGAGAACATCTGTTAATCTATGGGGGCAAGGAGCAAAAAGTCTAGATGATTTAAATGAGCAACAGCGCTCAGACTTATTAGCTTATGCATTCGAGCGTTACTTTCAAACTAATGCCCTATTTGGCACACCAGAGACCTGTTTGAAAATGGTTAATCGCCTTGAGGAAATTGGTGTTAATGAAATTGCCAATCTCATTGATTTCGGCATTGATGGCGATTCAGTAATAGCTGGTCTTGATTCTCTGAAAAAACTCAAGCAACTTACTAATCAAGTCGAAATTACAGATGCAGCTACCGCAAAGATTTTCCCTCTTTCTCGCAATCAGCAAGCACTATGGTTTTTGCACAAACTTGCACCAAAAAGCCCAGCTTACAACACTGCGTTGACAATCCGAATCTGCGGTAATTTAGATAAGCAAGTTTGGCAAAATGCTCTACAAACACTGGTAGATCGCCATCCAATTTTGCGAGCAACTTTTACAGAACACGAAAGTGAGTTTGTGCAAGAAATTCGCTTATCTCCAGAAATATCTTGTGCAGAAATTAATGCTAGAGATTGGACTGAAGAAAGACTGAAAGAGGAAGTAATTGCAGCATATAAACTTCCCTTCGATTTGCAGCAAGATTCAGTATTAAGGGCAAGTTTGTTTACTCGTTCTGAGCAGGAGCATGTTTTCTTGTTAGTAATACATCATATAGCTCGTGATGGATGGTCAGTATTAATTCTGCTTGATGAGTTACAAAAGCTGTACTCGGCTGCGAAAGCAGGTACAAAAGCTTACTTACCCCCAATCAAATATCACTACAGCGATTATGTACAATGGCAAACGCAAATGTTGTCAGGTGCAGTTGGAGAGCGTCTATGGCACTATTGGCAAGAGAAACTTTCTGGTAATTTGCCTGTTCTAGAGTTACCTAGCGATCGCCCGCGCCCACTAGTACAAACATATCGGGGAGCTTCCCATGTCTTTCATCTGAGTGAAGAAATGGCTGTGCGCCTCAAGGGGATGGCAAAAGCCGAGAAAGCTACACTGTTTACACTTTTGTTAGCAACCTTTCAGGTACTTCTGCATCGCTACACAGGCGCGGAAGATATTCTTGTGGGTTCCCCCTTTGCAGGTAGACAGCAAACTAAATTTGCTCGGACGGTTGGTCATTTTGTTAACTCTATAGTTTTAAGAGCAAATCTTGCTGGTAATCCCACCTTCAAAGCGTTTTTGGCTCAAGTCAGACAAACAGTGTGGGAAGCGATCGCTCATCAAGATTATCCTTTTACGCTATTGGTCGAACGCTTGCAACCAAACCGGGATCTCAGCCACACTCCTTTGTTTCAGGTAAGCTTTGTATTTCTACAACAAATCGAGCGATTTGGCAAGACTTTAGAGTTTTTCCTGCCTGAAGAAACAGAGGTGGAAATTGATTGTGACGATTTGCAGTTGAAACCTTTTGTGATTTCTCAAGAAGAAGGACAATTTGATTTAACCTTGGAAGTGATACAAGCAAGTGAATCGCTGTTTGCTGCCTTTAAGTACAACACTGATTTGTTTGATGCTAATACTATCGAGCGCATGGCGGGGCATTTCCAGACAATGCTTGAGGGGATTCTTGCTCAACCAGAGCAGCTTATTTCCCAATTACCTCTGCTGACAAAAGCTGAACAACAGCAATTGCTGGTGGAATGTAATCATACTCAAACAGAGTATCCCCAAGACCAGTGTATTCATCAGTTATTTGAAGAACAGGTAGAGCGCACACCAGATGCAGTGGCTGTGGTATTTGATTCACAACAACTCACCTATCGGCAATTAAACGAGCGTGCGAATCAATTAGCAAACTACCTGCGGACTCTGGGTGTGAAACCGGAAGTATTAGTAGGCATCTGTGTGGAACGCTCCTTAGAGATGGTGGTGGGACTATTAGGAATTCTTAAGGCGGGTGCAGCTTATGTACCTCTAGACCCAAATTATCCTGATGAACGTCTGAGTTTCATGCTATTGGATGCTCAAGTGTCAGTACTGTTGACGCAACAGCAGCTTGTAGGAGATTTACCCAACCATGAAGCGGTTGTGGTTTGCTTAGATACTGACTGGCATCATATCGCCAAGCATTGCGAGAAAAACCCGATCGCTGACGTGATATCTGACAACCTGGCTTACACCATCTATACTTCTGGGTCTACAGGCCAGCCCAAGGGTGTACAAATTTTACATAGCGCTGTGGTCAATTTCTTGTCTACTATGCGCCAACAGCCAGGAATGACGGCAGATGATGTACTTCTGGGAGTAACGACTTTTACCTTTGACATTGCTGTCTTAGAAATTTTCCTGCCAATGATTGTGGGTGCCCGCTTGGTAATAGCAAAGCGTGAAGTCACCGTTGATGGTAAACAGTTGTTAGACTTGCTGGTTAACTCTGGTGCCACAGTTATGCAAGCTACCCCAGCTACTTGGCGATTACTGCTAGAAGCTGGATGGCAAAATTCCCATAAATTAAAAATACTTTGTGGGGGTGAAGCTTTACCCAAGAAGTTAGCTAATCAATTACAAGCCAGGAGTACTTCACTTTGGAATGTTTATGGCCCAACAGAAACAACTATCTGGTCACTAATTTCTCAAGTCGAGTCTGAGGAAGGATTAATTTCCATCGGTCGTCCTATTGCTAATACTGAAGTTTATATCTTAGACCGCCATCTGCAACCAGTCCCAATCGGTGTACCTGGGGAATTGCATATCGGTGGCGCAGGTTTAGCGCGAGGCTACCTTAACCGTCCTGAGTTGACAGAAGACAAATTTATCCCCAATCCCTTTAGCCACCAAAAAGGCGCACGGCTTTATAAAACTGGGGACTTAGCCCGCTATCTGAGCGATCGCAGTATTGAGTGCCTGGGACGTATAGATTTTCAAGTAAAAATGCGTGGTTTCCGCATTGAGTTAGGAGAGATAGAGGCTGTACTCAGCCAAGACCCAGGTGTACTCCAGACGGTAGTTATTGCCCGCGAAGACGTTCCTGGAGATCAGCGCTTAGTTGCCTATGTGGTGACAAATCAGGAACTAGCACCAACAACTACTGATTTGCGTCGTGTCCTGAAGGAAAAACTGCCTGATTATATGGTTCCTTCGGCTTTCGTAATGCTAGAAGCCTTGCCACTAACACCTAATGGCAAAGTAGACCGCCGTGCTTTACCATCTCCTCAAAGTTTGCGTCCAGAAATGGTAGCTAATTATGAAATGCCTCAAACCGAAACTGAAGTCTTGATTGCAATTATCTGGCAAGAAATACTTCAACTAGAAAAGCTGGGCATTCATGACAATTTCTTCGATTTAGGCGGTCATTCATTACTCATGGTGCAGATTCATCACAAACTGCAAAAGATTTTTTCCCAAGAGTTATCGATGGTTGAAATATTTAAATACCCGACTATCCACTCTTTGGCTAAACGCTTAACCCAGAATTTCAGTAAAAAATCTGTTTCTTTACCAAGCTACGAACAATCTAATAATCGTCATGTTCGCAGAACTTCTATGAATCAACAAAGGCAGTTAAGGTCTCAAAATAACTCATTGATCAAATAGGGATACGACAGAAGGCAATAGGAAAGAAGGCTCTTCAAGTTGTATCTAGCTTTGCAAAAATCAAAAAGAATTCCTATAGCAATCCTATGTTAGTTGTGAAAACTACCTTTTCAGGAACCACTAAGTACGCCAAAAGAATAAAGAGGGTATTTCATTAATAATTGAGGATTGCTATAACTTTCTCGTTACTATCTGCATGGTGCAGTCGCTACAACGTAGGGAAATTCCTAAAACTGTTAGGTCTTTCGGTGAACCTTAAAATTCTTTATTCGTGCAAAAAATCTAATCAATACTAAGGATATTTATATGACAGCAGTTGATGTATTTGATAGCAATAATAAGAATGGTTTAGAAATAGCCATCATTGGTATGTCTTGTCGTTTCCCTGGGGCAAAAAATATTGATGAATTTTGGGATAACCTAAAAGACGGTGTAGAGTCGATTTCATTTTTCTCTGATGAGGAGCTACTATCTGTAGGCATAGATCCAACTTTGTTAAGTAAGCCTAATTACGTGAAAGCTAATGCTATTTTGTCAGATGTCGAGAACTTTGATGCTACATTTTTCGGCATTTCTCCCAAAGAAGCGACGATGATAGACCCACAACAACGCCTATTTTTAGAGTGTGCTTGGGAGTCTCTTGAAAGTGCTGGTTACAACCCAGAAACTAACAACACTTCCATTGGTGTTTATGCTGGGGTAGGGATGAATACTTACCTGTTGAAAAATCTGTATCCGAGCTTAGACAACTTAGATTTATCAATCAGTAATTATCAACTGATGATTGCTAATGATAAGGATTTTCTACCAACGCGAGTCTCTTATAAATTAAATCTCCAGGGGCCAAGTGTCAGTGTGCAAACTGCTTGTTCTACTTCTTTAGTTGCTATCCACATGGCTTGTCAGAGTTTGCTAAACGGCGAATGTAATATGGCTATAGCCGGTGGTGCTTCTATACGTGTTCCTGAGAAGACTGGTTATTTGTATCATGAGGGAATGATTTTTTCTCCTGATGGACACTGTCGAGCTTTTGATGCCCAAGCTCAAGGAACAGTCGGTGGTAATGGTGTGGGAATTGTCGTGTTGAAGCGACTGGAAGATGCGATCGCCGATCGAGATTGCATCCATGCAGTGATTAAAGGTTCAGCTATCAACAATGACGGTTCTCTCAAAATTGGTTACACGGCTCCGAGTGTAGATGGTCAAGCAGCAGTCATTTCCGAAGCCCAAGCAGTAGCCGATATTGTCACGGAAACTATCACTTATGTAGAAGCTCACGGCACCGGCACAAATCTAGGCGACCTGATTGAAATGGAAGCTCTGACAAAAGCTTTTGGTGCTAGTACCCAAAAGAAAGGCTTTTGTGCTATTGGTTCTGTGAAAACCAATATTGGACATTTAGATGCGGCATCTGGTGTGGCTGGTCTAATCAAGACTGTCCTATCCCTGAAACACAAGTTGCTACCACCCAGCCTGCATTTTGAACAACCTAATCCTCAAATTGATTTCGCTAACAGTCCATTTTATGTTAATGCTACCCTCTCAGAATGGGAAACAGCCGATACTCCTCGCCGGGCTGGGGTCAGTTCTTTTGGTATCGGTGGCACTAATGCCCATTTGATTGTAGAAGAAGCCCCTGTTTTAGTTCCAGAAGTATCTGAGGTTGACCGTAGCTGGCAGATGTTAACTTTGTCGGCTAAAACTGAGAAAGCTTTGGGGGAACTAGCACAAAGTTATGCAGATTTCTTAGCGGTTCATCCAGAAACACCTTTGGCAGATATTTGCTTTACTGCTAACGCCGGGCGATCGCATTTTGAACACCGTCTTGCTATCTGTACTCAATCTCATGCAGAGTTGCAAACAGCACTCAATGATTTTATTGCTTGCAGAGATAATCCTTTAGTTTTATCTAGTCAAAGGAACACTAAAAAACACCCAAAGATAGCCTTTCTATTCACTGGACAAGGCTCTCAGTATTTGGATATGGGTCGTCAATTATACGAAACCCAGCCTATCTTCCGGCAAACCCTCGACCGTTGCGATGAAATTCTGCGTCCCTACCTAGAGAAACCATTGCTACAAGTCCTTTATCCAGAAGAGGTGAAGTCTTCACCCCTAGACCAAACCGCATACACCCAACCTGCCTTATTTGCTCTCGAATATGCCCTATCGCAGCTTTGGAAATCTTGGGGAGTTGAACCAACTGCCGTGATGGGTCATAGTCTTGGTGAATATGTAGCGGCTTGTGTGGCAGGAGTCTTTAGCTTGGAGGATGGACTAAAGCTGGTTGCTGAACGGGCCTGCCTGATGCAGAACCTACCGCAAACCGGAGAGATGGTGGCAGTGTTTGCCTCAAAGACAATAATTCAGACAATTACGGCAATCGATGAGGAAAAAGTCAGCTTTGCTGCCTGCAATGGACTACAAAATACAGTAATTTCTGGAGAACAACAGACTATTTGGGAAATTTGTATTGCCTTAGAAGCCGCAGGGATTAGAACTAAAAAATTACAAACCTCCCACGCCTTCCATTCACCCCTGATGGAGCCAATTTTGGAAGAGTTTAGTCGGATTGCTGCGATTGTTACATATTGTGCGCCAGAAATTGACATCATCTCTAATGCGACTGGAGAACGACTAACGGCTGAAGCGATCGCTCCTGAATACTGGTGTCGTCATTTACGGGAGGAAGTACAATTTGCCCAAAGTATGGAAACACTACATAAGTATGATTATGACGTGTTTGTGGAGATGGGGCCAAAACCAATATTGTTAGGCATGGCACGTCAGTGTCTGCCAGAGGTAAAGGCAACTTGGCTTCCTAGCTTGCGTCAAGGACAAGAGGATTGGCGAGTTTTACTTCAAAGTTTAGCAGACCTTTATGTTCGGGGGATATCAGTTAACTGGTCTGGTTTTGACCAAGATTATGTACGACAACGGGTAAATTTACCAACTTATCCTTGGCAACGTCAACGCTATTGGGTGGAAACAGTACAAGTTGACCGCAAGCAAACAAAATTGCCAATCAGCAATGATAGTTTAATTGTTCCTACAGTTACGCCTGATGATAATAGCGATCGCTGTCAATCATTGCGTTCTTATTTGTTGGCAGAAATAGCAAAAGCCTTACAAATTCCTGTTGCCAAAATGGACGTGCAGCAATCTTTAAGTAGCTTGGGTATGGATTCCTTAATGGGTTTGGAATTAAAAGACCGCATTCAAGCTGAATTAGAGCTAGAAATTTCCATTACTCAGTTTTTTACCGCCCCAAGCATTGACCAGTTAATTACCCAACTATTATCCGATCTTGACTTGGCAGATACAGAGACAAAAGAAAGTCTCGTTATTAATCAAAATGAAATGTTGGCAGAAGCAGACAATTGGTTAATAGAAAATCTCTTGTCTAATCTCGATGATTTCTCAGACTCAGAAATCGATTCTTTACTTCAAGAAGCATTAAATTAAACTATGAGCAAGCAAATGACAGACCTAACTACAAAAATATCAACTTTGTCCGCAGAAGAAAAGCGCAGTCTTTTGAAACAACTCATTCAAAAAAAGACAAGTGCAGTAGAAATATCTACTAATGATCGCGATAATGATGATATTCCCCTGGCATATTATGATTTTTCCCATTCTCCCCAGTACCGCAACTTAGAACAAATGATTGCTGGTATCACAACTAAAGGTGGAGTTGCTGACCCTTATTTCAAAGTTAGTGAAGGGGTAAATAGGAATACTGTAGTCATAAATGGCCGGGAAGTTATTAATTATTCCAGTTACAATTATCTGGGATTTGCCCAAGATCCAGATGTATGTTTAGCAACAAAGGAAGCTATTGAGCGCTACGGCACATCTGTATCAGCTAGCCGCCTGCTATCAGGTGAAATTCCAATCCACCGCGAGTTAGAACAAGAAATTGCATCTTTAATAGGTGTAGAGGATGCGATCGTTTTTACAGCAGGTCATGCCACTAATGAAAGCACAATTGGTCATCTTTTTGACAAAAATGACCTGATCCTCCATGACGAGTTAATTCACAACAGTATCATCCAAGGATGCTTGTTATCTGGTTCTACCCGCATCAGCTTTCCCCATAACGATTGGCAGACTGTAGATCAGATACTTACCGAACAGCGCCGTCGTTACAAACGGATATTGATTATCATCGAAGGTGTTTACAGCATGGATGGCGATATCCCCGATTTGCCCAAGTTTATCGAAATTAAGAAGCGTCATAAAGGCTTTTTAATGGTAGACGAAGCCCATTCTATGGGTGTGATTGGCGATCGCGGTCGCGGTATCGCTGAGTATTATAGCGAGCGCATTAATCCTACTGACGTAGATTTGTGGATGGGGACAATTAGCAAATCATTCGCTAGCTGTGGAGGCTACATAGCAGGTTGTCAAGCTGTAGTCAAATATCTCAAATACACTGCTCCCGCTTTTGTTTATAGTGCTGGGATGTCGCCAGGAAACACAGCAGCAGCACTAGCTTCCATACGCAAGCTAAAAGCAGAACCAGAACGAGTACAATCTCTTCATGAACGAGCTAAATTGTTTTTACAATTGGCAAGCGAGCGCGGGTTGAATACTGGTATGAGTAAGCACTCTGCGGTGATTCCTGTCATTGTGGGTAATTCTGTTCGTTGTATTCAACTCTCCCAAGCCGTGTTTAACCGGGGAATTAATGTAATGCCTCAAATCTATCCAGCCGTAGAAGACAAAGCCGCTCGTCTGCGATTTTTTATCAACTTCAATCATACACCTGAGCAAATTCATTTCACTGTTAACGCTGTTGCGGAGGAATTAGCTCAAATTTAGTAGTTTGTCATCCAATTTTAGATTTTAGATTGGATTTTATAGATAAATCCTGCGGATAGTCACATTTGAATTAAAAGTTTGTAGTAAGCATTTTAGTGCTTAGAAAATAAGTCCTAAAGTCATTACTACAAACTGACTCATATCAATTAGCTGAATGACTTTAGGACTTACCCAAGAAATCTTTGAAACTTTTCTTTGTTTGTGTCCTTCGCGCCTTTGCGGTTAGTTTTGTCATGATTTAAACCATAGAGGCACAGAGAACACAGAGTAAAAAGAGTTCCCTACCTCCACAAATATGACTGCTATAGATATTGCAATTATAAAAAAAAGACATGGGCAAATCTATCATCATTGATAAATTAGAGGTATTTATTATTACGTGGTTTGGGCAACTCATCTCGCTCATTGGCTCAGGACTGACTGGCTTCGCTCTCGGTTTGTGGGTTTACCAAAAAACAGGCTCTATCACTCAGTTTGCGCTCATTTCTTTGTTTACTACCTTGCCTGGAATTGTACTATCACCTCTTACTGGTGCGCTTGTAGATCGATGGGAGCGACGCGCAACCATGTTACTCTGTAACACTGTGGCAGGTCTAACTACCCTAGTTCTTGTATTACTACTTTTAATTAATCAACTTCAGGTTTGGCATATTGATACTGGCATGTCTGTCATCTCAGTTTGCACCGCCTTTCAGTTTCCGGCTTATTCCGCAACCATCACATTACTTATCTCTAAAAAGCACCTTGGTCGCGCCAGTGGGATGACAAACATTGGGGAAGGATCTGCAAGGCTTTTCGCCCCAGCCTTGGCAGGGATAATGGTGATGACAATTGGAGTTAAGGGCGTGCTTTTGATTGACTTCGCCAGTTATCTTTTCGCCATAGTTACCCTCTTGATTGTCCAGTTCCCCAAACCCGAAAAAACTACCACAGGCAATCAAGCAAAAGGTTCGCTCTTAAAAGAAGCGGTTTATGGCTGGACTTACATTATCAAACGTCCAGGTTTATTGGGGCTGCTATTGTTTTTCGCTGGGAGCAATTTTGGATTGGGAATTGCCAGCGTCTTAATTACACCTATGCTTCTAGCTTTTACTTCACCCGCAATTCTTGGCAAGGTGATGTCTATTGCAGGTAGTGGTATGTTAGCAGGTGGTATTGTTATGAGCGTTTGGGGAGGCCCAAAGCCTCGCGTGTATGGTGTGTTCGGTTTCGGTTTACTGCAAGCAATTTGCTTACTCCTTATTGGACTGCACCCCTCCGTACTACTAATTACAGTAGCAGCCTTTGGGGTTTTCTTCTGCGTGCCATTTATGGATGGTTGCAATCAAGCTATCTGGCAGACCAAAGTCCCCCCAGATGTGCAAGGACGAGTCTTTGGAGTACGGCTGATGATTGCCTGGTCTTCCTTTCCACTCGCCTATCTCCTAGCTGGGCCTTTAGCTGATTATGTATTCGAGCCACTTTTGGCTAATGGTGGTCTACTGGCTAGTAGTGTGGGTCAAATTATCGGCGTTGGAGCAGGGCGAGGCATTGGACTGTTATTTATGGTTCTAGGAACACTTAATTTTGGCGTAGCAATTTTTAGTTATCTATACCAACCTTTGCGAATGATAGAGAAAGAAAATATTGGTCCCATTTATCTGCTACAGGAATAACATGGCAAGCAATTCAGTAGTGGGAAGCAGTACCCCATAGTTAAAACTAGGAAATTGAAACATTGTTATAAAAACATCAGTTAAATTATTGAGGTTTTCCATTATCGATATTCTGCCCTAGCGTAGCTGAAAATTTAAAGTTTTGTATTCAATATTCAACCAACATTTATGTATAAAGCCAAATCATGAACAAAACAGACGAACTCCATGTAATTTTTGGTACTGGGCCCCTCGGAAAAGCCGTCATGCGCGAACTACTGGCACGCAACAAGCGGGTGCGGATGGTCAATCGCAGGGGCAAAGCAGAAGTACCTCCTAATGTTGACATCATCGCCTGCGATGCTTACGATCCTGAAAATACACGTGTAGTTACTGCTGAGGCGACAGTTGTTTATCAATGTGCACAGCCAGCCTATACTCAATGGCCAAAGTTTTTTCCATCCTTGCAGGCAAGTATTGTAAAAGGCGTGGCTGCCAATGGCGCGAAGCTAGTTGTGGGAGATAATCTTTATATGTATGGCCCTGTCAATGATGTGCTGCGGGAAAATCTGCCGAATGCCGCAACCACACGCAAAGGCAGTGTCCGTACTCAAATGGCAGAGGCACTTTTGAATGCACACCAACGTGGTATTCTACGAGTTGCTATTGGTCGAGCATCGGACTTCTATGGGCCGGAAGTGCTTAATTCTGTAATGGGAGATCGCGTTTTTCCTGCCGTACTGACTGGAAAGACTGCATCAGCACTGGGTGAAATTGATCTCCCTCATTCGTATACCTTTATCGATGACTTTGGCAAAGCATTGGTGATGTTAGGCGAGCAAGATGATGCCTTTGGTCAAATTTGGCATATCCCCAATGCTGACACTATCACTACTCGTCAGTTTATCACTATAGCTTTTGAGGAAGCTGGAAAGCCACCGAAAATAAGCAAGATGGGTAAGTTCATGATGCGACTGGGTGGTATTTTTATCCCAAAAGCTCGTGAAACTGTCGAAATGATGTATGAGTTTGATAAGCCATTTGTTGTAAATCATGATAAGTATGTCCAAGCTTTTGGCAACCATGCTACCCCTTTACGTGAGGCTATTCGGCGCACCTTGGTATGGTATGGCGAACATCTCAAAACTTTAAGACCATCAGAACTTACGCATTGACAGGAAGTTGACCATGTGTATGCTTTGAATCATAATGGGGCAGATAGGCGTCACCGTGCCGAAACGGGTAATTTGTAAGCTAAGGCTGAAACCAAGATGGGGTAAGCTTTTCAAGAAGTGCTTTTTCCTATAAAATTCGTGAAAGACCTATGGTTAGGCTGCTAGTTTCGATCTAGTTTGAACGAAAAATCGTCGTTTCAGGCACTTGAAAATTCCTTAGCGTACAAAAAACCTTTTTTGGCACGGTGATGCCTAATCCCGGTTTGAGGAGGGTCAGCAGATTAAACAGTTCAATACTTAGTCGCCATAG
Source organism: Nostoc sp. (assembly GCF_036917465.1). Classification (GTDB taxonomy): domain Bacteria; phylum Cyanobacteriota; class Cyanobacteriia; order Cyanobacteriales; family Nostocaceae; genus Nostoc. Next base: position 15,210 of record NZ_JBALDL010000083.1, read on the forward strand.
AGTTCCGAGTCGAAGTTGGCAGCTAGGGAGCCTTTCGATACTGCACCGATAAAGTTTGCCAGGGGGTCGCTACTGTCAGTAGGTGAGTAAGAGAAGGGTGATTTCTGGGTAAGTGCAAGCTGTTGAACATACCGCAACACATCTTCTTGGTGCTGCTCTGGCAGTTGTTCAATCGCTTCAAAAATGGCTTGTTTGGTTGTCATAGTCATGACTTAATATTGCTTGATTCTATAAAGTCTACTGCTGAAATTACCGTCTTAGCTAGAACTTCTCTTCTTCTGATACACTTCAATAAACTGGAAACTAAAACCGAGCCGGTTGACCAAATGTCAACGTATCTTCTAGGAACTCAAGCCAGTGTCAACTTCTGACAAACAATGCCGCATTATTGGTATCCCCTCAATAATTCGGGGTAGGCGGTTATTCAGGTATCAAAGACCAAGCAAAAGGATGGGAAGAAGACTTTAGCCGAATAACGCTTC
>NZ_JBALDL010000084.1:0-16175 GCF_036917465.1 Nostoc sp.
CGTTAACGAGTATTTGAACTGGATGAATCCACCTCCGAACTCCGTTAACGAGTATTTGAACTGGATGAATCCACCTCTGAACTCCGTTAACGAGTCTTTGATAATTAAATACGTTACGATCGCACCCTTCCCAAAACCTACCAGCTAGACAAAACGCACACCAATTATAATTAGTGTGCGTCTGCGGTTAGATTTTAGAAATTCCCGATGTTAGATTTTAGAAATTCTCGAACTTAGCGATCGCATCCTTCATTTTATCCACTACCTCATCTACAGCTATAACTCCCAATTCCCCAGAGGCGCGGGTACGAATACTCAAGGTGTTGGTTTCCACTTCCTTCGCTCCCACCACAGCCATCACGGGTATTTTTTCTTTCTCTGCATTGCGAATTTGTTTACCCAAGCGATCGCCACTGGTATCAACTTCTGCACGGATGCCTAACGCTCTCATCTTCGCCACCACATCTTTAGCAAAGTCTAGCTGTGTATCACCCACTGGGAGTAATCTAGCTTGCACTGGCGCTAACCACAAAGGGAAATCACCCGCATATTCTTCAATTAAGATCCCAATCAGCCGTTCCAGCGAACCAAAAGGCGCACGGTGAATCATTACTGGACGTTTGCGAACCCCATCTTCAGCGACGTATTCCAACTCAAAGCGTTCTGGCAAATTGTAATCTACTTGCACAGTTCCTAATTGCCACTCCCGATCTAGGGCATCACTAAAGATAAAGTCAAGTTTGGGGCCATAAAAAGCCGCTTCTCCAATCCCTTCAAAGTGATCCATCCCCAAAGTTTCAACTGCCCGGCGAATTGCACCTTCGGCTTTGTCCCAAACTTCATCGGAACCGATGTACTTATCACTACCAGGATCGCGGAAACTGAGTCTAGCTTTAAAGTTCTTCAGTTGCAGACTATTGAACACCGACAAAATCAAATCCACCACACTGAGGAATTCACTATCTAGCTGTTCTGGGGTAACGAACAGGTGAGAATCATCCACTGTAAAACCGCGCACCCTCGTTAAACCGCCCAATTCCCCTGATTGTTCGTAGCGGTAAACAGTACCAAATTCTGCCAGTCGCATCGGTAGTTCCCGATAAGAGCGTAACTCACTCTTATATATTTGGATATGGAAAGGGCAGTTCATCGGCTTCATCACGAAGCCTTGTTCCATTGCAGCAGCTTCCTGATCATCTGCCATTAAAGGGAACATATCTTCTTTATATTTCTGCCAATGTCCAGAGGTTTTAAATAAATCGACTCTGGCAATGTGAGGTGTTACTACAGATAAATAACCCCGTTTTACCTGTTCTTGCTTCAGGAAGTCTTCTAAAGTACTCCGCAACAGAGTACCCTTTGGTGTCCACAAAGGTAAACCCGGCCCGACTAGATCGGAAAATATAAATAATCCCAGTTCTTTGCCAAGTTTCCGATGATCTCGCCGTAGCGCTTCTTCTTTGCGTCGCTTATATTCAGCGAGTTGTTCTGGACTTTCCCAAGCGGTGGCGTAGATGCGTTGTAATTGGGCTTTAGTTTCATCCCCACGCCAATAAGCACCCGCAACGCTTTCTAGTTCAATTGCCTTGGGGTTTAATTCGCTGGTATTTTCCAGATGAGGCCCGGCACACAAATCCCACCATTCATTCCCCAGGTGGTAAATCGTGATTGGTTCCTCTTTGATATCTGTCAGGATTTCTAGCTTGTAAGGTTCGTTAATTCCCTGAATCCGGCGTTCGGCTTCTTCGCGGCTGACTTCTTCTCGAATAACCGCCAACTTGCGATTAATAATCTTCGCCATCTCTTTCTTGATGGCTTTGAGATCATTTTCGCTAAATGGTTCTGGATTGTCGAAGTCGTAGTAAAAACCGTTTTCAATCCAAGGGCCGATTGTAACTTGCGCCTTGGGGAACAGCTTTTGTACTGCCATTGCCATTACATGGGAAGCAGTGTGGCGAATCTTCTTTAAGTTCTCCGATTCGCTGGTACGCGGTAAATAAATTTTTTCAACTTGTTCTGACTGTTCGGACTGATTTGATGAATTTGGCGACATTGGCTGCTGAACCGTTGGCGAGGTGATTACAAAAGGTGATTTATCTGAATCTGTAGGCTTACTCAACTATAACGACTTTGGTTTTTGGTTTTTTCAGCTTTATCTTCCAACTACTAAATTAGTTTCTCCCTGGAGATAAAGATAAATTTTGGATTAGTTACCTGAGAATCAAATTCAGAATTCCAGGCGACACCGAATAGCCCGTCGTAGACATCGCTAAGTTATCTCATAAATTGCAACTCGCTGTCAGCTACCTCCCATCAATATATATAGATACTTCCTAAAGGAAATGTACAAACCAGATAGCAAGACTATATAGTAAATTCTGTGTTATTTGTTACATTTTGTTACGTTTTTCCAAATTATGAGATGATAATAAATAAAAATAATGTTAAGAAACGTAAATAACGTTAATATTAGTAAGAAAGTTGGAAATATTCTTCTCATTTATGTCAAACTCAAATTTACCAGGGACTGAGTTGCTGAAAACGGTTTTAGAACCACTGCTAGAAGATTTTCAGCATTGGTTTGTGCGATCGCGCCATTTACTCGAAACTGAGCAGCTATCATTTATGAGTGACCAAGAGCAATCTGACTTGCTCTTACGTGTTAAACAAGCCCAAGACGAACTAAGTACCGCAAAGATGCTATTTGCTGCTACCGATAAACAAGTCGGGATTGATATGGCAACATTAATGCCTTGGCATCAATTAGTAACAGAGTGTTGGAATGTCGCAATGCGCTTTCGTCAAGGGCGTGAAGTCTAAATAGATGAGAGCATCTGTTAAATTTCCGCAGACTATTTAGCAATGTTTAACGACAAGACGCTAAATCAGTCATTAAAGAGATAGTACGAAAAGCTTAACAATTTCTTAACATTATTTGGATTAACAAGATAATGTATCCTATGTTACCGTAAGTGGAATAACGGTTGACAAATAGCTCCATATAAATGTAAGCGCACAAAAGTGTGTCAAATAATCGTCTTAACTGTAAGTAACAGGATCGGCGAAACAAAGCGTTACAAAATAAAGTTTTAAAAATTGCTGTTCTGGAGGAAAATCTAATGTTACACCTGCTTTACATTCTTGCTTTTACAATCCTTGCATTTATGGCTGTTGGCAACTTAATTCGTAACTTGATCATGTTCAGTTTTGATCGTGAGCGAACTTACCCGACAAATTGTTCGCCAATGAATAATCAAGGTAACTATGGTTATTATTCATCGAAGAAACGGTTTGTACCCCATCCAGAGTTATTAGATAGCGCAGGTAACTTAATTAAAGAGCCGCTTTTGGTAATGCGTTCGATTAACGTTGAAGATGCGCGTCAACATCTTGATGCACTTTACGAAGCATCCCCAGGACATAAAAGAGATAATTCTGAGGAAGCATAACGTCGAGAGACGCGATTAATCGCGTCTGTTAGCAGTTTGGGTGTAAATTATTGTTGTTTTTACATCCTTAACCCTTCTCGGATCAGAAATTTATTAGCATCATTGAATTTGAAGCGATCGCATCGGTAGGCTGGTAAGTTAAAAGTTTTTACAACAAAGCGTATTGACAACGTAAATATATCTTACCTAGAGTATGAGGTATGGATGTTTTTTCGTGCTTTATGGTGTCACCTTCCTTTCGACTCGGAAAGCGACGCGCAAGAAACGTAAATATCATGAAAGCTTAAGTATTAAAAAAGCGGCTCGATATAAGTCGTGCAATGACGCTCCTATTACGAAATCCTATTGCTCATGGCTTCAAAACTACAGAACTTACGCAAAATTCTGTATATGAATTGATCCAGCTTACAGAGCAATTATTGAGAACTCTACATACTAGCGATGAAGCAGAATAACACTACGGTGGAGTAGATGGTAGGAAAAGACTTGTGCTGAATTTGAAGTCATGCCACGAAGCGATGTCTACGACGGGCTATTCGGTGTCGCACTCATCATAAAATAGGGAGTAGATCGTTCACCACTCCCTACTCTTTCTATGCTTCGATAACTACCCGCAAATTGCCCCGTTTTTTGGCAACGCGACAAGCAGTCGTAGTTCCAGAACGCTCGAATTCTAAATCGAGGATGGTGGGGCCGACTCGCAAATTATGAAATGACAGACGATTAATCGATTCTGGCAAAGCAGGGTCAATTATTCGCAAGCAGTTATTTTGAGCATCAGGCACCAAATTGACCATCATTTGCAAAAGTTGAAAAATACTACCAGTAGCCCAAGCTTGAGGAGTACAGGCAACAGGATACTGCACAGGGGCATTATCACCGTTTCGTTCGTAGCCGCAGAAGAGTTCTGGAGGACGTTGATAAGGTTGCCGACTAGTCATGTCGAATAAACCTTGGAAAATTTCCAGGGCTTGATCGATAAGACCGAGCGATCGCAATCCCATTGCAATCAAAGCGTTATCATGGGGCCAAACTGAACCAGTGTGATAGCCCATTGGGTTGTAAGCAGGTGACAAACTACTCAGGGTACGAATGCCCCAACCATTAAACATATCTGGTGCCCGCAACCGTTCTGCTACACTATAGGCTCTTTCATGTGTGAAAAGACCCAAATGCAGACAATGACCAGGATTTGAGGTAATACTGTTTACTGGTTTACCATCTCCATCTAAAGCCAAGGCGCAAAAACCTTGGTCTTCCACCCAAAAATCTCGATTAAAACGAACCTTGAGACTTCTAGCCTCTTCTTGCCAACGATCTGCCAAATCCAGCCGCTTTTTCATCCTCGCTATTTCTGCTAGGCGCATTTTTGCAGCATATACGTAAGCTTGCACTTCACAAAGGGCAATTGGGCCGTTAGCTAATTCTCCCTTGTGGTCTACGATACAGTCACCAGAGTCTTTCCAACCTTGGTTAACAAGACCGCGTTTAGATTTACGGAAGTAACTGAGGTAACTGTTTTCTTTGGTATTGCGATCGATCCATTCCATTGCTGCTAGAGCATTCGGCCAAAGTTGCTCTAGGAGTTCTTGATCGTGAGTCCAAGCATAATGTTCGGCATAGAGCATCAACCACAGGGGAGTGGCATCAACAGTACCGTAATAGGGTGTATGAGGAATTTCTTGACAACGAGCCATTTCTCCTAAACGTAACTCGTGCAAAATCTTACCTGGTTCTTCTTCGCGCCATTCGTCCTCGATTTTGCCTTGGTATGTCGCCAGTAATATCAGGGTTTCTTTGGCGATTTGTGAGTTTAACATCAAGGTTTGAGAAGCCGTAATCAGCGAATCACGACCAAATAGTGTAGAAAACCAAGGCACTCCAGCCGAAACAGTCTTATACTTACCAAAAGACTGGCGCAACAAATACATATCTTGCTCGGCCCGCTCAATCACTCGATTGAAGGTGTTTTTATCTGAGCTAATGCGGGTAATTTGCTGTACCCAGTTTTGCTCCTCCATCAACTCAGCAGCTTTCGCCTGTCCTAATGTGATGGCGGCGCTTACGGTTGAACTAGACTGGTTATTTTTCAACATATTCACCCGATAACCCAGCTTGTGGGTTTCGTGAGAAGGTAACTCTAGCTGCCAAACCGCAGTGTAACCTTTGAAATGGTCTGGTTGTCGATGCTGGAATAAAATACGCGATTCCATTACCGATCCATCCAAACCTTGATAGGCAAGTGTTAAAGATTCTTCCCTAAAAGTTGATGGGTCTTTGGGTAAAGTTGAAACACTATCGACGATCCCTTCTTCAGTCGTCGGTTCTACTAGACGTAAAAGCCTACCTCGTTTTTCTCTGTCATAGCCTCGGACTTCAAATAAATCAACAAAATCTGCATCAAAGCTAAGGCTTAGTTCAAAATTGACAGTTGTTGTGCTGTAGTTAGATATCTCTATTTCTTCAAAGAGTGCGCCATTCAGAACAATTTCTCGCCGAATTCCTATAGTTTCGGCTCTGAGGCGTTCGTCGATTTTGGGGTTAGTACACAAAGCTGAGAGTGAAAATCCCTTTTCAGCAGTACTACTGAGGAGTACAGGCGATCGCCCTTCAATTTGCAACTCCAAGCGATTCAGAAATCTCGTATCACAGCAAAACAGTCCCATGCTGGGATTCCCATCGTTAAGAGAACAGCCAGAAATATTCCCGATAGTATCTGTCACGAAGAATAAATCATCATCTTTAACCGTTAGTGTCGGTTGCGATCTTTCACTCACAACACAAGGCCACTCCGGGATAGGTAATTGTTCGGCAGGAATAAAAGTTTTTCCATCTAGGAAAATTTTTTCCGGGGTCATTAGCGTATCCGGTGTCATTAGCCAAAGTTCCGTGTACAGGTTGTAGATTTTTGTGGTATTTGGAGTAGAGGTCTTTAACCCTCACAACTTGCAGAAAAAAGACTCTCTCTAAAACTTGTTTGAGACATTGTAGCCAAAATAATTATTACGTACTGCTGAGAAAGTAGTAGCGCTCAAATCAATATAAGCAAATATTTATAAATTTATATTCTATGAGTCTAAACTTAAGACTGAAAATTTAAAATTTTGAGATAACTCCTTAGTCCTTGAACTTTCTCAAGATACAAGACATGCAGTATACTCAGCAAAAATGCCAAATTCCTAGTATTTATTCGCTAGAGGTAGCATTTGTTCCCTAAACTATTATACGATTTTGTTTTAAATATCTTTGGTGTTTGATTAGACAAATTTATGATAGTTCATTGATTTTGATCAATCATTATGCATTAGGTATATATGGTATTAATAGTTTTTGGCTAAGAAAATTTATTTAGTGGGTGTAAATATAAAGTAGGGGATGTCTATAGTGGGCTACGCTAATGCCGAGAATACCAGTGGTTATTAGAGAAGAAAACAGTTAAAGAAATACAAAGATTAGTTCTTAGGTACTTACTACTGAAAGATTTTAGCTGTGCAAGGATATTTCCAAGTTAGTTGAGAATGTATATTGGGCGTAGTAGGTTGTCAATCAAAAAATCAATTTTGTTACAAAATATTGCGCCTGCTTGGGCGGAAGCTGCTTTTTAGCGTTCTTTACATATCGCAACTCTCTATTTAACTTGAGAGTCCCTTGGAATTTGTACAATGCAGCTGTGACTTTTGATCTTATCGAGGTTGAGCGTTTAACAATAATTCATGAGCATTTCGACTTCTGTGCTGAGTGATCTGCTAAAGTCCCTACCAAACTTGCGGCCCCAGCTATATTTTAAGGCTTCACTAACGGCGCTCTCCCATGCTATGGAAGATCAAGTTTTGGCTGCAACTTTAGCACAACCCCTTGTAATTGCTAGTTTCCAGCGAGAGCGATTCTACCGCCAAGAAGCTCATCGCTACTTGCGACTTGCCTTGCGAAGTAATCAAATATACGTATTATCTGCCCCAGAAACGGATTTTGCCAACAGTTCGGAACAGTATGAAAAGGTCGCTTTTGATTCAACGGATGGCTTAAGTCATGAGTGGCATTTGGTAGTGATTGCTGACAATTATGCAACTTGTCTAGTTTGTCGGGAAAGCCTTGGTTCTATTGCTAAAAATAAGCAGCTACCGGAACTAAGCCCTAATCTGGATATAGACACAGCGCGAAGATTTGAGGGAATTTGGACATCGGAAAGGGGAGTTAGCCTCAAAACTGCCGAATTGCTATTAGACAGGATTTTGGTTTACAGACCAGAACTGGCCAGTAAAATTGAGGAGGCACGTCAAAGATTTGGCATCGGAGAGCCGCGAAGCCATTCTGGAGCCGAACAGATCAACGAATATGCTTGTGATATCGATACAGATCCATTTGTACAGCGTTTAGTCACTTATTTGCAAGCTAGTCAGTACAAATTGCACAAAGCTTACCGTTCAATTGCTGCCAAAGCACGAAAAGAACGATTAGTGAACTCTATTAGCACTGCGATTCGGCGATCGCTCGATCCTCACGAAGTTCTCCAGGTGGCGGCGCAAGAATTAGGACAACACCTAGAAGCTTGTCGCTGTCTAATTTACCGCGCTCAAGCTACAGATAGCCAAGCCATCATTGAACACGAGTTTTTGAATCCCGGTATTTTATCGGTTCATGGGCAAACTTGGGAATTAGAGAAAAATTCCTTATTTCAGGACATCGTGCGACAAGGGGAAGGTGTTTGTATTAGCGATACGCTGAATGATCCTCGTGTGAACAAGTCGCCAGGACTTTCCTTGATTGCCAAAAAGTTTGCCATTCGTTCTTGGGTGATGGAACCAGTATTTTATCAGGGGCGATTATTAGGTATTGTGGAGTTACATTACTGCCGGATGCCGCCGCACGATTGCCAACCTGGGGAGTTGGATTTGGTAGAAGCGATCGCCACCCAAGTAGGAGCAGCCCTGATTCAAGCCGAAGCCTACGCCAACTTAGAAGAACTTAACCAGCAGCTAGAAGCCCTAGACCGCACCCGCAGCAACCTTATAGCCATCACTGGACACGAACTGCGAACTCCCCTATCCACCATTCAAGTGTGTCTAGAAAGTCTCGCTAGCGAGCCAGATATGCCTTTGGAATTGCAGCAAATTATGCTCAACACTGCGCTTTCCGACTCAGAACGGATGCGAAAATTGGTACAAGATTTCCTCACACTTTCCAATTTGGAAAGCGGTCGAGTGCAATGGCATCCAGAATCCCTGACTTTACAAGAGTGTATAGATTTATCACTCAGTCGCAATCGCAGCCGTTCTTCAACGGAAAAGCCGCCCCAAATCAAGACTCAAATTTCCGAAAACCTTCCTTTGGTAAGAGCGGATGGTGATTGGCTAGTAGAGGTACTAGCAAAACTCATGGACAACGCTTGTAAATTTACGCCCTCTGAAGGAGAAATCACCATTAAAGCGATTTCCAACAGCCGTCAAATGGTCGAGGTAACTGTGGCTGACACTGGACGCGGCATCGAACCGAATCGTTTAGAAATAGTTTTCGACCGCTTCTATCAAGAAGAGGGAGCGCTACGCCGCACCACTGGCGGAACTGGACTTGGTTTAGCTATTTGTCGTCAAATTGTGAATGGCTGGGGCGGAGAAATTTGGGCAGAGTCAACTGGGAAAGACCAGGGTAGTCAGTTTCACTTCACTATCCCCATTGTTCAAAATAGCCACGAGGAAAAGCGGATAAAAGTCAAAAGTAAATAAGAATTGGGAATTGGGAATTGGGAATTGGGCATGGGAACCAATGACCAATGACAAATGACTAAAAACTGTTACAGTCTATAACGCGATCGCAACATGATCCTGGTTCCAGTGTTAGGATTCCCTAAAAACGTTGAGAGAATAGGAACTTTATGGCAGAAAAACTCTCTGGACAAACCCCACTATTTGCTGGCAGCACCGGTGGCTTGCTAAATAAAGCAGAAGTGGAAGAAAAGTACGCTATCACTTGGACTAGCCCGAAAGAGCAAGTTTTTGAATTGCCTACAGGTGGTGCTGCTACAATGCGACAAGGCGAAAACCTGCTGTATATTGCTCGTAAAGAATATGGCATCTTTTTGGGTGGTCAGCAACTGCGGAAACTCAAAATTACAGATTACAAAGTTTACCGGATTTTACCTAACGGAGAAACCACTCTACTTCACCCAGCTGATGGTGTCTTCCCTGAAAAGGTAAATGAAGGTCGTGACAAAGTGCGTTATGTAGACCGTCGGATTGGACAAAACCCCAGTCCCTCTAAAGTTAAATTTAGCGGTGTTACTACCTACGACGCTCCGTAACTAGCTTTTAGTAGCTAATGGGTAATTAGTAATGGGTAATTGGTAAGAAAAATAACTACCCATTACCCATTACCAATTACCAATTACCTTTGAAAAATAATGATTTTTCCGCATTTCTCCGAGTTTTCCAGCCTAGCGCAACAAGGTAATTTCGTCCCCGTATATCAAGAATGGGTAGCGGATTTAGATACGCCCGTATCTGCTTGGTATAAAGTCTGTGCCGGTCAACCCTATAGCTTTTTGTTGGAATCAATAGAAGGCGGAGAAAAATTAGGACGTTATAGTTTAGTGGGCTGCGATCCGCTTTGGGTTTTGGAAGCAAGGGGCGATCGCACCACCCAATTAAACCGTGATGGTTCGCAGGTCGTTTTTGCAGGCGACCCATTTGCAGCTTTAGCGGAATGTCTAGCACCTTATCGCCCAGTCAAATTACCACAGCTACCGCCAGGAATTGGCGGATTGTTTGGGTTTTGGGGCTATGAATTGATTAACTGGATTGAGCCGCGCGTGCCAATCTATCCACCAGATGAGCGAAATATCCCTGATGGGTTGTGGATGCAGGTAGACCACCTGTTGATTTTTGACCAAGTGAAGCGAAAAATTTGGGCGATCGCTTATGCTGATTTACGCGACCCCAATGTAGATTTACACGCAGCCTATCAACAAGCGGGCGATCGCGTCACCCAAATGCTCGAAAAGCTATCTCTTCCCCTATCCCCTGAAAAAACTCGATTGGAATGGAAACCGCCAGGAAGTAGGGGAGCGGAAGATCAGAAAACCGGGGAAATAGAGGAGTACAAAAGTAATTTTACCCGCCCTGATTTTTGCGCTAGCGTCCAAAAAGCCAAAGACTACATCAAAGCAGGCGATATCTTCCAAGTAGTAATTTCTCAGCGACTATCAACACCATACACAGGCGACCCCTTTGCCCTTTATCGCTCCCTACGTCAGATAAATCCTTCGCCTTACATGGCTTACTTTAACTTCCAAGATTGGCAAATTATCGGTTCCAGCCCGGAAGTGATGGTGAAAGCCGAAACAGATCCAGATGGTGGAGTTATAGCAACGGTACGCCCCATTGCTGGGACACGTCCACGGGGTAAAACTACCCAGGAAGATGCAGCCTTCGCTCAAGATTTACTTGAAGATCCCAAGGAAGTGGCCGAACACGTGATGCTTGTAGATTTAGGGCGGAATGATTTGGGGCGGGTTTGTCAAAATGGTAGCGTCAAAGTTGATGAATTAATGGTAGTTGAGCGTTACTCCCACGTGATGCATATTGTCAGCAATGTTGTAGGTAAATTAGCACTGCATAAAACAGCATGGGATTTATTAAAAGCTTGCTTCCCAGCAGGTACGGTAAGCGGCGCACCCAAGATACGGGCAATGGAAATTATCCACGAGTTAGAGTCTAGTCGCCGGGGTGTTTATTCTGGTGTCTATGGATATTACGATTTTGAAGGACAATTAAATACTGCGATCGCAATTCGCACAATGGTAGTACATGATAAGACGGTTAGCGTCCAAGCCGGTGCAGGTTTAGTAGCTGATTCTGAGCCAGAAAAAGAATACGAAGAAACACTGAATAAAGCTAGAGGTTTATTAGAAGCGATTCGTTGTTTGCGTTGAACTGGGACTAAGGCGTATTTTCCAACTCTTATATTCCCCCAATTCAGTAGTGAAAATTACTGCTGTAATAAACCGCAGAAAAGCCAGTGCGCTGGACGGGTTCCCCGACTTGTTCGCGCAGCGTCTCCGACAGGAGAAGCAACTGGCGCAACACAGAGAGAATAATCAACAGAAATTTTCACAAATGACTTAAGACTGGTATAATTACCATCGCGTAAAATTAATTGCCAATTGATTTTTATTCGTTAATTGTAAAATCGGGCTTGATACAAGCACAGTAACAGTTCGATTTGCTGTATGAGAATCTAGACCAGACTTTAAAAGTTGGTTTATCAATATCCTTCTATTTTGAATTACGTAAATTTTACTTTGAACTGCAAGATGTTTGGAAACAATTTCTGCTACTTCTAAGCCCATGTATCCACAATACCGTGACAAATTAGGAAGCTTTATAAATCCAATCAACATCGAATTTTTCCCAAGCTAAAGAGACTTTTTAGACCTATCAAAAAGCAAAAAGAAGTCTTGGTACCCAAATCCAAGACCTCTATTGAACTTACTAGAGAAATGAACAAACTTACTTATCCTAATTGGCTGAAGTAAATCGCCCAAACAATTCCAGTTACTCCAATAGCGATTAAGAGATTAGTGAAAAATCTACCGAATTCAATTTCTTGTCCCAGCCCCTTGTCATCTTGACCGCCACTGAAAAACAATGACCACGCTTGATTTGCATTGATGGTTTCAAAATTATTGAAATCAGGTCTAAAAACGACTGTTCCAATCAAATCTTTTCTGGGGTAATTAAAATCAGTTTTCATAAGTTTGCCTCTAAATTGTTTTATTTGTCAACTGGAGAAAATTTTTAAATCTGAAGTGTCTTCTCTAAAAGCTAGTTAGCGAGCTAATCAAACCGTGTCTGGTGAAAACTTCTAACGTTATGAGTGAGATAAAACCAATCATTGCCAAACGACCATTGAGTTTTTCGGCATATTCGGTGAAGCCTGTCCGTGGGGTTTCATCAACATCAATTTTGGGTTCAATCGCAAATCTGTTGAGTTGACCGCGTTCGTTAATAGAAAAGCCTTTATTTGTCATCTTTTACTTTTTATTGTTGTGTTCTGTAAATGAATGTAACTTATTGTAAATATTTTTTGCAAGTACTTGACACGACAAAAAAGTAGTAACAACCGTACTAGGCAGATACGGTATTTCGGATTTGCGTGAGAAAGTAAGCGATGTATAGACGCAATAGACATCTCCAGAAATTAATTATGCTTTACCTGAAACCCCTGTAGAGACGTTGCAATGCAACGTCTCCACATTCTTTATCGGAGATGTCCAATGGTTGAGCGAAGGATTAGTTGTAAAATTTGATACATCTAGAAATGTGTAAAGTCTACAACGTGCTACGCCTACCTCTTAGAAGTAAATTCACGCAAAGGCATTAATTACCTTTAGTCTGACTTCAGTAAAATTTATGATTTACATAAACAGAAATTATCAAAGTATAGCTGAGGAACTATTGCTTATTTGTAACGAACTTGTTATGTTTCTTTACATATAGAAACAAAAACAACATAAATGCGTTAAAGCACTGTTGGTTAAGGTTTTTTAAATAACTATGCAGTTAAGCCTGCAATGTTGATTGCCGAGTATCAAAACTCAACGGCAACACAATCATCATGCCTTTGGTAGAGTGATGTCTAAGATGGTCTATGGTCATACTGCTGAGTGTTTTTGGTAATACCTAAACGCATTTACTCTCCGTTTTTTCACATTCGATAGAACTGTAATTTTTTAGAGAACATCTGCTATGTCTTTTACCATCAAGTCGGCTCAAGGTATCTTTCCCGGCACACTAATTGCCGATGTTGTTCCAACTGTTGTCGAATCATTCTCTCAACTCAATGCTGAAGATCAACTAGCATTACTCTGGTTTGCTTATACCGAGATGGGTAGAAGTATTACGGTTGCTGCTCCTGGAGCAGCTAACATGGTACTGGCGCAAGGCTTACTTGAACAAATTAAGCAGATGCCTTTCGAGGCTCAAACACGAGTCATGTACGATTTAGCTAACCGTTCTGACACTCCCCTTTGCCGTTCTTATGCATCCTTCACTGTAAACATCAAGTTGGGCTTCTGGTATCAGTTAGGAGAATGGATGGCCCAAGGAATTGTCGCTCCGATTCCAGAAGGTTACAAACTTTCTCCTAATGCTGCTGATGTGTTACAAGCAATCAGGAATGCTGATTCAGGTCAACAAATCACAATTCTCCGCAATACCGTAGTCAGCATGGGATTTGACCCGAACGCTCCTGGCAGTTACAAAAAAGTTTCAGAACCTGTGGCTCCCCCCACAGCACCAGCGTTTCGGACTAAAGTCACTATTGAGGGTATCAGCAACCCTACAGTGCTTGGCTATATCAACAACATGAATGCCAACGACTTTGAGGCTGCTGTTGCTCTGTTTACCTCTGAAGGTGCTTTGCAACCTCCCTTTGAAAGACCGCTTGTTGGTCAAGATGCAATCCGCGCTTATATGCGTGAAGAATGCCAGGGATTAAAGATGATGCCAGAACGTGGTATATCCGAGCCAGTGGAAGATGGCTATACCCAAGTTAAAGTGACCGGCAAAGTCCAAACCCCTTGGTTCGGTGCGAGTGTAGGAATGAATATTGCATGGCGGTTTTTGCTCGATCCTCAAGGCAAAATCTTCTTCGTAGCAATTGACTTGCTTGCTTCTCCGAAAGAACTGCTCAACCTAGTACGTAAGTAGAGGTTAGATTAGTTGCTGCTTAAGCGTGGATGAGTAAAAAAGCGTAGGCGTAGACATCGCTATCTCACCACGCTTAAGCATTTGAGTTTATTTAACGGAGTCACCTAAACGAAGCTTAATTGAAGCGGGTTGGGCATTTAAGTTGAATCCTAACTTGAGATTTTGGTCAAGAGCGATCGCAGACAAATAATATCTGTTTAAAGCTTCAAGTTAGCTTATCCATTGGCGATGATTGTATTTTTGGCAGGAGAATAGCGATCGCAAAATACCTGTAATATTTAGTTCTAAAGCCAAAACTGGCGATCGCCCTCTAGCATACTGCTTGGATAAATCCCTTTTAAGCGCAGTTTTGCCATCCTATGCGCTCCATATATTGGCATTGGCAAGCGAGGCATTTTTAATGCTCCATGATGCAGTAAGGTCAGTTTCAAAGTAGTTTCAACCACTTGTTCTATTGGAGGAGAAATTAAAGCTGGATGGTTTTTAGTGATAACTGTCAAGCGTAAAGGATGAGCAAGACCGAGCTTCTCAGTTACTTGAGTTGTCACCAGAACTGCTTCAGTAGAAGAAATACGCAGCGCCAAACCTTTTTCTGGTGCAGCTATGGTTTTATTAACCAAATTATATAGTCGAGGAATATTAGACTTTCGACACTCTACTAATATCAATTTACAGCCAATGGCTTCAGCCCATTCTAGGAGATTAGCAACTTCTTGTCCGCGAAAGGGGCCATCACGATAAATCAGTACTGTTTTTCCTTCAAACTCCTTTTTTGGTAACAGTCCTTCTAGAAATTGTTTAGGAATTTCTTCACCTTGAATCAAAGTATCTTTTAGCAGATAGCGAATAAACTCTCCTTGCTTCCCATAAAGACGCATACTAGCACAAGCATTCATTGTTCCAGAAAGTTTTGTTTTAGACTCTCTGGAAATATCCAATCCAATGAAACAGTCGGCTATTTCTAGAGGTTCAGCCAGAACAAAAGGTAAATTACCCAGCTTGGCGAGAATTCCTGGAACCACCTGATTGAGAATATTTTTATAATAATCAGGATTCTTCAATGTATCTTCATAAATGATCTGGCTAGCTATCTGGCGACGAAGCAATAGATCATATATTTTGTGATAAAGACTACCACCATCTTCCTCATCAGCGTTACGATCGCTCTGGGGCAAAACCGCCAAAACTATGTCAGGTCGAATTTCTATTAATTCATTAACTACTTCTAATTCATTAACTAATTCCTCTACTGTTGCTCTTGCCTTAGTCCCACTTAAGTTTTTTAGCGATATTGAGTTGTTAACAAATAGGCTCTCAAATTTATAGCTTTTTAACCGTTGTTTAAGTTGTTCTATAAAGTAATCTAACCCCATCTCACAAAAATTCAGAACAGTAATCCGAATTGGTCTGGATGGATCAGAAAATTTATTGTGACGGCGGTAAACACCACCTTTAGAAAGACCTGTGAGAATTTTACTTTGAACACCAATAAATCCATTGCCAAATAGCAAGGGTGTATCTTCAATTGGAACTTGTGGTTGCCAAAACAACTCTGGATAGTGACGGCTGTTGATGCTGATTCCTAACTCAAATCCATAATTATTTAAAGCATTTTCAGCTTCTTTTTTATAGGTAGCTAATAATTCTGTTCGTTTTTTGTAAGGAATTTTGGTTTCTTTGAGTAAATCTCCCCACTTAACGCCAAATCTACTAGCTGTTTCAGGTGTAACGCAAGGACGCAAAGCAGTCATGCCATATTCATACAGCTTTTTCCCTTTGCCAAATTTAATAGCTACCAGGAATTTATCAGATAGATCATCCTGAAGAGCTTTCTTACTAATTTCATTCTTTGCTTGCTCGATAAGTTTTTGCTTGTGTACTAAGGAAGGTTCTCTAATAAGCTGGGTAATAGTACCATTACCTTGGATATAGCGGTTATTAGTCTAGTGCAGTACAATAGAAAAGAGCAATTTTACTGATAACTGGTGGCAATGAAAGCCTACTCTCTCGACTTGCGTCA
>NZ_JBALDL010000085.1:0-343044 GCF_036917465.1 Nostoc sp.
GACGGAGGAACAGGCATCAGTCAATATGCCATATGTTTCGGGAAATCATATTTCCTAGTTACAAGCCCCATCCCCTCGTGGGTGGGGCAGTTGACGCTCAGGCTTTTGGTGGTATAACAGATGCGAATACAGCACAAATGCTGTCAATTGATGCACAAGGTATGGATTTAACAGCGCAAGTGAATGGGGAAGTTGTGCCAGTTCGCATTCAGTTTGATCATGTTTTAGCGGATGCGGAAGATGCCCATCAAACTCTAATTGCGATGGTGAAGCAGGCGCGGGTGAAGGCAAATTAGAAATTGGGCTAATTGATATGACTAATGCTTGGCTGTCTTTAGACACACTTAGGTGTCAAGGATATTGGCTGCTGTGGCATAAGCCTTGGTTTGGATAATTTCAAGCTTCCAATCTGAAGAATAATCAGGCAACTCATAGCCAACACTCTTAACATGAGCCAACATTAACTCATCCCGTTGATGCCAAACTGTAAATATTCTTTCCCTGCCATCATAAAGCGTTTCTAGATCGATTTGATAAACCTCATTTACCCGCTTTAGTTTCAAGCCTAACAAATTTAACAATCGGCTGAGTATTTTTATTGCTGAAACCTGCTCTTTCTCCCCGACTAAGTTAATACCAAGCGCTCTTTTAATATGCTTACTATACTGAAAAACAATATTTGTCAGCAACATCAAATCTGGATGACTCTCAGTAAATTCTCTTTCTGATTCGAGAAACTGAAGCATTCCCAAAGCTCTCATCGCCTCAACTTTGAGCGTGTAAGTTTTTAAATCTGGCAGAAAAACTTTCCCTTCACCCCAAGACAATTGCTGATGCCATTCTTGCTGATCTCTGACGTGAAAATACTCGCTTTCGTGAGTTAGATAATAATGAATTAACAATTGACGATAATATCCTTGGTCATCCTGCAATTTCAGCCAAGGAGTAATTTCTACACCATACCTTTGTCTGAGAATATATTTATTAATTTGGTTGCGTTCTCCATCAGTCAGAGAATGCTTTACTAATAGCTGCTCATATTCTACATAATCGATATCTTTAGCATTAGCTACAGCAGTTGCCACAGATAGTTGATTTTGCTGCTTAATATCTTTAATTTTGCGTTTAATTTCTTTAGCTTTTTGACGGCTTTGCGCCCAATCTTTTTGAACTTTGACAATTTCTAAAATTAATCTTTTGCGTGTAGCTAAATCATCGGCATCAGTTGCCAAAAACGCAAGGCGTAAATCTCGAATAATATTATTGTTAACAGCCTTACTCCGCATCTGAATTTGATGCCCATCGGCAATCAAACCATCTTGCATCGATTGACGATAGAGACGGATAGAAGCATTTACCCGTGCAGATAACTTAGCCCAAGTTCGCAAATGAATCGGATCATAAACTAAAGGTAAATCTACATCTATTTTATGTAATGGACTAAGCAAAGCTAAGTTTTCTTTTTGATTTTCTTGATACCAATCAGATAGCAAGCGATAATTTGTACTACCACTACCAATTAAACCAATACCTCGTTTCGCACACCAGACAACACGCGGCACATCATCTCGCACTCTTGCTAATGCTTGTCTTGCCTCCGAGTCAGGAATTACCCCTTGAAAAATGCCATAAACTCGGTCGAAATGTTGGACATCAATACTAATTCCCGTACCCAGGCTAGGGGTAACAAAAACGCCGTCATAAGCAGAGATTTTTTGATTGATTGCTGCGATAAAATCAACGGCTGCGTGGCCAGGTGTGTTTGTAGTGTGGCTACTAACCACTAAAGTCTTGGGAAATTGGCATCGTAATTTTTGTAAGCGTTCTTTGAGATAACGTTCGATTGTTTCACAACTGTAACGCCCAGCGCGACTATCGGTAGTAACATAACATTTACGTCCAGCAAGCAAATCCAATTCCAGTTGGTGAATTAGCGGTGTTGGGTTCGGCGAATCATAAAAAGTTACGTCCCAACCATGCTGAGGTTTCCATTGATTGAGAACTACCCAAGGTGTTAATTTAATTCCTGCTAATCCCTGCAAATATTCAAGTGATACATCTGATAAATCAGCATCTTGGGCAATTACTAACCCCCCAGTTGTTAAAACTGTGGAAATTAGTTGCTGGAATAATTTTAATATTTTTACACGCTTGTGTTTACAAGTATTACTGTTTAATAGATGCCACAAAGACTGCTCTACTTCATCTAAAATTACTATTGCCCCGTGCCAATTTTCAGGGTTAAGCTTCCAAATCGAATCAACGCACAATCCAAGGGATTGCTGAGGAGAGAGTGAGCGGAGGATGGGAGGAGCGGGGGTAAGTGTTTTATCAATCCTTTTATCTCCATCTTCTTTATGTGTTCCCCATTGGATACCAATTTTTTCACACAAAAATCTTCCTAGTAGAATTCTGTGAGTAATTAATAAAACGGGTTGGTTTCTAATTTTCGCTTGCTGAACAACAGCTTGTAGCGATGTAGTTTTACCTGTTCCTTTTGCAGACTTTACTCCTACTAACCCAGAAGTTGGGAAAGGAATTTCACCTATATAAGGACGATTCAAAGTGAGAGCAGCAGGAATGGTTAACTCGGTGTGAGGTTTAGTTTGAGCTAGATAAATTTCTAAATCAACACTTTGGCGATAAACTTTCTCGAAGCTAGTTGCACCTTTGGCAACGATAAACTCATCAACCCCTTTTTCAATTCCTGGAAGTTCGATGACTTTTACAGAGCAATTTTCTTGCTGAAATAAACAACCAAGTTGAGAAATAGCATTATTTACAGCAGCAATTGTTTTTGGTTGAGTTTCAAAATCAAAACAAATATAAAAGCTACGCTTTGTAATTGCAAAAGCTGCTAAGTCGGGAATTAACTGACGACGGGTAACTTTACCAAATTCATCTTTAACAACCCGATAACCACTAGTAATTCCGGGAATAGCAATAGCTGCATATCCTTGTGTCAACAGCGTTGCTGCTTTCTTTACACCCTCGCAGAGAATTAGGGGAATGTTATGTTGCATCACCCATTGCCAAAAGCCTCTAGCTTCACCATCAGCAGTAATGGTGATATTGTCAGGCATGACCAGATTGTAACGTCCAGCGACTTGCTGCCACACTTGCAGCGTTACCCGCAAACAAAACACCCGCGTTGGCGTGCTGGGGGGATGCTCGTATTTGATGGATTTAGCATTGTGATTCTGTCGGGGCTGGTTTGGCTTAAAGCATCCCCATTCCATCATCTGCCAATTATTTTGAGGGTCTAGCCCCGAACACCACCAACCACCTTCAGTAATATGAGCATAACGCTGCAACCATCCAGCTTTCACCATTCCGGTATTGGTGCGGGGAAGTAGCTCAGAAATCAATAGGTACTCATAAGCGGTTACGCCTTGGAGTGACCTAAAATTGAGTTGCACTAGGTGTAAGTCTATACCACTACTATTGACTAATTCTTCAAGGTGTTGGGGGTGTAAATAGTGCAGATGCATAGGGAAAGACCTGAAGAGAAGACAATGAGATTAAAACATTAACATGCATCTGCTTTTTTTCTATAAGAGATATTGCGAGGCTTTTGTGATGCTTTTTTTACTTCGTTATGGGAGACACATCGGTTCGCTCTCTAGTGGGTTATTCTGCCTATTAGATCCCCAAAGTAATAATTTTGTATTGTGATATTTGTTCGATTTTAATTTTGATTTATCAGTAAATTTCTGCGTTACGGAGTGCGATCGCTCTAGAGCGCCAGTCCAGTAGAAGAAGTTGACATAAAATGCAGAATATATATGTTGTTTAAATTGAACATTTAGGAGCTTCGTTTTAATGCGATCGCTAAAAAGCAGACCTCAATATTTAGCCCAAAATAGACGTTCCGCCCTGATACATATACTTGAGCTTTTGTCAACATATATTAGTGGACTGGCTCTCTAGGGGTTGCCGCAGCGATCGCCATAGGTTAACATCTTGCAAGATAAGCTTTGTCACGATTCGTAAACGCACAGTGGCTTGTCGCTATGTACTATTTCAATTTTAAAGTTCTAGACTTTTGCTCTTTCTAAAGCAGTTAACAGACGGACTGCATTTTTAGGTGAACGAAGTAAATGTGATGTTTCTAGTAAACTATCTAGTTCATCAACAGAAATTAAGGCGACGCTTTCGCCTTCTTGTCGGGTAATAATTACCACTTCTCTATCTTCAACTACTTGAGCGCAGAGTTCGGCTAGGTTGTTACGAGCATCAGTCAAGTTTGTCTGGTTGGACATGGTGGGAGATTTCCTAATGCTGTAGGCTTTATAGAACATAATAACTTGACTGGTTTGAGGCGTGAGCGTTCTTTTAGCAATGTAATAAAAGTAACTAAAATTAGAATCACTGGGTTAAGTTCGTCATATATTGCTTTATTTAGAGCGGTTTATGTGCTTCAGTTTAAATCAATATTAGTTGATAATATCACATCTCATAAATTGAAGAAATTCGTCTAATCCTTTATGCTTCTTGTTAAAATTGCTGCTGATGAAAAATAACCAGAATTTAGATTGTCAATATTTTGATTTAAGATGTGAAAAATAGTTGTGCTAGTGGACTTCATTCTATATAAAATATGATGTCTTAATTTATTTTTATCATCTAATTTTTCATAAGTTTTATGCAAGAAATTAAAAACCTGATTAGTTAGAATTAGAGATGACTTAAAAATCTCTAATAGTTCTGAGTAATTCATACTTATTACTTTGGTAAATTTTCATTAGTTCAATTTAATCTTTCTCATATTTCATAATTAAAATAAAAAAGATTAGGGTAAAGAGTATATGTAACTCCTCACCCCTCAATCTTCTCGATTAACCGCTAATCTAAGCCCCGACAGCTTCCTTCGCCGCGTACAATACCTCAGCGTTGATTTCCTTGAAACCGCGATCGCAATTAAATTTAATTTATATTCTGTTAAATAAAATCATTGCTGAATAACACGTAAAACTTCTAATTCATGTTGACTATCACTTAAGCATAGATAGTACGCAAAGAGTCTAATTCATTAGTATCAGTTACAACTTTACGTAATATTTCACTGAAATAGAAAACTTCATAGTTGGGTGCAAGTTCTTTTTGCAGTCGCTTCCACAAGCTAATTCCTTCTGCTTCAAAAGCCGTTTTAGCCTCTAAACTGGGAAAACCTGAAGAATTAGGATCTTTCGCGTTTAACTTTGCATCATAAACTTCTGCCCATTTTTCCAAACGGCTAATAGTTTCTTGACTTAATGGCATTATCTCTGGATCAATATCTCCAGCTTTATCGGAACTAGCCCACCATAGCGGGTAGCATCCATAATCAGCCATAAGTTTGATTTTTTCTACCATAGTTACTTCACCGAATTATGAGGAAGTTCTGGGATTAGCACCAACTATATATCCATTATCGCTTACAGTCACACAGATGTATTGGATTTTGCCATTAAAATTAACTTCATAAATAGTGCGAGTTTTTTTTCTTCCTTGATAACCAATTATTTTACCTTGGGTTACTGCGGTTATAATTGCATCTGGTATCTGGCTTGGCTCGATTCCCCGATCAGCAAACTCTAAAGAATGTTCTTGCAATATGTGTTGGAGTCCTGCTTCAGCATTTCCCTCTTCTAAAAATACGATTTTGCCATCAGCTTGCTTGGCAATCCGCACAACCTTTTCTGGACTGTGCTTAATACCAGCTTGACACAGTGCCGCAAACAATGCCGCTTTGTCATCGTTCATATTTAATTTAGTTATTTTAAATAGTTATTGAGAGAAATATATAAAAATTAATATTAAATCTATGATATCTCATAATTTAATTTTTATCACTAAAGCAAAAAAATGGGGGTAAAGAGTATACATAACTCCTCACCCCTCAATCTTGTCGATTAACCGCTAAACTAAGCTCCGACAGATTCCTTCGCGGCGTACAACACCTCAGCGTTGATTTCTTTGAAACCGCGATCGCGGGCAAATTTTTCAGTATTTCGCTTCACTTTACCGCGCACAAATCCAGGAATCTTATTCAATTCTACTTGACCATCTTTTGTCCAGTTCAAATCAGAATCAGCAGAAATTCCCCTAGTAATAACTTCTTTGGTATCATGACCACCAAAGATTTCTAATAGGTGATCTTCCATTCCTAAAGTGAAGGAATTGTAGATCAAATCTGTAATCTGATTCGTGCCTTCGTAACCCATAAATGGTTTGTAACCAATGGGGAAGTTTTGGACGTGGATGGGTGCAGCAATTACGCCGCAAGGAATATCCAAACGCTTACCAACGTGGCGTTCCATTTGGGTTCCGAAAATGGCAGAGGGTTCGACACGAGCGATCGCATCCCCAATTTCACCATGATCTTCGGAAATTAGCACTTCATCGCAATACTCGCTAACCTGTTCGCGGAACCAGTCTGCATCATATTTGCAGTAGGTTCCAGCCCAAACAACGTGAATCCCCATTTCTCGCGTCAGAATCTTGGTAATGGCGGCGGCGTGGGTGTTATCACCAAAAACCACAGCTTTTTTGCCAGTCAAGTTTTGACAGTCAATGGAACGAGAGAACCAAGCAGCCTGAGATACGTGCAAGGTTTGCTCATTAATGAAGTTTTCGTAGTCAACTTCTGCACCTTGAGCGTTAATTACCTGTTGAATCTTGCGAATACAACGGGCTGTTTCCACTACACCCATCGGAGTAATGTCTATATAAGGTGTGCCAAATTGTTCTTCCAGGTAACGAGCGGTGGTTAAACCGAGTTCGCGGTAAGGTATGAGGTTAAACCAAGCTTTCGGCATTTTCTTCAAGTCATTCACCGAAGCACCTTCAGGAATTAAGGTATTTACCTCAATTCCCAAGTCAGCCATCAGCCGTTTCAGTTCGGTGCAGTCGTGATTATTATGAAAACCAAGGGTAGTAGTACCGATAATGTTAACGGAGGGTTTCTCAGTTTTTCCCTCTGCTAATTCGCCCCGCTTCCGGGCTTTTTCAATGTAGTATTGGACAATTTGATCCAAAGTGCGATCGGCGGCTTGGAGTTCGTTGTAGCGGTAATGGTTCACATCCGCTAGCATTACGTCTCCTTTGGCTTCTAGTTGCGCCCGTTCCACAAAGTTGTGCAAATCCTCTTGCAAAATGCTGGAAGTGCAGGTGGGAGTTAACACAATCAGATCGGGGTGTTCCTCGGCATCCTTGCGGACGATGTTATCAACCACCTTCTCTTGGGAACCACGCGCCAAAACGTTGCGATCGACAACACTGGTTGTCACTGGAGTGAAATTCCTCTCCCGCGATAGCATTGAGCGCATGACGTTAAAGTAGTCATCGCCAATGGGGGCGTGCATGATCGCATGGACATTTTTAAAAGAACTAGCGATTCGCAGAGTGCCGATGTGGGCTGGGCCTGCATACATCCAGTAAGCCAATTTCATGTTTGTGTTCTCCCTTTTCAACAGAAATAACACGGAGTCCGATAAGAATGGACTATAAGTGCTTGATTATTATTAAATCGTTTCTGATTGTCTCAAAACTTGTATCCCTAATGAAGTGAAGAGTTGTAAGGGTTTATCTGGAGTTGATATGCGTAGGTATCCCTGAAACCTGCTTACTGATTGGGATCTAGCTGCTGATTTTAACAACATGGCTGTTGTTTTATTTAAATAAATCTTAATTTTTCTGCAAGTTTGTTTTCAATTTGGGGCAAAGTATTAACTTCCCGTGACATACCTACACTGATGCAAGCATACAGTGTAGGCTTCTCAGCGACTCTTCTATGAAGACATTGACTGAGCAATGTTATTGAATCCACGTCATGCCCTGCCGCAGATTTGAACAAGTACAAAAAGTATGTTCTACCTTAGTACCGCTAGAATTTTACCCATTCACGGAGACGACACAAAAATGTCTATTCTTGAATGGAACCCCATATTCTAGATTGTCTAGGTTCAGTGTACAACCAGCATTCTCGGCTTTGTTTGTACTTATTTATAATACCATCAATCGTGGTATTTGCTTCAAGAAATATAATGAATATGGGTCATGGCTCGACATAGCAATTAATTGTTCTGGCTACGCTAAAAAACATCAATTACTATATCTCCCCACTCCCGCGCATTCATCCCACACTCCTAAAAGTGAGTGTGGGACTTCTGCTGAATTAGTTAAAAAAGCAAAGCTACGATTAGCTTCCTTTAGAGACTTGCTGAGAACCTATTCCTTTAGGAAGATTGCCTGTACTCTAGAACTGCCTGCCAACATTTGGCAACAAATTTGCTGACTTAAAAGAGAAGTCGGCAATCTCAGCCTTTCAATTACTTGGAATATAGCGATTTGCTAGGGACACACAGATGTAAGCCCCTATTGGAGTATTTGTATTAATTGCTTCAAAAATATTCCTATAAATGTGGAACTATCATACTTATCTATTTAAGTCTTATATCTAAAGATAGAAGATTAAGGTTCAAATTTGGGAAACCTAAGAGAGCTTCACTCCAAAGAGATGTCCTGCCTACTTATCGCAGAAAGCAACTGAGGTCAGATGACGCAACCTTTAAATCAAGTCAAAGAGTGGGAACAACGTCGTGATGAAGCGAACCGCTACTACCAGCGCGGTAAGTTTCAAGAATCACTCGATCTTGCAACCAAGAATTTACACCTGGCTAGAGCAATTCGAGATCGGGCCAGAGAAGGTCATACATTAAACGATATTGGTTTGGCTCACCTCAGTTGCTGGCAACCTCAAAGAGCATTAGAGCGCTTTCATCAGGCGCTTTCGGTTGCTATTGAAATTGGCAACGCACCAGCAGAGGGGACTGCACTCAGCAATCTGGGTTCTACCTACAGTCGTCTTGGACGCTTTTCGCAAGCGTTGGAATATTTTGACAAAGCACTGCCAATCTTTAGGCGATCGCAAGATACTCAAAGTGAAGTTTCTACTCTTAATGATGTAGCACTAATTTATACCCGCTTAGGAGAACCAAAACGGGCATTGTTGCTACAACACCAAATTTTGCGGATGCGGCGATTGTTAGGTGACTTTGCTGGTGAGGCAATAACGCTCAATGGCTTTGGGTTTGCTTACAACGTCTTAGGCAAGTTTGAGCAAGCGCTAGAATTTTTTCAAGCAGCACTTCCAATTCAACGAGCCGTCAAGAATGTGTTTGCTGAAGCAACCACTTTGAATAATATTGCCTCAATCTATAGCGATTTAGGAAAACCTAAACAAGCGTTATTGCTCTACCATCAAGTTCT
The DNA here is from genome assembly GCF_036917465.1 of Nostoc sp. Taxonomy (GTDB): domain Bacteria; phylum Cyanobacteriota; class Cyanobacteriia; order Cyanobacteriales; family Nostocaceae; genus Nostoc. The sequence continues at coordinate 9,253 of NZ_JBALDL010000085.1, forward strand.
TTTGACACGTCGGGCAATTAGCGATCGAGCAGGCATTGCTACAACCCTTCACAACATTGGTTTTGCCTACAGCACCCTGGCACAGCATCGCCAAGCCGTGAAGTTCTACAAGCAAGCCCTTGTGATTTATCAACAATTGGGCGATAGTCTGGGAGAAATTTCAACTTTACTGAACATCGGAACCCTTTACGCCACAACGAAACGCAGAAAAATGGCGCGATCGTGCTACCAAAATGCTCAAGAGTTAGCAGAGCAAATCAAACACCAGCCACTCCGGGAAAAAGTACAGCAGTTTATAGATTCTCTGTAGTTAGATGCAGCAAGCTCAGATTCCCGACTTCTTTAAGAAGTTGGGAATTTTTTTGTTTGAGTTGAACAAGAAGCAGGGAGAATGCTCCCTTTTTTCTGCTGCGAAACAAAGTCAGGGATTGCGATCGCACACTTCCATTAAGTGACTTTCGTTTAGTCGGTGTATAATCTCCCTGCTCCCCTACCTCTTCGTGAAGCTCAAAAAGTTCGCAACTTCATTACCGCCGACCATATACTAATCAACAGGTTACGATCAATTAAGAAGTAATAATTTTTTATGGCACCGCCAGGAGTCTTTTTATGTTCATTAATGAATTGTCACCTCTATTCAGAGAATTTATCCAGCATCCAGCCTCATTTGTAGGTGGATTATTCTCTGGTGTGCTTCGGCTCAACCTCGCAGACGATCCTGTTAAAAGCTGGCTGGATCAACAGACCCACTCAAATAGTTATACCAGCAGCACAACAGATGCACATAATGGCAAAACAAGTAGGCCTCAACAGATTTCGATTGACTAAATTTTTGAGTAATCGCAAATCCGGTTAATTATTATTGGGAATAGGGAATAAGGAATAGGGAACAGGGAATAGTGATAGAAACTTTAGTTATGGCAAGGGACTGGAGACTGGGTGAAAAGTCTTTTTGTGTCTAAGTTTCATCATTTGTTGATGTCCTAACCACCTTGGCTGTTGCTATATGGGTCAAAATCCCATTTGAAAAAAGATGTTTTTCGAGACCGCAGCGCTCTTAAATTCGGTATCCTTGTTACAAACCCACAGCTTTTAAGCCGTGGGTTTCTCCAATTCCCAATTCCCAATACCCAATCCCCAATCCCCAATTCCCAATTCCCAATTCCCAGTACATAACCAAGGAAATATGGAATCCCTAACCTCTCGTATGCAGGGTGTACAGTCGCCGATTATTCCTGTGGTTGGGGAACTGATTAAAAACTCTCCTGGAACAATCTCTCTAGGACAGGGTGTTGTTCATTACAACCCACCACCGGAAGCCTTAGAATTTTTATCCAAATTTTTAGCTGAACCCACTAATAATTTATACAAATCAGTTGAGGGAATTCCCCTATTACTGACAGCACTTGCAGGAAAATTGCAAGCCTTCAACGGCATTGAAATCAATGAGCAAAACTGTATCGTTGTGACAGCAGGGAGCAATATGGGATTTATGAATGCCATTCTTGCTATTACTAACCCAGGCGACGAAATTATTCTGAATACGCCCTACTATTTCAACCATGAAATGGCGATCGCAATTGCTGGTTGTCGTGTAGTATTAGTGGCGACAGATGAAAATTACCAATTACGCAAAGACGCGATCGCTCAAGCAATTACTCCTAAAACACGGGCTGTAGTCACAATTTCGCCAAATAATCCCACTGGAGTCGTCTATTCAGAAGCAGCATTGCACCAAGTAAATCAAATCTGTGAAACTCGTGGCATTTATCACATCAGCGATGAAGCTTATGAATACTTTACTTACAATGGCGTAAAACACGTTTCTCCTGCTGCATTTGGGAGTTCCCAACACACTATTTCTCTATTTAGCCTTTCTAAGGCATACGGTTTTGCTAGTTGGCGCATTGGCTACATGGTAATTCCCAAACACTTATTTATTGCCATCAAAAAAGTCCAGGATACAATCTTGATTTGTCCGCCAGTAATTTCCCAATATGCAGCTTTAGGAGCATTGCAAGCAAAAGCGGAGTATTTAGAGAGTAATATAGGTGCGCTGGCGCAGCCCGCCGTAGGCATCGCTCAAGTTCGGCAACTAGTACTCGATTCCCTTAACCGCCTAAAATATCTATGTAGCATTTCACCCGCTAATGGTGCGTTCTATTTTTTCCTCAAAATTAATACTCAGATGGATGCTTTTGAGTTAGTTAAAAAACTAATTCAGCAACATAAAGTAGCAGTTATTCCAGGTACAACCTTTGGTATGGATAATGGATGCTACCTGCGCGTTGCTTATGGGGCGTTGCAAAAAGAGACAGCAAAAGAAGGTATAGAAAGATTAGTGCAAGGCTTGGAAACTATAGTTGGGAGTTAGAAGTCATTCGATTTTAGATTTTAGATTTTTCCTTCAATCTAAAATTGTCACTGCTGTGTAATCATAAATATAAATTTTAAAAGATGCCGATTATTAATAAGTTAATTGAAATTGAAACCGATCCCAAAATTAATATTTATGACATAACACCAAAGATTCAAGATTTTCTTGCTTCAACATCAATTAAAAATGGACAAGTTTTAGTATTTTCTCGACATACAACAACAGCCTTATCTATTAATGAAAATGAAGTCAGATTGTTAGAAGATATAAAAGCATTCTTGCAAAAATTAGCACCTGAATCGGGCAGCTATTTGCATAATGACTTGCATTTAAGAGATGTCCCGGAAGATGAGCCGATTAATGCTCACTCTCACTTAATGGCAATGATGCTGACTACTAGTGAGATAATTCCCGTTGTGGATGGTAAATTAGCTTTGGGAACCTGGCAATCTGTATTGTTTTTTGAATTGGATGGGCCGCGTAAAAGAACGGTATTTGTTCAAATTTCTGGCGAATAATGCAACTTCACGTCTGTAATCCTTCCATGACAACCCAAATCTGAACAGCAATTAAAAACCTGAAAGAATGTTTCTAAGTATAACCTTCCTTTCCACAAACCAGAACTTTTGTTGTGTCAAAGGCAGAGGCAATTAGTGATGAAAAATAACGATAACTTTGTATTACGTAATACCTGGTACTATGCTCTGCCTAGTAATCAGATTAAGCCAGGTATGATGATCAACCGCATTTTTTTGGGTGAACCTGTGCTGCTAGTCCGAGGACAAGATGGCAAAGTCTCCGCTATGAAAGATATTTGTCCTCATCGTGCCGTGCCTTTGAGTTGTGGTAGATTCGATGGGCAAGAAGTGGAATGCTGCTATCACGGTTGGCGCTTTAACCCAGCTGGACGCTGCACTGCAATTCCATCACTTGTTGAGGAGCAGCAGATGGATTTGAGTCGCTTTGACGTACAGTCTTACGAAGTTCGGGAAGCTCAAGGTAATATCTGGATATATATGGCTGATCCCGATAATTCTAAACCTGCTTCAGAGATAGAGATTCCGGTGATTCCAGGGTTTGGCGATCGCTCTCACCAGTTCGTAGAGGTGGTAAAATTCCCTTGTTTTATAGATCATGCAGTGGTAGGTCTGATGGATCCTGCTCATTCACCTTATGTTCATCGTGCTTGGTGGTGGCGAAACGAACAACTGCACGAAGAAGTAAAGCAATTCGATGCTTCACCTTATGGCTTCACCATGCGACGACATCAATTACCAGATAATGGGGGTCGATTATACTGGTTGATTGGCGGTGGTAGACCGGAAACGGAGATTTCTTTCCGTTTACCTGGAGTCAGAATAGAAGAAACCACAATTGGCAAGCATCGAGTCGTTAATTTAACCGCAGTTACACCCATTTCAGACACAGAAACCGAGGTAACTTTTGTTCTTTACTGGACGCTTCCTTGGGTAGGATTTTTCAAGCCACTACTGCATCTATTGGCGCGGACTTTCATTGGTCAAGACCGAACGGTTGTAGAAAAGCAGCAAATTGGCCTCAAATATAATCCTGTGCTGCGACTGATTAAGGATTCAGATATGCAGGCGCAGTGGTATTACCAGTTAAAGCGGGAGTATGCCCGGTCTGTTGCTGAAGGACGAGAATTTGTAAATCCTGTTAAGGATCAAGTACTTCGCTGGCGTGCCTAAACTAATCCAAACCAAATTCTGCAAATTCTGTTTGTGTAAATAGCATATTTCGGTCTACTGCTGACAAAATTTTGTTATTGGTGCTATCGCTATTTAAACAGCGACCAACTAACTGCGCCACATCTGCGCGATTGATACTACCAATAATCCTTGGATCTTCAGTTAAAACGCCATTACCCGTTGCTGGTTCTGACTTAAGTCCACCAGGGCGGATGATTGTATAAGTAAGTCCACTGGCAATTAAGTGTTGTTCAGCTTTGTCTTTTTCAGCTAAAACTTTTCCGAGTACGGCTAAAACTTGGGGTGATGCAGCAACAACACTATTGCCAGCACCAATGGAAGATACAAGAATAAACTTTTGCACTCCAGCTTTAACTGCTGCATCAATCAGATTTTTATTACCAGGGTAATCCGGTCTTTCTCTATCTGATGGTAAACCGCCAATGGTACTAATAACAGTATGGATAGGTTCATCTGTCAGCATTGCGCGTTCTACATCCTCAATATTCAAGGCATCTCCCTGAACTACTTGAATACCGATTTTTTCTAGTTCAGTAGCAACTGCTGGTGTTCTCAGGAGTGCTTTAACCTTTAGCTGTTGCGCTGTGAGGTATTGAGCAATTTCTCGACCAACACCGCGACTTGCTCCAGCCAGAAAAATGTAAGATGCACTTGTCATAATAAACCTAACTACTTGCGCTCAAAGGATTTTATCAAAGGATTGGCAGTATTTATTTAGCGACTCGGAAAAAGGCACGAACTTTCATCTTGAAGTAGAGTAATTATACTTAATCCAATTGTAGGAAGTATTTTCGTAAGCAATTGTGCCAATGTAGCAAATAACTTTGCAAGGGATTTACTTATGGCTAAAAAATCTCAACAAAATCTAGAACAATACCAAGATGTCAGATTATCCGCCACCACAAGAATCTGGGTGATTACAGTCGCCATTCTCGGAGTTTGCGTCCCCCTATCAGCCGTTACTAGAAGCGGTGCTATTCTTCCTTTAGTTGCTATTGGTGGTGCAGCAGTTGGTACAGTCGCTGTTTGGCGTTCTGATGAGCAAAAATCAAAAACTAACTATTTGCAACAGCAGCAAATAGAACTGTTAGAACGGAGATTAGCGAATCTAGAAACGATTGTTAGTAGTGATGACTTGAATTTGCAAATGAAAATTAAACAGATTGAGGCAAGAGATACTTTTGGTGACTCCTCTGATGTAAGTACTATACCCAGACAACCAAAACGCAAAGGTTAAAATTAGCTAATCTTCACCATTTATAGCAATTTCAGATGATATACCTGAAAATCATCCTTACTAAGTCAGTCTAATAGAGGTATTGGTTGACTTAACGTTGTCGCAACCTTTAAAATCTCTCTTACATTAAACTTTCCTTTGCAGCTAGAAGTGTTTCCTTGGAAACAGTATCTTTTTCTCCATCTCCGTTAGAATTGACTGACATCATTTAATTCTATATACTTCAACTGCATCAGTTCATGAAATGTCTAAGTACTATCCATCTCTATCTTTCCCGGAAATATATCCCAATAGCTGTGTTTTATTAGACTACTAACATTACTGAATTTTTAATTAACTAAGGTTATAAACTTGAGTAATTGCATTGGTATAGCTTACCGTAGGTATGCAATAGTTTGCCGTAGGAATGCAGATGGATTGGATTAGCTTACTTAAAGCTCAACAAACTGACTTCCTTCAACGTGTGAAGAAACCTAAAACTTATGACTTATCTTTACTAGAAAGTCAAGTCAAGGGTTGTCACACTGAAATGATGGCTTTTTGGGGCGAACCATTGGCCAGACTCCAAGAACTTTCTCGCCAACAAGCAGAAGTTCTCGCTAAAAACCCACCGCCTACGCCACCTGAATATCCTGAACCTCCCGACTGGACGATACCTTTTCCGAAATACTTTCAACAACTTGCCCAAGATTATCTTTTGCGGGAGTATATTGTTGAGCGGGTAATGGCTGAACGCTTGGGCAAATTGGTCGAAAAGGTGTCACAAGATACCTTACAAAATATGATTTTAGATGATGAGGGAAATTTGTGTGGCGAAAGCAAATTCTCTTATGTACTCAAAGACAATCCTCAGCTAAGTGTTCAAGTTTACGTTGCTGATGGAGAAAGTTTTAATGGTATTAAAAAAGACAAAATTAGATGGTCTGTTACTCAAGAAGATTTGAGAAATCACCAAGTATTAGTTTTTCTGTGTTTGTTTTATCCATCTACAGGTAATTTAGGTTACGAGAAACAAAGCATAATAACAGGCTTTTTACCGACAAATTTACTTGAAATTACTGAACCAAAACTGGATGTTACTCCGAGTAGCTTGTTGTATGCCGGGGGGCTAAGTTGGTATTTAGAATCACTGATTGGTAAAAAAGATCCGTCACCAGTCATTAACGAGATAGCGATCGCAGATACAATACAAACTCTACCATCAGAGCATTGCCTCAAGGATATAGTCGGTGACTGGGAATGCTGGCAAACTTTGCAAGGACACAACAGAGGCATTAATTGCCTAGCTTTCAGTTCCTTGTGTAAGAATGGTAAAGTTTTACCCATACTGGCAAGTGGTAGCCGGGGCGAAACGAAACTCTGGGATTTAAGCAAAGGCGAATTAATAGATACATTATCAGAGTATCCTTGGGTGATGTCTGGGCTAGTAGATGAAGTGAATTCTCTAGCTTTTAGTGCAGATGGACAGACTTTAGTAAGTTGCGGTGCAGATTCCACAATTAAGCTTTGGCATGTAGGTGCTTTAGACTTGATAGATATTTTGCACAAACATAATGGCGTAGTGCGTTGTGCTGCTTTTACTCCAGATGGCAGAATGTTAGCGACGGGTGGAGATGACAGAAAAATTCTGTTTTGGGATTTGATGCATCGTCAAGTTGCGATCGCACTCTCTTTAGATGATACAGCTGCTCATTCCCTAGTTTTGAGTCGAGACGGGGAAACTCTGGTTACAGGTAGCTACCGTAAAATCAAAGTCTGGCGCACTTTCCCCCAGACGGGGATCAAAAGTTTAAAGGACGCAGAACCTCTGCATACCCTTATGGGTCATTCTCACATTGTTCGTTCCTTAGCAATGAGTGCAGATGGTAAAATGCTCGTCAGTGGTAGCTGGGATCATACAATTAAAATTTGGCAATTGGAGACTGGAGAATTACTTCATACTCTCAAAGGACATAGAGATAGAGTATATGCGATCGCATTAAGTCCCAATGGAGAAATTATCGCTAGTGGTAGTGCTGATAAAACCATCAAATTATGGCATTTACAAACTGGGGAATTATTGGGTACATTTACAGGTCATGGAAACATAGTTACAGCATTAGCCTTCACAGCTTCCGGCGAGATGTTGGTTAGCGGGAGTTTAGATAAGACGATTAAAATTTGGCAACGGAGTTAAAATATTTAACTCAGAATTTCGAGATTGAAAATGTGGGCTGTTGTTTCTCTACTTGACCTTTTTTTAACTAAAAATTATTATTCTAAATTTTTAATTCCTTGAGAGGATGTTTGAAAAGTCCTCTTCTCGGTAAAAAAACGTTTAGATCCCCCTAAATCCCCCTTAAAAAGGGGGACTTTGATTCCGGTTCCCTCTTTTTAAGTTCGCATTTGTTGATTCGGGGTTCGCATTTGTTGATTCGGGGTTCGCATTTGTTGATTTGGGGTTCGCATTTGTTGATTTGGGGTTCGCATTTGTTGATTTGGGGTTCGCATTTGTTGATTCGGGGTTCACATTTGTTGATTTGGGGTTCGCATTTGTTGATTTGGGGTTCGCATTTGTTGATTCGGGGTTCACATTTGTTGATTCGGCATCAAATTAAGGTTGTTGCCACAGGCGAGGGGATTTTATCCGAACCGTAGTGCTAATTTTATTGATTGCACCATCAGGCTGATAAATCATCCAGGTTGCTCCCATTGCAGCCAGTGTAATGATAGTAACTAAACCCAGTACAACAGCTTGTTTTCTAGGCTTGATTTTTCTGATTAAATCATTTATTCTAGTGGCGCTACCAACAACCTCAATTGACTTCAGCGCTTTTAAAGCAACAGCTGCATTGGCATAGCGGCGTTTTCGATTAGGTTCTACCATTTTCATTAACCACGAGTGAAAATGCGGACTTATTTGAGGAACTAATTGCTGGAAATTAAAGCGATAATTATCATCAATTAATTTTCCAATCTCAACAGAACGAGTATTAGTAAGTAAGCAAATCAATGTTGCTCCTAAACTATATAAATCTGATGCCTCAGTCAGCGAATGACCAAAATGTTCCTCTGGTGGCATAAAACCTGGAGTTCCTGCTACAAAACTGCTCAGAGCTATTTTCGCATCTTGTATTCTAGCCAACCCAAAATCAACCAAATAAGCATTTAGTTGCTCATCAACCAAAATATTCTCTGGTTTAATATCCCGATGAATAATTGGTGAAATTTGCTTTTGTAGATAAATTAAAATTTCTAAAAGTGACAGAGCAATTTGCTTAATTTCTTCTGGATTAAAGCTGCTTGTTAAGCCTAAAGATGGGGCATTTATATATTCCTGTACCAGATAAAAAGCCCCTGGTATTTCAAACGAATCTAAATAACGAGGGATGCGATAATGATTTAGTTGCTGCAAAATTTTGATTTCGCGCTCATAAGCTTTCACACCTGACAAATCAGCATCTGCATGAGCAAAACAAAACTCTTTAATCACCACCTGTTGCTTAGAGTTGAGGACATTTGCTAGATAAGTAATACGTCCTCCTTCTCGGTTGCGTCCTAGTTCTTTGAGAACTTGATAGCCTTGTTCGGAAAAATTTGGATGGTGATTTAAGGGAATTAGGCTTTTATTTCCATTATGCACATCAAGCTCCATTACACACACCAGATGAGTTTGATCGCCAAATCAAGGGTTTAAGACCCCTACGTCTATACGTAGTATTCTTACAAAGTTGAGTTGGGGTTTAACTCCCCGACTCCAACTGTCTTTAATTTTGAAGTAATAAGTAATAAGTAATGGGTATTTACTCATTACTCATTACTCATTTAAATTGTTAACTTTGTGTTAGCCAATCAATAATCTTGGCATTAACAACATCTGGAACCTCATCGTGGGGACAATGACCGGCATTAGGAATAGGAATAATTTCGATTTCTTTGCCATTTTCACGTGCCTTTTCGTAAATCTTTGCCCCGGTAATTGGTGTCCAGGGATCATCAGCACCCCAAATTACTAATAGAGGACGTTCTACTTTGGGCAAAAGTTCCTCTGGGCTTGGGCCAGGAGGGGCTGTGAGAATGGAGGCGAAGACTTGTTGCGCTCCTGGGTCACAAGAGGGAGTATAAAGTAAATCGACTAATTCATCGGTGACGGCTTCACGGTTCCGGTAAACTTGGTAGAGAGTGCGGCGAATTTGGGCTTTTTGACGGATGCGGTTATAGACAAATTTACCTGTAATTGGCGATCGCACAAACCGATTAAAAGCTCCCATCACCATCCGTAGCGGCGGGTTCAATTCGTGGGGACGATGACTCAAGCCACCCGCAGAGTTAATCAAAATACCACCAGCAGCAATTTCTGGATGTTCTACCAGTACTACTAAGCTCACAAGTGCGCCAATGGAATTGCCAATAAATACAGCAGGTTCGTGTATATGCGCTGTGCAGAAATCTTTCAGCAGTTCTACCCAAACTTCCACCCTGTAATCAATGGGCGCTTTATCAGAACCACCAAAACCTAAAAGGTCTATGGCAAATACTTGGTAGCCAGCATTAGCTAAAACTGGGATATTTTTGCGCCAGTGTCCAATGGAAGCACCGAAGCCGTGAACTAGTACCAAAGGCCGTCCTGTACCCATGACAGTGTACTGGATTTTGTAGCCCTGCCAAGTCCAAAAGAATTTTTCAAAAGCGTCTTGGGTTGCAAGCTGCTGTGTAGTTATAGTCATTATGAAGATTAATAAAGTCTTTCTTCAATATAGTAATATTCTCTGACAGCAAAGGGTCTGAACAAAATACTATAACAAGCAGAGTAAGCCTGACAGGATGCAATACCTAGATTATTGCAGCTATAATTACCAGTCTGATTACTCTGTAGTGAAAACGCAGTCGTAACCCAATACTGCGTAAGTTTTGCCTAAAAAATAAAAATGTGTTGGGTTGAGGAACGAAACCCAACATTTTTCGGGGTTTGTTGGGTAACGCATTGCCTCAACCCAACCTACGAATATTCAAAACCTACGCAATATTGAGTCGTAATCTTAATGCCTGCAATAAAGCTGACACGATTGATAATGAAAATAGGCGTTATCTTCAAAAAATTTATGTTTTTAACTTGGTTAGACAGTAACTCTTGGCTGTTAGAAATTGGCGGAAAACGAATCCTAATTGACCCTTGGCTGGTTGGTTCGTTGATTTTCAGTAATTTGGATTGGTTATTTAAAGGTTCGCGATCGCAAAATCACCCAATACCAGATAATATTGATTTGATTCTGCTGTCTCAAGGTTTAGAAGACCACGCTCACCCACCAACGCTTCAGATACTCGACCACAACATCAAAGTTGTAGCCTCTCCCAATGCTGCCAAGGTAGTACAGCAGTTAGGTTATACCCAAGTTACAGTATTAGCTCATGGTGAAACTTTCACTTTAAATAATCAAGTTGAAATCAAAGCTTTTCCCGGTTCGCCCATTGGCCCGACTTTGGTAGAAAATAGTTATCTTCTCAAAGAATTGGAGAGTGGTCTAACTGTATACTACGAACCTCACGGTTATCATTCTCCACAGCTTCAGCAAGCTGCACCAATCGATGTAGTTATTACACCGTTTATTGATATGACACTACCTTTGCTTGGGTCGATCATTAAAGGACAAAATAGTGCCTTGGAAGTTGTAAAGTCGTTACAGCCTCAAATAATATTACCTACTGCGGCTGGTGGTGATGTCGCGTTTGAAGGATTGCTGATGAAATTCATTCAGACTAAAGGAACTGCTGAAGAATTTCGTTCGTTGCTAGAGAAGAATAATCTTTCAACGCAGGTGCTTGAGCCAAAACCAGGCGATCGCTTTGAACTACCATTAGAAAAACGAGCATTAGCAATCTAATTTTGAATCCCATTTCTTAATCTCCTCCCTGCAAGCGTACAGCTTTAGACACAAGTATCTAAAGCTGCCTTACATCTTGACCTAACAATGCCAATACATCGACCTGCAATGCCAATGCATCGACCTGTAATGCCAATGCATCGACCTGCAATGCCAATGCATCGACCTGCAATGCCAATGCATCGACCTGTAATGCCAATGCATCGACCTGCAATGCCAATGCATCGACCTGCAATGCCAATACATCGACCTGCAATGCCAATGCATCGACCTGCAAAGATTAACCCACCCTTAATTTAAGTTAGAGACTTCCAAATAAAAAAATACTCAACTACTTCTTATGGGGTGGGCATCTTGCCATTGGTGTAAACTTAAGCTTAAAGCTTTGTCCCACAGCCGTTTTACCCCCCTTATAAAGGGGGGAAACAAGAAATCCGGTTCCCTCCCCTTTACAAGGGGAGGGTTAGGGTGGGGTAACGCGGATAATGATGCTAAGATGCCCACCCTACAAGATTGGGTAATTTATTTGTTGGAAGTCCCTTATGTGAAAAAGCCCACGAAAAACCGAACCCCCTTCCCGTAATGGGAAGGGGAAAATTCAGTTCATTAAGCGGACGTGATATTACAAATCCTTTTAATAAAGGAGGATTATAGGTAAAAAATCTACCAATTGACCGAAAATGCCCTGATGGGGCATTGCATTTTGATATCGAGAAAAGGTTTAATTCAAGCTTGACCCTTGAATATAGAAGGCTTGAGTATAATGAAGACCCTCGCAGGATTGCTATTTGTACTTAGCTTCATGGTAGTAGCTTGCAGTCCGTCTCCAAATAAAACGGTGTCTTCCAACCCTGAAGTAACCAGCACTCCGGTTCAAGCAGGAGAACAAAAGGCACAAAATAAGCCTTTAGTTGTGACAACAGTCGCACCTTTAACTAATATTGTGAGTAACATTGCAGGCGATCGCTTAGAAGTTAAGGGTATTATTCCAGAAGGAACTGACTCTCATACCTTTGAGCCTCGTCCTAGCGATGCCGATATACTATCCAAAGCTAATTTGATTATTGCCAACGGATTACATTTAGAATCCCCGACAGAAAAACTAGCTAATGCCTCAAAGCCCAAAGAAACTAAAATCTTTGAATTAGGTAGTAACACTATTACTCAAGACCAATGGCTTTTTGACTTCAGTTTTCCCAAAGAAAAGGGCGATCCCAATCCTCATCTGTGGGTAAACCCCAAGTATGCTGAGAATTACGCCAAACTAGCTGCCCAACAGTTAACCACCTTAGATCCTGCTGGCAAAGACTACTACGCTACCAATCTCAAAAATTATTTACAACGTCTGGATGCTCTAGACAAAGCAACACGCGAAATCGTCGCCAGTATTCCCGCCCAAAACCGTAAACTTTTGACCTACCATGATTCTTGGGCGTATTGGGCTAGACAATATGGTTTTCAAGTAATTGGTGCGATTCAACCTTCAGATTTCAAAGAACCATCCGCTCAAGATGTTGCCAAGCTAATTGACCAAATTCGCAAAGTCGGCGTTCCAGCAATTTTTGGTTCTGAGGTTTACCCCAGCAAGGTAGAAGAACAAATTGCCCGCGAAGCGAAGGTAAAAACAGCCAACACTGCTGATGATGAGTTACCAGGCAAAGGTTCAGCTAATGCGATGGACAATACTAATCCTGAGCATACTTATATTGGTATGATGGCTAACAATATGCGGATTATCGCCTCTAACTTGGGAGGAAATCCTAATTTAGTGAAGAACTTGCAGACTGGAAATGTTGTTGGGCCAACAGCAATCAAGTAGGATCAACAAAATAAATACAGCAGAATTCAGAAATAAGCTGTTCCACAAATAAACTTGCATAAGCTGGGCGGGCAGGATGCCATTGGTGTCAACTTAATGTGAAACCCTTGTAAAAACTGGGTATTGAGTTCGCTTCCCATCATGATCCGCGTTACCCCACCCTAACCCTCCCCGATATAAAGGGGAGGGAACCGGATTTCCTGTTTCCCCCCTTTATAAGGGGGGATTAAGGGGGGTAAAACGGCTGTGGGATAAAGCTTAAAGCTTAACTTGACACCAATGGCAGGATGCCTATTCCACAAGAGTTATATTTAATTGGATTATGCAAATTAGATGTTTTTTAGCTTAAAACACCCTTGATATCTGGCGCAATAGACTTAGCCTATATACAACACCCAACTTGAAATCTGCTGTATATGCAACCAATACTTGAAGTTAAAAATTTAACCTGTGGTTATGAAACCCAGCCAGTGTTTAGCGAGGTTAATTTGACGCTTTACCCTGGTCAATTGACTGGGTTGGTGGGGCCTTCTGGCAGTGGTAAAAGCACTTTAATCAGAGCGATTTTAGGGCTAGTTCAGCCTTGGGGTGGAGAAATTTGGTTTCGAGGAAAGCGCTTAAAACCAGGAGTAGCACCAAAGGCGGTGGGTTATGTGCCGCAGGTGGAAACGGTGGATTGGACTTTTCCAGTTACGGCTTTGGAAGTAGTGATGATGGGACGTTACCAAAAGCAGAAGATGTTACCTTGGTCTTCGTGGCGCGATCGCCAAATTGCCGGCGAACTCCTAGAGCGGGTTGGAGTTGCCCATGTTGCCCATCAACCCATCGGTAATCTCTCTGGTGGGCAACAGCAAAGGGTTTTCATTGCTCGTGCTTTAGTAGGAGAACCAGAAATAGTTCTTCTAGATGAACCTACCAGTAGTTCCGACTTACACGTTCAACACGAACTATTGCACCTATTGGCTGATTTGAATCAGCAAGGCTTAACAATTATCCTCTCTACCCATGACCTCAACTCGGTAGCAACACATCTACCTTGGGTAGTATGTTTCAATCGCGGTTTAGTTTGTCAAGGTCAACCGATCGATGTCTTCACTCCCGCAAATCTTGAACAGACTTTTGGTGGAGAAATGGTAGTTTTCCACGAAGAAGACCGAATTTTGATCGCTAGCGGTGGTACTTCCCTACGTCATCAAATGCAAGATAACTTGCCGGAAGTATTGCGCCGCTCCAACTCGTCTAAGTCTGCTTAATATAAATACTGTATATGGATTTTTTACTAGCTCCCTTTCGCTACGAATTTTTTAGCCGTGCCATTTTAGTAGGCATGATGGCGGGGCTATTATGCGGCATTATGGGAGTTTATATTACAACTCGCAGAATGAGTTACATTGCCCACGGTTTATCTCATGCAATTTTAGGGGGAGCCGTGCTGAGTTATGTACTGGGCTTGAATTTCTACATTGGCTCTGGGATTTGGGGTTTTGCAGCTGCTCTGCTGATTCAATATTTGACAGGACGTAAAATCTACTCGGATGCAGCTATTGGAATTGTGACAACTGCTAGCTTTGCTTTAGGAGTAGCTGTAATTAGTAGCTATCGCAAGTTTAGCCAAAACTTTGAAGCCGCTTTGTTTGGTAATGTGTTGGGGGTTTCCCCTAATGATTTGTGGGTGGTGACGGGTGTGACGATTGTCTTACTCAGTCTGGTTTTCTTGTTCTATCGCCCGTTGTTATTTTGGTGTTTTGATCGGGAAGTTGCTCAGGTTCATGGCGTACCCATTTTTGCAATGGATACTTTATTTGCTTTGATGTTGGCGACTTTACTGGTGGCGACACTGAACGTCTTGGGGGTGACTCTGATTATTTCAGCAGTGGTGATTCCGGCATCAGTTGCGCGATTAGTGAGCGATCGCTTTGGTTATATAATGATCGTCTCCGGGATTTTAGGATCTGCGATTTCCTTTGTAGGCATCTACCTCAGCTACTACCTCGATATTGCCTCTGGAGCTAGTGTAGTGCTACTTTCAACCGCTATATTCGCCTGTGTGCTGCTCACCAAGAATTTGCAAGGACGGTATAAACGCCGTCTCCCTCCCCTCCCGACAAAACATCTTCCTTAGTACAGCTTTGCGTAAGAATCGTAGCGTTTTTAAACGCAGAGGTATGCGTATTGATCTCTAGGTGTATTTGGCTTCACAATTAAAACATGAACTTGCCAATTATTTACCACCCAGATTACGTTGCCCCATTGCCTGAAGGACATCGTTTCCCGATGTCTAAGTTCCGACAACTCTATGAATTACTGTTAGCTGATGGTGTAGCTAATCAAGAACAATTTCACGCCCCCGAACGTCCCCCGCTAGAATTGATAGAGTTAGTCCACACTCCAAGCTACGTTCAAGCTTACTGTGAGGGAACCCTAGATGCCAAAGCACAGCGACGCATTGGTTTGCCTTGGAGTCCAGCATTAGCGAATCGTACTTGTGTAGCGGTAGGTGGTACGATACTCACTGCAAAACTAGCGCTAAGTCATGGTTTAGCTTGTAATACAGCTGGTGGAACTCATCATGCCTTTCCTAGTTATGGTTCTGGTTTTTGTATTTTCAACGATTTAGCGATCGCTTGTCGCGTCTTACAAAAATTCGGACTCGTCCAAAAAATCCTAATTGTCGATTTGGATGTCCATCAAGGAGACGGTACAGCTTTTATCTTTCAAGACGACGACAGCGTTTTTACTTTCTCCATGCACTGCGAAGTCAATTTTCCCGGTACAAAACAAAACAGCGATTTGGATGTCCCTTTGCCGATAGGAATGGAAGATGACGCTTATTTACAAACCTTGGCAAATTATCTAGCCGATTTATTGTCTAAAGTCAAGCCAGACTTAGTATTTTATGATGCAGGTGTTGACCCTCACATAGGCGATCGCTTGGGCAAATTAGCCTTAACCGATGCTGGCATTTTCCGCCGCGAAATGCAGGTTTTAAGTACTTGTATGAGTAGCGGTTATCCCGTCGCTTGCGTCATTGGCGGCGGTTATGCTGATGATTTGAAATCTTTAGTTTGGCGACATTCCTTGCTGCATCGCGCTGCGAGTGAAGTTTACCAACACTATAAACTATAGTAATTTCATAAATACTACTTAAACTCGTAACGTATTTAAACGCAGAGTCTTACCAAATTTAACTCATAGCAAATTGTACTAAAATAATACTTTGCGCTCCTCTGCGCTTACCTTTGCGCCCCTCTGCGTTTAAATCTAAACTCTTAATTGTTAACTGGATGAACAACGGCAAACTCAGAGTCTACGAACTAGCAAAAGAATTAAATTTAGATAGCAAAAAGCTATTAGTAATTTGTGAAAAACTTAAAATCGCAGTCAAAAGCCATACCAGTGCAATTCCAGAATCCGATGTAGAACGAATTCGTGTAGCAGTAAGTAAACTAACAGCAAAATCCTCGAAAACTAAAACAAACTCTGAAGATTGGGGCTATACATTTATAGCTTCAGCAATTGATAGTTTCATCCGCCATCTTGAAGGTGAAAGCGCCCTGAAATCATATCCCGATTTTAGAGAGCGCCGCGATCGCGCCAATGAGTTAATGTATGAATGTGTCGGTAAAAAGCCTTCTCTATTTTACGTGCGTCGCAAAGGCGCGGGAAAAGAGGCGAGAGAGGAAATCTGGGATTTGACAATAGCCACAGACTCCGATGATTTTCCATTACCCGCAAGACTTGACAAGCTCAGAAAAACATTAGGATTTAGAGCAGCTGTCCAAAAAGATGGCCGCGACAGCTTAAAAATACTTTCGGCTCAGTTGTTACAACCCTCACGAGGACACGCCGACAGCTATGCTATACCTTGTCGCTTGCGTCTACTCGCTAATCATCAGCATCATCTCGATATTCCCCAGGCGACATTAAAACGTATCGCCGCCGCGCCAGTTTGTGGCGAAAATGTGCCTACAGAAGATCAGCTTAAAGCTTGGAAAGCATTTTTGCAAATTGAGGAAAAAATTGCTAAAGCTCGTCAATTTTGTGTGCGTTACGTAAGCCATAATTATAACTTCAAAAGGCGAATTAGTTTTGAAATTGATGTAACCTCAGCCACCCTTGACGGCTTTTATCAAAATTCCCTCGATGTAGACAATTTTTGGGAACGAGCAAGACGGACAAAAAACGAAGATTTAAAACTTTTTGAAACCGCTCCTGTTGGCAAAAATTGGATTAGCGGTCGTCAATTAGGAACTGTTGAAGAAGTTGATATCAACCGTGGTATTATCAGCCTCAGACTAGAACGCGATTTAGCTGAATTCATGGCAACAGAGCGTTATAAGTTGCCAGATACAGGTTTTTTATGTTTTGAGGCAGTTGGTGATATTCAGCAGATTCAACGTAAGAAAAAAGCTTTAGATGATTTGAATAATGGTTACACTCAAAACCCTTATTTGGGTAACTTTTTATTCGATGCTTCTCAGGCTAGACAAATAAAAACAACTGTTGAACTTCAACCACAAGATTTATTATTATCTTCTGCTAATCCTGGCCAAAAAGCAGCAGTAGAAAAGGTACTTGCCGCGAAGGATCTTGTTCTCATCCAAGGGCCACCAGGTACTGGTAAAACTACCGTAATTGCCGAGATTTGCTATCAAATTGCCCTTCGCGGTGGACGTACCTTAATCGCATCTCAAGCCAATTTAGCAGTAGATAATGCTCTGAGTCGATTAGTTCATAACCCAGTAATTCGCGCTGTACGAAAAGGTAGAGCCGAAAAAGTTGGCGAAGAAGGACAGCCCTTTTTAGAAGACCAAGTGATTGGCAGATGGCTAGAAAATACAGCAACTGACTGCGAAAATAATATTAGACAACGGCTCGAAAATGTTCAAATCTTTAGTCGATTACTATTATCATCACAAAGATTTGCACCCTACTTTCAAGCCGAAGAAGAATTCAATCAGCAACAAGTAAAATTCAATAAAAATAAGTTAAAGATAGAAACTAATTTTAAAAACCAAGAACAATCTTATAACGAAATTCTAGAAAAACAGAACAATGTTGAATCTCTAGTTACAGGGTTAGAAAATATACTAAATACTGTACAAAATATTAACTGGGAAACTCCAGAAGTTACAGATTTCTTACCACTTCTGAAGCCATACACAGAAGGGAATAGTTTAGTAGAAGAATTTTTAGCAAATGTTCGTCAAACTATAAAATATACTGACGAACTTGGGTTAGTGCGTCCAGCACTTGGTGCTTTTGGTTTAGCGGTTTGGTTGCGTGAAACTGTAACAACAGAAATTTCTGGATTTAAAACTGCTTTGACTCATGCTCAAGAAGCGAGTAATGCCATCTTAGAAATTGCAGCATCAGTGGAGGATGTCAAACAGAAATTTGCATTATTAAATCAAGTACAACCAGATTATCAGAAATATCTTGCCAAACTGCAAAACATACAGCAAACAATCCAGATATGGGAAAACCGCCAACGGGAAATTGATTATATTATCTTAGCCGTAAAAGAATGGAAATCTACAGCCCCTTCTCATCTGTATCAAACTTTAAAAGATTGTCAGCAATCAGGTTTACCACTAACAGAAAACTTAGTTGACTTACCGCTAGGTTTGTTGATGTTTGCTAATACATTAAAATTACAAATAGTACCAAAAACTTACAAAATTAATCTACCGGAATGGGAGCTATTGACAAAAGCGATCGCTTATGAAATAGACGGAGGTTTTACCGATAGACGGGGTAAACAGCATAATTTTAGCTATTTCTTGCAAGAAAATTTTAGTCAGATTCCAATGGTACTATCAAAGAGTGACCGCACCCAATGGCAAGAAACCTATCAACAGTTTAGCAATTATCAGCTACTCAACCCCAAACAGCGAAAATTACTGGTTGAGAATACCCAGGTTTTCTTAATTAGAATGCAAAAAACCTATGGCGCATCATGGGAATGGAATAACATCGACTCTACTCTCACCCGCATTACCCAAGAATTGCTAGATACAATCCTTGCAAATGCGCGTCAATGCGTTTTAAAAGTCAAAACCGAAACTGAACAACAGCTACAGTATCTACAACGACAATTAAATGAACTTCAAAAAAATGAAGTTAGCCAACAGCAAATATCTATTACTCAAGCTGAGGTAGAAAAAGCACAGCAAGAGGCTAATTTGCAACTTGGAAAAGTTATTAATAACTTACAAGAACTTAATCAACAAAATATACCTGCTCAATTACGTATTATAACTGAGCAATATCTTGCAACACAATCAAAGATTTGGGAGCAGCCACAAGAATTTTCAAATCAAGTTAATTATTGGGTAACTTCTATTAGTCAGCTTGAAACGTTAATTTCATCATTACAGCCTATTGCTGTGCTAGAGATAATTAGAAATTCTCTACACGAGCATCTATCAAAGTTACAAGAGGAAACTAAAACTGCTCTACAGCA
This sequence comes from Nostoc sp., assembly GCF_036917465.1. Classification (GTDB taxonomy): domain Bacteria; phylum Cyanobacteriota; class Cyanobacteriia; order Cyanobacteriales; family Nostocaceae; genus Nostoc. Next base: position 28,743 of record NZ_JBALDL010000085.1, read on the forward strand.
GCTTCAAAAATCACAAATTAGCTTACGCGAAATAGAAGAGAAATTACAACCTCAGCCATCAGATAATTTAATAAAAGAAAGGAATTGGTGGTTGACAGAATGGCAAATAATGCCGGATAAGTTTAAGCCAGAAAATTTTGCTGCTGACTTGTCTAATATAGAGTTATTGCGTGGAATAAATATTCAGTTTGAATTTTGGCAGAAGGAACTCGAAAAAGACGAAATTTATCTCAACAAATATCAGAATTTTGTACAAGATTGGATTGGAAAATTAAGACAACCAACAGAAGGCGATAGCGACGATTTAAGACGCATTTATTTAGATAATGCTAACGTCGTTGGTATAACCTGTGTTCAAGCTGCAAATAGAGGATTTTCTGAAGAATTTAAATCTTTTGATGTCGTCATAATTGATGAAGTTAGTAAGTGTACTCCACCAGAGTTACTAATTCCAGCTTTGAAAGGCAAAAAATTAGTCATGGTAGGCGATCATCGGCAATTACCACCCATGCTTGATACTAGCACTGTTGAAGAAGTTGCTCAGACAATGGGCAATACACGAGACGAATTACAATTTTTAGAAGAATCGCTATTTAAAAGTCAGTTTGAATCGGCTGATGAAAGCATTAAACAAATGCTAACTACACAATATCGAATGCATCCATTTATTATGGGAGCAATCAATCAGTTTTATGATGGTAAACTAGAATCTGGAATTTTGGAACCGGATACCAAACGCGCACATCATTTAGGAAGCGAAATTATCCAAGAATCTCAGCATCTTATTTGGGTAAAAACGCCTATTGAAAATCAGTTTTTAGAGCAAAGAAACGGAACTTCTTACTTTAATACTCTTGAAATTGATGCAATTGAAAGTCTGTGTCAGCAGTTTGAGACTACTTGGGCTGAGAAAGTTGCTAATGGTGAACCAAAAAAGGAAATTGCTGTAATTACATTTTATGGCGCTCAATTAAGAAAAATTGATGAACGTTTGCAATCTGAACTTTTCCCTTCATTAGAGATTCGTACAGGTACAGTAGACAGATTTCAAGGTATGGAACGACCTGTTGTTATTGTTAGCATGGTTCGCAATAATAGTAAAGGAGATGTGGGATTTGCTAAAAAACCAGAACGGGTAAATGTTGCATTTTCTCGCGCTCAAGAATTACTAATAATTGTGGGTTGTCATAATTTATTTACCCATCAATCAGGTAAAGTCGGAAGTATGTATTCTGAGGTTTCAAATGTTGTCAGTCTACATGGAGGTTTAGTTGATATTTCTCGCCTCTTAATGTTAAATGAACATTAACGGGATCTACGGTATCGCGGAAGTCCCACATCTCTATTAAGCCTCGATCGCAGGGTTATAATCATCTGGGTTATTAAAGCCTGCAATCCAAGCGGCTGCTTGATGGCAAGTCTGTATGTCAGGGGGAACGCGCAAGATATGAATATGTCCTGTGGATGGACAGGTGACTTTCAAAACCATAAACGGCTCATCATCTTCAAAAGGGATGTAGACTAGTTGACGTTCTCCACCAGCGTCACGATCGCGATCGCGGATCAATCCTCCCACTTGCTGTAAAAATGTCTCGTATCCCAGACGTTCAATCAGCACGCGCCGCAATTCAACATTCTCCACATTAAGAATATCTTGTCCAGTTAAAGACTGGGATTCAAAGGCAATCTTATCTGTCACCTGCACACCTCGCCAGCGCCAAACAAAACCATGTCCCGCAGATATACTAGTAATTCCACTTCCGGCCAACTCAATCCAAGACGTAACGCGGAGTCCTTTGGGAAGAGTTGTGAGGTTTACACAGTCGCTGATATCAAGACTTTCACAGGTGAGATTTTCAGGGAGATTGTAAAGATCCAATACACCGCTTAAATCGAGATGCCCTAAAACGCGCATCCCATCCCAAGCACGATGCTCAAGGATAAGCTTTCGAGCATTTTCAGCTGATACAGGCTCGTGACTTTGGTTTGGGCGCTGCAAAACTTGTTTATTCGGCACACGTCCATTCGACATAATTTTGAGCATTAATCTATCACCTCCACATAAGCATCAGGTCGATATTCGCGTTGTTTCCAGACGCGGTAAAGCCCTTGGGGTAATTCAATCGCTCGATGTTCTTCATGAATTAAAGTAGCACTTGGTTCTTTAACCTCAAGAAAAAGCTCACTACCATGTACCCACAACTGAACAGCATCAGATTGCTGAATGCGATGGCTATGTCCTGTAACTTCACCATGAGCCAGAGTAGCACCTACACCCTTCTTAGCACCGACAGGTAAGCTAGCAATATGCCCAATCAAAACGTCGCCATGTCTGTAAAGAATACTATCTTCAGAGTTATTGCTGTTCTTAAACATCTTTTTTATATAATTACGAATTATCAACGTTCTAGTCTCAAACCTCTTTCCATAAGCATCTGAGGTTCGATATTCTCAACTTTAGGTATTGCTTCTAGCTGAGGAATCTTAGCGATCGCATCAGCAATATTACCAGATCGGACACGCAACCAAGCGCCATGAGGTGCATAGTCAAGGATTTGTACTACTTCGTAACCCGCTCGATTAATTACCTCGCGCTGAGATTCCACATCAACGCCTTCAGCAAAGCGGATAAAAACCAGTCCAGTTGGTACTGCTAAAGAACCATTGGGTTGCACTGTGTAAATCGGACTCAGTTTATTCTGCTCTGATTGATTGGGTTCGCCTGAAAAAACTGCGTAGGCGTAGCCCGTCACACCATCGTTAAGTTGTAAAATTGCTCCTGGTGCCACCGTCTTGGGCTGATTATAATGTATTGCATAGTACCCAGACTTACGAGTATAGGATACAGCAGTGAAATCGCTACCAACACGAATTTGTTCAGGATACTCAGAAAAATAGTCGTTTTGAAATCTCACTTCAGAAATCAGGGGTAAAGAGTACACCTGGAGAAAATACTCAGCCGGAAAATAAAACATCTTTCTTAAGTTCTAATGATGTTATAGCGTTTTTCAGTGGTATGGAATACAAATTTTGCTCGGAATGCAAGCTATATGCCCCTAATGATAGTGAAGATTCTTAAAGCAACCTAACTTTGAATCCTCTCTTTTCTGGAAAGACGAATCGAAGGTTTGTATGAACTTTAGAGAGATTAAATCCTATTTAAGCTGTATCTTTTTAAGATCGTAATACACATATAACACATGAAATAAAAAGCATCTATAAAGTAAACCTAAGTGCAATCTGCATGTACCATGTAGCCAGCTTTAAAAGTAAGTCGCAATTCCCAATTCCCCATTTTCAAAACATTTAGGAGATTAAAATATGGTTCAGGTTCGCTATGGTGGACAAAACGGTACACAGTATGAACTTGCTATCAGTGACGAACACGTCGTAGTGCGTACCGAAAGCCGCAGTAGTATTGTCGGTGCAAGACCGTTTGAAGTCGCGCCTGTGTCACCCACGGCTCGTAGCATCCTCAATCAATTCGAGTTAACAACGCGGTTTCGGCAAGCGGGTGTAGAAATTTTGCGTGCGAAAACTCCGAATCAAGGTGTCGCTCTGCGCGATCGCGCCCGTGAAATTCTCAATCAAGAATCTGAAGTCCAATTTGCCGGACGTGTCCTCATCGATCCAGTGTCCAGTCAACCGATAATTTATACCGAAAACCTCTTCGTTAAATTCGATAACGAAGAAGAATCAAGGGTTTGCGAAGAGTTATTAAAACGTTACGGTTTAACAATTAAACGTCAACTTGAGTATGCACGTAATGCTTATTTTGTCAATGCACCTGCAAATACTGGTATAGCCATATTTGACATCGCCGAGAGACTTCTGAATGAAGAATCAGTTGAACTGTGCCATCCTGAATTAGTCCGTGAATCACGCCAACGTCAGGTTTTCCCGCAGCAATGGCACTTAAAGCAAACAACAATCAATGGTAAAGTAATTAACGCTCATGCCAACGTTGAGGCGGCTTGGAAATTAAGCGATGGCACAGGGGCAATCATTGCAATTATTGACGACGGTGTGGATCTCGAACATGAAGAATTCCGTTCCTCTGGAAAGATTGTTGCCCCGCGTGATGTCACACGTAAAAGTGACAATCCCAGACCCGGAAACGACAATAATCACGGGACATCTTGTGCCGGAGTAGCTTGCGGAAACGGGAAATTTGGTGCATCTGGTGTAGCACCGGGTGCAAAACTAATGCCGATTCGTTTAGCTTCGTCATTGGGGTCACAGGATGAAGCAGATGCTTTTATTTGGGCGGCTCAAAATGGCGCTGATGTCATTTCTTGTAGTTGGGGCCCAGCAGATGGTACTTGGTTTGAGCCAGACGATCCTGTACACAAGCAAAAAGTACCTCTGCCTGATTCCACACGGCTTGCTATGGACTTTGCAATCAATAAAGGACGCAACGGCAAGGGCTGTGTAATTTTATTCGCGGCTGGCAATGGTAACGAAAGCGTGGATAACGACGGCTACGCCAGCTACCAAAAGGTAATTGCAGTGGCAGCTTGTAACGACTTTGGCACGAGAAGCGCTTACAGCGACTTTGGTCAGGCGGTGTGGTGTGCCTTCCCTAGTAACAATGGTGATAGTTCTCAAACCCCAGGAATTTGGACAACCGATCGTTCTGGTGTCGTTGGTTATAATTCGGTTAATGTGAGTCTGGGTGATGCTGGAGGTAATTACACGAACGAATTCGGGGGAACGTCTAGCTCGTGTCCAGGTGCGGCTGGGGTAGCAGCCTTGATTATTGCCAGAAATCCCAATCTGCGTTGGGACGAAGTACGAGATATTATAAAACGCTCTTGCGATCGCATCGATCAAGCTGGAGGTAAATATGATGCCAATGGTCGCAGCCCTTTCTACGGTTATGGTCGAATGAATGCTCTCAAAGCTGTAGAATTGGCCAAGCCGGCGCAAACATCGCCCATTACTATATTCAAGGCAGTGCAAGATATCCCCATTAACGACTTACAAACATCAACATTGTCGTTGGCGATCGCTAATACCAGTCTGATGAAGTCCATCAAAGTTAATGTAGACATTGAGCATACTTACATTGGCGATCTTGTCGTTACCCTCCTTCCGCCAGTGCAAATAGGCGTACTTCCCATCATTCTGCACGATCGCCAAGGCGGAGCTACAGATAATATCAAAACAACTTATGACGAGGTAAACACCCCAAAACTTGCTGCCTTTAAAGGTAAAAGTCCCCAAGGAACCTGGACACTTGAAGTTGCAGATAAAGCTAACGCAGATACAGGAAAGATTCGCAGCTTGACCATTGAAATTGGATTATGAACCAAGCGTATTGGCTTAAGGATAATTGTAGACTGGGTGAGCGATCGCAAAACCCAACCTTTTTTTTGCGTAAATTTCGTGGCGAATTGAGAGTTTAAATTTAAACGCAGATGCGCTTCGCCTTCCGCAGGATAGGAGCGCAAAGGTTTAATCATCACAGTACCCACAGTTGAGTAAAATGTTCAGCCGTCCATCCAACAATATCTGATACCTGTCCATCACCAATTTCTACAATCCGCTTACTACCATCTTTACGCTCTATTACATCCACAGAGAAAAACTGACTTCTAATCCGCTTGGCACACTCAGAAACAATCTCTGGAATTTCTTCCTCTGGTAAAGCGGCAAAAGGTTTACCATATACGACAAAGTAACGCTTTTCGGTTTCAGGCACAAAATCTTCAATCCGCCGGACACAAATACCTCCCTCAATACTGCCCCGAAATTTCTGCATTTGGGCAACCACTGTTTTGATTTCTGAAGGTTTATCAATTATCGAACCAACTGAGGTTTTGAGAGACTTAACATAATCTTTGATAAAAAATCCATTCCAGCCAAGTCGATTCAACTCATTCTCTAAATCATCATCGACAGAATAAAATTTAGTCTCTGGAGTTAAATCAGTAATCAGGGGATACCAGTTTGTCAGATAGTGCGTAGCTAGATACTCAGCCTTAGAAGTTAAAACACTTGCCCCTGTATTCTCTACAACACTAACCAAGAACTCATAATCGGAAGGCGAGAGCATCCAACCCCGATAAACCACTTTTGAATCAAGAGTTGGGACTGGAATAATCTTTGATGAACCAGATCCTAGCGACTCCAAAGAAATAACAGAAGTTGCAAACCCAGCATTTTGCATACAAGCAACTTGCTCCAAGTATGCTGAATCGGCTTTCTTCGGATTGAAGTAATCACTGGGAAAAAGAAATCTCACACTCACAATATTTGGATTGAATATACAGCTAATTACTAATTATATCGGACGGAACTCTGTAAATCTCTGAGATGGAGTCCTGTAAATAATCCTGCAAAACAACTTTTGAGAATCACAATCGGCAGAGCATTTTTTGTTTCATGTATTTGCGATCGCATAATTCAACCTACCTTGAAAAATACCCATCCAACCCCTAGCGCTATCAAGGTGAGTTTTGTATTCATTACCACCTCTGAACTCGGCAGTTGAGCCTTTTTACTCGGCAGTTGAGCCTTTTTACTCGACAGTTGAGCCTTTTTACTTGGCAGTTGAGCCTTTTTACTTGGCAGTTGAGCCTTTTTACTTGGCAGTTGAGCCTTTTTACTCGACAGTTGAGCCTTTTTACTCGGCAGTTGAGCCTTTTTACTTGGCAGTTGAGTCTTTTTACTCGGCAGTTCGCAAACAATAGCCGAAACCCTGGTTTTTAGGTAGGGGCAATTCATGAATTGCCCCAGAGCGCGTATAGTTTTGCATGAAAAACTATTGTAACGGCAGAAGACAATCTGTTAGCTTTGACTCACAGGCTCTTTCGCCAAGAACTTCTCTAATTCTGTCAGCGCATCAGCATCAACCTTAGTTTGCATTGGGCAGAACTTAGGGCCACACATCGAACAAAACTCAGCAGTTTTATAAATATCTGCTGGTAAAGTTTCATCGTGATATTCCTTAGCTCTTTCTGGATCGAGTGATAATTCAAACTGACGGTTCCAATCGAAGTTGTAACGCGCCTTAGAAAGTTCATCATCTCTATCCCTTGCACCAGGGCGATGTCTAGCAATATCAGCCGCATGAGCCGCTATTTTATAGGCAATCAATCCATTTCTGACATCTTCGGCATTTGGTAGACCCAAATGTTCTTTGGGTGTTACATAGCACAGCATTGCAGTACCGTACCATCCAGCCATCGCTGCTCCAATGGCTGAAGTAATATGGTCATAACCAGGAGCAATGTCTGTCACCAATGGCCCCAAAACATAGAAAGGTGCTTCAGAACACTCTTCCATCTGCTTACGGACATTGAACTCAATTTGATCCATTGGCACGTGTCCCGGCCCTTCCACCATCACCTGGACATCATCTTCCCAGGCTTTGCGAGTTAGCTGTCCCAGTGTTTTCAATTCAGCTAATTGTGCTTCATCTGAGGCATCATGGGTACAACCAGGACGGAGGGAATCTCCTAAACTGAAGGAGACATCGTACTTTTTGAAAATCTCAATAATATCTTGGAAGTGTGTATAAAGCGGGTTTTGTTTGTGGTGATGCAGCATCCACCGCGCCAAAATACCGCCGCCGCGAGAGACAATACCGGTGAGCCGATTTCTCACCAAAGGCAAATGCTCAATCAAAATTCCAGCGTGGATAGTTTGATAATCTACCCCTTGCTGGGCGTGTTTTTCGATGATATGGAGAAAATCATCAGCAGTCAGATTCTCAATTGTGCCGTGGACACTTTCTAAAGCTTGGTAAACAGGTACCGTACCAATGGGAATAGGTGAAGCCTTGATGATTGCGGTACGAATTTCATCCAAATTACCGCCACCTGTGGATAAATCCATCAGGGTATCAGCACCGTACTTCACCGCTAGATTCAGCTTATCAATTTCTTCTTGAAGATTAGAAGAGTTGGGGGAAGCGCCGATATTAGCATTTACCTTACATTTAGAGGCGATGCCAATAGCCATCGGCTCTAGATTAGTGTGATTAATATTAGCGGGGATAATCATTCGCCCCCGCGCCACTTCGTCACGAATGAGATCGGTAGGGAGATTTTCTCGTTGGGCGACGTAGTGCATTTCTTCGGTGATGACACCTTGGCGGGCGTAGTGCATTTGTGATACATTAACCTGCCCACGCCGTTTAGCAACCCATTCTGTCCGCATATTGTGATTCCTCTATAAACAGCTTCCCTCCGCTGGTATTACCCAGACTCAGGTGTTAAGGGTGTGATCTCAGCCTGGTTTATGTAGGCACCCCTAGCATGGATGTAGTGTATCACCTTCGTTATATCTGGGAGCAAGGGTGTTAAAAATTTATGCTGTTTTTTCACAGTCTGGCGATGTCTACGAGGGGCTGCGCCTACTCTATTTCTGTTGAATAATGTCTAATATGCCTTGTGAATTTCCTCTGGAGTCATAGAGGCGGGATAAGTCGCAGAGGGAGGTTTTGCCGTCAAACGATCGGCAAGTGCGTAAAAAGCCTCTTGATCATCTTGATGTGCAATGACATAGGCGCGTAATTCTGCCTTGCTGATAGAATGAAAGTTTGGTTTACTCATGGATATTCCCCGTTGCCATCAGAGTAATTTAATGATGTGAAACCTTTGCAATACTATGTTAGTTGTATGTCTCCCTGAATATTTAGGGCTAGTAAATGGAAATTACGCCACAAAGTTGTAAGTTTTGTTATTTAAGTATATCCACCGTGATTTCTAAAGCAATATAAATTACATAATTGGCTGTAATTATATAGTTATTGGAAAAATATTCAATGGTTAATCCAGCGCCGAATAGTTCAGATGAGAAAGAGTTTTGGGAAAATGTAGATACTCAATTTGAGGAAAAAGTCCAAGATTTTTCTAAAACTCTGAATATAGCTGTCATTGGAAAGGTTAGTTCTGGTAAAAGCTCATTAATTAATGCTTTACTCAAAAAAAGTCGCAAAAAAGCCATAGCAGAAGTGGGTGCTGAAGCTGGTGTAACCACAAAATTAAAAATATTGCGACTTGATGATAGAGTTAGGCTAATCGATTCACCAGGACTTGATGATGTCCGTTCTGAGAATAGTGATATTACACGAGAATTTCTTAAACATATTGATGTAGGTATTTTAGTTGTAACCGGAGCCGCAGATGCGTCCCAGAAAAGATATTTAGACGATCTTCTAGCACACTGTGAATCTGTATTTGTTGTTTTGAATAAAATTGATGAGTGGGATAAGCATTCTCCTTTGGCTTTAGAAAAGGTTATTACTCAGTGGAAAGAGGTGCTTAAGATAGAAAAAATTTATCCAGTGTGTGCATTTGGCTATGATGCTGATACTCTCCCTGGCACTCCACTAGATATTCGTGGTGTATATTGGCTTCGGGAGGATATAGAAAATTTCTTAGGCTTAAAGGGAAAGGATCTACTACTCGCTCGTCACATGGGTGAGAAAAAATCTTATGCAGTAGGTATCATAGCAACAGCATTAGTTGCAGTTGCTGTTCAAGCATTTATTCCTGGCAGTGCAGCTTACATAACAGCTACACAAGCTGCTGCGATCGTCTCTTTATCTTATCTGTATACTGGCGAAATTCTTTCATCAAAAGCAGCTTTTGCTTTACTTCCGGCGTTTGCAAGTGAAGCAGCTACAACAACATTGTTTTTGTGGGTTAAATCCTTCCTACCACCAACTGGAGTCATTGATATTGCAGCAGCAGTTATTGCTGTAAGCATTACCCTTGCAATTTTAGCTACTGTCAACTCTCTACTTGCAAGTGGAGCAAAACTAGAGGAAGAAGAACTTCTTAAATCAAAGTTCCGAACTTACCGCAAGCAGGCAGAGACAGCTTTAAAAGGTTTAGCCCTGACAGATTTGAAAGATTTACCATCTTTGAAAGGGATTATCGAGAAACTTTTATAGCAAATATTCATTAATCCAAAAAAAGTGATCGCACCCTCATACCCTTGAACCAAAATTATACCTGACTAAAAGAAACCTCTCTCTGGTTTTATTATGCAAAACCATCCCTCTCCGAGTCGGAGAGGGACAGACTTGAACGACAGTTCAAGGCAGGGAGAGGTTTTTCAAATTCACACTGAGTAAACCTGTTTCAGCCAGTAGGCACAACTACTTTTGCATATTTGTTAACATAGTCCACAAATAATTGCTTCAGTCGGGGACTAATGCCAGCATGTTCAAAGAATCCAAACCCCAGATTCTTAGCTCTTGCTAAGGTTTCCTCTGCTGTTAATCCTTCCTGGATAGCGATACTTAAGAGTGCAATTCCAGTCGAACGCATCCCGGCTGCACAATGCACAACTGCTGGTTTAGGAATTTCTTCGAGTGTCGTGAGGATTTTAGTAATCGCCTCCTCATTGAAATTTTTTAAATCCACCTTGAGTGGAACATTCGTATAATGCAACCCCAATGCTTCCGCTACTTTTTGCTCATCCTTGGAAAATCCTAGTTCATCAGGCGATCGCAGATTTAGGATGGATTTAAAACCTTCTTGGATAGCTTGCTCAAGCTGTTTTGGTATGACTTGTCCTGTAGTTGTCAAGTTTTCGTTAATCTGTATAGCGTTGATCACATTCACTCCTTTTCACTTTTTAATAGCTTCCAGCTTGGTAAATACTCGAATTAGCAAGCTTTAAGAAGATTATTCAAATAACTGCAGCAAAATTAGCTAAATATCAAACGATATTGCTTGATTACTTCAAAATCTGCCTTTTGAAGCTGATTATTTTATTGCTTTACTCATAATATACGGTTTATCGATGGGAATTATGATGATTAGAACTAATTATGCTTTTTGCTCATATATTTACATTAGGTTATATATATTTATACGACAGTCAGACCTCTTGCACGAATAGTATATGTACGGAAAAATACAAGTAGAATAAGAGCAATGAGCTGCGAACAAATAAAAAATCTACCGCCAGCATAATTTAAACGGCTGTATTCCGAGACATAAGTAAGTCGGCGTAAGTAATTAAATCTTTGTAGTGTTCGCGTAGCGTCTCTACGAACTAATTTCAATATTTATTACATTAGTTAATATAGTTTTAGTTATTCTCACTGGCTTACTTATTCAGTAATTAATTGTCATAAAGTACAAGGCTGTAGCCCATCTACAAAGGTATTATCTGACACAGATAGAAAGTTGAAGGAAGCAAAAGAAGCAACTCATTAGGGGTTAAATTACCGGATGATTTCGAGCTACTGAATGAAAGTTACGATCCGAACTTGATATTACTTTAATAATCTCTTGTTGAAAACCCCCGATTTAAGTCGAGGGTTTTAAATGCTGAAAAATGAATTTGTAACTTTGATTTTATTAACATATTGCTCATCTGTTACTGCTTATATATGATATGTAGCCTCAATCATCTTCCCAAGATTCGTGATTGAGAAGGTCGATAATTCTATCTCTGAGGAGAAATTCATTTTTTTCTAGCTCAAGTTCAAAATTAACCCACTCACGATGAGGAATATATTTACACAGGGTATAAATTGCCTGCTGACGGTTAACAAGTCTCTTTTTAACAAGTTGAAGTGCTTCTTTCTTGATAACTTCGATGTCGTATTTAATCGTAGTGTTCATAGGTCGTTCCTTTCTTTTCAATCAAGGAATAAAGAATCAAAACAATAATTTATTTGACTCTACCTTAAACTTATCAAATAAATTGGCGAGAATTGTGAAGAATCAAGACATTAACTCTTGTTGGAAATTAGATATGTCAGTAAGATACTCTTCGGGTTCCCAAATATACACCTCTAGAGAGATTGTTGTAAAGCAGAAACCCTGTCACAACAAGCTGTAAACACCAAAGATGCTCTCTGTGCGACTTACCAAAAGGTAGGTTAGGGTAAAGAACATTCTCTACAAAACTTATACTATGCTTTTGAATCTTGATAAAGTTCGTCAATATTTTCCCGCCCTCGCTGGTGAATGGACTTTTTTTGATAATGCTGGCGGATCGCAAACCTTGAAAAAGGTAGTAGATAGAATTAGCGAATTTCTCCTGAGTTCTGATGTCCAATTGGGAGCTTCTTATGCCGTTTCTGAACTTGCAGGAGAACGATTGGCTTTAGCAACGAGGGGAATGTCTACTTTGATTAACGCTAATTCTTCTAAAGAAGTAGTTATGGGCCCATCTACGACAATGATGTTAAAAGTTCTGTCAATTTGTCTAGGTAAAACTTTTACACATGGTGATGAGATTATTGTTACTAATTGTGACCATGAAGCCAATATTGGCGCTTGGGTTGCTTTGGAAAAACAAGGAATTAAGGTTAAAGTGTGGCAAATTCGTCCAGATACCTTAGAACTTGATTTAGCAGATTTAGAAGTATTGATGAGTCATCGCACCAAATTAGTAACATTGACTCATGCTTCTAATCTTCTGGGAACCATCAACCCGATCAAAGAAATTGCTGCATTTGTACACGATCGCAACGCGATGATTTGTGTAGATGGTGTAGCTTATGCACCACATAGATTAGTTGATGTCCAAGATTTGGATGTTGATTTTTATACTTTGAGTTGTTACAAAGTTTACGGGCCACACCATGCCTTACTTTATGGCAAAGAAGAACATTTATTAAGATTACCTGGACTTAATCATTATTTTATTGAGCAGACAGACATACCTTATAAATTTCAGTTAGGTAATGTCAATTTTGAATTAAGTTATGGAATGTTAGGTTTATGTGATTATTTAAGTGAGTTAGCACAACTCCATTATGGCGATCAAACTGCACCTGATTTGAGAAATCAGATGGTGCAGGCGTTTGATTTAATGAGCATACATGAAGAAAAAATTAGCGATCGCCTCCTAAATTACCTCAACAGCAAGCCTAATGTGCGAGTCATTGGTCAATCAAAAGCTGACCGTCAATGCCGTGTACCGACTATATCTTTTGTAGTAGATGGAATCAATAGCTCAACCATTCCGGCAAAAATTGACCAACATCACATTGGGATTCGCTACGGAGACTTTTATGCTAAACGGCTCATTGAATACCTGGGGTTAGCGTCGCAAGGTGGAATAGTCCGGGTGAGTATGGTGCATTACAACACCCTCGAAGAAGTTAACAACTTGATTGAGGCTTTTGAGCAGATATTTTGAGATTGGGAATTGGGAATTGGGAATTGAAAAGAGGTAGAGGGGCCGGGTGCTGCTTTTGCATAAGGGAAAGAGGTAATTTTTATTCTTCCCCCTGCTCCCTGCTCCCTGCTCCCAATTACCCATTACTAAGCTGTAAAACTTGCACCTCTTCTTGTGACGAAATTAATATTTTACCCACTGGGAGAACAGCTAAGGCATCGGTTTGAGCTAAATTAATTAAATTGCCGGAACTATTACTACCACCAGCTTTGTGAAATTCGTAAACTCCATCAATTAAATGTAATTTACCCCAAAGGTAAGTTTCCCGCTTACCATCCGATCGCAATTCATCATGCGATCGCACTTTCAAAAATATTGGCTCCCAACCTTCAGTAATTCCCGAAATTTTCTTAATCGCTGGTAGCACAAACCGCCAAAATGTCACCAACACAGCCGCAGGGTTTCCTGGTAAACCAAAGTATAGCGCTGAGTGGGTAGAGACACGATTAATCACGTCTGTACTGGGGAAAGTGGCGACAGTGAGGGGTTTCCCTGGCCTCATTTCCACAGAGCGAATGTGGATTTTTGCGCTTAGGGACTGTAAAATTTTTTCAACATAGTCATAATCTCCCACTGAGACACCACCAGAAGAGAGAACTATATCAGCGATCGCAACAGCATGAGCAATAACTTTCTCCAAACTAACTGGATCGTCCTTCACAATCCCTAACAGTAATGGTTCTGCGCCACTTTCCTTTACCAAAGCTGCCAGCGCATACTGATTAGAATCCACAATTTGTCCTGGTTGCAACGGTTGATCGATACTCACCAATTCATCACCAGTCGAAAAAATTGCCACACGCGGACGGCGGTAAACACTTAATTTTGGACACTGTGCTACCGCTAATACAGCAATTTCTGAGGCATTTAACTTAATTCCGGCTGGTAATAGTTGTGTTCCAGCTTGGTAAAAAGATGCTTGATGTCTGACAAATTCTTGTGGTTTTGGTGCAGCCAAAATATACACGCGGTTTTCCTCGCGGCGTGTCCTCTCTTGCATAACTACAGTATCCGCACCTGCTGGAATCACCGCACCCGTGAAAATCCGCGCGGCTTCCCCTGGTTGAATCGTAGATTTGGGCTGATACCCAGCCGGAATATCTTCAACAATTTCTAAAACGGCGGGTTGTTCGGCGCTAGAGTGCTGCACATCTTCGTAACGAACTGCGTAACCATCCATTGCCGAATTATCCCAATGGGGAAAATCCAATGGACTAGTGACAGGCGTTGCTAAAATCCGGCTATCGGCTGCCAATAAATCTACAAGTTCTGTATCCCGTTGACAATCCAACGGTTGGACTAAATTTAAAATAATTGCTTGTGCATCGCTGACTGATACCATAGCGATCGCCTCCGACTTTTTACTTCATCCCTGTAAAGTAACACTGAGTCTACTGCTATATAAAACCTAGACAAAACTAGACTTTACTTCTTACTTCAACGGGGGCATGGGAGCGGCTATCCCTCAGCAAGTTTTCACGCTTAAGCCAAACGTGATAAATTAGTGGCGGCGTTCAAATCCCTATCCATACAATGACCACAACTATTGCAGTTGTAAGTCCTTTCAGACAAAGGCATATCCTGAACGTTGCCACAATTAGAACAAGTCTTGCTGGATGGATACCATCTATCAGCGATGATTATTTCACATCCAAACTTCTTAGACTTATAATCAAGTTGACGTTTAAATATGAAGTTGCATCATGCCTGAGACATTAAGATCCTCTATGACTACTTTTGCGTGGTTTTTGCATAAGTAAGTAGTCATTTTGTGAAGACTATCTTTTCTCAGGTTCGCTATCTTTATATGATGTCGGGCAAGTTTAATCTTAGCCTTACGTCTATTATTAGAGCCTTTAACTTTCCTGGGTAGGGTACGAGATAATCTTTGTAGTTTCGCTAAATTCTGTCTATAGTGCTTCGGGTTAGTAAACGTAACTCCGGTACTCAAAGTAGCAAGTTGTTTCACCCCTAAGTCAACACCAACAATAAGATGAGGTTTATTAGAAGGTTGACAATCTTGCTCATAGCTAAAAGCGATAAACCAACTATCAGCACTTCGAGAGATAGTAATCCTTTTACAATTAGTGTGGGTTAATGCTTCGTAAGTCTTAACCCAACCAATAGTGGGTAGCTTTACAGATTTGCCGCCCACAGGTATGGGTTTGCCACCATTGTCAATCGTGAAAGAGTCATTTCTACCTTTCTTCTTAAAGTTGGGGTACTTGCCCAATCCTTTGAAGAATCTTTGAAAAGCGCTACCTAGATTATAAAAAGCATATTGAGTTATTTTCTGACAAATTCCTTTCTCTTTAATCCACTCTAACTCTGGCTTAACGTGATTATTGAAGAACTTCTTTAAGAGGTATTTGTTAGGCTTGAATCCATCTTTATATAAATTTTGCCAAGTAGGTAAACCTCGCA
Organism: Nostoc sp.; assembly: GCF_036917465.1. GTDB lineage: Bacteria > Cyanobacteriota > Cyanobacteriia > Cyanobacteriales > Nostocaceae > Nostoc. The sequence goes on from NZ_JBALDL010000085.1 coordinate 44,328, forward strand.
ATACCAGCGTGTTTAATCATAATTAATTCTTGACTTTTGGTAAGCTTTAATTTGGTTTTTATGGATAAAAGCATCTTTTTACATCAGCACTGTATTTTATTTTCTCTGTCTAAGCTTGATATACTCTTGGTTAGCTTTGTCTAGATTTTTATAAGCGGTAAATCCCAAACTACATACTGCTAGTAAACCGATAATTATGCTTCCTTCGGGGACTTTGGATACCTGAACGGAATTGTTACTTAAATCTAGTATTTGCTTTGTCCCTGCTGCATTTCTATTGTTAAAACCAAATTCTTTAGCTAGAACCTCATCACTAAAACCTTCTTCTATAAGTGCAAGATTATTATTAAGCCATGTGTCGCCAGCAAGTTCATCATCTTTGCCTACATCAAATAGGCCAAAGATTTGCTCTTTAGTGCTATCAAAGTTAAATCTCAAAAAGCTGTAATTAGATACACCACTAAGTACTGGAGTGAAACTATTTATGAGAGTACTAAATGGATCGAAGAAGGAAATTGAGAGAGACTGCAAGTTCTTCGTAGTTCCCAAACCTGTTTCCGAAATGACACTGGGAGCGGTTGTTGTATCGTAGTTAAATGAACCTTTAGCTGAATAATCAGTATCTCCCTTCCAGCTAAAGTTGAATTCAGCAGCATCAGCTATATTGTGAGTGCTTATAGCGATCGCTAACACTAAAACAATAGTCGCCATCATCCTAATAGCTCTTTTAGTAAACAGATGTGTCATAGATACAACTTCCAAATAGTTTCTCCTACAATACAATACTTCTGAAAAACAGACTCTTGTGGGTTGGGCAACATCAGCGCCCTGATTAGGGAACTTTTATGTGCAACAGAGTTTAAACGCCAAACCCAATTCATCACCTTAATATAAAAAACAGGAGCAATCATTATTCCCCAACCCCTAAATAAAAATACCTATTTTGTATGACTATCGAACGACTTCCCCAAAAACACTATCCCAAAGCTGAAATTGGGCGGCGAGGTATGGCATTAGGACTTGATTTCCTTGGTGTCTGGTTAGTCAGTTCCCTACTAGGAGGCGGCGATATTGGGATTCAATTTTTGCAAATCCTTGTTTTTGTGATATTTTGGCTGATTTTACGGGTGCTAGTGCCATATAACAATAAAGGGCAAAGTTTAGGGCGTTGGACATTCGATTTAAAGGTGTTGGAAGTAGAAGATGGGGAAGTAGTGGGCAGAATCCCAGATTTGCCTTCATTGGTGAAGCGAGAAGCGATCGTTGGCTTGGGTGCGCTTTTAGTGTCAATTGCCCTGAGCAATATTAGAGCCAATCCCACTGCTATACTGCTAGTACTTCCCCTAGCAATTGATTGTGCGACTGCCCTCTCTGATACCCAGATGCGGCAGACTTTACACGATCGCTATTGTGGAACTTTCATCGTTTCGTCGCGTCGTGGCTACTCGCTTGATATAAAAATTAAAAGATTAGTTGAAAATATGCGGCGGAATGTGAGAAGATAGTCATTTGTGTTAAATCTCTTCAGGCTCCACTGTTTGTAAGATTATGGCTAAGAGTAAAGGTGCCCGCATTATTGTGACACTAGAGTGTACCGAGTGTCGGACAAATTCAGATAAGCGTTCTGCTGGTGTTTCCCGTTATACCAGCACTAAGAATCGCCGCAACACCACTAACCGGCTAGAACTGAAAAAGTTCTGCACCCACTGCAACAAACATACTGTTCACAAGGAAATTAAGTAGAGATGAGTTATTTCCGTCGTCGCCTTTCTCCCATCAAGCCAGGAGATCCAATCGATTATAAAGATGTTGATTTATTACGTAAGTTTGTCACCGAGCGGGGTAAAATACTCCCACGTCGGATTACTGGACTAACGTCTCAGCAACAGCGAGAGTTGACATTAGCAATTAAACGTTCGCGGATTGTGGCTTTGTTGCCATTTATCAATGCGGAAGGCTAAAAGGAGGAGAGACGCGATTAATCGCGTCTGTACAGGAGAGACGTGATTATACTCTTACGAGAAGCCGCTCTTCGAGCGTCTACGCGTCTGTACAGGAGTTAAGAATCAAAACTCCTAACTCCTAACTCCTAACTTGAAACTATTTAAACTGTTCACCAAAATTAAAGTGCGAGAGTTGTGGAGAAGGGGACGCTAGTTGAATTTAGGGTTCAAGGCGATCGCCGTTTGGCCATCGTAGAACGCCCAGACGGTAAAACCCGCTGGTTTGTGGTAGATGACCGTGGTCAGTCCCACAGCCTCGCGCCTAGACAAATAACTTATACAGTTACCGGACAGACCTACAAACCATCTGAGATTGCCAGTTTTTTGGAGCAAGTCAACCCTTATCTAGACCCATCTAGCCTAGAGATAGCTTGGGAATTACTGGTTGAAGATGGGGAAACAGTCACCCCAGACCTGATGGCGAATCTGCTGTTTTCGGAATCAGCCGCGCCTCATTGCTACGCTGCCCATTGCTTGTTATCAGACGACAAACTCTATTTCAAGCAAAAAGGAGACGCTTATGAGCCTCGGACTGCTGCTCAGGTGGCAGAACGCAAACACCAGATGGAAGTAGAGGCATTAAAAGCTAAAGGACAGCAGGAATTTTTAACTCGTGTAGAGCAGGCACTCAAAGGTGAAGCAGTAGAGTGGCAGCGCCACGATCGCCAACGCCTAGAAGGTCTAGAAAAATACGCAGCGTTGCTTGCTGATACAGTGCGGACGGGAGTTAATTATGACTCCTTAGCTCGCGCTTATCCGCCAAGCGCTCCAGTATTAGAAACGATGACCATGTTGGGACGACCCACAACGCCCCAAGGAGCCTTTCAACTATTAGTAGATTTAGGTTGTTGGAGTCCTTATGAAAACTTGTTCCTGCGTCGTTCTTCAATTCCGATTCAATTTCCTAATAAGGTATTAGAAGTGGCGCAACAGCGTTTGGATTTCCCGCCGATTGACTCAGATACAAACCGCCTCGATCTGACTCACCTAAAGGTCTACACCATTGATGATGAAACTACCACAGAGATCGACGATGGTCTAAGTTGGGAAGTCATGCCCGATGGACGGGAGCGCCTGTGGGTGCATATTGCCGATCCGACTAGATGGTTAGTGCCGGAAGGTGAATTAGATTTAGAAGCCAGAAAGCGGGGTAGTACAGTCTACTTACCTACGGGGATGATTCCCATGTTCCCAGAGGTATTGGCAACTGGGCCAATGAGTCTAATCCAGGGAAGGGTTTGTTGCGCCCTCAGTTTCGGAATTGTTTTAGATACAACTGGGGGAGTAGAAGATTACAGCATTCATACCAGTTCTATTAAGCCGACTTATCGCCTCACCTACGAAGATGTAGATGAAATGCTGCAATTACGGGTACAGGCAGAACCAGAAATTGCTGCGATCGCAACTTGGGCGCAAAAACGCAAAACTTGGCGTTATGCTCAAGGAGCAATTAGTATCACAATGCCCGAAGCAACGATCAAAGTCAAAGGTGAAGAGATCCACATTGACATTTTGGACGATTCCCCATCACGGCAAGTAGTCGCAGAAATGATGATTGTAGCCGGTGAAGTTGCGGCTCGTTATGGTAAAACTCATAACATACCTTTGCCTTTTCGCGGTCAACCCCAACCGGAATTACCTCCAGATGAGGAATTGCTGCTACTTCCGGCTGGATTCGTTCGCGCCTGCGCCATGCGTCGTTGTATGCCCAAGAGTGAAATGAGCATTACGCCTTTGCGCCATGCTGGTTTGGGTTTGGATACCTACACTCAAGCAACCTCTCCCATCCGTCGTTACAGTGATTTGCTTACCCACTTCCAATTGAAAGCCCATTTGCGCGGTGAAGTTCTGCCATTTTCCGCAGATCAACTTAAAGAAGTGATGATGACTGTCACCAGCATCACCCAAGAGGTGACGATGGTAGAACGGCAAACTAATAGATATTATGCTTTAGAGTATTTACGCCGCCATCCAGAGGAAACTTGGGAGGTAACAGTCTTAATGTGGCTGCGGGAAGACAGCAATTTAGCCCTAATTTTGATCGAAGATTTGGGCTTGCAGTTACCAATGGTTTTCAAACGTTCTGTGAACTTGGGCGAACAGATAGTGGTGAAAGTTAGCCACGCCGATCCGCAAAAAGATATGATCCAGTTTCAAGAAATAGTTTATCAAGAAGCCCAAACAGCCGCGAATTAATTCGTAATTTGTAATTCGTAATTATTATCAATTACGAATTATTTTAACGTTGCTCTAACGCCTTTGGGTTAGGATATAGGGTAAATGGAATGAGGTGATAAGTTGTGAATATATCTTTGACCCCAGAACTGGAGCAGTTGGTTAAGGATAGGGTTAGTAGTGGGAAATATCACTCAGTTAGTGAAGTGATGGGTGAAGCATTGAGATTGCTAGAAGAACGCGATGCCTGCGGCGGGCTACGCCAACGCATTCGAGATCAGCGTCTAGCAGAATTGAAAGCTAAAATCCAAGTTGGTATTGAAGAACTCGAACGTGGTGAAGGAATTGATGGTGAAGAAGTATTTGCTGAACTAGATAGAAGAAGATATCCGACGTGCTGAAGCGCAAATGCAACAAATAGAGGCTGCTAAGTAATGAGTAGGTGTATATTTAGCGCCTTCAGCTAGATTCGATTTGAAAGAAATCAGCTTTAAATTCTAAAATTAGCGCCACTGGTAAAAGTTAAATTATTACTGCCTTTGGTTTTTCGCCATCTCCTTAAATCATGCTTTTGACATCTCAGACTGGGCATAGCGATTTTTGGCACTGATATAATCAAACGCGATCACTCCCCAAATTTGCTGCCAAGTCGCGTTTTAGAACTTTGCAGCGAGCGCGTTTGATTAAATCCGTTATTTAATTTCCATTCCAGTAATTTTATTAGTATAATAATGGATCGTGTCGAATTAAAGCTATACCATGCCTAAACTCAAGACTCGTAAAGCAGCAGCGAAGCGATTCCGTGCCACCGGCACCGGCAAAATCGTCCGTCGGAAAGCTGGCAAAAGCCACCTTTTAGAACACAAATCTTCCGACAAAAAGCGTAGCATGTCCAAGACCGCCCTTGTACATGAACGCGATGAACTCAACGTGCGCTTAATGCTCCCATATTTGTAAGTCCTTCAGGAAATAAGTTATGACACGGGTAAAACGCGGTAATGTAGCTCGGAAGCGCCGCAATAAAATTCTCAAACTAGCTAAAGGTTTTCGCGGTTCTCACTCAACTCTGTTTAGAACTGCCAACCAACAAGTAATGAAGGCACTACGCAGTGCCTACCGCGATCGCAAAAAGAAAAAGCGCGATTTTCGTCGCCTCTGGATTACCCGCATCAACGCTGCTTCAAGACAACACGGCTTGAGCTATAGCCAGTTGATCGGTAACTTGAAAAGAGCTGATATCCAACTAAATCGCAAGATGTTGGCACAATTAGCAGTCCTCGATCCAGCTAGCTTTGGCAAAGTTGCTGAACTAGCAGTTCAAGCTAAAGGATAAAGGTGGACACGGATGCATAACAGATGTAACAGATGGCAAGTAATTACTCGGTTACATCTGGTATTATCCGCCATTATTTTTTGGATATGTTGCTTTTCCATAGTGGGGACAGGATTTACTGCATCTGCCGCCAAAATGCCAGAAATTCAGCAGCGCGGCTATCTCACTGTTGCTGTCAAAGATAACTTGCGTCCCTTGGGGTTTAAAGATGCCAGTGGCAATTTGCAAGGCTTAGAAATTGACTTGGCACAGCGATTAGCACTTGACTTGGTTGGGAAAACAGATGCTGTTAAATTGAAACCTGTAGCGAATCGCGATCGCCTGTCTGTAGTCTTAGACAAGAAAGTTGATTTTGCGATCGCTAGGGTGACAGCAACCGAGTCACGCAGCCGGATAGTTAGTTTCAGTGTTCCCTACTATTTGGATGGCACTGTATTAGTTACAAAAGATGCCTCTGTGCAACAGTTGAATGATTTGGCAAAACAAAAAATTGCCGTCCTCAGCAACTCCAGCACTATTGCTAAAGTTCGGTACTATGTGCCAAATGCCGAGTTGGTAGGAGTAAATTCATATCAAGAAGCACGAGAGAAAATAGAAAGTAATACAGCCGTAGCCTTTGCCGCAGATGCTACCGTTTTGAGCGGTTGGGTACAACAATATCCTCAATATCGGCTACTGCCAACTAAGCTATCAACTGAACCCTTAGCTGTAGTGATGCCCAAGGGCTTGCAGTACGATGAGTTAAGGCGAAATGTGAATGTAGCGATCGCTCGTTACTTAGAGCAAGGTTGGCTCCAGCAACGCTCTCAATATTGGGGTTTACCATAAGTTGGTCATTAGTCATTCGTCATTGGTCATTAGTGAATGACAAATGACTGATAATAGATTACAGAAGCAACTTTTAATATTTGTATTTGCAGCAATGGATAACAGTCTAGCCGTTGTTTATCTCTCAATTTTGGTGGGTATACTCACAATTGCAGCCGTGAGTGTTTTTCGCCAGATTTTCAAAACTCGCAAGATTGAAGGCTCCTTTGCAAAATTGCGAAAGAAGTTAGAGAAAGAAAAGGGTACAACTCAAGAATATTATGAGTTAGCCAGTATTTATTCAGACAAAAAACTGTATTCCCAAGCGATCGCGCTGTTTCAAAAAGCTCTGAAAGCTGCCGAAGAAGAAGAAGAAGAAAATATTGCGCCTATTTACAATGGGCTGGGTTATATTTATTTTACCCAAGAGCAATATGACCTCGCAATTCGTCAGTATAAAGAAGCTCTGAAATCTAAACCAGATTACGTAACAGGGTTGAATAATATTGGACACGCTTATGAGAAGAAAAAATTAACTACTCAGGCGTTACAAAGCTACGAAGAAGCACTAAAGCTCGATCCAAATAACCCTATCGCTAAACGTCGTGCTGAATCTTTACGCCGTTTGGTTTCTGCGTAATTGCTGAGGTATCATAATTAATCTGTTATGAACAAAGGATTATAAACTTGATTTCCCGTATGGGCAATTTATGAATTGCCTATACATTTCATATTTGATGCGTAAGTCCTAAATATGACAGTATTATGAATATTTACTCCCGTTTACTCCTAAACCTTATTCCAAATTGAAAAAAGAATGCGACAGATAGGTAAAGGCACAACATTTTTGTGTCCTTACGAATAATCTATGTGTCGCAAAAACTATTTGAATTGGTATTACACATCAAAATGATAACGGATAGCTCCAGTATCTCGATCGTTATTGATCTCAGCGTACCCTATCTTCGTTGCCTCTTGAAGCAACTCTTTTAGCTGCTCTGATTCTAGCTCAGTATACATAGCCGCTTGAGCAATGGAAAGTTGCCCATTATGTTCCTTTGCAGCCTTGAGCAACTTCTGCATTGGACTAACTGTAGATGAAATTTGTGGTTGTATCGATTGTAACTGTTGAAGTTGAGGAATCTCACCAATGTTCAATGTAATTAATTGATTGACACTGGGGGTTCCATTACCATGTAACCCACGCAGATAAATATTTCGCTTGTCAACCATACCAGGAATGAGAGCCAAATCGATTAGTTGACCAATCCCAAAAAAACCAATAGTGAAAAAATATATCAAACCACTACCAATCTGTCCAGTGTAGAATCTTTGCCCACCACAGATACCAAAGAAGCACAAACACCAAAGGATGTATGCTACACCTGAATTTGCTTGCTGCATGACAGTGGACTCCAATTTCCTATGAATACTTGTATATAGTGTTCCCAAGTTTGAATGTAAAGCTAACAATTGATTAGACTGATGGATTTTATAATTGGGGATACTGTTAACAAATTAATTTGGCGTTAGTTTCTTAATCTATCGGTTTCTGAGCTATTGCTTAGAAATAGATAACTATACGTCTTTTGTAAAAATGTAAAAGATGACTAAGCGGCTAAAGCGTTTTTTGTGGCTAGCTATTGCCATAATTGTTTTCATATCTATCTCACTAGGACTAATGGGAATATTGACGGCTCAACAGCCTTCGATTTCCCATCCTCTCACTTCACTAACCGAGGTAGAAATTAGTACAGCTGTTTCGATCATCCAAAAAGAAAAAACTTTGAGCGAAATGGCAGTTTTTCCACTCATTGCTTTACAAGAACCAGATAAAGAAGAAGTTCTAAAATTTACACCGGGTAAAGCTTTTGAGCGAAAAGCTTTTTTGGTAATCTATGAGCGATCGCAAAACAAAACTTATGAGGGAATTGTTGATCTAAAAAGCAAAACCTTAAATTCCTGGAAAGAAATCCCCTCTGTTCAACCTGCGATCGTCAATCCAGAATATGAACTGGCAACTCAGGTAGTTAAAGCCGATCCCCGATGGCAAAAAGCAATGCTAAGGCGGGGAATTACCGATTTCGATCGAGTCAAAATCAGTTCATGGGCCCCAGGAATCTTGACTAAACAGGAAGAAGTGGCAGGTAATCGTCTTTGTCGCAGTTTATCTTACTACCAGGGACAACACTGGAATTATTACGGTAGTCCCATTGAAGGAGTGGTAGTAACTGTAAATTTGAACACAGGTAAAGTTGTCAGTTTTGTTGATCAGGGAAACGTACCTTTCTCTAAAGAAAACTGGAACTATGATATAAAATCTTTGGGCAAATTACTTTCAGCGCCTAAAGTATTAAAACTTCTCCAACCTAATGGTAAAAGTTTTGAAATTAAAGACAATCAAATTAGCTGGCAAGGTTGGAAGTTTCGGTATTTAATGCATCCCCGTAGTGGATTGGCATTGTATCAAGTGACATACGATGATGGGAAAAATGTCAGACCAGTTTTATACCGCGCTAGCCTATCGGAAATGGTAGTTCCTTACGGCGATCCAAATCCCACTTGGTCATTCAGAAATGCCTTTGATGTTGGGGAATACAACCTTGGTTTGCTAGCAAATACGATGGAGTTAGGTAAGGAAATTCCTGAAAACGGTTTGTTGCTGGATGCTGTATTTGCTAATGAGCAGGGAGAACCTTATAAGATACCAGGGGTTGTTGGTATTTATGAACGCGATCGCGGAATGCTGTGGAAACACTATGATTACAATACTCGCCGTAATGATGTCCGTCGCAGTCGAGAATTAGTTATGACGATGACTGCGGCTGTTGACAACTATGATTACAGCCTTAATTGGATCTTTCACCAGGATGGGACTTTGGAAGTCCAAAATGAACTAACGGGTATCGTGCTGGCGCAGGGAACGGCAGCAGAAAAGCAATCTGAGGATAATTCCAATGGTCGGCTAATCGCTAAAAATATCTTTGGAGTAAATCACCAGCACTTTTTCAACTATCGCCTAGATTTCGATGTCGATGGTCAAGCTAATTCTGTGATGGAAATGAACGTGAAAGCTTTGCCGATGGATGAGAAAAATCCATTAGGAAATGCGATCGCAATTACAGAAACCCCACTCACAAAAGAAACGGCTGCTGTGCGCGATTTGGATATGAAAAGCAGTCGGGAATGGATGATTGTGAATGCAGACAAGAAAAATCTGCTAGGGGCTGCACCTGGATATATGCTGATGCCTGATGGAAACTCCATATTTTTCCCTGTGGAAGGCTCGAAAATCCGTCAACGGGCAGAATTTGCAACTCATCACGTTTGGGTAACAAAATATAAACCTGCTGAACTCTATGCTGGAGGCGATTATCCCAACCAAACTCAACCAGGGCAAGGTTTACCAAAATATATTACCGACGATGAATCCTTGATGGGTGAAGATATCGTGCTGTGGTACACAATGGGCGTAACTCATATTCCGCGATCGGAAGATTGGCCTGTAATGCCCGTTCACCGAGTTGGCTTTAAGCTAGTCCCTAGAGGATTCTTTAGCCGGAATCCAGCCATAAATTTACCTGAGTAAAATGTTTGTTGGCTCAAGTTTCCTTCCTTCAGTCTTTTTGTCATGCCTAAAGGCGGTAACTTGAATGCTGATAGACTTGTAGAGGTCAAATACTGGCACTTATTAAAGTAGGATATCTAATGAACTTTCCAGAAATTAATATTCCCGGTAATGGCAAGCTGCACGCTCGTTTAATTACTTCCTTGGGTGAAATCGTAGTTCGTTTGGAAGAAGAACTAACTCCCAACACCGTCAAAAATTTTGTTGGTCTAGCAACCGGAACTATCGACTGGAAAGACCCTAAAACTGGTGAATCTGTTAAGGGGACTCCAGCTTACGATGGAGTTCGCTTTCACCGAGTCATCCCTGATTTTATGATTCAGTGTGGCGATCCCCTGAGTCGTTATCTAGATACAGCCAGCCGATGGGGTACTGGTGGCCCAGGATATCAATTTGAGGATGAGTTTCATCCTGAATTGAGACACACTGGTGCAGGTATCCTGTCGATGGCTAATGCCGGACGCGGTACAAATGGTTCGCAATGGTTCATTACAGAAGCACCAACACCTCACCTTGACAACAAACACAGTGTTTTTGGTGAAGTTGTCCAAGGTCTAGATATAGTTAGCAAGATTGCTAATGTGCCTACGACTAGAGATCGTCCGAATCAAGAAGTGGTGTTACAAAAAGTAGAAATTTTTCGGCAGTAATTAACACCATTTCCCTAAAATTTATATGTCTCATGATTTTAGGGAAATGGTATATGGCGGTTCCCATTCAGATGCGATACAAGATTAATCGCAAAGTGTAGGGACACGGCAGTGCCGTGTCCCTACCGATGAATCAACCGAGAACCGCTATAACAGTCTCTTATACCAATTTAATGTGAAGTTGCACATATCTTGATCCCCCTGAATCCCCCTTTTTAAGGGGGACTTGAATAGATGTTTTTCCGGTTTCCCCCTTATTAAGGGGAGCCAGCGCGGTCTTGGGGGTTTCCCCCATGAGCGACTGGCGTGGGCTAGGGGGGATCGAATTATATGCAGCTTCCTAGAAAATTGGTATTAGGTCTTAATAGTAGTCTTGGGGTTTTTATCTTAGGCATGATATCAGAGTAGGAGGCCAAACACTACTTTAAACATGCGTATTTTTTTATAAACATTAATATAATGCTCTTACTATGAGCATCTACCAATTCCTCAAAAAATCTTATACGCAACCTCGTCGGCGTGAAAATGACTGGCGATTGTTTTTGCGTTTAGTGCCTTATGCCCGTCGTAACGGGCAACTATTGGCACTCTCAATGTCCCTACTCGTACCGATCGCACTAGCTAATGCCATCCAACCTCTGTTGATTGGCCAACTTATTTCTCTAATTCGCCATGAACCAAGCACTTACGAATTTCTCAGGAATCGTCCCTTATCCCAAGGGCTAAATATCCTGGAGGGATTATTGTTTGTGGCGATCGCAATCCGATTGGTTTTAACAGGCTACCAGGGTTATTTAGTACAAAAACTAGGGCAACAAATCACCGCCGTAATTCGCCAAGACTTATTTCAGCATGTAACATCCCTAGCAGTAAGGTTTTTTGACCGCACACCCGTAGGTAAATTAATCACCAGAATCACCAGCGATGTGGAAGTGCTAGGCGATGTCTTTTCTACTGGGGCAATTGGCATTGTGTCCAATATGTTTTCTATGCTGGTGATTTTGGGTTTAATGTTCTCCATTCAATGGCAACTCACTTGCTTGTTGCTATTTATGCTGTTACCAGTTACGTGGTTAATTGTTTACATTCAGCAACAGTACCGCAAAGCCAACTACAAAGGGCGGGAAGAACTTTCTACATTGAACTCACAGTTACAAGAAAATGTCCTTGGTATTAATGTTGTGCAGTTGTTCCGCAGAGAAAAATTTAATGCCGAACTCTTTCGCGCCACCAACAGCCGTTACACTGAGCAAATGGATCAAACCATTTTTTATGATTCATTTATTTCAGCAGCCTTAGAATGGATTGGGCTGATTGCGATCGCAGCTGTTTTGTGCATGGGTGGTTGGTTACTTTTAGGAAAAAGTTTATCTTTTGGGACTTTATCTGCATTTATCTTGTATGCCCAGCAACTATTTGACCCTTTAAGGGACTTTGCCGAAAAATTTACGGTAATTCAAGCGGGTTTTACTGCTATTGAGCGTGTAGGCGATATATTAGATGAACCGATAGAAATCCGCGATCGCGCCAACGTCCGCTTCTCAATATTTGATGCTAAATTCGGTTACATTGACGAGATCGTTGCAAATTTAGAATCTCCAGATATCACTTCTCCACCAGAACTAGGAGAGATTCGCTTTGATGGCGTTTGGTTTGCTTACAAAAATGATGATTATGTCATTAAAGACTTAGATTTCACCATTCGTCCTGGTGAAAAAGTCGCATTAGTCGGCCCCACCGGTGCGGGTAAAACTTCGATCATCCGGCTTTTGTGCCGCCTCTACGAACCCACCAAAGGACGTATTCTCATCGATGGCGTAGATATTCGAGAAGTGCCACAAGCCGAACTACGGCGCTACATGGCAGTAATTTTACAAGAAGGCTTTTTGTTTGCTGGGGATGTTAAAAGCAACATTTCTTTAGGAGATGGCTATACCATTGAACAGATTCAAGAAGCAGCAGAGCAAACCAATATTGCCCAGTTTATAGAAGAACTACCCCAAGGTTATGATACTCAACTTCGAGAACGGGGGACAAATATTTCTAGTGGTCAAAAGCAACTTTTAGCCTTTGCGCGGGCTGCCATTCGCAATCCCCAAATTTTGGTACTAGATGAAGCTACTGCTAGTTTAGATGTTGGCACAGAAGCTTCAGTTCAAGAGGCATTAAATCAGCTATTGCTCAGACGTACCGCCATTATTATCGCTCACCGCTTATCTACAATTCGCAATGTAGACCGAATTTTTGTTTTGAAGCGTGGCGAATTAATCGAACAGGGAAGTCACGATCAATTACTCGAACAAGGAGGACTTTATGCCACTCTGCATAACTTGCAGATGTTGGGAACTTAAGAGGATGAATGAACAAGTCCTCTTTTCGGTATCAAAAGTTTTAGATCCCTCTAAATCTCCCGATAAATTGGGAGACTTTGATTCCAGTCCCCCCCTTTTTAAGGCTACAGTGTACACACATCTCTGTTACAAACCCAAAATCGTTGGAGATCCCCCTAAATCCCCCTTAAAAAGGGGGACTTTAAGAGACTTTTGCCCCCCTTTTTAAGGGGGGTTGGGGGGATCAAAAGCCTATGAAGCCACTCTCAAAGACTTTTTACTCTCCGGCTAAGGCTGCAACACACCGATCGCAAATTAAGGGATGTTCTGCTGATTCTCCTACATGAGTAGAGTAATTCCAACAGCGATCGCACTTCGTGTAGGTTTTGCCAACGCATTTTTCGCCGTCAGCATTCACTACACCAGTTACCCAGTCTTCTGTTTGTGCTGTATATTTTAATTTTTGTAGCGCATCAGCAGAATCTAATAATTCCACTCAACTAATTGTTTTCTCCACTCTCAATTGCACAAAACCAATATTTTAATTACGAATTAATTTTTTAATAAATCGCCACAGCAGGGAAAAGGGTAAAATCAATATCGCCTTTAATATTTGCATCAAGTGACCTAATCGACCTTTGCGAATAGCGGGGGGATTAGACTGGCGTTGCAGGATTGCTAGATTTTCTCGAACTGTCGCTGTAGTGGGATGATTAACGCCTAACACCCGTTGGCACATTGCCAGGGCTTCAATGTACAGAGGTTCGGCATCGCTGTACCGTCTTTGGCCATTGTAGAGCAAAGCTAAATTGTTCAAGCTAGTAGCTACATCGGGATGGTCGCCATCAAACAGGCGCTTTCTCATTGCCAGGGCATCGCTTAAGAGGGGTTCGGCTTCGCTGTACCGCCCTTGGTTTTTGTAGAGCAAAGCTAAATTGTTCAAGCTAGTAGCCACATTGGGATGTTCCCCAGCAAATAGGCTCTTTGCCATTGCCAAAGCTTCTGTGAACAGAGGTTCGGCTTCGCTGTAGCGTCTTTGGCTATCGTAGAGGTAAGCTAAATTGTTCAAGCCACCAGCCACATTAGGATGACCGCCTGGAAACAGACGCTTTCTCATTGCTAAAGCTTCAATATAAAGAAATTCGGCTTCACTATACCTCCTTTGGCTATTGTAGAGTAATGCTAAATTGTTCAAGCTATTAGCTACATCGGGATGGTCGCCTATAAACAGGCGCTTTTTCATCCCCAAAGCTTCAATCAATAAAGATTCAGCTTCACTGTATTGCTTTTGGTTATTGTAGAGGAGAGCTAAATTGTTCAAACTAGTAGCTACATTGGGATGGTCGCCATTAAATAGGCGCTTTGTCATTTCTAAGGCTTTAATGTATAGAGCTTCGGCTTCACTGTACCTTCTTTGGGAACGGTACAGTGCTGCTAAATTGTTTAAGCTACCAGCCACGTTGGAATGGTCGCCGACAAACAGGCGCTTTGTCATTTCCAGGGCTTGGATGTAGAGAGGTTCGGCTTTACCGTACTTCCCTTGACTATAGTAGAGCGCTGCTAAATTGTTCAAGCTAGTAGCCACATGAATATGGTCATCATTAAACAGGCGCTTTGTCATTTCTAAGGCTTTAATGCAGAAAGGTTCGGCTTGAGTGTACTGTCCTTGGCTATGATAAAATGCTGCTAAATGGTCTAGGCTGGCAGCCACATGAGTATGGTCATTAGCAAACAGAAACTCGCAAACTTTGACGCATTCCTTATACCAAGGTTCTGCTAATTGATATAATCCTTGTCCCTCGTAAAATCTTCCCACCCCGTCAAATACCCAAGCTACTTCATCATTGGGGACTGAAGCTGAAGAAATTATCTGTGCCTCTTTTGCTTGTTTTATCTCTGCAATTATACGTTTTCCCAGGTCTTCGAGATGGGGAATAACATCCCTCAAGCCTTCGATATGCTCGGAGGTGGGTGAACCAGGAAAGATTTGGGCAAAGCCTATCATCGCAGTAGTAAAGGTTGTTTCCAAAACTAATTTCATCTCGCCAGCATCGGCTAACTGCCCTTGCAAAAACCACCGTACTAAAGCATGAATTTTATAACATCCTGCTCTTTCTTCTAAGAGTTGCAGCAAGTTGCACCCGTAGAGTTGCTTTTTAGCTGCGTTTAATTCATCTTCTGACCAAGTTAGCTGTTTTTGTTCCTGATTTTCTGTTTCCCCTCCACCTATCGCTACCCGAATAACTAAATCCCAAAGAATCTGTACAGGAGAAAATAAACTCAAAAATATTCCTAGTTGTTGCGCCAGTGGGTCGAGTTCTGACCAAGTTAAAGCAAAGGCGGCTTTGACTCCCAGTTGAGTTGAGTTGAGATTTTCCCGGTCTTGTAAAGCTGCTTCTGCTAATTTACGTTTTTGCAATCGCCCAAACATGATATCTAAAGATATGTCCGGGTCGCGTACTAAATAGCCTCCCACTAACTCTATGCCCAAGGGCAAATATTCTAGACATTCACATATTGCTGTTGCGGCTTGTGGTTGATTTTCAACTCGCCTATCTGTTTTCCTCAACAGTCGTTTTAACAGTTCTAAGGCTTTACCTGGTTCGTTTTGGGGCGAGAGAACATCTAAGGCAATCTCTTGAATAAAATTTGCGTCTAAATCCCGCAGTCGAGTAGTAATTAAGACTCGAAAGCGGTTATCCTTGGGAACGACTTGGCGGAGGTTGTCTAAATCAGTTACGTCATCGAAGACAATTAAAATCGGCAAGGCAGAGTTAAAATATCTAGACCAACACCAGGCGACTTGTTGTTTAAGGCTTAAAAATTTTCCTCCTAATTCTTGGGGAATCTCCAAACGTAACTGCAATGAGAAAAACTCTAAAACTTCGGCGGCGAGATTGCTTTCTCTGTCGTTAAACCAAGCAATTCCCCCATAATCTTGTTCGTATCGTCTGGCGTACTGGGTAGCTAATTCAGTTTTGCCCACGCCACCCATTCCCGCTATTGCTACATAATTTCCTCGCTGTAAGTCTTCATGCACCATTGTCAGTTCCGTTTCTCGCCCGACGAAGTTGACGGAACCGCGATAAGGAATAGATTTTGTGGGAGTTAACTGTTTCTGCCCTTGAATAATTTGAGTCCCAATATTAACTTGAGAACCAGGGGCGGCGTAAGCGCCAATTTTGTCAGCAAACTTCCCAGAGTCTTCAGGCATATAATAGTTAAATTTTGCTGTTCATAAAAACTAAAAGACTTCTTTCTTTTTCCGCTACGGTGTATACACAAGTCTGAAGTCGTTGATAAATATTGGTTTTACCCCACCCTAACCCTCCCCTTATAAAGGCTACGGTGTATACACAAGTCTTCTAGAGTTGCGCCACAGGCTTTTGATCCCCCCAACCCCCCTTAAGAAGGGGGGCAAAAACCTCTTAAAGTCCCCCTTCTTAAGGGGGATTTAGGGGGATCTCCAACGATTTTGGGTCTGTACAGAGATGTGTGTACACCATAGCCTTATAAAGGGGAGGGAACTAGATTTCCTGTTTCCCTTCCCTTGTAGGGAAGGGGCTGGGGGTTAGGTCACACGCTAACTTATAGTGATAATTTAAAAAGACTGATTTTCAATATTACCTGTCCCACCTGGCATAACTACCTGACCAATTTTATCTGCTAATTTTTGCAGGTTAGGCATAGCTAGAATTTCCGCAAACTTGGGATTTGGTTCTGTTTTAGCTGCGGCTGCCAATTCCTCTACAGCTTGAGCCACTTCAGGATTAGCTTGAGCCGCAGATTGCACTTCTAATACAGCCTTGCCATAATCGAGTGGTTGGTCTGATGCTTTCTCTATAGCAGCTACAGTATCAGGAGAGTGTTTTTTGAGGATGACGAGAAACTGACCAGTCTTATCTAATAAAACTTCTGTTACCTTTTCGGTGGTTTTTTCTAAGGCTTTGGTGGCTATTATAGTGCCAATTGCGATCGCCGCAGTCTCAAGTATCATATCCTGCCCATGACTATGTATATCTTATTTACTATTAACACACCGTTTTAGTTCTAAATTCCGCAATTAAGTTCAAAAATTTAGATATAACTGAGTTTTTTAGATATTTAAATATTTTATTGCTTTTTTTTACACACTGCGTTGTGTACAGTCTTTCTATTTTTGAGTGTTTGGCGGTGCGTTAGGCTGAAGCCGTAACGCACCCTACTGGCTTTAAGTATAAACTCATGCGTTTTATTAATAAACTCATGCGTTTCATTAACAAACTCATGCGTTTCATTAATAAACTCATGCGTTTCATTAATAAACTCATGCGTTTCATTGATAAACTCATGCGTTTCATTAACAAACTCGTGCGTTTCATTAATAAAAGCATAAGGGACTTCCAAATAAAAAAATACTCAACTACTTATTGTGGGGTGGGCAACATGAGCGCCCGTAGTCAAAGGCGCTCATATTGCCCACCCCACAAGAGTTATGAGTTTTATTCTGTTAAAACTCTCCAGCTAAGGCTGCAACACAGCGATCGCAAATTAAGGGATGTTCTGCTGATTCTCCCACATGAGTAGAGTAGTTCCAACAGCGATCGCATTTTTGCCCCTCTGCGTTTACTATCCCAATTCCCCAGTCTTCCGTTTGCAGTGTATATTTTAATCCTTGCAATCCTTCAGCAGAATCTAATAATTCCACCTGAGAAGTCAGCAATAAATACCGCAGTTCGTCTATCCCGTTACCCTTAACCGGGTTAAAGGCTTTGATAGCATCGCCTAACTGTTTGTGGGGTATATGAATCAAAGCTTTCGCTTCCAGGGAAGAACCAATTAATTTTTCTATCCTGGCTTGTTCTAACACCTTGTTAACATCCGTGCGGAGTTGTCGCAGCGCCTCCCAAAATTCTGCCAATTCTGGATTACGCCATTTTTCCTCAATTAGTACCCAACCGGCTTCAAACACCGATTTGTAAGGTGTTTTATAGGGGAGATATTGCCATATATCTTCGGCGGTGTGGGATAATACTGGTGCGATCGCTCGTGCTAAGTTATCTAAAGCTATCTTCAGCACCGTTTGACAACTGCGACGGCGGAAAGCATCCTTTGCACTGATGTATAACCTATCTTTGGCAACATCTAAATAAAAGTTGGATAAATCCACCACACAGAAATTCTGCACTGTTTGGAAAAAGCGGAAGAATTGGAAACTCTCAAAGGCTTCGGTTACTTCCTCAAATACCTCAGTTATGCGATGCAGCATATAACGGTCAAGTTCTGGCAATTCCTCAAAAGGAACTGTATCTTTTTCTGGGTCAAAATCATCCAAGCTACCCAGCAAAAACCGCGCCGTATTACGAATTTTGCCTCTAACATCGTTCATCTGCTTGATGATGTTTTTCCCAATGCGAACATCGCCGGAGTAATCTACCGATGATACCCACAATCTCAAGACATCTGCACCGTAAGCCGGTTCTACTTTTTGATTTTTCCCGCCTTCAATGATTGTATTTGGGTCAACCACATTTCCTTCTGACTTGCTCATTTTCCGGCCTTGTTCGTCTAAAGCGAAGCCGTGAGTTAGGACAGTTTTGTAAGGTGCAATGTCATTTACCGCTACACTGGTGAGCAAGCTTGACTGAAACCAACCGCGATGTTGGTCGGAACCTTCCAAATATATATCAGCAGGGTAGTGTAACTCTGGACGCTGTTGGACTACAGATGCCCAAGATGAGCCAGAATCAAACCATACATCCATTGTGTCTGTACCTCTGCGGTAAGACTTACCATTATTGCGATAAGATTCGGGTAATAACTCCTGAACGGATAATTCCCACCAAGCATCAGAACCTTTTTCTGCGATAATTGCTTGGGCGTGGTTGATAATTTCTTCATTCAGCAGTGCTTCCCCCGTGGCTTCATCGTAGAAAACGGGAATAGGTACACCCCAAGCACGTTGACGAGAGATACACCAATCGGAACGTTCCGCCACCATTGGCGTGATGCGATTTTCACCTTGGGCTGGAATCCATTTTACCGTAGCGATCGCCTTTAATGCTTCTTCTCTAAATCCTTCCACGGAAGCAAACCACTGTTCAGTAGCGCGGAAAATCGTCGGCTTCTTCGTCCGCCAATCATAAGGATACTTGTGGGGATATGCTTCTTCTTTCAACAAAGAACCAGCCGCATTTAAGGCATCAATTACCGCCTGATTCCCATCACCCAGCACATTTAACCCCGCAAATTCTCCTGCTTCTTCGGTAAAATTGCCGTTATCATCCACTGGTGCAAGGATGGGCAAACCGTAACGCTGACCAACGATGTAATCTTCTTGACCATGACCGGGTGCGGTATGTACCAACCCAGTACCCGACTCAGTTGTGATGTAATCGCCACCCACAACAATCGGACTTTCTCGGTCAAATAGGGGATGACGGTAAGTAGTATGTTCTAAGTCATTCCCCTTAAAGGTGGCTTTGAGAGTTAACTCGACTCCCAAAGTTGAAGATAAACGTTCGATTAAATCAGCAGCAACGATGAGGTATTTGAAATTACTTTGCGCCTCTGGATGAGAAACTTCCACCACTGCATAGTTCAAATCTGCATTCACCGCCACCGCCAAATTTGCCGGAATAGTCCACGGTGTAGTTGTCCAGATAGCCACACCCAAATCAGACTGATATTCTGCCAACAGTGGTTTTACAGCTTCCGCCAAACTTGTGATTGCAAAAGCTGCATAGATACTGCGAGAAACGTGACCTTCAGGATATTCCAACTCAGCTTCAGCCAAAGCGGTTTTAGAACTCGGACTCCAGTGAACCGGCTTCAAACCGCGATAGATGTAGCCTTTTAAGAACATCTGACCAAACACACCAATTTGAGCCGCTTCATAAGCCGGCTTCAGAGTTAGATAAGGGTTATCCCAATCACCCCAAATACCGTAGCGTTTAAAGTTTTGGCGCTGGTTATCTACCGCAGCTAGGGCAAATTCTTCCGCTTTTTGGCGCAGTTGTAAAGGCGTTAAATTTTGCCGTTCTGCTGACTTCATATTCTGCAAAACTTTTAACTCAATCGGTAAACCGTGACAATCCCAACCAGGAACGTAGCGAACTTTACGCCCTTGTAACATTTGGTAGCGATTAATAATATCTTTGAGAATTTTATTTAAGGCATGACCAATATGGAGTGAGCCATTAGCGTAGGGAGGCCCATCGTGCAGTATAAATAATTCGCCGGGGTTATTTTCAAAGAGGCGATCGTAAATTTTATTTTCTTCCCAAAATTTTTGGATTTCCGGCTCACGCTTGATAGCGTTTGCCCGCATCTCAAAGCTAGTCTTGGGTAGGTTTACAGTATCTTTGTAACTTCCTGATTCGGTCACAGTCTCATGCCTAAAATTAGGTGTGCAGGTTTTATCAATTATAGAAGATGGCATGGAAACCAAAATTCCCTATTTGAACGGGAGTTCGAGAAACTTCTCCCTGTGTTGAATTTTCGTTATATAAAGTTGCAAATAAAAGATAGGATTCCACAAGGGCATAGGCGTAGCCCGTCGTAGACATCACTCCTATAAAATTCAGATGGATTAAACGTAGGTTGGGTTGACGTAAGGAAACCCAACTTACATTTAATGCACAAATTTAGCATTGACACGGCACTAGATTTATGCAGTCAGTGGATTATTGCAGCAAAGGAGTTGTACCGTTACCGTTAATTAACGCATTCGCAATTGCAGCTTGAGCAGGTTGACTGGCAAGAACCGCTACAATTGGAGCAGCTTTTGAACTAGATTGTTTATTTCTTTTTCCATTAGAGCCGCCAGCCTTGGAATACTCTATACTGTTTCTACCGTAGATAGTTGCAACTCCACTTAGCATTCGTTCAGACATTTCGGAGAGGGCTTTATCCATCTGGGTTACTGTCTTACGCGATTCTTCAAGATTGGACACAAGCGTGTTATGAGCTTCTAAAGTCGCACGGGTAGTATTGATGAGGTGGTTGTAGGCTTCAATGGTTAATCCATGTCCTAAATCCAGATTTTCATCAACGGATTTAAGCAAGGCGAGACGAAGTTGGGCTTTGTCAACAGCAGCAGAACCACGAGTTCTTAAAGACATGAGATATCCTTTTTTTTATAATTCCTTTTTCAACATAGTGGAGTATCCTTTTGCCTGAGATGGGTAGTTTTGTGGATTTATTTCATTAAAGTTACAACTAAATAATTACGAGCTTATGTGTATTTTTACTCATTTTTTATATCGATTTGTTGTTTGAGAATAAGTGCAATCAGCAAATGCGATCGCTAAATCAACAAATGCGATCGCTAAATCAGCAAATGCGATCGCCAAATCAACAAATGCGAACCCCGAATCAGCAAATGCGATCGCCAAATCAACAAATGCGATCGCCAAATCAACAAATGCGATCGCCGAATCAACAAATGCGAACCCCGAATCAGCAAATGCGATCGCCGAATCAACAAATGCGAACCCCGAATCAACAAATGCGAACCCCGAATCAACATTAGAAAGAAAAAACTAGAACATCTAATTCCCTCCTTTTTATAATCCGGTGTACACAAGTCGAATTACCCCCCTTAATCCCCCTTTCTAAGGGGGGAAAAAAGGAATCTAGTTCCCTCCCCTTTATAAGGGGAGGGTTAGGGTGGGGTAACTTCCCTCAACCTACAAATAACTTCTCTAATCTTATCCACCACACCATCAATATCTTGATAAACTTCTGGATTTGTAAATCTCAAAATCCTTGTACCTTTTGATTCCAAAAAGGCTTGGCGATCGCGGTCATATTCTGGAACTCCATCTTGATAGTGACTATCACCATCAATTTCTATGGCAAGTCTCAATTCCGAAGAATAAAAATCCACTACAAATCTGTCAATACTGTATTGTCTGCGAAATTTACAGCTTTCAATTTGTTCATTTCTAAGTTTTGCCCACACTATTTTTTCAGATGGGGGCATATTGTTTCTGAGAGTTTGCCGTTTTTGCTTTTCTGATGTTTGGTTATACAGTTTTGTCATCAGCGTTTTCATATTCCTGGAATGTGCTTATTATTCCCTGGATTACTCCCCTTAATCCCCCCTTAGAAAGGGGGGAAAAAAGAAATTTAGTTCCCTCCCCTTTATAAGGGGAGGGTTAGGGTGGGGTAATTCAATAACCTGCGGACTGTGGTTACTATTTCCTGGAAGACGAAAATAAAATCCAATGACAGAATCAGCTAGAAGAACGCCTAAAAAAGTTAGCAGAAATATATTAGGTATCGGCTTTGGCGGTGGTGCGTAGGCGTAGCCCGTCGTAGACATCGCCTCTGGGGTATTCACAACACACATTGATAAAATTAATCTCCCGTTAATACAAAAACATCCCCTTTACGCATCGTTAACTTTAAGCATCATTGCTACCTTGATATTTATCGCTTTAGGTTGGCTGATTACCAAACGTAAATAAAGTAAATTCTTCGGAGAAACTATGCAAATAAAAGCACATGACCACAGAACAGTTACAAAACTTGATCCGTAATCCCCCGATAAATTGGGGGACTTAAGAGCTTTTTGCCTGCCTTTTTAAAGGGGGTTGGGGGGATCAAAAGCCTGTAGCGCAACTCTAGAAGACTTGTGTGTACACCGTAGCTCCGACTCGGAGAGGGACGATTTTGCCTAGTAAAACCAGGGAAAGGTTTTTAGACGATTAGGGGACTAATCAGGAATTTTGTGGAGATTGAGAGTTAACCAACATAAAGTAGTATACTTTTTTGGGTTCGCCTAAAGCTATCAAAAAGTTTCGTCTAAAAACCAATAATTTTGGGGTTGCTCTAATGCTAAGTCCTGTATTAACAGTCAGTATCTTTCAAAAACAACCCGATCCTCAAGCATTTTCAACAGGCGAAGTCATCTTTGAAGAAGGACAGTCTGGTGATAAAATCTACGGCATTCTGGAAGGAGAGGTAGATATATTAGTCAATGGCAAGGTTGTAGAAACCATTGAAACGGGCGAAGTTTTTGGTGTTGGGATACTTGTAGGAGTAAAAAATAGAACTTACACAGCTATTGCTAAGGTGGATAGCAAACTAGCTTTCCTTAATCACGAAGGGTTTCTCTTTGCTGTTCAGGAAACACCCATGTTTGCTATACAGGTGATGAAAAGTTACTCAGAGCGTCTGAGTCGCTTGCAGCGTATGATCTAAATCACCTTAGCCGATATAAGTTCCAAAACTAATCAGAATCTGCCACGAATTTTACCTCCTTCCCAGAAGGCCATAGATATATTCTCTTGCTTGGGGAGTTACAAGTCAGTATTCAGAGAACTCTAGATTCTGGCTTTTGACTCCTGATTAATATAAAGGTGCAAATTTACCGGAGATAGTAATGGTGCGTAAACGGTTGATTATTGAGATGGGAATGGGAATAGATCAACATGGACAAGAACCAACAGTAGCAGCATCTAGGGCAGTAAGGAATGCGATCGCTCACAATGCTTTACCTGGTGTTTGGGAAGTCGCAGGTTTAAATCACCCCAATGAAATGATTATAGAAGTTCAGGTAGCAGTGCCATACCCAGAGCAAGTTAGAGAAGAAGAGGTATTAGCTGTATTACCATTTGGTCGCAAAAGCCTTACCGTAGAATCTGGGGGGATGATAGTTCAAGGGCGGGCGATTCCCGAACTCAACGATAAAAATGATGAAATGTTAATTGCGATCGCAGCTGTTACAGTTCTGATCGAAAGTGATTAACTGAGGTAAAAAATACAACACTTAGTTAATCAAATGACATATCTAAATAGGAACCTTTCAGCGCCTTTATATTGTTAAATGTTCCAGTTTTAACCTAAAAACATTCTACCTCTAGGACTAATAATTTCCTGATTCAAAGGTATAAGATTATAAAAACCTGGAGAAAAATATGTCATTAGAAACAGAGACACTACAGGCAACACCACCAACTTCTACCTTTGAAACACTTGAAGAAAAGCAGGAATTTAACTGGAGGCAATGTTGGTATCCCGTCACTTTCGTGCAAGACTTACCTGCCAACCGCCCTCATAGCTTTTCCTTGTACGATGAACCTTTGGTTTTGTTCAAAAACCAAAATGGACAATTTATCTGTTTAACAGATCGTTGTTCTCACCGTACAGCCAAACTTTCTGAAGGACAAATTATTGACGGCAAAATTGAGTGTTTATACCACGGTTGGCAGTTTGGCAGTGATGGTCAATGTCTGCACATTCCCCAATTACCAGCAGATGCGAAAATTCCAGCGAATGCTTGCGTGCAATCCTTTAAAGTTGTGGAACGCCAAGGCATGATTTGGGTTTGGGCTGGCGAAAAAGAAACTGCTGTTGATGAAATTATCCCGATTTTACCAGATTTAGACAAGCCAGGATTTGTGCCTACAGACTTTATCTTGGATCTACCTTATGACCAAACATATTTAATAGAGAACGTCATCGATCCGGCTCATGTTGCTATTAGCCATGATGGGATGAGAGGTGGTAGTAATCGCAAAAATGCCCAACCGCTAGAAATGGAAGTACTAAAGAGTTCGGTTCAGGGAATTCAAGGTAGGTGGCGGGGAATTAATAAATCAAATGAAGCCTGGAAGTATATTGATTTTGTGGCTCCAAGTCTTGTTTTGAACAATGCTTATATTGAAGATAAAGGCTGGACATTTGGACTAGCTTTGTACTCTATTCCTTTAGGCAAAGGGCGATGCCGTCTTCTAGCTAGAGGTTATCGTAATTTCATGAATTTGGGAGTAAAGCTCAGACCTCGCTGGCTGGATCACTTAAATACTAACAAAATATTAGAGCAAGATTTGCCTCTCATTGTAGGACAACAATTAGAAATAGAGCGCTTACAAACAAGTCTCAAAGAGCTATATTTGCCTCTGAAAACATCTGACACATTAGTGATTGAGTACCGCAAGTGGCTAGATAAATTTGGATCGTCTTTGCCTTTTTATCAAGGTTATTCTACATGGAAGAATGTTGAGAATGACGAGTTAAATCCAACACCGATTTTGCTAGATAGATTCTCGCGGCACACACTTATTTGTAGTTCATGCAATCGAGCTTATAGAGTTACAAATACAGTCAAACAAAGTTGTATAGGGGTAGCGATCGCTCTAGCTGCTGGAGCGATACTTGCAGATGACTTTAAAATCAAAATAGCTGCAATATCGCTTTCTGTAGCAGCAGTTGCAATGTCTGCTATGACACAAAGACTCAAAACTCATTTTGAGCGTTCCTACACTCGTCATTAAAATCGGGGCTGGGGATTGGAGTCAGAATTCTTCCCAAAACTTAATCTTTAATCGATCATATTTAGTCATGATGAAGTTAGCGGCTCTGCGCTAAAGTAAAAATATTGGGATCAAAATCTCTGGCAGTAAGTTCAAATACCACTAATCCTTACCACTGCGGCGATAATGTCTCAAGAGCATAACGAATCACTCCAAATTCAGGAGATCACCAAACTAAAGCCGAAACACTTTGCTGATTTAGTCAGATCGGCACAATTGATTTTCGACCCCACAGCCGGAGTTTCGGGAAGACATATCACAGTTGACTGGGAACAATTCGGAATTCCCCATGATGTGGCAGACAATCTCAGATCCCTTGGTCAGCAGTACCAATATGCATCTCCTCACATCCCTGTTGAAGTCATTTGGAGTCAATTAACTCCCGAAACTCGTATTTGGTTCGTTCAAAACAAAGATCGGTTATGGCAGCTTGAAGAAGCTTTCCCAGCCCTTGACGAAGATTAAATGGCTGAAGCATTAAAAGGAATATAAATTTATTTGTAGGGGCATAGCGATCGCGCTATACCCCTATGCTCTCTCTATAGCGATTCTTGGATGCGTACAGCAGTTTTCCTTTACATTCTGTAAGTTAAATTAATAAAAAAGCTCCTATAGATGAATCAAATCGTAAGTGTTGCTCCCAGCTTGGAAGAACACACTCATGAAAATCCTGTTGTCACCAATAAACAACAGCTATTTACAAAGCAACTAATTGTCCTTGTCTTGGAAATGCTTCTAGCATTACCTCTAGGTTTACTCCTTGCCAAGTTTCAAATTGGCAGGATTGCCTGGATATTTGGCGGGATTGCTGCTGGTACAGTAGTTCTTCAAGGGTGTCGAATTTTTTATCAATATTCCCCCAAACCTAACCGCACTGCAAGAAAAGTAGGAATGGCACTTGTAGGTTTAACTGTCGGCGCTTCCAATACCCACGGTAATCTAGCTAGTGTTGCTTCTGGTATTCCCATATTTATTTTTTTGACATTGTTTCTGCTGCTGAGTGGAACCTGTATTGGTTATATTTACGCCCGTCTTAGCAAAACCAACCTATTGACAGCAATGCTGGCAACAGTTCCTGGTGGTGTAGGAATTATGGCTGCGATCGCAGCCGATTACAATAAAAATGTCAGCTTAGTTGCCCTAGTTCAAGCAATTCGCGTCACCTCAGTAGTTGTTTTGATCCCCTTCATCGCTAGGACATCAACTACTAATTACTATCCCCAAACACTCCCAATCAACGCTGCTTGGCTCAATTTCGATCCATCTCAACTAGAATTACTTTTGTTAATACTCCTAATCACTGGATTAGTAGTTTATCCAGCTATATTATTTAAAATTCCCGCAGGCGATTTCTTTGGTGCATTGTTGATTGGTATCGGGTTTAATCCCTTACTAAATTGGCTGCCTTTTGTGGGTGATATTAGTT
The DNA here is from genome assembly GCF_036917465.1 of Nostoc sp. Classification (GTDB taxonomy): domain Bacteria; phylum Cyanobacteriota; class Cyanobacteriia; order Cyanobacteriales; family Nostocaceae; genus Nostoc. Next base: position 70,982 of record NZ_JBALDL010000085.1, read on the forward strand.
TTAGTCCGCCACCTTTAATTAACTTATTGGGTCAAATGCTACTGGGAATTACCATTGGTGAATATTGGGGAGACAAACCCAACTTTCAGAAGCGGACTGTGGCTTATGCCTTAGTATCTGTAGGGATGACCCTCATCGCCGGAGCGATCGCTGCTATGCTTGCTATGCAATTCACTTCTTGGGACTGGTTAACCTGTCTGCTAGTCACAGCACCAGGAGGATCGGCAGAAATGATTTTGGTTTCCCTAGCATTGAATCATAATGTTGAAATCGTCACAGCTGGTCATTTAGTGCGACTGATTGCGATTAATAGTTCCCTACCTCTTTGGCTATTTTTGTTTCGCCGTCTCGATGAGCAACTTTCTGAATCAGTTTGATTGAATTGGGAATTGGGCATTGGGCAAAAGAGCGGTGTTTTATGCTTGTTTGCAAGTAAGCTGAAAACTATCTGAATTAGCATAATCAAAAGCTCATTAATGGAGTTCAAAGGCTCATTAATGGAGTTCAAAGGCTCATTAATGGAGTTCAAAGGCTTATTAATGGAGTTCAAAGGCTCATTAATGGAGTTCAAAGGCTCATTAATGGAGTTCAAAGCCTCATTAATGGAGTTCAAATGATAAAGATGCAACTTGAATGCTGGTTAGTTATCCTTTTGTTATTCAAACACTAAGGATGTTTTAGATGGTTGCCCAAATCCAAGAACTTGAAGCGCAGCACTGGGTTAAAACTCGTTCTTCCCTCGATCCTAGCGAATCTACTTTCCTGATTTGGAAAGGTAAAATTTATGCCTTTATCCCTGGCGAGAAAAGACAACTCTTGTTTAAGATGCTGGGATTGAGTGTTAGCCGATGCATTCCCACAGCAGAGGGTAGCTGGGACTTTACTTCTAGAGAACTGACTTACTACCTCAACCCGAAAACAGATGAAGTATTACGCAAATGGGAGAATCCTTGGACAAGCGAGATAGTTCCGGTAATCCACGTTGCGAATAATCCAGTGCAGGGTAAGTTTGAGGGGAATTTTCCTGCACAAGTAGATGGTGATAGCACAACTTTCGTTTTTGATATATTTCCCTATTATCCCAATCCCCTCGCAAGCGATCGCAAATTTGCCGAATACAGCCCGACTCAAATTTATCAGGCAGCCGAATTATTTAAATTAACAGTGCCAACCGCAGATTTATTCAACACAGCCCTCTCTTCAGTTTCTGAACTCAAACTGAGTTGGGATCGGATTGGTCAGTGGCTTCCCTGGATGAAAATGGGCGATCGCCCCGGTCAACTAATCTACAGTGCTGTTGGCAGCAAAGTCAATGGTTTAACAGAACTACCCCCACTGCTGCAAGACGAAATTAATAACCGTATTCCTCTATATAAACAAGCCCCAAAAGCCTTGATAGATGGCGAAGATATGACTTCTTGGTTGTACTTTCAAAAGCACTTTTCAGCTTACTTGGCTGGTGAAATCTTCCCGCTTCCCCAAGCAGAAGAATTCTAAACTAAATAGAGGACACGCGAAGAGATGATAATTTAGAGTTCGGTGACTATATCTATAATATTGAGTTCAACAAACCTTCCCCCGCCTTAATCTTGTGTTCCAATTTTTCTCTCTCCGCCTCGGAGCTACGGTGTACACACAAGTCTAATTACCCCCCTTAATCCCCCCTTGGAAAGGTGGGAAACAAGAGAATTTCTTTCCCTCACCTTTCTAAGGGGAGGGTTAGGGTGTGGTAATTCAAGGACTGGTAGTGATTCGATAACTTGTGTGTACACCATAGCCGCCTCGGAGAGGGACAGGTTTTGCGTAGTAAAACCAGGGAGAGGTCTTTTTATTAGGCTGATTAGACACAAACTATATAACTCGTCGAATTCTGCTTCAATCAAATTTCACCTGTTGATCTGAACAATCAAATAGATGTAAACCTAACCGTTGGGAAAGTTCTTCACATACCTTCACCCCCCGCACACTATTACCACGCGCATCTAGTGGCGGCGAAAAAACTCCAATGCCCATTTTATTGGGTACAACGGCGATAATCCCGCCACAAATACCGCTTTTCGCCGGAATCCCAATTTTGTAAGCCCACTCACCCGCAAAGTTGTACATTCCGCAGGTGTACATGACACTCAGAATATCTTTGATGTAACGTTTATCTACCGCCTGTTCTTTGCTGATGGGGTTTATACCTTTGTTAGCCAAGGTAGCCGCCATCACTGCTAAGTCTTGGCAATTCACCATCACAGCACACTGCTGGAAATAAAGATCCAGCGACTCTTCAATATTCCGGTCAATCATGCCAAAGTTGAGCATCAGATGCGCCATTGCGCGGTTGCGATGTCCGGTACTGCGTTCTGAGGTAAAAACTGAAATGTCAACGAACACATCCCGGCCAATATATCGCTTGAACATCTCCAGTGTTCGGTTAAGACGTTCCGTTGGGTCGGAACCTTTAATTAAGCTGGTGGTTGCGATTGCACCAGCGTTTACCATTGGATTATAAGGGCGCTTCGATTGCTCATCTAAAACAATCGCGTTGAATGCATCCCCCGTTGGTTCCACGCCAACTCTAGTTAAAACGTAATCAAGTCCATGATCTTCTAAAGCAAGTCCATAAGCAAAGACTTTAGAAATCGACTGAATGGTAAAAAGTTGGTCATAGTCTCCAACTTTGTAAATCTGACCATCCACTGTGACAATGCAAATACTGAATAAATCAGGGTTTGCCTTCGCCAGTTCTGGAATATATTTAGCTACTGCACCCTCTTGCAGTAACTTGTACTGAGAATGCAATTCCTTAAGAACAGCTAATAATGGCGATGAATCTATTTCTAAATCTCTTTGATTTACTTGGCTTGTCATCAGGTTGGTAGCATTCCCCAAAATACTCACTATATATAGTAGGTTGCATCTGTACCTCCCTACAATTAGCAAGATTTTGGAAAAGACAGCTTGCTGTAAAAAATCATCCTTGAGCAATTACTTAGGTCTCTAAATATTCACTGTGCTTGTTAATACTATTTATCGGCGATCGCCAAGATTTCCTAATTTTTTCATCGTTAATCACAAAAAATCTTAAGTTGAGTATTTTTCTTTATTTTATACTCAGTAATACGGTAATAGTAAGTGATGTTTATCACCTATATACGTCGAGTTATGGGGGATAAAAGTCATCATTAATCTAAGTAGAGAAAATAAGTTAAACTTCAACTGATTTGCATAATTATCTGAGATGTAACTCATGTCATGACTTATTTACAGGGAAATCTAAATATTTAATTAAATAAACTATTTTAAGTATTTATGCTGATGCCATTTTATTAAAGTTATATTATCTTCCTTATAGGAAATAGTAAAAATACATGTTATCTATAATACACGAATAGTAGTGAGCCTTTAGAACATAAGTCAATAGGGTATCGTCACTTTGGCGTGCAATAAACGTAAAGTTTTTTTAAGAAATTTTGGAGTAGCATAAAAAAGCGTTACATAGCCAAAGTCCGCTTTTGAGAAAGGTTTCACGCTTAAATTTGGAACTTTAATTTAATTAAGCAGTCGATAATTACGCTAAAACCCTGATCCCCAAGCCAAAACGTTCGTGTTAATCTGTTGCAGTTATAAAAAACAAAGTGAAAACGGAACGAATTCGAGTTTGTTAGAAGGGAAATCACTTTTGCGAGTGAAAAATCCCGCGAATTATGAAACTTAAATTCTACAGTCGCTTTAAAAAACGGACGCATGAATCAAAGACATTTGTGGATTATTGTTGCCCTGTCTATGGCTGCTTTGGGCATACCTTCAGTCGGTTGTACTCAAACCACCAAGGGAAATGCGCTAGCATCCCAAAAATCACCTGCCCCTAATGTGGTGAAGGTGGGAGAGTACCAATCTAGAGCAGGGAGACAAACCTTGGATGCTGTGATTACAGAAATTCATCCTCATGAGATTAGAGGACGTAAGGCGGCAACCCTTTTTATCCGAAATATACCTGTTCTCACTTTTTTGAGTTCTGTATCAAATACAAATTTTGAATCTAAAAAAGTTGGTGCAATTGGAAATACAGAGGGCGTACAATCGTACGCCCTTATTGCTAGCAATTCATCAAATGCATTGAATACTGGAAACTTAACAAATGTAAGTAACCAGATTAACTCCGAAGACAACGATCCGGTTCAGATAGCTGGTGTAATAGCAGCTAAGATCAACCAGTTGAATCGGGAAAATGTGGACGGGAGTAAGATTACGGTCAGTTGGAAAGCAGGGGAAAAATCTACAGCCAATCAAGCGCAAAATAAAAGCGCTCCCCTCCAGCAAAATGGCGATCGCTATGTAATCAAAATTAATGGCGAAGAATTGGTCGAAATCAACGAAAGTACGCGACTAGCACAAACCAATCCCACCAATAATCTAGCGGAAGATGCATTGCAAGCAACTAATCGCCTGCGGAGACTTTTAGGTAATGCATCTCCCCTAAAAGAAATTGCTAATTTACCAGTGCGTCAACTAATATCGATACCAAAGCTACCCCAAGAGATTGCCGTCGGAGTCGTTCGAGCCACCTTGAGAGGCATGGCTTCTTATTACGGCTATGATGGTTCTGGTAATCGGACTGCTAGCGGACAGAGATTCAACCCAGAAGCAATGACTGCCGCCCATCGTAGCTTACCCTTTGGTACGCAAGTGCGTGTAACCAACACCCGCAACGGTCGTTCTGTAGTGCTGCGAATTAATGACCGAGGCCCATACATTCGGGGTCGAGTCATTGACGTATCTGCTGGTGCGGCTCGAATTTTAGGAATGATGGGCAGTGGCGTTGCACCAGTACATATTGAAGTCTTGGGGAGATAATTATTAGAGAGTAGGGATAACGGGAGAAGGGGATAAGGGGACAAAAATAATAACCATCCCCAATTCCCAACAGGATCTTAGAAATCCCTGGGTATGTTTGGTTCTAATTCCAAAGCTAATACGACAGATTCAAGTAGAGTATTCCCAGGTTCAACCTGGGAACTAGACCAAAAAACTCGTAACTTCTAACTTCTCAGGTTAACGCCGAATTTTTCCACCAAGGCTTCGCGGACTTTATTGTGTACTGGTTCAACTTCTGCCTCAGTCAGAGTGCGATCGCTAGCCCGATAAACTAGACGAAATGCTAGACTCCTCTGCCCTTCGGGGACATTTTCGCCGCGATATTCATCAAATAATTCCACCGATTCGAGTAAATCTTTACCCGCTTTGGTAATTACTTTTTGAATTTCGGCAACTGAGATTTTCACGGGTGCGAAAAAGGCGATGTCGCGATCGCTAGCTGGATAGGTAGAATAGGGCTGGAATATTGGCACAAGAATTTCATCTTGCCCTAGAGATTCTAAAAGCACATCTAGATCCAACTGGAAAACATAAACGGAATCTGGTAAACCTTTTTCTCGTCGCAGTTGGGGATGGAGTTGGCCAAAAATACCCAGCCTGTTACCCCGAATCCACAGAGAAGCGGTGCGTCCTGGATGTAAGCGATCGTCGCGGCGATCGGGTTGAAATTCTACCTGCAAGGCAAGTTGCCGAAATACACTTTCTAAAATGCCTTTGGCTTCAAACCAGGTGATGGGTTCTTCGCGTCCACTTTTTGACCATTTGCCAACGGTGCGATCGCCTCCGATAATCCCAGCCAAGGCTTCTGTTTCTTGCAAACCGTCTTCTTCTCGCCAGAAAATTTTTCCGATTTCAAAGCCGTTCAACGCCCCATTACCCTGCTCTAAATTGTATTGAAAGGCATCAATCAACCCAGATAACAAATCGTTTCGTAACGCTGAATATTCCGCAAATAAGGGGTTTGACAGTACTATTTGTCTGTCTTCTCCTGGTTTGACTAAAGAATAGTGAATTAATTCTGTCAACCCTTCAGCCCGGAGGAAAGCTCGTAACTTGCGAATCAGTTCCTCATCTAAAGACAGATAACCACCTTCGGTTGTTTCTGGTAAAGTATCACAGAACCTGTTGTAACCATAGAGACGGGCGATTTCTTCAATTAAATCGATTTCTCGCTCTAAGTCGCGGTAACGATAGGGTGGGACGGAAACTGACCATGTAGGTTGACTGTTGCTATCTTCACCTGAAGCAGTCAACTTACATCCCAAAGCAGTTAGGATGCGCTCAACATCTTGTCCTTGGAGTTCACCTGTGTCCTCTCCTAAATCGATTGGGCCTAATATCTGATTAACTCGGTCTAAACGCAGTGCAATAGAACGACTCCAGGTAGAAGGATCGGGGCGGGTGTCGGCAATTTCCTGCTGGACAAGAATTCCACTAGCCAATTCGCTAATTAAGGATAAGGCGCGGCGATTAGCTATTTCCAACTCAGCGCTATTAACTCCCCGTTCATATCTGCCAGAAGCCTCACTTCTTAAGCCTGCACTGCGGGAAGAACGGCGAATTGCTACGGAATCAAATAAAGCTGCTTCTAAAACTAGGCTTTGAGTCCCTTCATGGACTTCCGTTTCTTCTCCACCCATGACTCCCGCTAGTGCAACGGGTTTGTCGTTAGCGGTAATTAACAAATTTTGGGTTGAGAGGCTGCGAGTTTGTCCATCTAGGGTTTTGAGGGATTCTCCATTATTGACAAAGCGGACACCGATGGTTAAATTTTCGCTACCTGCAACTGATTTTAAGCGATCGCAATCAAAGGCGTGTAATGGTTGTCCCCACTCCAACAAAACGTAGTTAGTAATATCCACCACATTACTGATGGGACGTACCCCAGCCGCCCGCAAACGCTGTTGCAACCATTCGGGAGATGGAGCAATTTTTACCTGTTCAATTACCGTACCGATGTATGCAGGACAAGCTTGGGTATCGGCAATTTTTAAAGCTAAGTTTGCAGCACTTTTGGTAATAGAAACTTCACCAGGTTCAGGAATGCTCAACTTCCCACCAGTTAAAGCTGCTACTTCGCGTGCTACGCCTACCATACTCAAAGCATCAGCGCGATTAGCAGTTGCAGTCAAGTCTAAAATTACATCATCTAAACCCAACAACGGACGCACATCACTACCCAATGGTAAATTTTCCTGGGTAAAAATATGAATTCCGTCTACATCGGTGGGCAAACCGAGTTCCTTTAAAGAACAAATCATCCCCTGAGAAGGGACACCACGGAGTTTTGCAGGTTTAATTTTTAAATCGATATTGGGTAAGTAAGTACCCGTAGTTGCTACCGGCACATATATATCTGCCTTCACATTGGCAGCGCCACAGACAATATTTAAAGTTTCACCAGCACCGATATCGACTTGGCAAACACTTAATTTATCGGCGTTGGGGTGGGGTTGACGCTCAAGCACTTTCCCTACAACCACGCCATTTGCCCAAGTGCGGCGATCTTCAATATCTTCTACCTCAAACCCTGCCATTGTCAGAGTTTCGGCTAATTCTTCTGGACTAAGTTTTATCTCTACTAGTTCGCGCAGCCAATTTAGAGAAATACGCATGGAGTGTGCTTGTTTTAGGAATCGTCTTTTGTTCTCATTTTAGGGTGCAAGAAGCGATCGATGGCTACTCATGCCGCTAGGCGTACCCTTTCACTTGAACAATCCTACTACGTTAGACTGGCAGAACAATATCGCTTTTTTGCTTTATCTTTACATTTTTTGCGATCGGCTCTAGTAAGCTGCGGCACTTCTAGATTAAAAAATTATATGGCTTGTGAATACAAGTCACTTTGTTCCACCTATATCTACGGAGAATTTTTATGAGTTCTTTTCACAGTCTAAAAGAACTTGAGCAAATTATTGAAAACGATAGAAAGTATGGTAGTTTGACAGAACTTCAGATTTATGATTATCGTGAACTTGAGTATCTACCTGAAAGTATCGGCAATCTTAGAAGTTTAAGCGATCTAGATATTTGTGATTGTTGGAGACTTAAAGAACTACCAGAAACTATCGGCAAGTTGAAATATCTTAAGAAACTACAAATTAGGGGTTGTATGGGTAGTCTTGATTGTTTTGATAAACTTCCCGATACTATTGGACAACTTAAATCTTTGACCTACCTTAAAATTCACCAAACCGGGCTAAAATTATTGCCTGATACAATTGGTAATCTCGATAACCTAGAATCCTTAGAAATTAGTAGCAATTGGAAATTGCACCAATTACCCGATACCATTGGTAATTTGAAAAAATTAAAAACTCTTTATCTTCAAGAAAATGACAAATTAATATCTTTGCCAGAAAGTATTGGTAAATTGGAAAGTCTTCAACAGCTGAATATAAGTAGAAAAGCTTTAAAATATTTACCAGAAAGCATTGGTATGTTACAAAATATTCGATATATAAGATGCTTGTGAAAATTTTTTAGATTCCTTGCCAGAAAGTATTTGCAATTTAAAACTGCTAGAAGATATCGATATATATAAATAATAATCCCAAATCCTGAAATTTTCTAGGATGTGTGCTATTAGGCTAACGCACCTTGAATTGTTGAAGGTGCGTTGTTAAAGAAAATACTTGCATTATGAGCAAAACCCTTTATTAAAGACACGGGTTTGCAGACAATCGATAGCTAAAAACGATGTAGAGCAATACTTTGAGACTTACTGTGCCCCAGGTGACAGCTTTGCCCTTATCCACCCAAAATTGGTAATCCCTAATACTTGACTAATTAAATACATGGGCTTGTTTTTTCTCTGTTATCAACAAGCCCAGTTTTTTGCTCTGAGCAATTGATTTAGGACTCCTATATAATGCTGGTAATGAGTAGGGCATAAATAAAAATGTCATCAAAAACTTTCGATATTGCTGACTTATCGGATAATTTAGCTGATTTATTGTCAGATATCCAAAATAATGTTGAAGTGACGCTAACTCGGCAAGGTGTCCCTTGGGCAAGGGTTTTGCCTTTGTCTCAACCCCAAGAACAGCCTGTAGTTCCCAAAGCGGGTTTAAATCGTGGCTCTATGGTAATGAGTGATGATTTTGATGATCCTTTACCAGATTCTTTTTGGGGATTATGAAGGTTTTATTAGATACTCATATTTTTATTTGGTGGGACAGTGAGCCTGAGAAGTTATCACAAAATATTTTAAGTTTGCTACAACGAACGGACACAAAACTATATGTCAGTATTGTTAGTTTGTGGGAAATACAAATTAAGAGTCAGCTAGGTAAGCTTACGCTTAGTCAATCGTTAGAAGACATTTACGACAGCCAAAATAAAAATGGGATATCTTTTTTGTCAGTTATCCCTGCCCATGTTCTAAATTTAAATACTTTACCTCTACATCATAAAGATCCGTTTGACCGAATGCTAATTTCTCAAGCTTTAGTAGAAGGTTTAACGCTGATTTCTATAGACCAGATATTTAAACTTTATGATGTGCCATTATTTTCTGGTGATTTCGGAATCAGATAATAAATATAATGACTTTCATCGACTGCGGCGCTGTTGCTTGTAGTCATAATCATCCTCATATTCAATCGTGTCAAATAGCTCCAAAATTTTCAGTTGCTTTCGACGCTGCACATACTCTCGTAATGCCTCATCAACAACCGCATCCTTAGTTGGATGACCACCAAGTTCGAGAAGCTCTCTTTAATTAAGTTTCCGTCAATTTCTAGATTAGTAGCCATGTGCAAATTCTTCTAATTACGAATTACGAAAGGTTTTGTAGTTAATTTAAGTCAAATGCATAAAGATTATTTTCAGTAATTCGGCGCGGGTAAACGGTTTAGTTAGATATCCAGATGCGCCTACCAATTTCGCTTTTACTTTGTCTACAATTCCTTTACTCCCAGTAACAAAGATGATAGGAGTTTTTTGAAATATTGAATTATTTCGTATAATTCGACACAATTCATAACCATCGATTCCTAGCATATTTAAATCCAACAGAATTAAGTCTGGTTTATGCCTTATAATTGACAAAACTGCTTTTACTGGATCGTTAATCGTTACTACAGAAAAATTTTCATTTTCTAAGAAATAACTAATTTCTTTAAGGATTGTAGGGCTATCATCAACAGAAACGATTTTGTGAACTTTTTGTGCCGTGATAGTAGCAGTCGTTACTCTTTGGGAAACCGGATTTATGTTATTTGATATTGTTGGTTCCTGAAAATTTTCTTTTGGAGGTTCAGAAATTTGTGGTAAATGTGGAACAGCAGCTATATTCTCCTCAGAAATATCTGGGTAAGGGTTGACTCTAGTATTTAGCTCTTGTTTGGTATCAGGTATATCCGTAATTAATTTTGCTAAAAGCAATCGCTCTTCAAATATCTTCGGTAATTTATCATAAGGTGGATCGGGTTCATGCAAGACGATCGCACCCTTAAGTATGTAAGGGTATAAATTGCGAGCTAATTGGATTTCATCTTGATTCAAAATTGTCGCCAGATGAGACAGGCTAAAACCCTTCATCCAATCAGTTAAATCTGGCTGAAGTTTTGGTAAATCTTTTTCCTCAATTTTGCTGTTCATCAACAAATATGGACGTTGGTATGGAGAAGAAATTTGCGGAACAAAAGCCTGCCAATTCTCTAATCTTGCTTGACAACGTTCTAGAATTTTTTCGACATCTAGGCGACAAATTCTTGGCATTCTATCAATAGGCTCTGTTAATTCATAAGTACCTTCTTTGATGAGCAAAAATGATTCAATCACCTCTTTAACTAATTCTTGAATCACGACTGCTGCTTGTGTAGAATGTAGATATTGTTGACTAACAAGCCAGGATATTGCCTGATATTCAGGAGGATGGCTTTTGGAATTGCTGCCATCTTCGATTAACAGAGTGTGGGAGTCAGATTCAAACATCAGACGGACTTGAACGCGAACCTCGCTAGTAAGCAAAGGGATTTGGTGGCCGAGGCGGCGCAAATGGCGTTCTAGTCTATCAAAAGGTTCAACTGAATGGGTAGCGTAAGTTATTTTTCCTTGTTCTAAGTAAATCGACCAACAAACTGAGTTACTTAATGCTTGTAAATAAGTACTATCGGAGCAATTGGATAACTGTCTTAACAAACTTAGAGGACGTAGTTTGGTAAATGTACCTGAGTTATTCATATTTTCCAAGTTTTTTTTGCGGAATCAACAACCCAACATTTGTAGATTTAAAATATCAGCGATGAAGTATCCTCTTCTTTGTAATATTTATCTACGCACAAGTTATTCCTTTTAAAACATGTATATGTTTTAAACATTATAAGTTTTACAACTCATTTGTTACATTTAGCACTTTTAACTTAACTTATCTCAAAGAATAACTACGTGGGTATGGATAAAGATAAACATTTGTCATAGCTAGACTATCAGAAGATGTTGGTTAATACTGGATTTTAACCACTCCCAAGAACTCTTTACTTAAGACCTTAACAACGATGTTTATTTCTGCCCACTCACAGAAAGCAGGCAAATTTGATTCCAAGCTCATGCATTTGCACTAGTATACTTATAGAGTTAAGGATCTTAATTATGGTTAATAATGTTTGTGTAAAGGAAGAATTGTTCTACATAAAATCTTTAAAAACTTATCTGGGAAAGTCTACGTATTTATTGTACTGTAGGTTTAATGGATATAAATTTTTGGTAGATCCATTACAACAGGTAAGGCTGGGTTTTGATATACTATTTTTTGCTAAACTAAACTGTACTCAAGTTCTTCTTAAATATATTGAGAACTTCATGAAAATAATTTGTTTAATAAAGATTAGAGAATCTACCACTAGATACTATATTCTGTAGTCACTTCGGCCATTGAAATTATATACTCTGACAAAAGGGAAATAAAGCTTTGAACTTTAACATAACACAAAAAGTTATGCACGATACGTTAAGACTTGATGAAGTCGTAGAATTTGCTGAGAACCCAGAACCACGCTGTCCTTGTGTACTTTTACTAGACACATCTGGCTCGATGCAAGGAGATCCCATTGAGGCTTTGAATCAAGGTTTACTCAGTCTAAAGGATGAATTAGTCAAAAATTCCTTAGCTGCCAGACGGGTGGAAGTGGCGATCGTGACTTTTGATAGTAATGTCAATGTAGTACAAGACTTTGTGACTGCCGATCAATTCAATCCGCCTATTTTAACAGCACAAGGGTTGACTACAATGGGTGCCGGAATTCATAAAGCTTTGGACATAATTCAAGAGCGGAAATCTCAGTATCGTACCAATGGGATTGCTTACTATCGTCCTTGGGTATTCATGATTACTGATGGTGAACCACAAGGCGAGTTAGAGAATGTGGTAGAGCAAGCATCCCAGCGCTTACAGGGAGATGAAGCAAATAAGCGCGTAGCATTTTTTACAGTAGGTGTCGAAAATGCGAATATGATGCGTTTAAATAAAATAACTGTGCGTACACCTTTGAAGCTCAAAGGATTAAATTTCATTGAGATGTTCGTCTGGCTATCAACTAGTATGTCAGCTGTTTCTCATTCGCAAGTGGACGAACAGGTAGCACTACCGCCCATTGGTTGGGGGACTGTTTAATTAAAATCGCAGCTTGATGTTTACGCAGCTAGCTGTTGAAAAAAATCTATGAACATATCAAAACAGATTGCTCAATGGCGGATTGTAGCTGCATCTGTATGTGGTACAAGTCACTTAAAAAATAAGCAGTTATGTCAGGATGCTCATCACTGGCAAATATTGTCAGATAACGTTTTAGTGGCGGCCGCAGCAGATGGGGCGGGTTCTGCTAGCCTTGGGAAAGTGGGAGCGATGATTGCTGTAGAAACAGTAATAGAAAGCATTTCCAGCCAAGGAATCACCCGAAAACTTTTGAGTGATGATGCTTATGTGCGATCGCTCTTAAATGATGCCATACTAGCCGCCAAAAAAGCTGTTGAGGCTGAAGCGGCTACTTGTGACAAACAGCTTCAAGACTTAGCAACTACCTTAATTATGATGGTTGCCACACCAGAAGTTGTAGCTGTAGTGCAAATAGGTGATGGTTTAGCTGTGGCAAAAGATAGCACGGGCAACCTTTTGGCGCTGACTATACCTGATAGCGGCGAATATATTAACGAAACCACGTTTTTAACTTCACCTACGGCCTTAGATACAGCGCAGATGAGATTATGGCGTACAGAGATAGTTAATGTTGGTATTATCACAGACGGATTACAAATGCTGGCTTTGAATATGGTTGTTGGTGAACCTCACAAACCTTTCTTTTTTCCGCTATTTGAATTTGTAGCCAACACTGAGGATAAGACAGAAGCAAAAGAGCAGTTAGTAAAGTTTTTACGCTCAGACCGAATTACACAACGCACTGATGATGATTTGACACTCATTATAGCTGCATTCAACGACTCATGAGCAATCAATTTACAGGTTTCACATCTTAAATAACTTCCGTTAGCGGTAATTTCATTATGCAGGTACTACGTTGTTCCCCTAGTAGAAAAGAAATCCTCAGCCTCAATGTCAGTTTGGGGCGTGGCGGTGAAGCTTGTGTTTATGCAGTGCCATCCGATAACAACTTGGTGGCAAAGATTTACCACAAGCCAACTACAGCCCATGCTGATAAACTCCAAGCAATGCTTGCCAACCCGCCAGAAAACCCTACGGCTAGTTTGGGGCATATCTCTATCGCTTGGCCAGAGGATTTATTACGGGCAGCAGATGGCAAAAATCCCATCCTGGGCTTTTTGATGCCACGGATTGAGGGGATGCGTCCAATCATCGACTTTTACAACCCCAGAACCCGTCGCCAACACTGTCCTCTATTCAACTATCAGTACCTGCTCCGCACGGCTCGTAACTTGGCGGCAGCAATTGCTGCTTTGCACGCTAGTGGATATTGTATAGGTGATGTAAACGAGTCAAATATCCTCGTCAGTGACACCGCACTAGTGACTTTGATAGATACAGACTCTTTCCAAGTACTCGACCCCAACAGCAATGTTGTTTATCGCTGCCCAGTCGGGAAACCAGAGTTTACTCCACCAGAACTACAGAATAAAACTTTTGCCCAGCACGATCGCGAAATTTCTCACGATTTATTTGGGTTAGCAGTGCTGGTGTTCCAACTCTTAATGGAAGGCACTCACCCATTTTCGGGGATTTTTCAAGGCGCTATTGAGCCACCACCCTACGAAGCCCGCATTGCATCGGGTCATTTTACTTACAGCCAAAAACGGTACGTACCCTACCTACCTACCCCCATTGCACCCCCTTGGGAAATTCTTCATCCCAGCTTACAAGAATTATTCGTCCGTTGTTTTGAAGATGGTCACAACAACCCCCAATTGCGCCCCTGCGCCCAGACTTGGCTCTCAGCAATCGCTGAAGCTGAAGATTCCCTAATTACCTGCACTACAAATCCTCAGCATCGCTACAACAACCACATGCGTAGTTGTCCGTGGTGTGAACGTACCGTGCGATTAGGCGGACGCGACCCCTTCCCATCACATCGAGCTATAGAAGCTAGAGAACATCTCCAACCGCGAATTAAAGCGAAAAAGCGCTACACCCAGACACCGCATTTTCCCCAACGAAGTATGTCACCGCACTTAGTTAATTACTGGCAACCAGTAATGACCCCAAGCGGTTCACTTCATAAACGTTCCAAAAAGTCAAAATTGTACCCAATTATTTGTTGCCTGATGGGTTTTGGTTTATTGGGATATGCGGACGTAATGATTAAATTTACTCAGCCGTTGGTTTCCCAAAATGCTTACACTCAACAAACATTGAAGTCTCGCCAGGCAGTTAACAAACTTAGCTTCGCTGATTACTATCAGCAGGGTTATATTGCTTACAATGGTCGAGACTATGAAAAAGCAATTGCCAGTTTTAGCGAAGCAATTGCACAAGAACCGACATATGCTAGAGCAATTGTAAATCGTGGCAATGCCCGCTATAACCTGAAAGACTACGAAGGAGCAGTCACGGATTATAGCCAAGCTCTCAAAATTAATCCCAATCAAATCAAAGCTCTGGTGAATCGGGGCAATGCCCGCTATATGCTCGCCGAATATAGCAACGATCCTGATACAGAATATAACCTAGCGATCGCAGACTATAATCGAGCTATTGGTCTGGATAATAACGAAGTTGAAGCTCATATCAGACGGGGAATTGTCCGCACCCAAATGGCTAAATATAGCGGTGAATCTCAACAAGATTACAAAAAAGCAATCACAGATTTTACTCAGGCGATAAAACTGAATGTATCAAAGGCAGAAGCTTACTTTCAGCGAGGTGTTGTCTATTATCAAATTGCTCAATATAGCAGCAATTATGAGCAACAGTATAAACTAGCGATCGCCGATCTTAACGAAGCATTAGCAATTAGCCCCAAACTAGCAAAAGCATATCTCAAACGAGGTATGGTTCGTTATGAGCTAGCACAATATGGTGGTAGTGAATCTAACAATAACCAAACCAAAGCGATCGAAGATGTACAGGCATCTGCCAAAATGTTTCTTGAGCAAGATGATATGGATAATTATCAGCAAGCACTCAGTAACTTATGTGTCGTTGTAGAAAACAAATGCGATCCTTTATTTCAAACCTCAACTAACATAGAAAAAACTAACTGAAAATAAGTAAGTTTTATTACTTGCATATTACCAAGTCTGACTAGGGTTAGCACAAGCTAATCCTAGTTATTTTATTGGTGATATTTTTATTTAACTAAGTACTTTATTTTCATATTTATAGATATTCATAGAGCTTTTATATAGAAAAGATGTTAATTTATCTTTCCTTTATAATTTTGGGGGAAATTACAGTTAAATTGTTTACGGAGAAAAACAAATTAGAAATCAATTTTTCTCTATCTAAGTGCATCCTCTTCATGTCAAAAAAGTCAAATAATAATATCCCTACAAATCTCTGAGGTAATTGCATGAAAGCGGTGATTTTGGCTGGAGGACTTGGTACACGTCTGAGTGAAGAAACTAGTATCAGACCCAAGCCGATGGTTGAGATTGGTGGTAAGCCAATTCTCTGGCACATAATGAAGACTTACTCCGCCCACGGCATTAATGACTTCATCATTTGTTGCGGTTACAAAGGTTACATAATTAAGGAGTATTTTGCTAACTACTTCTTGCACATGTCAGATGTTACCTTTGATATGCGATTTAACCAGATGAACGTGCATTCTGGTTATGCTGAACCCTGGCGTGTCACCTTAGTAAATACGGGTGATAATACCATGACAGGCGGACGCTTAAAGCGAATCAGCGAACATCTTGGTAATGAAACTTTTTGCTTTACTTATGGTGATGGTGTAAGTAATATTAATATCACCGAGCTAGTGAAGTTTCACAAACAACAAAATACATTAGGAACCCTCACAGCCGTTCAACCAGCCGGACGCTTTGGAGCCATTTCCTTGGGATATGAGCAAACTAAGATTACCAGCTTTCGGGAAAAACCTGAAGGTGATGGAGCTTGGATTAATGGCGGTTATTTTGTGTTAGAACCAGAAGTAATCAATTTGATTGCTGATGACTCTACAGTATGGGAGCAAGAGCCATTAGAAAAGCTAGCTGACATGGAACAGCTATCCGCTTTTAAGCATGATGGTTTTTGGCAACCAATGGATACTTTACGCGATAAAAACTATCTCGAAGGGCTATGGAAAAACAATCAAGCTCCTTGGAAGGTATGGTAGAAAGAGAGTTAGGAGTTATGAGTTATAAATTATTAATTGCACTTAACTCCTAACTCTTCACTGATAACTCCTAACTTCTTATTCATAGCTTTTTTGTAATTTTAAGTGCGATAATACTAATGTATGATTTTGCGATTATAGGTGGGGGAATAGTTGGACTCTCTACAGCCCTAGCTTTAGGAAAACGCTATCCCAATGCGCGTATTTTAGTACTAGAGAAAGAGAGTCAATGGGCATTTCACCAAACCGGCAATAATAGCGGGGTAATTCATTCTGGTATTTACTACAAGCCAGGGAGTTTCAAAGCTAAATTTTGTCGTGATGGTTCCCGCTCTATGGTAGAATTTTGCCAAGAGCATGGAATTGAGCATGAAGTTTGTGGTAAAGTGATTGTTGCCACTGAAGAACAAGAGCTACCACGTCTAGAAAATCTCTACCAACGCGGCTTAGACAATGGCATAGAAGTCAAGAGAATCAGCCCCGAAGAAGTCAGGGAAATTGAACCTCACGTAAAATGTGTAGGCGGGCTTCGGGTATTATCAACTGGTATTGTTAATTACAAGCAAGTTTGTTTAAAATATGCCCAGCTAATTCAACAGCAGGGTGGAGATTTACATCTCAATACAAAAGTTCTGAAAATCTCCCCAAGTGGTCAAAATCAGGTACTGGAAACAAACAAAGGTAACTTTGCAACCCGCTTTGTAATTAATTGTACGGGATTGCATAGCGATCGCACCGCCAGATTAGGTAAAGTTGAACCCCAAGCCAAAATCGTCCCATTCCGGGGAGAATACTACGAACTGACCCCAGAAAAACGCCATCTGGTTAAGACACTAATTTATCCAGTTCCCAATCCAGATTTTCCCTTCCTGGGTGTCCACTTTACCCGGATGATAGATGGTAGCGTCCATGCAGGGCCAAACGCGGTTCTGTCGCTCAAACGTGAAGGCTACAAAAAAACCGACTTCGACTTACGAGATTTTCTTGAGGTCATCACCTATCCCGGCTTCTGGAAATTGGCAGCCAAACACGCTGATGAAGGCATTCAAGAAATCATTCGTTCTTTTAGTAAAGCAGCCTTCACCAGAAGTTTGCAAAAACTAATTCCCGAAGTCCAAGCAGAAGACTTAGTTCCCACCCATGCAGGAGTCCGCGCTCAAGCCTTGATGAACGATGGCAAGCTTGTAGACGACTTTTTGATTGTTTCCGGTCAAAACTCCATCCATGTTTGCAATGCTCCTTCTCCAGCCGCTACATCTTCTCTAGAAATCGGCAAAGCGCTTGTGGCAGAAATTCCCCAACCCTCGCATCTAAATAATGTAGTAACTGCATAGATATCATAGTTACTTCCGGTGCTGCTGAATTAAGGGATGAATATTGTGGGGTGAGCATCTTGCTCGCTGGGAAATACAAGACATGAGCAATATACTTATCCCACAAGAAAAAGTTTAGTGCATCAATTAAGAACCGCTATAAAGTGCTGCTACCCAACGAGTAAGCCTGTAAAAGGTTTTAGTAAGCTAAAACACATTTAATTTGCAGATTAAAATTTTATCAATATCTATCTTGTGGGGCGGGTATCTTGCCCGCCCTGATGATGCAAGTTAAATGCCGATTAGCTTAACTACGTAATGACTCTTAGCCGATTTATATATAGCGCTTCTAGGCTGAGTCTAACGACCTAACCGCTAACCCCTTCCCTACTAGGCGTTGGGGAGTAAAATTCAAAGCCTCTCTCCTCTTAGGTCGAGTTATTTACGTACAAACGAAAAATATAGCCGTTCCCTTCAGGATGCAACACGCTGTAGGGCGCACATCTTTGCCTCCCTACTAAACGAAGAATTTAACTCATCAATACAAAGGCGTTAACCACAATGAAAATATTAGTAACTGGAACAGAAGGCTACCTTGGTTCATTATTACCGTCTCTGTTAATTGAACGCGGACATGAAGTTATCGGTCTAGATACTGGTTTCTATAAAGTTGGTTGGCTATACAACGCTAATGGGGTTACACCTAAAACCCTTAACAAAGATATCCGCAACATTACCCCCGATGATTTGGAAGGCGTTGAAGCAATAGTTCACATGGCGGAACTCTCCAACGACCCAGCCGGACAATTAGCACCGAATATTACTTACGAAATTAATCATGTCGGTTCAGTTCGTCTCGCTAGCCTAGCGAAAGCTATGGGTGTGCGCCGCTTTGTATATATGTCTTCGTGCAGCGTCTACGGTGTTGCTACCGCAGGTGATGTTACAGAAGAATCCCCGATTAATCCCCAAACAGCTTATGCAGAGTGCAAAACTCTTGTAGAAAGGGATGTCAGACCACTCGCTGACGATGACTTCTCTCCCACCTTTATGCGGAATGCCACAGCCTTTGGTGCTTCACCCAGGATGCGCTTTGATATTGTTTTAAACAACTTAGCAGGGTTGGCATGGACTAGCAAACAAATCAAAATGACCAGTGATGGTACACCCTGGCGGCCATTAGTCCACGCACTGGATATTTGCAAAGCAATAGTCTGTGCTTTAGAAGCACCACGAGACATTGTACATAACCAAATCTTCAACGTTGGAGATACAGCAAACAACTATCGCGTTAAAGAAATTGCGGAAATTATTGCTGATATTTTCCCAGATTGTAAATTGTCCTTTGGTGATAACGGCTCAGATAACCGCAGCTATCGGGTATCCTTCGAGAAAATCAACACAATTCTTCCCGGATTTAAGTGTGATTGGAATGCCCGACTAGGTGCCCAGCAGCTATTTGATTTATTCAGTCAAATAGATATGGCTGAAGATACTTTCTTGTTTAGAGGATTTACTCGCTTAAAACAGCTAGAGTATCTAATTCGTACCGAGCAAATTGACAAAGATTTCTTCTGGAATAAAAAGTAGAAATAGTTGCCTAGGAGCAATGAATAAATAATCTAAGCTTCCGAATCAACAATATTTGATTCGGACTTATTTCATCCATTAAAAAATTTGTAATCAGTGAGTTGAAAATTATGGCAAACGCAAAATGTCGTTTCAGTGGTCAACCTCTGCACCAAACCTTTATTGATTTAGGAATGTCACCTTTAGCTAATGCTTATCTGACAGCAGAACAGCTAAATCATGCCGAAAAATTTTATCCTCTTCATGCTTATGTCTCCGAAGACACCCTCTTAGTTCAATTAGAACAATTTGAAACTCCCGATCATATTTTCAGTAACTATGCTTATTTTTCTTCCTACTCAGTAAGTTGGCTAAAACACGTCAAAGCTTACACCGATATGATGGTAGAAAAATTTGGCTTTAATGATCATAATCAAGTTATTGAAATTGCTAGTAATGATGGCTACTTACTGCAATATTTTGTAGAAAAGGGAATCCCAGTTTTAGGAATAGAACCAGCAGCAAATATAGCCAAGATAGCTCAAGATAGAGGCATTCCTAGTATCAACAAGTTTTTTGGGGTTGAAACTGCCAAAGAACTTGTGATACAAGGAAAACTAGCCGATCTTTTGATAGGCAACAATGTTTTAGCTCATGTACCAGATTTAAATGATTTCATTGCTGGGATGAAACTTATCCTCAAACCGAATGGTATTTTGACGATGGAGTTTCCTCACATTTTGCAACTGATTCAACAAAACCAGTTTGATACTATTTATCACGAGCATTTTTCTTACTTCTCATTTCTCTCTATCGAAAAGATTTTTGCAGCACATAATTTGCAACTTTTTGATGTAGAAGAATTACCAACTCACGGCGGTTCTTTAAGAATTTATGCCAAACATGATGATGCTGATAATCCTGGTATCTGTAACCGAGTTAGCCATCTAAAAGCAAAAGAAATTGCTGCTGGACTACATCAGCTAGAGACTTATATTACATTTGGCGAAAAAGTCAAACAAACAAAGCATAAGCTTTTAAGTTTCCTTATAAATACCAAAGCACAAGGTAAATCCGTTGTTGGTTATGGCGCACCAGCTAAAGGTAACACATTGCTTAATTACTGTGGTATTGGGAAAGATTTTATCGATTACACAGTTGATTGTAATCCTTACAAACAAGACTTATTTTTACCTGGAACTCATATTCCCATCTTTGAGCCAGACAAAATCCGCGAAACTAAACCAGATTATGTCCTAATTTTACCTTGGAATCTCAAGGAAGAAATTATGGAACAAATGGCCTTTATTGCTGAGTGGGGTGGACAGTTTGTTGTGCCTATTCCTGAAGTAAAAATTTATCCGTCTCCTATTCCGGATAGGCTTTTAATAGCGTCGTAATTACTAAATATAACCAAAAAAGCGCCTTTTGTTACTATTTATTGTTGTCATTATGAACATAGACAATAGGTAAAAATAATTAAAAGGCGTAGTTATGTAAAGCTTTTGTTATCAAACTAAAAAAATAATCTGGATAGCAGCTTGTTAATTAATAAACTGCTGTTAGTAGCCTTTTAACTACAGAGTTGAGCTTAATATGAATAAACTACTGACTATTGCTATTCCTACATTCAATCGTGCCCAGCTTCTAGATAAACAACTTACTTGGTTATCTCAAGCTATCAAAGGTTTTGAAGATGAATGTGAAATTGTAATTTCTGATAATTGTTCAACGGATAATACTCAGGAGGTGATCAAAAAATGGCAAGAAATACTTAGCAATATCACATTTAAATCAAATAAAAACTCTAAAAATTTAGGCGTAGTCAAAAATATTATGTATTGCCTAAAGTCTACAACAACAAAATATGTTTGGACAATCGGCGATGATGACCCAATTCAAGATAGAGCCATTGCTTATGTAATTAGCAAACTTAGACAACATGAAGATTTATCATTATTATTCCTAAATTTTTCTGGTCGGAACCAAATTACTGGTGAACCAGTGCATCCACCAACAATTGTTGGTAATCGCTGGTTTGACGTTGATAGTGAAGATGGTAAGGGTGATGGTAAAGCCATATTTGAACATTGTTTTTCAAAAAGTGTCGGTGCAGTTATTTTTCTGACTGCTACAGTCTATCGCACTGACTTAGTAAAACGCGCTCTCCAAAATTGGCAAGATGCTGAGAATAACTGGATATCTTTAGCATATTTAGCCGGATATTGCGCTGCGAATGGTAGTGTAATTGTCACTAAAGAGACTTATTTAGAATGTGTTGTTGGTGTGAGTTATTGGCAGAAAGAACCAAAATCTGCACTATTAATGCAATACAAACATATCCCTGAAGTGATTTTGAAATTAGAGCGGAGTGGATATTCTAAGCTGTTTTGTCGGCGGATGCTTTTGCAGAACGGGAAAGAAGTCAACTTGAAAGTTTTTTTAGGTGCTTTAAGAAGATGGCCTATGTCAGCCATCAAAACAGTAGTTCCATTTTTGGCTTTAGTTAGCTTGTGTGCTTTTGACGTGATGATTTCTAAAGAATTCAGTTTAGCAGAATCAAGCGAAATCTCTACTGAAGAAGTACGTAGCTATAAGCCATAAACCACTAACAAATATATATCAACAAGATAAGGATTTACGCCATGTTTAACGCGATTAAACACAAAATAGCTACACTCTCGTCTGACATTGAATATTACCTAGCTCGTTGGAAGCACAGCAGAAAATTGCCAGCATTAGAAGGACGCGATCGCAACATCCTTAATACTCTCAAAAAAGATGGTGTTTGCGTTACAACACTAGCAGATTTAGGGTTCAACTCTAGCTCTGAAATGCTCAAAGCTGCTTACCATCAATTATCTCAGATGGAAAATCCCACCAATGAGCATCTAAATGAACGTTTGCCACAAATTTATACAGTTACAGGTATACCAGAATTTTATGCCTGGGGTGTAGAGAAAAGGCTACTCAACATCATTGAAAATTATATCGGTCTTCCTATTGCTTTTCATGGTTTACATTTACGCAAAGATTTCAAGAGTAAACATCAGTTTGGGACACTGCTATGGCATAGCGATGCAGAAGACCGTCGCATTATCAAAATCATTATTTACTTTAATGATGTAGAAGAAAAAACAGGCCCTTTTCAATACCTTCCCCGCTCTTTAACTCCTTTCTTTAGTTGGAATTATTTTCAACTTTACTACAAACTTTGGAAATCAAGTTATATGGGTATCAATGATGAACAAGTAAAATCAGTCATCCCCAAATTAGCTTGGAAATCTTGCTCAGGTCTAGCAGGTACAGTTATTCTTGTAGATACGAAAAATACTTTGCATCACGGCACAGTCCGCACAGAAGACAGGTCAACACTGTTCTTGTGTTACACCGCAAATCCCCCCGAACGCCCAGACCTCTGTACCCAATACTGGGATGATACTTATCCCAGAGTAGAGTTACGTCCTGCATCTGATGCAGTTAAAGTTTCAACTTAAAAACAATTAACCACAGAGACGCAGAGAACACAGAGGAAGAGAAGGAAATGGCATTGCTCGACTGACATAAAATATCTCTCAAACTCTCATATCTCTGTGTCCTCTGTGCCTCTGCGGTTTGTTTATTTTTGGCACAAAATTTTCTTACTCAACATTCATCTCAAAGGAATCACATGATTTTCACCGCAACCGCACTTAAAGACGCATTCATTATTGACTTAGAAGAAAAACCAGACCACCGTGGTTTTTTTGCTCGGTCTTTCTGCGCTCAAGAATTTGAAGCACACGGATTAAAGTCAACTGTTGCCCAATGCAATCTGTCTTTTAACTACAAAAAAGGCACTATTCGGGGAATGCACTATCAAGTTCTACCAGCCGCAGAAACGAAGTTAATTCGCTGTACTAAAGGCGCAATCTATGACGTAATTATTGATATGCGTCCTGAATCTCCCAGCTTCTTATCACACATTGGTGTGGAACTTACTCCAGAAAACCACCGTGCTTTGTATGTTCCAGAAATGTTTGCTCATGGCTATCAAGCACTGACGGATGAGACTGAAGTTGTATATCAAGTGGGTGAATTTTACACGCCTGGGTATGAAAGAGGTTTACGCTATGATGACCCGTTTTTTAACATTGATTGGCCTTTAGATGTGACTGAAATTTCTGAGAAGGATTTAAGTTGGCCTTTGTTAAGGATGATGACTGTTGGTGGTACTTCTAGATAAGTTTAGCGGTATTAAATGGTTTTTTAAGGTAGACGCGGAGCGGCTTCCCGCAGGATACCGCCAAGGGCGCGAAGGAAGGAATTAGAATTGATGTATATATAAATACCAATTACTAATTAAGCTTTGAGATATTCAGTTAATGAAATTAGGTAGAAATAAATGTTAAATAGTATTCTATCTCGTGTCGCTAATACTATCTCTTTTGTCTCCAATAAAGTTCAAGCTCGTATTAATTACGCGAAAACATTACAGGTTGTTTCTCTAAAGCCAAAAAAACCTTCTAAGGGGAATGTACTTCTTTCTTATCGGATTGAGCCATTTCTCTTAAAAGCTGGTCAGGCAATGCCTAATGACCATACTTGGTACTGGGAAGTTTGGCAAATAGCTCAAACTTTTTTAGACTTGGGCTATAACGTTGATGTTATCCAGTTCCACAATGATAAATTCGTTCCGCAAAAGGATTACGCATTTTTCATTGATATCCGTCATCGGATGGAAGCCCTTACACCAAAACTCAATAAAGATTGTATCAAAATTTTCCACGTTGACATTGCGAATATGGTGTTTCGTAATGCAGCAGAATGCAATAGGCTTTTAGAACTACAACGGCGCAAAGGTATCACCTTAAAACCACAGCGATTTGAGGTTCCTAACTTGGGAATTGAATATGCAGATTGTGCAATTGTGTTGGGTAACGATTTCACAACTGATACATTCAAGTATGCCAATAAACCGATGTATCGTATCCCAATTTCTTCGCCTGTCGTTTATCCCTATCCTGATAAGAAAGATTTTGAAGCGGTAAGAAAACGTTTTCTCTGGTTTGGTGGTAGTGCTTTAGTCCTTAAAGGATTAGATTTAGTTTTAGATGCCTTTGCTCAAATGCCGGAATACCATTTAACAATTTGTGGCCCGGTAAGTAATGACAAAGAATTTGAACGAGCTTTCTATAAAGAACTGTATGAAACGCCTAATATTCATACTTATGGGTGGATTGATGTTACCAGTCCTGATTTTATAGAGGTGACAAATAATTGTCTAGGGCTGGTTTATCCTTCCGTTTCTGAAGGACAATCAGGAGCGGTAATCAGTTGTTTACAAGCTGGGTTAATTCCCATTTTAAGCTACGAATCTGGTGTTGATGTTCACGATTTTGGTGTGATTTTCGATAATCTTTCCCTTGAAGAAATTAAGGCGAAAATTATAAGTATTTCCAATTTGCCTGAAGAAGATTTAAAGTTTATGTCTCGTCAGGCTTGGGAATATGCAAGAGCAAATCATACCAGAGAAAAGTTTGCCCAAGTCTACAGAAATGTTGTGGAGCAAATTATCGAAAATCACAGCCAGAAAAAACATCCTGTTTCTATAGCATCTAGCAAACAACCAGTTAGTAGCGATCGCTAATCTTAATTCCCATAAAAATGTACTTAATATTTAGCTGTAAAAAATCATTAAGTGCAAGTTTATAGAGAATTTGTATCACAACCAACAGTTCCAAAAAGGAGTTTAGTTCATGATTATTATCGATCGCGCCTTACAAGCCCGTGCAGCAGCAGGAAATCCTATCAAGGTGGGAATGATTGGTGCTGGTTTTATGGGTCGAGGAATTGCCAACCAAATTGTCAATTCTGTGCCAGGAATGGAGTTAGTTGCAATCTCCAATCGTCAGATTGATGCAGCTAAACAAGCTTATTCGGAAGCAGGAATTGAAGATATTCAAGTTGTTGGAACTGTCAGCGCATTAGAAGATGCGATCGCAAACGGTAAGTATGCAGTCACAGAAGACGCTAAGTTATTGTGTCGGGCTGAGGGCATCGAGGCCATCATCGAAGTCACAGGTGCAGTGGAATTTGGCGCTCACATCGTTATGGAAGCGATCGCTCATTGCAAACATGTGATCATGATGAATGCCGAACTCGACGGCACTATTGGCCCCATCCTCAAAGTCTATGCTGACAAAGCAGGTGTCATTCTTACTGCTTGTGATGGCGATCAGCCAGGGGTGCAAATGAACCTCTACCGCTTTGTAAAAAGCATTGGTCTAACTCCCTTATTGTGCGGTAACATTAAAGGACTCCAAGACCCTTATCGCAATCCCACCACCCAGGAGGGATTTGCTAAACGTTGGGGTCAAAAGCCCCACATGGTGGCTAGCTTCGCCGACGGAACCAAAATTTCCTTCGAGCAAGCGATCGTTGCCAATGCCACAGGGATGAAAGTCGCCAAACGGGGAATGCTGGGATATGACTTCAACGGTTATGTCGAGGAAATGACCCATTTATATGATGTTAAACAACTCAAAGAACTGGGCGGCATTGTCGATTATGTAGTTGGAGCAAAACCAGGCCCAGGCGTATATGTATTTGCCACTCACGACGACCCCAAGCAACGCCACTATCTCAACCTATACAAATTAGGCGAAGGCCCACTTTACAGCTTCTATACTCCTTATCACCTCTGTCATTTTGAAGTTCCCCTGTCCGTAGCGCGTGCTGTTCTATTCGGTGATGCCGTTATGTCTCCACTCGCAGGCCCGTTAGTAGATGTTGTCACCACTGCCAAAATCGACTTGAAAGCTGGAGAAACCCTGGATGGCATCGGTTACTACATGACCTACGGACAATGTGAAAATTCCCCCATCGTCCAACAGCAAAATCTCTTACCAATTGGTTTAGCCGAAGGATGTCGTCTAAAACGGGATATTTCTAAGGATCAAGTCCTCACTTATGAGGATGTAGAATTACCTGAAGGTAGACTTTGCGACCAACTAAGAACTGAGCAAAACAATTATTTCGCCACAGAAAAAATCTTGGTAGCAGTTGGGTAATATCGGTTCCAAAAATATTCGCAACAAATGAATTGGCTGTAGGGGCGTACAGCTAGCTGTACGCCCTTACTACGTTTCGGATTAGATCCCCCCGCCTACGGCGACCCGCTTAAAAAAGGGGTAAAGAGGAGAAAAGCCCCCCTTTTTAAGGGGGTTGGGGGGATCTCCAAAGCCCCTACCAACGTATTTGTCGCCAGAATTTCGTAAAGAGGATAGGAAGCTATACTGTGGGACACTAAAGTTGTTGATAGCAACTGGCTGGGGAGCGTTGAAACACACCCGATCGAAACTTTAGGTCAAATTGATGAAAATTGCTCTAGTCCATGATTACTTAACCCAGCGAGGTGGGGCAGAGCGTGTATTTGAACTGCTTTGTAAACGCTATCCCGAAGCAGACATTTTCACATCTCTGTACGATCGCCAAAAAACTATCGATTTAGGCGATCGCATCGTCAACACAACCTTCTTACAAAAAATCCCTGGTGCAGCAAAATATTTCAGGGCAATGGCTCCTTTATATTTTCCTGCCTTTCGCGCCTTGGATCTGCAAGACTACGATTTAATTATTAGTAGTAGCACCAGCTTCGCCAAAGCAGTCCGAAAAAATCCCAATGCCCGCCACATTTGCTTTTGTCATAACGTCACCCGTTTCTTATGGGATACAGCAACCTATTTAAGAGAATACGGAGACTATAGATATTTTGCACCTTTAATCGAACAAGTATTTCAATTAATGAGAAAGGTAGACCTGAAATATGCCCAGGAACCTGACCTTTACATTGCTAATTCTAGTGTTGTTGCCCGCCGGATTGAAAATATTTACGGCAAAAAGGCAATGATGGTTAATTATCCAATTGATACTAGTAAATTTGTTTTTTCAGATATAAAAGATGAATATTATCTGGCATCAGCCCGGATGATTAGCTATAAACGACTTGATATAATAGTCGAAGCTTTTAACTGGCTAGGATGGCAATTATTAATATCAGGTGACGGGCCAGAACTAGAACGGTTAAAATCTAAAGCATTAAAAAATATTGTGTTCTTGGGACACGTAAGTGATAGAACCCGCAAAGACTTGTTTTCCAAAGCCAAGTCTATTATTGTCGCAGCCTTAGAAGATTACGGTTTAGTTCCAGTAGAGGCTAATGCTAGCGGCACACCAGTCATCGCTTATGGAGCCGGTGGAGTATTAGATACTCAAATACCAGGTGAAACAGGAGTCTTTTTCAAAAGACAAACACCCGAATCTCTACAAATCGCATTACAAGAAGCTAATGGCATCTCTTGGGATTACGATCGCATCCGTAATCATGCAGTAGCAAACTTTTCAGAGAATGCATTCTTTGGGAAAGTTGAGCAAATTATTAACCAAGCTTGTGGCGGGTATCAAATATTTATTTGATTTCTGAATTTTTTTTCAACTATAAGATTACCTATTTATTTTCTCTCCTCCTTGGCGCACTTGGCGCACTTGGTGAACCAGCGCTGTAGGCGGGTTTACCACCGTAGGCGACTGGTGAACCCGAAGGGTGGTTAGTAAAAAAATAGGCATTCTTCGGAATATCTCTTAGCGTAAGTCTCGAAGACAAGGATAACAAAAGTGGTTCAAGCTAGTCTAAATCCTCAAATAAATCCAGCCTCTGAAACTGAACCAAGTTACGGACAATTGTTTGCCGTATTTGTGCGAAGATTTCCTTGGTTTTTAGCAGTATTGATTAGTTCTATTGCTATTGCAGGCATAGTAACTTTAAAGACTAAACCAACTTATAAAAGTTCAATGCAACTGCTAGTAGAATCTAACTATCAAGGTAAGAAAGAAGGAGCAGGGGTAGATAGCCAGTTTACTGACTCTAACATTGTGATAGATACTGCAACTCAGCTTAACTTGATGCAGAGTTCTGGACTTATCCAAAAAGCAGTTGATAAACTTAAGTCTGATTATCCAGATATCAGTACAGGTGAAATTAAAGCTTCTTTAGTCTTAACTCAATTGAGAAGCAAAGAAGATAATGTCGCTACTAAAATCTTTCAAGTTGAATACACTGCTGGAGATCCAGAAAAGACACAAAAAGTTCTGGGTGCAATTCGACAAGTTTATCTGGAATATAACAAAGAACAACAGAGTTCGCGCTTACAAAAAGGTCTGCAAATTATTAGAGAACAGTTAAGTAAAGCCAGTGAAGAAGTAAACGCATCTGAGACTAATTTACAAAGATTTCGCAGAAATCAGAACTTAATCGATCCAGAGTCACAAGCAAAAGCGATTGAGACAGGTTTAAATAATATTGCTCAAGAAAGACAGACAACTCGCGCTCAGTATGGCGAAGCCTTAGCACGCCAAAAATCTTTGGAAGAACAACTTAACCGTTCTCCTCAAAATGCTCTAGTTGCTTCTCGTCTGAGTCAGTCTACTCGCTATCAAGGCTTATTGAACGAAATCCAAAAAAGCGAACTGGCACTAGCACAAGAACGTCTACGCTTTACAGATCAGACTCCGAGTGTGCAAAAGCTCAAAGAACAGCTTCAGGGTCAAAAAGAATTATTGCAACAAGAAGTAGGAAGAACTTTAGGCGAAAAATCTGCTGGTGCATTCGCTTCTGGAGACTCGCTTCTTGAAAAAGGACAACTTGGGCAAATCGATCTTAGCCTTGCTGGTCAGTTAGTAGAAACGCAGACAACTATAGTAGCTTTAACTGCTCGCGATCAAAGTTTGTCCCAGAAAGAAAACGAGCTACGTTTAGAAATCAAACGCTTCCCGCCTCTGTTAGCTTATTACAATCGGATGCTACCACAGTTGCAATTTAGTCGTGAAAGATTAGAGCAACTTTTAAGAGCAGAGCAGCAATTGCGACAAGAACTTTCTAAAGGTGGTTTTAATTGGGAAGTGGTAGAAGATCCTCAAAAAGGCGCACAATTAGGCCCCAATCTCCAGCAGAACTTACTATTAGGTGGAGTAGTTGGATTTATGTTAGGAGGTATTGCTGCCTTCATTCGGGAATCGGCTGATGATGCAGTTCACACCACTGCTGAATTAGAGAAGCAAATGGCTATGCCGTTGTTGGGAACAACCCCCAAATTACCGCCAGCCAAACCCAGAGAATCAATGATCAAATTGCCCTTTGGTAAGCCAGAAGTTCTCGCCCCTTGGACAATTCAGGTACTGCAATCTCCACCGCGTTGGGAATCGCTGGATCTGATTTACAAGAACATTGAACTTTTAAATACTGTTGCTAACTTGAAATCTTTGATGATTACCTCAGCTTTACCAGATGAGGGTAAGTCAGCTTTGGCGTTAGGTTTAGCAATGAGTGCTGCCCGTTTACACAAAAGGGTGTTATTAATTGATGCCAATTTACGCGATCCCAGTTTGCATCATCAACTGAATCTTCCTAATGAACAGGGGCTTTCAACTTTATTGGCGAGTGATGCAAATCTACCCAACCAGATTAGCCTTCAATATTCAGGTTCCTCCTACATCGATATTTTGACTGCTGGCCCCAAACCTGCTGACCCAGCTAATTTGTTGAGTTCGCCTCGGATGATGGAATTGATGGCAGCTTTTGAAGAAAACTATGATTTGGTACTCATAGATGCTCCCCCAGTTCTCGGTTTGGTGGATGCCATGCTTACCGCTTCATCTTGTCGTAGCGTGGTTATGGTGGCAAGCATTGGTATTGTGACTCGAAGCCAGCTGACTCAAGCTACAGCAATGCTAAGTAAGTTAAACCTGATTGGGGTTGTAGCTAACGGGGTATCAAACTCTAGTAGCAATTACGTACCTTATATCAAACAACAGCAATTAGCTCTGCGTCAAGCTGTAGAAAAATAGCTAGTACTGCGAGATCATAGATCCCCGACTTCTTTAAGAAGTCGGGGATCTTGCATTTTACATTAATCAAAAAAATTTAATTTTATTGCCATCAGGAAAATTTTAGTATATTTA
This sequence comes from Nostoc sp., assembly GCF_036917465.1. Lineage (GTDB taxonomy): Bacteria > Cyanobacteriota > Cyanobacteriia > Cyanobacteriales > Nostocaceae > Nostoc. The sequence continues at coordinate 101,487 of NZ_JBALDL010000085.1, forward strand.
TACTATCTTTATGGGTTGTCAGAGAAATCACTGGCTATTTAAAGAGTAAATAAAGAATTTATTTGAGCGATCGCTATTTCTATATAGTCTTATATTCTAGAAATTAAAGCACCTTCATAAAGGCTAGAAGACAAGATTAGACTTGTTTTGATAAATCTATCGAGACAATAAACACCTCAGTGCAATTAAACGTAGATAGAGATTTATGGGTAATTTCCCTCTACATATTTCTACTTTCAGTAGTTACCGGAAAATACCGATTGCCCATGAATATTGATAGTAACGTTGATTTGTACACCTCTACATCACCAGAATTCTGGACGATATGTGCTTGGCTGAGTGGCAAATAGCAATAACATATTTTTGCCCTCAATTATCTCCAACTTTTGGACTTACAACAAGATTCGGATTTGGGTCTTTGGCATTAATAGCCTTTGATAACGCCTCACTAATTCACTCCTGTATAAACCCAAAGACATTATGACAGCTTCAATAATTCCAACTCTAGAGAATTTATATGATGTAACCCAGGAACACCAAGATAATCGTGGGTACTGCACACTCCTGTGGCGGCGGGGTCAACTGTTGGTGAAACCACGTGGACAAGTTAAACAACCATATTTACCTTCATTAGATAGTAAGCGATCGCTAGTAGAATGCTTACAACATTCTCCTGTAACTTTGGTAAGCATAGATCCAAAGCTGGGTGAGGCTTTGCTGAGGTTTTGGGCAGATGCGTGCAAAGAAGCAGATAAACCAATATTCCTCAGCATACCTACAGGCAATAAACTGCCTAACCAACCCTGGAGAGAATTGCAGCGACTAATTGATTGGATTGCTGCTTTCGTCTTGCTGCTATTAGTAAGTCCAGTAATGTTGGGATTGATTGTGTTGATGCAGATTGACTCGACAGGATCGCTTTTTTGCCATGAATGGCGTGTTGGAGAACGGGGTAAACTCTTTCAAGTAATAAAGTTTTGCTCACATAACATCACACCACTAGGGCGTTGGATGGGTAAATACAATCTCGACAATCTGCCGCAGTTATTTAACGTGCTGCGGGGTGACATGAGTTTGACGGGATCTCGTGGTTGGACTTTAGAAGATGCAGTACAGCTAAATAAACTACCAGAAATTAAAGCTTCATGGGAAGTAGAGTCAGAGTCTCACCTGTTACATCTAGATAGCCAAACACTGTAACTTATCTGTGCGGTATTTCATCTACCGCACTGAAGCTAACCCAAAAATTACTTACGTAGCATCTATAGCGGTCTATCTACCTTGCCAAACTATTATTATAAAATCCATGAATTCTCAAGTTCTTCAAAAACTCCGTAGTCTGCTTAAAGCTTCCAGCTTTTGGCAAGACAACTATTTGCTATTGCGAGAATTTAAACACTTTCGCAAAATAGTAATTTTAGCTCTAGCATTCTCAATTTTAGCAGCAACCTTTGAAGGTGTGAGTATTGGTTTTTTACTCTCCTTTTTGCAAAGCTTGACTAGTCCAAACGCTCAACCTGTACAAACAGGAGTAGAATGGTTTGACACTTTAGTATTGGGATCTAAGACATCGGCAATTAATCGTTTATACCGCATATCTTCGCTGATTTTATTGAGTACTTGGTTGCGTGTTGCCTTCAATTATTTTGGACAAGTCTATACTGAATTATCTCAACTGCATTTTGGCGATCGCTTACGCAAACAAATTTTTGAACAGTTACAATCCTTATCGTTAAGTTACTTTGCCAAAACTCGTTCTGGTGAACTGATTAACACAATCACTACAGAAATTGAAAGAATCCGGCAGGGTTTTAGTGGCGCAGCTTTTTTAGTAACTAGAGGAATAACAACTTTTGTCTACTTAATATCAATGTTCTTGATATCATGGCAACTAACTGTGATTTCAGCATTGCTATTTACACTTTTAGGTGTAGGGTTATCTAATCTGAATACCAGAGTTAGAGAATCGAGTTTTGGCATGACAACTGCTAATGCTAATTTTACATCAACAGCCATAGAATTTATCAATGGCATTCGCACTGTTCATTCTTGTGGTACTCAAGAATTTGAGCGCCAGCGTTACTACAAAGCTAGCGACAAGGTAGTAAGTACTACAACTAAAGTTGTATTTACTTGGACACTTGTTAAGCCAATTGCCGAAGGAGTAGCTACTACGGTATTGATCGGAATGATTATTTTGGCATTCACTAGCCTGGTTAGTAATGGGACGTTACAAGTTGCTTCTTTGCTAACCTTTTTCTTTGTGCTATTTCGCTTCATTCCGTTTGTTCAAGATATTAATGGCACGAGAGCATTTCTCAGTACTCTACATGGCTCGGCAGACAACATTAAAAATCTGTTGAAAAGTGATGATAAAAATTATTTTCAGAATGGAAAGCTGGAATTTAAAGCTTTAGAAAGGGCAATAAATTTAGTATCGGTAGATTTCGGCTACGATGACAAAAATTTAGTACTGCATAACATTACCCTAACCATTGAAAAGGGAAAAATGACTGCACTAGTCGGAGCTTCTGGTGCTGGCAAAACTACCCTTGCTGATTTAATTCCCCGATTTTACAATGCCACAGAGGGAAATGTTTATATCGATGAAGTTGATATAAAGCTGTTTGAAATTAACTCCCTCCGTCGTCAAATAGCTGTTGTCAGTCAGGATACTTTTATCTTCAATACTGATGTTTGGCAAAATATTGCTTATGGGACTCCACAAGCGACTAATGAGCAAATTCAAGAAGCTGCTAAATTAGCAAATGCGCTCGAATTTATTTTAGAAATGCCCGAAGGTTTTAATACCCAATTAGGAGATCGGGGTGTTAGATTATCTGGAGGGCAAAGACAGCGAATTGCGATTGCGCGGGCGCTACTACGGAACCCCGAAATTTTGATTTTGGATGAAGCAACTAGCGCCCTAGATTCTGTATCTGAGCGCTTAATTCAAGATTCATTAGAAAAGCTATCTGTGGGTAGAACAGTAATTGCGATCGCTCACCGTCTTTCTACTATTTCTAAAGCAGATAAAGTTGTAGTTCTAGAAGCAGGGCGGATAGTAGAACAGGGCAAATATCAAGAATTACTCGCACGCCAAGGCAAACTTTGGGAATATCACCAAATGCAATACTATAATTCGTAATTCGTAATTCGTAATTCGTAATTTGCGAATTACGAGTTTATTATCCTAGTCAATTATTTATAGTTTTAATTAGGAAAAACAAATGGTAAATATAGGCTACCACACTGCTAAAATGCAGGGTAAATTTAATCGTTCTCTATATAAAGCAGCTATTTCTCAGATTGCCAGTATTCCCATCAAGCAAACTCGGCAAGTTCCGGTAAGTATCTATGCCTTATCATGCGAACGCGATCTACCAGAACAAGTGGCAAGTATTCGGTCATTTATTCGTCATGTCGGCATTCCAGAGACATTTACTGTAGTTTCTGATGGCAGTTATACTGATTCTAGTTGTAATTTACTCCGCCGTATCCATCCCTGCGTTCAGGTAATACTTTTACAAAATTTCCTGAGAACAGATTTACCTCAATGTGTTATTGATTATGCCCAACTGCATCCAATGGGCAGAAAATTGTCGGCATTGATGTCTATTCCTGTTAATGGTACTACCATTTACACTGATTCAGATATTTTATTTTTCCCTGGCGGGATTGACTTAATTGATTTGAGTAAGTCGGAAGATAAATACTCTCTTTATCTACCTGATTGTTCTATGTCACTTGATGAACGAATTATTTATGATGAGTCTGAAAAGTCAAATCCAGTAAATGGTGGGTTTATTTTATTTAGGCATGAATTTGACTGGAGTTTTGCTATCGAACGTTTAGCAAATCTTCAAGAGGCTCCTACTTATTTTACTGAACAAACGATTGTACATTTGACAATGCACCACAATCATGGTCAGCCTCTATGTACAAAAGAATATGTTCTCAATGTAGAAGATCAGTTCATCTATCCAGATCAATCTGCAAGTAAAAACATTGCTCTCAGGCATTATGTGAGTGATGTTAGACACAAACTTTGGTTTAATGTTGGCATATAAATTGATTAAGTAAACCTCTATTTATATGGGAGTTCAATGAATAATAACGTAAAGAATGGTGGCTAATGCTTAACTTAATCAGTGATGTCAAGCAAAATGATAAACAATTGCACAGAGGTATTTTTGAAGAAGACCTGATTTATCAATGCTCGAATTTTGATGTAGGTGAGGGCGGAGGTGTTGAAACTTATTTAGCTTCTCTGTTTGAACATCGACCACCTGAAGTTAGCGATCGCGTGATAAAATCGCTCAAGGGTGTTGACCAAAGTCAATTCAAGCTGCTGCACATTCACAGCTCAGATTTGCTATTGCAGCTTACGGGCGAATGTCCTACTGTCTTTAGTGTCCATAATCACTCATTGTACTGTCCTAGTGGCACAAAGTATTTAGCAGGGCAACGAACAATCTGCGATCGCAACTTTTCTTACTTAGGTTGTACCTGGGGTAAATTAGCAGATAAATGCGGTAGCCGTAGACCGTTAAAAACTCTTAAAGAACTTCAAAATACTCATCAGTTATTAGATACCTTAAAAAAGGTAAAAATTACCTTTGTTGCTAATAGCGAATACGTGCGTCAAGAGTTAATTAAAAACGGTGTATCCCCGGAGCAAATTGTAACGCTACACTGTGGCATCTCTGTACCGCAAATAACAACCGCACCCCTAAGTTTAGAAATCCACCAAAATCATAGAATTTTGTTTGCAGGACGGATTGTTTCTGATAAAGGTTTGGAATGGCTGCTTAAAACCTTAATACATACAAATCCACAAATTCAACTTGATATTGCAGGTGAAGGTTGGGAACGACCACGGTTAGAAAAGTTAGCAAACACACTCGGATTAAGTAATCGGATTATTTGGCATGGTTGGTGCGATGCTGACAAAATAAATCAACTTTATCAACAGTGTTTTGCAGTCATCTTCCCTAGTGTTTGGCCTGAACCCGCCGGTCTTGTAACTCTGGAAGCATACTCTAATTATCGACCTGTAATTGGTAGTGCAGTTGGAGGCATTCCAGAACATTTACGAGATGGAGAAACAGGTATTTTAGTTCCAGGTAATAATATCAAAAAGCTAGCTAATGCTATTCACGATTTGTATGGAGATCATCAAAAAAGCCGACAGATGGGCGAACAAGGCCATGCTTTATTGATGAAGGAATTTACAATGGCGGCTCATGTAAATAATCTGCGAACGATTTATGCAAAAACAATAGCTGACTTTCCTTCGAGAGCGAAAAATTTATATACCATTCCTCAAGTGAAATAAGCTTAGTTTGGTCGAAACTTTATAAGGTGCATCTTTTATCTATTAAATATAAAGGAAAAAATATGTCGTTATCTCAAGAATGCCAACAGCCTTTAGTCAGCGTTATTATCCCTACCTATAATCGGCCAGATTATCTCAAGCAAGCGATCGCTAGTGCTATTAAACAGACTTATCAAAATATCGAAATTATTGTTTCAGATAATTGCAGTCCAGAAAATCCTCAAGCACTTGTGGCATCTTTTGGTGATTCACGCATCAGATTTTGGCGACATCAGGAAAATGTGGGGATGCTTGCTAATCAGCAACATGCCTTTAAAATAGCGCGAGGTAAATACGTTGCTAGTCTTCATGATGATGATATGTGGAATGAAGACTTTTTAGCAAAGCTTGTACCATCATTAGAAGCAAATCCTGAGTTAATTCTCGCTTTTTGTGACCAATATATCATAGATGCGGATAGCATAATTAATAATATTGGAACTGAAGAAAATACACGCGCTTATAAGCGAGATAAACTAGCAAAAGGAATTCATCAACCTTTCTCCAAAATTGGATTGATAGATAAAAGTATACCCACTGCTGCATCTTGTGTGATTCGCAATAATCTTGTCGATTGGGATAGTATTCCTCCAGAAGTTGGCGGTATGTGGGATTTATATTTAACTTACCTTTGTTGTATCTCTGGTTATGGCGCTTACTACTATCCAGAAAGACTGACACGATATCGCGCCCATGAGCAAACTGATACTATGCTCAGTGGAAGTCGAGATGTGCAGGCAAAAATCCGCAAAGCTAAAAGCGAAATGTTCTGTTATCAAGTCTTTATGGAAGACGCTCGTCTACAGCAATTCAGGACGTATTTTCAACAGAAATGGTTAGAGGCTAATACAACTTTGGGAATTGGTTTGCTGCGAAGTAAACAGATAGCAATAGCACGTCCTTATTTTTGGCAAGCGCTAACTAAACAAAAATTTAATGCGCGAACTTTCGTAGCACTAAGTCTTAGTTTTACTCCTCAATTTTTGGCAGATAAATTAATAAAAATGTCGAAATAGTAGAGTTGAGCTTAGTATTGAAAAATGGTTTTTAACGTTCGCGTAGCGTACCGGAGGCATTCCCACGGAAACGCAGAGGACACGGAGAGAATAAAAATAAGATTATTTTTAAGTCTTGGACTGAGCATTTTTGTGAGCTTAGATTATTAAGAGGGTAGTGGATGAAACTTTGTATTGTTACTCATAAAATCAAAAAAGGTGATGGACAGGGGCGGGTAAACTATGAGGTTGCTAATGAAGCAATTCGTCGTGGTCATCAACTTACATTATTAGCGAGTGAAATCGCACCAGAACTAGAAAATAATAGTCAAGTTAATTGGGTTAGAATTCCAGTCAAAGACTATCCAACAGAATTTGTACGTAATTTCATATTTGCCCAAAAAAGTACAGATTGGTTGCGGAAACATCGCTCTGAGATTGATTTAGTTAAAGTCAATGGTGCAATTAATCTAGCTGCGGCTGATGTAAATGCTGTACATTTTGTCCATAGTTCATGGTTGCGATCGCCTGTTCATATTTCCCGCAATCGCCGCGATTTATATGGTTTGTACCAATGGCTGTTTACAGCTTTTAATGCCCGTTGGGAAAAACAGGCTTTCCAAAAGGCGCAGGTTGTTGTGGCTGTATCGGAGAAGGTAGCGCAGGAATTAGTAAATATTGGCGTACCGCGTTCTCGCATTCGCGTAATTATCAATGGCGTTGACTTAGAAGAATTTGCCCCTGGTGAAAGCGATGCCTGCGGCGGGCTACGCCTACGCCAAAAGTTAGGTTTACCGGAAAACGTCACTCTAGCATTATTCGCTGGAGACATCCGCACACCCAGAAAGAACTTAGATACAGTACTGCACGCTTTGGTGAAAGTCCCCGATTTACATCTGGTAGTAGTGGGACACACCCAAAATAGCCCTTTCCCAGAACTAGCAGCAACGTTAGGGTTAAATGAACGTGTGCATTTTGTGGGATTTCGCCGTGATATCCCCCAAATTATGCAAGCAGTAGATTTATTTGTTTTTCCTTCCCGATACGAAGCTTGCAGCCTCGTATTGTTAGAAGCGCTTTCTTCAGGACTCCCAGTAATTACTGCTACAGCCACCGGGGGCGGAGAGTTGGTGATACCAGAATGTGGCATCGTCTTATCCGACTCAGATGATATTGATGCTTTAGCTGTGGCGTTGATGTCCTTGGTGAGTAGTCCCACCCTCATCCAACAAATGGGCAAAGCTGCTCGTTCTGTGGCAGAAAAACATAGCTGGACTACTATGGCACAAACTTATGTGGATTTATTCGAGGAGTTAAGCAAGAATGCGGAACACCGTTCTGATACCGACTTATCGCCGTCCACAAGACCTGTCACGCTGCCTTTTGGCGCTACAGGAGCAAATTAAACCTGTCGATCAGGTGATAGTTGTTGTCCGTGACACGGATGCAGAAACTTGGCAATTCCTGGCGCAATTCAACGCGCCCAATCTGCCACTGCATACCGTAAAAGTCACACAACCGGGGGTAGTAGCAGCCCTCAATGCCGGACTAGCAGCAGTGGAGGGCGATATTGTCTCTATTACTGATGATGATGCCGCACCCCACCCAGATTGGTTAGAGCGCATCGCCGCTTACTTTACCTCAGATAGTCGCCTTGGCGGTCTGGGTGGACGTGATTGGATATACCACGGCAGCAAATTAGAAGACGAATCCCGCCCAGTAGTGGGACAGTTGCAATGGTTTGGGCGAGTCATTGGCAACCATCACCTGGGAGTGGGAGAACCGCGTGAAGTCGATATTCTCAAAGGCGTAAACATGAGTTTTCGTAAAGAGGCAATCGGGCAATTGCGCTTTGATGAACGGATGCGTGGTACTGGAGCGCAGGTACATTTTGAAATGGCATTTACTCTAACATTAAAACGGGCTGGTTGGAAGATAATTTACGATCCTAATGTTGCTGTAGATCATTATCCAGCAAAACGTTTTGATGAAGATCAGCGAAATAACTTTAACGAGATTGCCTTTATTAATTTAGTCCATAATGAAACTTTAGTTTTACTAGAGCATCTGCCATTTATCCGCCGGATTATATTTTTATTCTGGGCTGTATTTGTAGGTACATGCGATAGCTTGGGTTTCGTACAATGGCTGAGATTTTTACCTAGCCAAGGGCAATTGGCAGGGAAAAAATTGCTGGCATCTTGGCGGGGGCGTTGGCAAGGATATAAACAATTTGTCATTCGTCATTAGTCATTTGTCATTTGTTATTGGTCATTGCAGACCGATTATTTCATTCGGAATTTTTTGAAGGCTTCATGTTTAATTATGTGTACATCTAAAATTGAATGAATTCTAAGCAGATACTTTTCAATAGTTTTTCACAAGAAAACTATTCTCCTCAAGAGCGATCGCAACAGGGGTGGATGGCGATCGCAGGCTTTATACTACTAACTGTAGTTTGCTATTTTGCTGGTGCTACTGCTGCATTACGTCTAATTTACCCGGTGACGGCTTTAGCAGTAGCCGTGTTTTTATACTTGCGGCATCCCATTCTCTACATCAGCTTTACCTGGTGGATTTGGTTTCTCACACCTTTAGCTACCCGCTTAGTTGACTATAAGGTAGGTTGGGATGCAACACGCCAGATGCTCATAGCACCCTATTTGGTGGTGTTTGTAACTATCGCAACATTCTTGCGACATTTTCCCCGCGCCTCTCGTCAAGGGGGTTTGCCGTTTGTTATGGCTTTTATCGGAGTCTTTTATGGCTTTCTCATCGGTCTGATTTATAACCCACCAATTCCTGTAGCACGCGGACTAATGGATTGGCTCAGTCCGATCATTTTCGCTTTTCACTTATTTATAAACTGGCGAGATTATCCCAGTTATCGCCAGAATATTCAGCGAACATTTCTTTGGTGTGTGTTAATTTTAGGAACTTATGGCATATATCAATTCGTAGTAGCTCCTGAGTGGGATAGGTATTGGCTCATCCAATCAAAACTATTCATGAGTTCAGGAAACCCTGTACCCTTCGGGATGCGTGTCTGGAGTACATTGCACTCAGTTGGACCCTTTGGTTCCGTCATGCAAGCTGGATTATTATTGTTATTTACCAGTTCGGGAAATTTAATTTTTCCGGCTTCAGCTGTTGGTTACTTATCCTTCCTACTAACACAAGCGCGGACTAATTGGGGAGGTTGGTTATTTGGAATAATTATGATTGTGGGTTCAGTCAAGGCGCGAATTCAAATGCGCTTGATCGTTATAATTGTGGTAATGGCAATTTGTGTTGTGCCATTGACAACTATTGAGCCAATTGCTGGGGTTGTATCAGCCCGTTTAGAAACTTTTTCTAATCTCCAAGAAGATACCAGTTTTAAAGATAGATCTGGAAGTTATGACAAAAACCTTGGTCTAGCCCTTTCTAATGGTTTAGGTAACGGCTTAGGAAATATCTGGAAAGTCAACGAAAAAACTGGTCAAATTGAAGTAGTGGTAATTGATAGTGGCATTTTAGATATGTTTTTCACCCTTGGTTGGTTTGGAGCCATCTTTTATATGGGTGGATTAATCTTGTTAATTATTAGTGTTAGCAGTTATGGTGAGGGACGTTTTGATAGTTTTATCAGTGCTGCCCGCGCCATTGGCATCAGTTCTGCCACACAGCTAGTTATTGGTAGTGGGATGTTAAGTGTAGCAGGGATGATTCTTTGGGGATTTTTGGCTATGGCTATGGCAGGACATAAATACTATAGCAATTCAAATAATTCATAAATATAGCAATCCTAAACCATTGGTTAAAATTACATATTTCTTTCTTCTTTCTTCCCTTTGCGTCCTTGGCGTTCTTGGCGGTTCGTTTCCTTATCTATATTTTTCACGACTCATTTAGGACTGCTATATAAATCAATACCCTTGTAGAAGTCAGTCTTTTTAATGTTCGCGGAGCGTGCCGGAGGCATCACCACAGAGGCGCAGAGAACACAGAGAGAAGAAAAAAATAAAATGCTTAATCCAAGCGTATTGCTATATGAATTGAGTTAAAAAACAAAATCTTACAACTTAAATTAGGACTGATAAAAATTATGAAAGCAATTATTGTAATGCCACTAGCCGAACAACGAGGCGGCGGTGAAATGATGCTTTGGGATTTGGTACAGCAAGGACGTAATGCTGGTGTTGAGTGGCTGGTGATATTTTTAGAACACGGCCCAATGGTAGAACAAGTCAAATCCCTTGGTATAGATGCGCGAGTTGTCGAAAGTGGACGTTTGCGTCAAATCCACCGTTTTATTGGCGCTGTTTTTCAGATAGCCGCGATCGCCCGCCGCGAACGTGCAGATATAATTGTCAATTGGATGTGGATTACGCATATATCTGGAGGCTTGGCAGCGATGCTGGCTGGTTTGCCTGCTGTGTGGTATCAACTAGAAGTACCTAGCGATAAAACTTGGTTGGTAAGACTCGCTACTTTAATCCCAGCCCGCGCAATTATCACTCTTTCCCAAGATGGCAAACAAGCACAAGCAGAGATTTGGCCTCACAGACCAACACCTTTGGTTTATCCTGGTGTAGCCCTAGACCGATTTGAGCCTAATGCTTTGCCAACTCCTGAAGAAGCACGGCGCAAACTCGGCTTACCTTTACACGGCCCATTGATTGGAATTGTGGGACGATTGCAACGATGGAAGGGAATGCACGTATTGGTGCAAGCGATGCCCAAAATTTTAGAGAAGTATCCTGATGCCCATTGTGTGGTAGTTGGCGGTAAGCACGATTTTGAACCCGACTATGAGGACTTTTTAAAAGCCGAAATCACAAACTTGGGCTTGAAAGAGCAGGTAATTATGGCTGGACTACAGCACAATATCCCGGAGTGGGTGCAGGCGATGGATGTATTCGTTCATGCTTCGGATAAAGAACCCTTTGGAATTGTGATTATTGAGGCAATGGCGCTGGGTAAACCTGTGATTGCTGGTGATGCAGGCGGCCCGACAGAGATTATTACCAATGGGATAAATGGACTATTAACACCTTACGGCGATGCGGATAAATTAGCGATCGCAATTCTCCGTTATCTTGACGAGCAAGAATTTGCCCACAATGCGGGAATAGCTGCTAGACAACGCGCCTTAGATTTCTCGACGCAGAATTATGCTCAAAATTTCATTAGTGCAATTCGTTCTGCAATACCAAGCGTTTCATCTGCTGATTGACACTCTTAGGGACTTACACAAAACTATAAGCGGTAGAGGCAATTCATGAATTGCCCCTACCTGAAAATTTTTCTTTTCGGCTTTCCAACTCTCTTAAAAGATAGGATTGCGATCGCTGTTACTCAACCAAAGTTACAATAATGTGCGATCGCTTTGTACATTATCCAGGTTCTCAATACAAAAATTATCAAAAAAATTAAACCGCTTTAGACAGTCCTGTTTGTTTCAAAACTGCATTAGCTGTATGGCGTGACTTATAGAACTATCTACCACAAAACGACGGTCTGTGATTGGACTATACCAAATTTCATGATCTCCCTTTCCTTGCCTTTCAAAGTAGCAACCAGCTTCCGAAAGTATCTTTTTCAACTCAGGGGTTAAAGACACACCCATTTATGAAACCACCTCTATCAACTCTTGTCGATGGCTGGTTAATTCAAAACTAATAGAACCCACATAATCAGAAGGTACAATTCGATTCAGTATAAGGAGTTCTGGTATCATTTCTCTGAGCTTTTGCGTAAGAGACTCAATGGTAGAAGCTTCTGTTACCAATCCTGGCACGTTTTCACTAGTTGCAACCCAAACTTCTGCATCTTTATCCCACAATGCATCAATCTTCAATGTGTTTTGTGTCATGTTTGAGCGCTACACACTAATTTACTATGGTAATTTAAGTGTAAAACAATTGAATAGCTTCTTGGGTAAAGTATCGCATTGTCCCAATATTGAGTTAAACATTGTCAATTATCGAATAATTCTTTTGGAATAATTACTGGGTTCTTAGACTTTAAGATTCTCTCAGAACCTCCAAGACTAAGATTCCGTTCAGTTTTTATTATTCTTAGATCAGCCATTTTATGGTGATAGCGCTTAAATTTATCTTTAATTGAAATATCTATAAAAGTAGTTTGGAATTGAGCATCCTGAGACAGAGAAAGCATTTCAGCCTTAATCTCAATCTCATTGGCAGTAAGGAAGGTATTTACAATAACTTGGAATATCAGTCTTTATAACTCAATGACAAAACTGTCCCGCAAATGAAAGTCAGCCTCCGCGCCTTGATGAGTTAACGCCCAGTAACTCACCTCATCATCTCTATGTTTAATAACGGTGGTAATGGCAACTTCAATTGTTTGTTCTGCTGAAACAATTTTATCTAAATTAACATTTAAAGCAAGCGTTAATTTATGGGGTTGATTCTGAATATTAAATGGCAGTATTATAAAGGCTGTTTCCTCTTGCATTCCTTGACGGTATCCATCCAAGCGATAGACATTCCAGTGTCTGGCGGGTGATAGGTTGAATTCCCAATATCGCGCAGAGTTTTTGATGCCAACGAAGAACTCGAAGCAGGTGTCTTTCCACAATTCATGCTTGCGTGATGGTGTATTTGATGAGGTAGCAATTGCAATTTCTTTTAAATCGCCTTCAAGGATATAGCGGATGGCAAGTTTATTACCATTTCGGGCAATATTACCTGCAATTTTCAAATTAGGCGGCGATTCATTAGAAGGAAAGGGTTGTAGGGAAAATGTCTGCTCGTTCATTTCACATCTTTGATAATGTTACGAATCTGCATTTCTTGAGATTCGATACTTTCGGTAAGTTTAAACTGCACGATCGCTCTTGCCAAGTTATGTTCTGGGTGCTTTATTTTAAAGTAAACATTCCCAGCTAAATAATCAGCAAAAAATCTCAGTCCTAATTCAAAGGCAATGAGACGGATCGCATCGTATATATATGCATAGTCATTCTCGGTAAGAAACGCCTTCGCCACAGAGAGATAACCTTGCAAGATTCCCTGACACAGATCGGTGTCAAAATAAACACTTTCCCAATTCTCGGTTTCTTCTCCAGCCGGATTGCAGCCTGATCGCAAACAATCACCAATATCGTAATGTACCAGACCAGGTTTAACGGTGTCGAGGTCGATGACACTCACGGCTTGCTGGGTAACATTGTCGAACATAACGTTATTGATTTTTGGATCGCCGTGCATCAGACGCAGAGGTAATTTACCCTCAGCTTTGGCATTTTCTAGGATATGTGCAAATGCTTGGCGATCGCTAACAAACTCTAAACAATAATTAACTTCGGCAGATTGACGCGCACTAGTTTTCGTCAACGCTTCTTTGTAATGCTGGAGGTAAAGCGGTGTAATATGGAATCCTTGAAGGGTATCAGCGAGTTTTTCTGGTGGCAAATCGCTGATTAAATTGTGGAACATCCCCAAGGCATAACCGATTTCTTGCGCTTGTGAGCGATCGCGCATAGTATCAAAGGACTGGGAGCCTTCAATAAAGCTAATCGCCCGCCAAAAGGAGCCGTCTGCATCCTGAAAGTGGTCTTGAGCATCCTTAGTTAATAGTACGCGCGGTACTTCCCAACGACGATTTAAGGGAGTATTTTGTAACCGTTTATGAACATGGTAAGTGAAGATACGCATATTCTGCATAATCAGTTTTGGCTGGCGAAACACCTGTGTATTGATGCGTTGTAGGACAAAATGTTGTTCTTTCCAGGAATTTAGCGTGACTAAGAATGTGTCATTGATATTACCACTACCAAATGGTTTAACATCTGTAACCTTTCCCAGTTGGGCAAATTGATCTGCGATCGCAATTAAATTCTGGGCGGCTTGTGTTTTGAATCCTTTTATCATCTGTTTGACCTGCACTAATCCTCACTTACATTGCACAAAGGCAATAGGGGATATGGTAGCGTAAGTTTTGCATCTGGTGAGGATAAATATCTCTGCACATCCCTTGACTCAGTTACTTCAAGTTTAGCTGTGCGATTCAGTACTGAGAGTACCACAGAGCGGGACACCAAATAGCCCATCGAAGATATTGCGATCGCTACTACAGCACCGCTAATCAGACATGATGCGAATAGTTTCTTAACAAAGATTGAATGACAGATATTGATTTTTGTCATTTGACTGGTATCATAGTTTTATCACCACAGTGGAGAAGTTGCTATGTTGTCGCGTCAACTCGGAAAAAACGGTTCAACAATATCGGCGCTTGGGCTTGGCTGTATGGGTATGTCTGATGTTTATGGGACAGCCGATCGCAAGGAAAGTATTGCAACAATTCATGCAGCCCTTGATGCAGGTATTAACTTACTAGATACAGGCGACTTTTACGGCATGGGACACAATGAACTACTGCTAAACGAAGCCTTAACAGGACGGCGGGAAAATGTCTTCATTGCTGTTAAATTCGGTGCGCTGCGCTCTCCTGATGGCAACTTTATCGGCTTCGATGGTCGCCCTGAAGCCGTGAAGACTTCACTTGCTTATACATTGAAACGACTGGGAACCGATTACATTGACCTTTACCAACCAGCCCGGCTCGATCCGAAAGTGCCTATTGAAGAGACTATTGGGGCGATTAGCGAAATGGTGAAAGCTGGATATGTTCGCCAGATTGGTTTATCTGAAGTGGGTGCAGATGTAATTCGCCGCGCTCATAAGACTCATCCAATCGCTTCGCTTCAGATTGAATATTCCCTCCTGAGTCGTAGCATTGAAGATGACATCCTGCCAACCGTGCGGGAATTGGGCATTGCTGTCACCGCTTATGGAGTCCTCTCACGGGGATTGTTGAGCGGTCACTGGTCGAAAGAACGCTCTGAGCAAACGCAAGATTTTCGAGTACATCTACCCCGCTTCTCTGGAGAGAATCTGGATCGCAATTTGTTGCTAGTCGAAGCCCTGCGCCTGATTGCCGAAGAACAGAATGCAACGGTTGCTCAAGTGGCAATTGCTTGGGTGCTGTCGCAAGGGAAAGATATTATACCGCTAATTGGCGCACGGCGTTGCGATCGCTTAAATGAAGCTCTGGGTGCATTGGATTTACACTTAAATAAGGATGATATCGCCCGGATTGAGGCAGCAGTGCCACTAAATGCCGTAGCTGGCGATCGCTATAGCCCAGAACAAATGGCAATGCTCGATAGTGAAAAGAGGTAAAAAAATTATCGCATGAATGATTCACCTTTGACACCGGAGCGGATTCTCGATGCAGCAGAAGAAGTTTTGCGTCGTTACGGTCTGGCAAAGGCAACAGTGGTCGATGTGGCTCGCTTTTTAGAGGTGAGCCACGGCACCATTTATCGGCATTTTCCCAGCAAGGCTGCCCTGCGCGATGCAGTGGCAGAACGGTGGTTGCATCGGGTTTCCACACCCCTAGCAGCGATCGCCCAAGAGCCAGGTTCCGCCAGAGAACGGTTGCACCGATGGTTTGAGCAACTCATGACTCTGAAACGTCAAAAAGTCTTGAAAGAACCAGAGTTATTTGCAACCTATTCAGCGATTACCCAAGAGGCACGAGGGGTAGTTGAAGCTCACGTTACTGAACTGCTCAGGCAAGTCGCTGCGATCGTCGAGAGCGGTATTTCCACTAACGAGTTTGGGGTAACTGATCCGCAAGCAGCAGCTAAGGCAGTATTTCAAGCAACAGTTCGATTTCACCATCCAGCCCACGCATCCGAATGGAGCGATCCAGATATCGATAGGGACTTTGCCCAAGTATGGCGCTTGATACTTGCTGGATTAGTGGCAGTTTAGTAGTGTTGATTACCCAGTAGCGATCGGCTGAAAAACTGTTACTTAAGATTGTCAAGCTGTGTTGTCTGTTTCCCAGTCTCCAGTTGCTTCCGTTGCTCACCATACTCTCGCAGATGTTTCAACAGAACTTCTTGAGATGAGCTAGGGATAGACGGACTGGGAGTTGGTTCAAGGGTGATTTCAGTACTTTCAAAATTAGTAGGTAAAGGATTAACTCCATAGACGGGTAGCGACTTCTCATTAGACATCGCCTGTTTAGTTGGTGCTGGGGTAGGAATTAGATTATTTTGTTTATTCACAGCAGCTTTTACCGTATCTAGAGTACTAGCAACTTGCACTTGTTGCTGCATATCTTGTGTAGAAGAGACTAAACCACTTAAACCATTCACCAATTGCCGTAAATTTTTGCGGAATTTAGGATCGCCTGTCAATTCATCTAAATCAGATGTAATTTTTTGGGTATTTTCAAAGGTTACTCGTGCTGAATCTAAAGTTTGTTGCAGCAACACTGCATTTTTAGGATCGTTTAAAGTTTTAGAAGCATCGCGTAAATTAGCTGAAGCTTGGGCTGCATTTGCTGAAAGAGTTTCTAAATTGTTGAGTAATTCTCCTTTAGTCAATCGATTGACAGATGGTGATAGGCTACTGACTGTAACACGTAGTTGGTTGCTGGTTTCGGTGATATTATTTAAAGCGCCAACTAGTGAAGAACGATTTGTTGTTAACAGATTATCCAGATTGGTGAGCAAACGATTTGCTTGAGTTGCACTTGTACCGAATTTATTTAGTGTTTGACTCGCCGATGCATTAAGTTGGTTTGTCGCTCGTTGCACTGAATTAGCAGTCGCAGAAAATGTATTTAGTTGTTGCCTTAAGCTTTTAGTCAAACCTTGTAAATCTTGACTTAGCTCAGTAAAACTAGATGCTGCACCTGTGGTAGTTTCTATAACCCTATTTACATTTCTATAAAATTTGGGGTTATTGTATGAAGCCGATAGCTCAGTTGAACTGCGAATTAATTCATCAACACTAATGCCAATCTGACCTGGTAAGCGAGAGCCATTACAGACAATAAGACTATTATCACAATTTTTATCTAAGGGTTTAGCAAGCACAGCCCCAGCAGGGAAAGTTGTTTTTGGTGTAATGTCGATAATACTTTCGCTAATTAATCCACTTTGATTAGCTTCCACCACCACATTTCGGGGGATAATTAAGTCAGTTTGGGAAATTTCAATTTCTACATCAATAGCATTTGGCCCTGGTATAACTTTGGAAATAGTTCCTACTTTCACACCTCGATAGCGAACCACTGTTCCTTTTTGCATTCCGCCAGCGTTAGCAAATTCTACAATAATTTTGTATGAACGGCCAGCAGCAGTAAATCTATTTAACCACAGAAAGAGTAACCCAAATACCCCCAGTCCTAGCAGGAGCAACAACCCCACAGAGCCTTCTCTAAATGTTCGCCCAGAAGCGAAGCGGCTTGTCATTAGACCTCGCATTTTTTGCCTCCACCAATAATTAGTTATGAGTAGAGACGCGATTCATCGCGTCTCTACAAGAGTTGGGAATTGAATTTAACTCTCACTCTTTATTCTTAACTTTTAACTCCTCATTCTTAACTCCTCACTTCTAACCCCTAACTCCTAACTTTGGACTTTCTAACCAGCGACTTTAATCGGCCCTTGCACACTTCCACTTATAAATTGTTTTATCAACGGATTTTCTGTGTTGTATATCTCACTAACTGTACCCTGCCACTGGACTTTGCCTTCATAGAGAAATATAAGTCTATCAGCTGTCCGCCGGATAGTGCTGTCTTGATGGGTAACAACAGCATAAGTACTACAAACTCCATGTAGACACTGCAAATGGCGGATTAAATCTTCGATTACTGTTGAGGCAATAGGATCGAGTCCGGCTGTCGGTTCATCGTATAGTAGAACTTCTGGGCCTTCTGAGGGATTATCGGGGTTAG
This sequence comes from Nostoc sp., assembly GCF_036917465.1. Classification (GTDB taxonomy): domain Bacteria; phylum Cyanobacteriota; class Cyanobacteriia; order Cyanobacteriales; family Nostocaceae; genus Nostoc. The sequence goes on from NZ_JBALDL010000085.1 coordinate 119,634, forward strand.
ACATAATCGCACGGGCAAAACTTACCCGTTTTCGCATTCCCCCGGAAAGTTCGGCTGGATAAAGATCGCTGATTGATGGCAAACCGACCATTTCCAATTTTTCGTGTACCAAATCTCGAATGCGCGATCGCGACAGCTTTGAATTTTGATAAAGTAAAAATCCCACATTCTCCTCCACCGTCAGCGAATCAAATAGCGCCGCCTGCTGAAACACCATGCCAATGCCAACCTGCTGGCCACCATCCTCAATCAAACCGTCTCGCCGCACCCCTTGCACATAAATTTCTCCTTCATCTGGACTAAGTAACCCCGCTATTACCCGTAAAATTGTTGATTTACCAGTCCCTGATGGCCCAATAATCCCCAGCGCTTCTCCCCGGTAAATGGTCAAGTCTACATTATCTAGAACTTTACGGCTACCAAAGGACTTAGAAACACCTTTCAGTTCAATCAATGGTTCAGTCATTAGTTATTAATCACTTGTACTGAGCTTTGCCGAAGTATTAGTCATTGGTGAGCCAGTGCCTTGGGCGGGTTCCCTAATTTGTTACCTTTACAAGGAAGCAAGCTACGCGCAGTATCTCCCCCTTCTCCCAAAAGGAGAGGCTAGCGCCAAAGGAGAAGCAACTAGCGTGGTTTCCCTGATGAACAGCCGGTGTTAGCAACATTCGCGTAGCAGACGCACCAGAAGGAGCATCACCCAGTGAGTTATTAATCAGTATGACTACTCACAATTAAGCAAAGGACAAATATGCCCAATCAGTGATGTCATAGTTCTTAGTAGGGCATTGTATAGCATATTATAAGTATATGATTCGCATTTTAATTAGCAAACTCTATTTTTCTAGCATAATATTATTTACGATGTTCATCGTCCCATAATCCTCTCAAATCAAGCCTGACAAAGATACCGTAGTAACTTAACGTCTCAGTAAAGACCAACTTAGACCCCATTTGTGGACATCAGCAAATCGATTCAATAGTATAAATATACTAGTCAAAGTTATAATTACTCAAAGCAAATATAGCAATTCGATTTGATTTCTGGAAAACGTAAGTATATATATTGGCATATCAAGACTAAATTTGTGCGTTATATTTATAGTTTCTTAGGGGTAAATCCCTACTAATAGCTTTTAGCTATCACACTGTTTTAGCCATGCCACTATGTATATTTAAAAAATCAAATATGATTTCTAGAAAAATAGATAGTGTTAAAAATCAAAGTAAAAATTATGAGTAACAACTTAGAACAGTTTGCAAGTGATAATTCTTCTGGTATTTGTCCAGAAGCGCTGGAATATATGATTAAGGCAAATCAAGGTAGTGTTCCAGCTTATGGAAATGATGAATGGACTCAAAAAGCCACAGATTATTTTCGGGAACTATTTGAAATTGATTGTGAAGTATTTTTTACCTTTAATGGTACAGCCGCAAATTCTTTATCTTTAGCAGCCCTTTGTCAGTCATATCACAGCGTCATTTGCCATGAAACATCTCATATAGAAACAGATGAATGTGGCGCACCTGAATTTGCATCTAATGGCTCTAAACTTTTACTAGCTCCAGGGAAAAATGGCAAGTTAACATCAGAAGCAATAGAGGGAATTGTCACTAGACGTAGTGACATCCATTATCCCAAACCTAAAGTTATTAGTATTACACAATCGACCGAATTAGGAACATTATATTCCATCGGAGAACTTCTAAAAATTCAAGAAGTTGCGAAAAAGTATAACTTAAAGGTTCACATGGATGGCGCTCGGTTTGCAAATGCAGTTGCTGCTATGAATCAAAGCCCTGCTGAAATTACTTGGAAAACGGGGGTAGATGTGTTGTGCTTTTGTGGTACTAAAAATGGAATGGCATTAGGTGAAGCGATTATTTTCTTCAACAAAGAGCTAGCAGAAGATTTTGATTATCGATGCAAGCAAGCAGGACAGCTAGCCTCAAAAATGCGCTTTATCTCGGCTCCCTGGTTGGGCTTATTAGAAACTGGTGCTTGGCTAAAAAATGCTAGACATGCTAATCAATGTGCTGAATACTTAGAAAATCAACTACTCAACATAAACATAGAAGGCGTTGAGTTGATGTTTCCTAGAGAAGCTAACGCTGTATTTGTAAAGTTACCTGAGCAAGTTATTCACACTTTAAAAGCAAATAACTGGCAGTTTTATACATTTATTGGTGTGGGAGGAGTACGTTTTATGTGTTCTTGGAACACGACTCAATCAAGGATTGATGAATTGATTGATGATATTAAAAAAGTAACCGTCTAATCAAAATCGCTGTAATTGCAGTCTGAATCACTCTCATACCTTTCTTTTTCCAACATGGAAGCAGATTGTATCCCTAAAACGATCGCACCAGCAAGCCAGCAAATGCAAACTGGCTTGATAACTTCCAAAACGTTGGTCAAGCATTATCTTGAAGGTATCAGAGAAAAGTTAGTGATTTTGTGCAGCTACCAAGCTTTAATCTTTAGCCTAGCCCTGCCAAAGCAAGTTCTAAAGTTTCTTCTATCTCTCTGCGTCCTCAGTGTCTCTGTGGTTAAAAAGTCTTTTATTTAACCACTTAAAATACATAAAACACAGATTAAAGAAGTTAATAAGGAGGTTAGGGAGCAAAATTTTTACGCACTTTCAAAGGGTTAGCCTTAATCTTTTAGAGGTTGTTTGAAAAGTCTTGGGCTGTGATTTTAGGAACTTGTTGATCCCCCCTAACTCCACTTAAAAAGGGGGGAACCGGAGTCAAAGTCCCCCTTTTAAGGGGAGCCACTGCGGTCTTGGGGTCTCCCCAAGTGGAGCATGTGGCGTGGATTTAGGGGGATCTAAAACTTTTGATATCGATAAGAGAACTTTTCAAACATCCTCTTAGGAATAATCTAGAAATATATGAAAAATATTTCCTAGCAAAAATGACTAACTCAGCACCAAGTCGTTTAGGCGAACTCGCCAAACTGTTTTTTAAACTGGGCGTTATCGGCTTCGGGGGGCCAGTTGCCCATATCGCCATGATTGAAGATGAAGTGGTTAAGCGTCGTCAGTGGTTGACAAGGGAGCATTTTCTGGATTTGCTGGGAGCAACTAACCTAATTCCTGGCCCCAATTCTACAGAAATGGCTATCCATATAGGATATATCTATGCAGGTTGGCTGGGGCTGATTGTGTCAGGTGTTTGTTTTGTCTTACCTGCGGTTCTAATTACTGGCGGGTTTGCTTGGGTTTATGTTGCCTACGGTACTTTACCTCAAGTAGCTCCCTTACTCTATGGCATTAAACCGGCTGTTTTAGCAATTATTATCAATGCCCTCTGGGGCTTGGCGAAAAAAGCTGTGAAAACTCGCCAATTGCTGATGATAGCTTTGGCTGTGGCATTACTGACATTATTATTGAAATTAAATGAAGTAATTGCCCTATTAACTGGGGGATTGCTGGGTATGCTTTGGTTGCATTCTGGCGATAAAAACGACAAACCAGGAGATAAAGCCAATTTTTTGATTGCTAGTCTCACCACAGGCGCGACTTTAAAGGCATCAACAGTTGTTGCTGCATCGGTAGCTACTGCATCTACTATAACCAACATTTCTTTATGGCAGTTGGGTTGGTTTTTTCTCAAAGTCGGTAGTGTTTTATTTGGTGGTGGCTACCTTTTAGTGGCTTTTCTCCAAGGGGGATTAGTTGAAGAATATGGCTGGTTAACACAACAGCAGTTACTAGATGCGATCGCAATTGGTCAATTTACTCCTGGGCCAGTATTGTCCACTGCTACGTTTATTGGTTATATCATTGCTGGCATACCTGGCGCAATTGTTGCTACAATCGGAATTTTTCTACCTTCTTTTGTTTTCGTAGCTGCCCTGAATCCCTTAATTCCCCGCTTACGAGCCTCTTCTTGGACTAGAGCATTTTTGGATGCTGTGAATGTTAGTGCTGTAGCCCTAATGGTTGTTACCACCCTGCAACTGGGAGCAGCAACTTTAAGATTACCACAAGCCCCATTTGTAGATTTTCTCGGTTTGGCGATCGCTATCGTCTGTGCCATTTTAGCTATTCACTTCCGTATCAATGCTGCATGGCTAGTCTTTGGTAGCGCTTTTATTGGATGGGGCGCTTCACTCTTGGGCTACTCTCGTTGAAATTACATACATATTTAAAATATATATATTAAATCTTGCTTTCAAACTATTTTCATGTGATAATAACCATTAACTCCGGTAACTTAGTAGATTTTAGGGAGTTATTATCATTAATATACTTATTAAGTTTTTAATTAAGTAAGCTGGGGAGAATAACTCAAACTATATTAACTAATGTAAAAATATTGAAATTAGTTCGTAGAGACGCTACGCAAACGCTACAAACCTTTAATTATTTACGCCGACTTACTTAATCTGTTTAAAAGCTATAGCAATCCGATTTGATTTCTGAATCACTCGTAGAGGTAAGGGACTGGGGACTGGGGACTGGGGACTGGGGACTGGGGACTGGGAAGAAAGAATAAAGGTGTACTGAGTTTTGTTCAAAAATCAAATATGAGTCTCATATAAGCACTTTCCTTTATTTAAAAAAGTTAACTTAAACTCAGGTGAAAAAATATATCAATTCAAGACACAGTATCTAATTGGGAACAACTATTAGAAATTGCCCAAAAAAATACCTCTGCTCGACGAGTGCGTAGACCAGGGCAATCGCCTTCTACTGCTCCCATTCCTAGTAGTCTTCATAAACTGCCACCAGATACAGAGCCGCCAGTATTGCTCTACCGGGATACTAACTCTTGGTGTCCATTTTGCGAACGGGTTTGGTTTGCTCTCGAAGAAAAAGAAATTCCCTTTGCAACAGAGTTTATTGACTTGACTAACAAGCCTAAATGGTATACAGATTTAGTTCCTACAACCCTTGTTCCGGCTGCCAAAATTGAGGGCAAGTTAGTCTATGAATCCAAAGAAATTTTGTTGGCATTAGAAGAACAATTTGGGCCTACTTTGCTTCCTGAAGACGCAGAAGAAAACACTGTTGCTAGGCAGTGGCTTGAAGATGCTGAAACCAATGGTGTCAGAGATACAGCACTTACGGCAGCTATGAGGTACATTCTCAAAGCTGAAAGCTATGATAGAAGAGGGGCAAGAGGAAAACTGTATTGCATAATAGCCGGAAGCGCTGTATCGCTTACAAATTTCTGAGACAAGCCCCTGAAGATCCTCAGGAATTAGCAAGCTTACAGGCAGCTTTTGAAGCTAAATTAGACGAGCTAGAGCAACTTCTTGGAAAGTATTCTGGCCCCTACTTTTTGTCAACATTTAGCGTAGTAGATATTACCTATAGCCCTCATTTAGACCGCTTGGCGGCTAACTTACCTGTTTATCGAGGATATCACCTCAAAGGAAATCCCCAGTATCCTCGCATCAACGCTTGGTTTGAAGCACTCAAACAGCGTCCCGCCTATCACCGTGTCAAATCGGATGATACCAACAACAATTTACTTCTGCGTCGCCGATGGGGTGTGACACCAATCGGTAATCCTTTACCCCCAGATCCAGCAACTAGCCAGGAAATCCAATTTCGGGCAGAGGCAGCTGAGAGATTGACTGATAACCGAGAAGTTGCTTTAGGAGATATCTTAAAAAACTCCGGGGTGCAAGCATTGGCGGTTAATGGCGACACAACAGCCGTGAAGGAAGCAGTTGATTTTCACCTCAGATTGCTGGCTGACTATCTCATTAATGGCAATGGTGCAGCATTACCGTGGGGACGCGTGGGCGGTAAAGACAATGCCGATCCGACTGTGGCGGCGGTTGGAGCCATCACACTCGCTTATGTGAGAAATCGCATCTGTGCGCCACGGGATATGAGCGCTGGTGCAGCAACTGCATTCCGGGCAGCAGCAGATAAAGTTTTGGCATCTCTTTATTAGCGATCGCTAATCGGCATTCAACTTGCATAATCAGGGTGGGCATCTGCTCACCCCACAAGATATTGAGAAAATTTCAATATGCAAATTAGATGTGTTTTAGCCGATTAAGTCCGAGTAATTAGTTTATCAATAAAGCCAGGAGGTAGAAGGAAAATCGCCTGATATTCGCCCACTCACCACCGCTACGCTATCTAGCCGCGATGCAAGCATACCCTAACAAGGCAAAGAAACACTGACAATAGTCTCTTTCTCAGGAATGCTATCGATTGTGAATTCACCACCATATAATTTCACTATATGCTGAACAATAGCCAGCCCTAAACCAGAGCCTTGTTGCTCCCATAACTTTCGATTAAACTGTACAAAAGCTCCAACTTTATTAATCTCTTCAATCGTCATTCCTTTGCCATTATCAATTACATATAAATTAAATTTATTACCTTCTACTTTACTCATAATTTTAATTTCATTACTTGGTAAAGAGAACTTTAAAGAATTATCAAGTAATTCTTCAATAATAGTAATTAATTTCTCTTCTGGTAGCTGGAGCGTAGATTCTTGGATATCTAGCTTTAAATCTTTTTGTCTACAACTTTCTGTAGTTTTTTTGAGAGCAACTTCACTAATAATTTTTTTAGCAAAGCATCGATCTCTTTTTTCTTTTATTTGACGAGCTTTTTCGGGATTTTTAGCTGTCAATTCTAGATTACTATATAATAAAAATCTTTGAACTAATGCATTCAACCGATTGGCAGATGTGTAAATTAATTCTGCAATTTCGACTTCTTCCGAGGTAGGTATGATTTCACAATTTTCTATTAAAAACTGTGACATACCAAGAATACCATTTAAAGGAGTATTCAGTTCGTGAGGTAATGAGTGAGCGATATTCATTCTGAGTTCGTCTAGCTTGGCTTGAGTTTGGCGCTCAACCAAAGCGTGCTTTTCAAGACGAGAAGCGATCGCACGGAGTAGTTCTTCAGGACTAAATGGTTTAGTTAAATAATCATCTGCTCCAAAATCCATACCCTGACGAAAATCTGAACGCTCTGCTTTGGCGGTAACAAATATTAAAGGTATATTGATAGTTGCTTGGTTTTGGCGCAGAGCAGACAATACACTAAAGCCATCCAACTCCGGCATCATAATGTCGCAGATAATTAAATCAGGTAATTTATTTTGGGCAATTTCTAATCCAACTTGACCGTTTGGAGCTATCAAAGTGTCAAAATCAGAAAGCTGTAAAATTTCCTGAATATTCTCCCGAACTTGAGGTTCGTCTTCTATGATTAAAATTGTCTTCATCTAACAATATGTCATAACATATAAGGTCTGGTTTTTCTGTTTTAGCAAATCGTAATCCTTCTAAACCATTATTTGCACTAATAGGATGAAAATATGAAAAACTTAAAATCTTTTGAATATTTTAACAAGTTGAATTTCATCTTCAATTCCTAATATTTTTTTGTTCATTGCCTGATTGAAATACTGATTTTGACTAGGCAATTATATTCTGTCTATAAATGCAGTTACTTGATAATTTGGTAATTTACATTAAATCCTTAATAAGAATAAGTAAGTGGGTCAAATTAAATATAAAACCTCAGCCTGCCTCCAGCTTCCCTCTCCTTACTAAGGCTAGGGTGTACACACAAATCGGAGTTACTTTGAGATCCGGGTTTTACCCCCCTTAATCCCCCCGATGTATTGGGGGGAAACAAAAAAATCTAGTTCCCTCTCCTTGGAAAGGGGAAGGAAAGGGTGGGGGAATTCGAGAACTGGTAGTGATTCGATAACTTGTGTGTACACCGTAGTCTTAGTAAGCAAAAGGATTGAGGGTGAGCTTTGATCTTATATTTAATTACGCCTACCTACTTATGCCAACTTTATTATTCCCTAAAATTATTGACTAATAACACATTAAATACTTTCAATTGAGGAGATGGCTTATAATTACTGGTAGTTCCACCCTAAATATCGTACCTGCTCCCACCTGACTAGCAAGGGTAATTCTCCCTCTATGAAGGTCTATACACTTCTTAACTATCGCCAAACCTAATCCAGTTCCTGGCGTATTCCCAACATTACTCGCTCGGTAGAATGGTTCAAATAAGTTTTGCTGTTCTTCTGGTAAAATACCAATACCTTCATCTTGAATTAGAAAAACTGCGCTTTTATCTTGAACTAATAAATCAATTTTAACATTACTGCCATGTCGTGAATATTTGACAGCATTTGACAGTAAATTGCTCAGTATCTGTCGCAAAATTTTCTTGTCTGTACAAGCCGTAAAGAGATCGTCTATTGATGAATTACCCCAGTACTGGGGACAGAAGGTTAAAGTATGGTTGGGAGAACTTAGTTGAATTTCCTCTACCAAGGAGTGACAAAAATCAACTAACTTAGTACAAGTTGGTTCAAATGCTAGTTTTCCTACTTCAGCCTTATTAATTAGCAAAATATCATCTAAAAGTTGAGTAGTATGTTGGACGTAAGTCTGAATACATTGGAGATGTTTTTGCTTTTTTTGTTCATCTAATTTATGGCTAAAACTGTTTAAAATTCCAGCAGAAGAAGCAATCACAGCTAAAGGAGTTCTGAACTCATGGGAAGTCATAGAAATGAAACGAGATTTTAACTCATTTAGTTCTTTTTCCTTCTCTAAAGCTTTACAAATATTTTCTTCAGCTTGTTTGCGTTCGCGTATATCTTTAACTACCCCAATTACATAAATAGGTTTGCCAATGGGATCTCTAATTAGAGAAACTGTTAGATTTACCCAAATTACATCACCATTTTTATGTAAATAGCGCTTTTCTATGGAGAATGTCTCTACTTCTCCTGCTATTAGTTGTTGCAAATCATTCAAATGGGCTTGTGTATCCTCTGGATGCGTGATATCTCTAAAGTTTTTATTCAGGATTTCTTCTGGGCTATAGCCTAAAATTTCACAGAAGTTCTGATTAACTTTAATAAAATTACCATCTAAAGTTTCTAGTTTAATCCCGACAGCTGCTTGATTAAAAATAGCCCTAAGTTCCGCCTCACTTTTTTGTAAATCTAGAGTGCGTCGCTTAACCCTGAGTTCTAAATCTTGATTGAGTTTTTGTAGAGCTTCTTGCGCTCGTTGTCGTTGCAGTTCAGCAGATGCTCTGGCTGCAAATACTTTGAGAATTCCTTCAAATTTATGGTGGTCAGGTATAGGCTTTTCATCTATTATGCATAATGAGCCAATCGGTTGACCAAAATCATCACTCAAAATAACTCCCATAGAACTTTCGGCTCGCATCGCCACCCATCTTTCAGCAGTCGGGAAAAGTTCTTGAATTCCTGAAGAACAGTAGTAAAATCCTTCCTTGAGTAAAATTTCACAAGGTGTTGATTTTGGCTCATAGTAAATATTGGGTTGTAAATGCCCATCAGACCAAAATCCCAAAGTGTGAACTTGCCCATCAATTAACTCAGTTACCAAAGTATGAGGAACATCTAAAGTAGAAGAAATATGCTCAACTAATGCAGGAAAAAAGTCACGCCCGGTAGTAGAAGCAGTACTTTCTATCAAACTTTGTAAGGCTATTTCAGCTTGTTTGCGTTTTGTAATATCAATTCCTATTGCAACAGCTGCTGTGTTATTTTGATATTTTTGAGCAACGAGCAAGTAATTGCATATTTTGCCGTTGATTTGGGTATCAATAACCCTAGAATCTGCCACATCTTGCCTATTTAAAAATTCACGCATAAATTCTGTAAATTGCCGACTATTTTCCATAAAGCCCAATTCTTGACCAATAAAAGCATCGGTAGTCAAGTTAAAACTTTCAGCTAAATGCCGATTAACTCCTAAATAATATCCATCGGAATTGACCCAAGAAACAAACCCAGGTACTGCATCTAAAACCGTTTGTAATTGCTCTTTTGCTTGTTGCAGATTTCTTTCTGCTCGTTTGTATTCTGTAATGTCCTCGGAAATACACAACAGATATTCAGGCTGTTGGTCTTTGTCATACAAAGGAATTTTAGTTGTGTGTAAAATTCTTTTGCCAAAACTAGGGTTATCAATAGGTTCTTCAGGAATATCTTGAGGTACACCAAGAGCAAAAGTTTCTAGGTCTTTTTGACATAATAAGTCTGCTTGTTCTGTCGGAAATAATTCGTAATCTGTTTTGCCAATAGCCTCATCTGCTGTGATGCCAAAAATGTTTTCGCAGGTATGATTCCAGAGTTTTAATTTGCCAAAACTTTCTGGTTTGGCATCTTTAACAAACACAGCTACTGGCAGATTATTAATCATCGACTGTAAAAAGTTGCGAGTCTGCTGGAGTTCCACTTGGGCTTTTCGACTCTCGGTGATATCAATACCTGTACAGACGATATACTCAAGTTGATTATCCTGATTAAGTAAAACCTTGTTTGACCAAGAAATGAAGCGTCGATCGCTATCTTTAGTAACTAAACAAGTTTCGTAACGTTGAGGAAATTCTCTCTCTTCTAAATCTTTAAAAATTTGTTTTATACATTGTGTTATTTCAGGTAACAACAGAATATCCCAAACAAATCTTCCTTTAACGTCATCAAATCCATAACCTGTAGCTTGCTCGCAAGTATTATTAAAGCGGACAATTCTTCCCTGACAATCTAGTACAATAACTAGAGCATCTGCTAAATTCAAAATAGCCGAAATAAAATTCCGCTCTAATCGCAATTCTGCCTCGATTCTTTGGCGTTCTGCAAGTTTAACTTGTGCATAATTGTAGAGTCTGGCTTGTTGAATCGAAACTGCTAGCAGACTAGCAGGAGTAACTAATCCAATTAATTCTCCTTTCTCTCCAACAATAGGTAAATGGCAAATTTGATGTTTCTTCAACAAATTTAACGCAGTAAAAATATTTTTAAAATCTGTTAACTTTAATGTGATTAATTCTTTTTTCATCACTTCGGCAACACTGATTCCCTCTATATTCTTGCCTTGTGCTGTCAGCTTAATTAAATCTCTCTGCGTAATTATCCCTTGTAACTGGGAGTTTTCTATAACTAAAACACAACTGGTAGCTTGAGATGTGATGCTATCCATGTTTTTATTTGAGCTTGCCAAATAATTGGTATCCTTGATTGGCAAGCTATCACAATTAACTGCTGCTTCATTGATTAGCGCAATTACATCTGGAAGCAGAATTTCAGGGTTAACAATGAGCGGATGACGAATGATAGTCAGTTGGAAATTGTCAGAAATTACAGGGTTGTTAAGCATTATGTATAGATGTATCAAATCAAAAATATCTTTAAGAATATCTTTACTCATAGTTTTTCAAAAAGCATCAGTATTTTCTATGATTAATTGACTCGGACATTTCTTATGGGAATCTTATGTCATAGTGAATAGACGCAATCAGAGAAAGGACAAATAAAGTTAAATCATTGTTTAAGCGAATAACTAATATTTGAACAAACAAAAATATTTTATAAAGAAATTACAGATATTATGCGATCGCAGGATTATTAGAGCGAGTATAGCAATCCTATTTGATTTATGAAAATTGAGAGGCTCAGATCCCCGACTTCTCGAAGAAGTCAGGGATCTTGTTGTTCACGAATGATTTAAGACTGCTATAAAACAAACTGACTTTTACCATTAAGTAGCAAAAAGTTTGCTGAAAATTTAGTTACAGACTGCTAATTTTCGAGATGAGCAATTATCTGCGCCGGAATCCTTTATGGAATTTTGCGGGTTCTAGCATCACAGGATGTCCGCAATAATGTTTTATATCTGACTTTCTATCTACTGATGGGAGCTACTTGGGTAGGAATAGCTGTAGAAGCCTTTCTCTTTTGTGGCTTAAGCGTTCGTGATGATGCCATAGAAAGGCAGAACGCAGCTGTTTCTTATAGTATTAGCGGTGCTTTGATTGGTGTAACCCTCTGCTTCGCTGGTGGAAATATTGGAGATGGCCCTGGCTGGTGGGTTGTTGTCTATTTAGCAATGCTACCTATAGGTGCATGGTTTTTGTTATGGCTGGTTGTAGAATTTTTCACGCAGATTTCTGGCATTGGTTGTTTGGAAGTGCGATCGCTCATTACGATAATATAACTTCAAGGACGATCCAGATCCGTTGCAAGAATTCTTAGAGTTATATCATGTCCAGATAGTAAGAAGCTTACTAACTGGGTGATTCTCTAACTAGCTACAGACAATTTACAGTTAGTAACTATTATTCATTACTAGTTTAAATATTTTTACTGTCTACTTAACTATCTTAAATATCCGCTTAACTGTCTTAACTGTCCAGTTAACTGTCTTAACTGTCTTAACTGTCCAGTTAACTGTCTTAACTGTCTTAACTGTCTACTTAAGTATCTACTTAACTGTCTTAACTGCTATTGCATTTTATTGATAAAACTGAGATTATCTATATTACTGAAAATAAATACAGAAAAATCATTGAGAAAAAATCCAAAGATCAAAAGTCAGCAATTATAATAGATAAAATTGGAGATTTAGACTCGGCATAGAATTAAAAATCGCAAAATTTAAAGATCACTCAATCGAAAACTGGGTAAGGGATTAAAGCCATTTATTCATTTACAATTAGGAGAAAGAGAGCATAAATGTACATTATTTTCAAGAGCAAAATCTATCTTCGTAGAAAAGCTATTTCTTAGTCACGAAAACTTTTTTAAAACTCTAATTAAAATAGGGTATAAGGTAGTAATTTTGTCTAAAGTCTGAAATATATTGTTTGCTCTATTTGCACAGTATTTTTATAGTTACAAAGTAATCAGGGTTTTAAGGAGTTCTAATGGATATGATTGTAAAAACAAGTTACCCACTCTCTTCCGGTCAAGAAGCAATGTGGTTTATCTACCAAATTGCTCCAGAGAGCGTTGCTTATAATATATTTATTACTGTAAAAATTAATTCGTATTTAAATATTAATTCTGTTAATCGGGTATGGGAAAAAATTATTGAAAATCATCCTATCCTCAGAACGACATATACAAGTCATGAAGGTAAATCTGTACAGGAAATCAATCAACAACATAATTTTAATCTTGAGGTAACAGATGCCAGCAACTGGAGTGAAGATTACTTAAAAGAAAAAATATTTGCGATCGCTGATCGCCCTTTTAACTTAGAAAAAGATCCAGTTTTGAGGGTTAATTTATTTACTCAGTCAACAGAAGAACATATTCTCTTGCTAACAATGCACCACATAGCAGGTGATATGTGGTCTTTTGATTTACTGCTGAGTCAATTTCAAGCTCTGTATGCTGAAGAAATTGAGCAAATTAGTCTACAGCAGACAGAAACCGCCATAGATGATTTAACTAATAATAAATCTTATCTAGATTTAGTCCGTTGGCAGTCAGAAATGCTATCCAGTTCGAGGGGAGAAAAACACAGGCAATACTGGCAAGAACAGTTAGCTGGCGAATTACCAATTTTGAATTTACTCGCAGACAAACCTCGCCCAACTGTACAGACTTATCAAGGAACAGCACATATTTCAAAGCTAGATAAAGAGTTAATTCAAAAACTTCAGTATCTAGCTCAAACCTCTGGAACAACCCTTTATCAGATTCTGCTGACAGCATTTTACGTGCAACTTTACCGCTACACCAATCAAAAAGACATCCTCATAGGAAGCCCGATGAGAGGTCGGTGGAGTGGAGATTTTAAAGATATTGTCGGCTACTTTGTTAACCTGACTGTTTTACGAACTGCTATAGAAGAAAACGCCACATTTACAGAATTTCTGGCTCAAGTAAGCGACACCGTAAAAACAGCCCAAACACATCAAGATTACCCTTTTTCTCTGTTAGCAAAACAACTCCAGCCACAGCGAGATCCCAGCCGTTCTCCTTTGTGTCAAGTGAGTTTTACTTGGCAACCACAACGTTGGTGTGAACGAACAGAGAAATCATTGCACAGTGGAGAACAAGTGCTTCAAATGGAGCCATACTTGCTCGGACATCAACGGGGTGCAGACTTCGATCTGAATTTAATGGTGATGGAAGCTCAAGAAGTTTTCCAGTTATGTTGGCAATACAATACTGACTTGTTTGAGGCTACTACAATCAGTCGCATGGCAGGGCATTTTGTAACCTTGCTGGAAGGTATTGCAGCTAATCCACAGCAGCAGATTTGGCAATTACCTCTGCTAAAAGAAGTTGAGCAACAACAGTTATTGGTTGAGTGGAATGATACAGGGGTAGATTATCCCCAAGATAAATGTATACATCAGTTATTTGAGGAGCAGGTAGAGCGGACTCCAGATGCTGTAGCAGTTGTGTTTGAAAATCAACAACTAACTTACCAAGAATTGAACTATCGCGCTAACCAGTTGGCGCATCACCTGAAGTCTTTGGGCGTGGGAGCCGATGTACTGGTAGGGTTATGTGTAGAGCGATCGCTAGAAATGGTTGTGGGACTGTTAGGGATTCTTAAGGCGGGTGGGGCTTATGTACCTCTTGACCCAAACTATCCCCAACAACGTTTAACTGTCATCTTAGATGATGCGGCGCTGCCATTGTTGTTAACTCAGCAATCATTGTTAGAATCTTTGCCAGAGCATACCGCACAGGTAGTATGTTTTGATAGCGATCGCCAACTCATTGCTCAACACAGTCCAGAAAATCCACTCAGTGGAAACAAACCAGAAAACTTGGCGTATGTAATTTATACTTCAGGTTCCACAGGCAAGCCAAAAGGAGTTCAAGTTAACCACAACTGTGTAGTCAACTTTTTAGCTTCCATGAGTCTTTGTCCAGGATTAACTGACTCTGATACTTTCTGTGCCATTACTACCATATCCTTTGACATTGCGGTTTTGGAACTGTATCTCCCACTCATTGTAGGAGCAAAGCTAGTAGTAGTTTCGCGTGAAGTCGCCGGTGATGGTGCTAGGCTGTTGCTAGAGTTACAGCAGTCAGGCACAACGGTGATGCAAGCTACTCCAGTCACTTGGCAAATGCTGCTAGCTTCCGGCTTATCTACTCAACAGTTAGGAATGAAACTATTGTGTGGGGGAGAAGCCTTACCAGATCAATTAGCCCATCAATTATTAGAAACTGGTAGCGAAGTCTGGAATCTCTACGGGCCGACAGAAACTACAATCTGGTCGAGTATTTACCAACTTAGAAATGAGTCAACGCAACTAGAAGCTAGAAGTATTATCACACCCATTGGTCGTCCCATAGCTAACACTCAAATTTATATTTTAGATACACAATTGCAACTAGTTCCCCTTGGTGTGCCAGGAGAATTGCACATTGGTGGTGCGGGATTAGCACGCGGCTACCTAAACCGTCCAGAATTAACCCAAGAAAAATTCATTCCTAATCCGTTTGGGGAGGTAGGAGCGAGTAGATTATATAAAACTGGGGATTTAGCGCGTTATCGACCTGATGGTAATATCGAATACTTAGGACGCATAGACAATCAGGTAAAAATCCGTGGCTTCCGCATTGAGTTGGGAGAAATTGAAGCAGTACTGAGTCAACATAATGATGTAGAAACATCGTGTGCGATCGCGCCCGATGACATTTATGGGAACAAACGCTTAATTGCTTACATCGTGCCACATCAACACTGTACACCCTCAATCAGTGAATTGCGGCAATTTATAAAAGCAAAACTACCAGATTATATGGTTCCCAATGCTTTTGTAATGTTGGAGGAAATGCCACTAACTCCCAACGGAAAAATAGACCGCCGCGCCCTACCTGCACCAGAGTTACACAGCCAGTCATCAGATAGATATATAGTACCCCGCACTCCCGTAGAAGAAATGCTGGCTCAAATTTGGGTACAAGTGCTGAAAGTAGAACAAATCGGCATTGACGATAACTTCTTTGAACTAGGGGGACATTCGCTATTAGCAACGCAACTAGTTTCACGTATTCGCAACGTCTTCAAAGTAGAACTACAACTGCGTAATCTCTTTGCCGCCACAACAGTAGCTCAATTAGCGCGTTTGATTGGGCAGTTACAACAACAAAACTTAGAACTGTCTGCATCACCTATTTTACCAAGGGCAGAGAATGCAGAATTAGCCCTGTCTTATGCTCAACAGCGTCTGTGGTTTTTAGATCAGTTTGAACCAAACAGTGCTTTATACAATATCCCCATAGCTTTGCGTCTAGTTGGCAGTCTCAAAGTTACCGCTTTAGAACAAAGCTTAGAAGAAATAATTATTCGTCACGAAGCCTTACGCACCAACTTCATTACAATTGATGGAAAAGCTTCTCAAATCATTCAAAAACAAATAAATTGCTCACTTTCAATTGTTGATTTGAAGCATTTATCTACAAGTGAGCAACAAATAGCTTCACAGCAATTAGCACAACAACAAGCGATTCAGCCATTTGAGTTGGCAACACAAGTATTAGTAAGGGCAACATTAGTAATCCTGTCTGAGACAGAACAGCTATTGTTCGTGTGTATGCACCACATTGTTTCTGATGGCTGGTCAATGGGTGTGTTTGTCCAAGAACTGGCAGCCCTGTACAATGCTTATTCTCAAGGCAAAAACTCACCGTTAGCGCCACTGCCGATTCAGTATGCAGATTTCGCACTGTGGCAAAGACAATGGTTGCAAGGGGAAGTACTGCAAAGTCAATTGAGTTACTGGCAACAGCAATTGGCAGATGCACCAGCTTTATTATCGCTACCCACAGACCGATCCAGACCAGCTGTACAAACTTTCACGGGCGCACATCAAGAGTTTGCACTTTCACAGAAGCTCACAGGTGAATTAACACAACTAAGTCAGCAACAAGGTGTAACGTTGTTTATGACACTGTTGGCAGCTTATGATATCCTGCTTCATCGCTACACAGGTGTAGCAGATATTTTAGTCGGGACACCAATTGCTAACCGCAATAGTAGTGAAATAGAGGGGATAATTGGCTTTTTTGTCAATACTCTAATTATACGGACTGATGTCTTTAGCGATCGCAGCTTCAACGAATTACTCGTTCGCATTCGGGAAGTGTGTTTAGGAGCATACACACATCAGGACTTACCTTTTGAAATGTTGGTGGAAGCGTTACAACCACAACGTGACCTCAGCTATAATCCTTTGTTCCAAGTGATGTTTGCCCTCCAGAATGCGTCCATATCAGAAGTAGAGTTGACTGGATTAAGTGTCACTTCATTGCCAATAGAAAGCGCAACCGCAAAATTTGATCTTACCTTGTCAATGGAGAACACGGCTAATGGATTAGTAGGTGTATGGGAATACAATACTGACTTGTTTGATAGCAGCACCATTGAGCGGATGACAGGTCATTTTGTGACGCTGCTAGAAGCAATTGTATCTAATCCGATTCAGCCCATTTCTCAATTACCTCTGCTAACAGAAGTTGAACAGCAGCAGTTATTGGTTGAGTGGAACAATACTCAGGCGGATTATCCTCAAGATTTGTGTATCCATCAGTTGTTTGAGTCGCAGGTTGAGCGGATTTCAGATGCAGTTGCAGTTATCTTTGAAAATCAACAACTGACTTATGCTGAGTTAAATAGTCGCGCTAACCAGTTGGCACACTACTTACAAACTCTGGGTGTAAAACCAGATGTGCTAGTTGGTATTTGTGTAGAGCGTTCCTTAGAAATGATAGTAGGAATATTGGGGATTCTCAAAGCGGGTGGGGCATATCTGCCACTCGATCCTGAATATCCTGCTGAACGCTTGAGCTTTATGTTAGAAGATGCTCAAGTTACAGTACTGCTGACACAAGATAAACTACTTGAAAAATTGCCTGGGCATAAAGGGCAGGTTGTATGTTTAGATACTGACTGGCAATTAATTTCTCAGTCAACTCAGGATAATGCCATCGCACTTGTGCAAGCAAGTAACTTAGCTTATGTGATTTATACCTCTGGTTCTACAGGCAAACCCAAAGGGGTTACGATCTCACATGGTGCGATCGCCAGCCACTGCTGTATTATTCAACAAGCTTACGAACTTGTACAGAGCGATCGCGTACTCCAGTTTGCCTCAATTAACTTTGATGCCTCATTAGAACAGATATTTCCTACACTAATAGCTGGCGCAACCTTGGTACTTCGAGGCTCAGATGTCTGGACTCCGACAAACTTTCAAAAAATAATTTCCGATTTTGGACTCACTGTTGTTAATCTTCCGACGGCCTATTGGCAACAACTAGCTCAAGAGTCAGCCAAAACAAAAATATTAGATGATGCAAACAGCCAACTAAGACTTGTGATTGTTGGTGGAGACGTAATGTTGCCCGAATATGTCGCCCTTTGGCAACAAAGCCCAATGTCTGGTGTTCGTTTGCTCAACGCTTATGGCCCCACAGAAGCAACCATCACAGCCACCCTATTTGAAATTCCTCCCCAGTTTAGCAAAGACACGAATCAGAAAAAAGTTCCTATTGGTTGTCCTCTACCTAACAAGACTGTATATATTTTAGACGAGCATTTACAACCCGTTCCCATTGGTATAGCAGGAGAACTGCACTTTGGCGGTGTGGCATTAGCACAAGGCTACCTCAACCGTCCTGAGTTAACACAAGAGAAATTTATTCCTAATCCTTTTGACAAGTCAAAAGTCAAAAGTCAAAAGTCAAAATTATATAAAACTGGGGATTTAGCACGTTATTTACCCGATGGCAATATTGAATACTTGGGACGAATTGACAATCAAGTAAAAATCCGTGGCTTCCGTATTGAGTTGGGCGAAATCGAAGCAGTATTGAGCGAATATCCACATCTACAAACATCTTGTGTCATCGCCCGTGAAGACATTCCTGGAAACAAAAGCCTAGTCACCTACATTGTGTCCCAAAAAGAGCAGACACTTATAATTAACGACCTGCGCTGCTTCCTGAAGTCAAAGTTACCAGAGTACATGGTACCTTCTGCAATAGTCATCTTGGACGCTCTACCGCTTACCCCTGGCGGCAAAATAGATCGCCGCGCCCTACCCGCACCTGATTTACACAGTCAATTATTAGACAAATATGTAGCCCCACGTAGTCCAAATGAAGAATTATTGACACAAATTTGGGCGTACGTCCTGAAAGTAGAGCAAGTAGGCATTTATGATAACTTCTTTGAACTAGGGGGACATTCGCTGCTAGCAACGCAACTAGTTTCACGCATCCGCAACATCTTCAAAGTGGAACTACCATTGCGTGAGTTATTTGCCGCTCCAACAGTAGCAGAATTAGCGCATTTGATTGGGCAGTTACAGCAGCAAAACTCAGAACAATTTGCACCACCTATCTTACCAAGGGCAGAGAATGCAGAATTAACACTGTCTTATGCTCAACAGCGTTTATGGTTTTTAGACCAATTCGAGCCAGACAGTCCATTCTACAATATGCCCCTAGCTTTGCATTTAGCAGGAACTGTGCAAGTTGCTGCGTTAGAACAAAGCTTACAAGAAATAATTATTCGCCACGAAGCCTTACGCACTAATTTCATTACGGTTGATGGAAAGCCTACACAAATCATTCAAACCGAAAGTACTTGGATAGTATCAGTTGTTGATTTGAAGCATTTATCTATAACCGAACAAGAAATTGCCACCGAGGAATTAGCGCAACAACAAGCGATTCAACCTTTCAATCTGGCAAACCAAGCATTAGTGAGAGCGACATTAGTAGTGCAGTCCGAGACAGAACACATATTATTAATGTGTATGCATCACATTGTCTCTGATGGCTGGTCAATGGGTGTGTTTGTTCAGGAGTTAGTAGCACTGTACAATGCTTATTCTCAAGGTCAAACCTCACCATTAGCGCCACTGCCGATTCAATATGCAGATTTCGCACTGTGGCAAAGACAATGGTTGCAAGGGGAAGTACTACAAAGCCAATTGACTTATTGGCAAAAACAATTAGCTTCAGCGCCAGCCTTATTATCGCTACCCACAGACCGACCAAGACCAGTTGTGCAGACTTATAATGGGACACATCAATATTTTGCACTTTCCGAAGAACTCACTAGTAAGCTGACAAAACTGAGCCAAGAGCAAGGGGTAACTTTGTTCATGACGCTGTTGGCCGCTTATGATACCTTGATTTACCGCTACACAGGTACAGAAGACATTTTGGTGGGTTCGCCAATTGCAAACCGCGATCGCACAGAAATAGAAGGGTTAATTGGCTTTTTTGTCAACACTTTAGTCATGCGGACTGATGTCTCAGGCAATCCCAGTTTTAGCGAATTGCTGGGTCGTGTCCGTGACATGGCAATGCAGGCATACTCTCATCAGAATTTGCCTTTTGAAATGTTGGTAGAAGCATTGCAGCCAGAACGGGATCTCAGTTATACACCACTATTTCAGGTAATGTTTGTCCTTCAGAATGCGCCCATGTCTCAATTAGAATTGACTGGGTTAACTGTTAGGGAATTGCCAATAAAAGGTATAACTTCCAGGTTTGATTTAACTTTGATTATGCAGAACACTGCGAATGGAATGGTAGGGTTGTGGGAATACAATACTGACTTGTTTGATAGTAGTACCATTGAGCGAATGACGAGTCATTTTGTGACATTGCTTGAAAGTATTATTACTAACCCAGAACAGCAAATTTCCCAATTGCCTCTGCTGAAAGAAGTTGAGCAACAGCAGTTACTTGTCGAGTGGAACGCTACTCAGGTGGATTATCCACTACATAAGTGCATCCCTGAGTTGTTTGAAGAGGAAGTGGAGCGTACACCCAATGCAGTAGCAGTAGAGTTTGAAAATCAACAACTTACTTACCAGGAATTAAACAACCGCGCTAACCAGTTAGCGAATCACTTGCGGTCTTTGGGTGTGGTAGCTGATACCCTGGTAGGTCTGTGTGTTGAGCGTTCTTTAGAAATGGTCATCGGACTATTAGGGATTCTGAAAGCGGGTGCTGCTTATGTGCCACTTGATCCAGAGTATCCAACTGAGCGTTTGAGCTTTATTTTAGAAGATACTCAAGCTTCAGTATTGCTAACCCAGCAGTCAGTTCTCGACAGACTGCCCTCAAATCAAGCAAAACTTGTTTGTTTGGATACTGACGCTGGACTAATTTCTCAGTGCAGTCAGGACAATCTTATCTCTGGCGTAGAAGCGCATAACTTAGTTTATATAATTTATACTTCTGGCTCCACAGGTCAACCCAAGGGTATAGCCATGAGTCACATTGCCCTTTGCAATCATGTCTTGTGGCATGGGGAAAATCTGAAAATTGCTCGTGGAGCAAAAACTTTGCAATTTGCTTCAATTAGCTTTGATGTCTCCTTTCAAGAAATCTTCACTACTTGGTGTTCTGGTGGCACATTGTTCTTAATTGGGGAAGAATTACGCCAAGATGCCTCTGCTTTGTTAGGTTTTCTCCAAGAAAAAGCAATTGAGAGAATGTTTCTCGCTTTTGTTGGCTTACAACAACTAGCTGAAGTTGCTGTTGGTAGTGAATTGGTGAATAATCATTTGCGGGAAATCATTACTTCTGGAGAACAGTTGCAGATTACCCCCGCCATTTCTCAATGGTTTAGTAAACTAACTGATTGTACATTGCACAATCAGTATGGGCCATCAGAGAGTCATTTAGCTAGCAGTTTTATTCTGAATAATTCAGTCGAAACTTGGCCGCTACTTCCTTATATTGGTCGTCCCATTGCCAACACGCAAATCTACATCCTAGACAGATTCTTACAGCCTGTACCGATTGGTGTACCAGGAGAATTGTATATTGCTGGTGTTCTTTTAGCGCAAGGTTACTTTAACAGAAGGGAGTTAACACAAGAGAAATTTATCCTCAACCCCTTTAGCGATGAGCCGGATTCCCGTCTCTATAAAACAGGGGATTTAGGACGCTATTTACCTGACGGGAACATCGAATCTTTAGGACGCATAGATAACCAAGTTAAAATTCGGGGTTTCCGCATTGAGTTGGGCGAAATTGAAGCAGTACTGAGCCAAATAGGTGATGTGCAAGCATCTTGTGCGATCGCCCGCGAAGACATTCCTGGGAATAAATACCTAGCCGCTTACGTTGTGCCTCAAAAAGAGCAGACGCTCACAGTAAGCGTTGTGCGTGGCTTCCTAAAGTCAAAGCTACCAGAGTATATGGTTCCAAGTGCAATCGTTATCCTAGAAGCCTTACCGCTTACCCCCAACGGGAAACTAGATCGCCGCGCCCTACCTGTACCTGATTTACACAGCCAATTATTGGATAAATATGTTGCCGCACGTAACCCAATCGAAGAAATCTTGTCACTAATTTGGACACAAGTCTTAAAAGTAGAGCTTGTGGGCATACATGACAACTTCTTTGAACTTGGGGGACACTCACTACTAGCAACGCAACTGATCTCTCGTGTGCGTACCAGCTTAAAGGTAGAACTACCATTGCGAAGCTTATTTGCTGCGCCCACAGTTGCCCAATTATCAGAACATATTCAGCGATCGCAGCAACAGGATTTAGAATTAACAGCACCACCCATCTTACCAAGAGCCAAGAACGCAGAATTACCACTGTCGTTTGCCCAAACACGGCTATGGTTTTTAGAACAGTTAAACCCGAATAGCGCTTTCTACAACTTACTTATAGCTTTGCGTCTAGTCGGAACTCTTAATGTTGCTATCTTAGAACAAAGCTTAATTGAAATTCTTCATCGTCACGAAGCATTACGCACCAACTTTGCGATCGCTGATGGAGAACCTTCTCAAGTTATTCAAACACAAACAAATTGGACAGTATCAGTAGTTGATTTACAACATCTGCCAACAAGTGAGCAAAAAATAGCTTCACAGCAATTAGCTCAACAACAAGCGATTCAGCCCTTTGAGTTGGCAACGCAACCATTAGTGAGAGCAACATTAGTAGTGCTATCCGAGACAGAACACTTGTTGTTAGTCTGTATGCACCACATTGTTAGTGATGGCTGGTCAATGGGTGTGTTTGTCCAAGAACTAGCAGCCCTATACAATGCTTATTTTCAAGGTCAGCCCACACCTTTAGAACCACTGCCAATTCAGTATGCAGATTTCGCACTTTGGCAGAGACAGTGGTTCCAAGGAGATGTACTGCAAAGCCAATTGAGTTATTGGCAAAAGCAACTAAAAGATTCACCAGCCTTATTATCGCTTCCCACTGACCGACCCAGACCGGCTGTGCAGACTTTTGCCGGGGCATACCAACATTTTGCAATTTCTCAGGAACTAACTACTAAGCTGACAAAACTTAGTCAGCAAGAAGGTTGTACCCTCTTTATGACGCTGTTGGCAGCTTATGATACATTACTTCACCGCTACACAGGTGTGGCAGATATTCTGATTGGATCTCCTATTGCTAACCGAAATCGCGGTGAAATTGAAGGGTTGATTGGCTTTTTTGTCAATACCTTGGTGATGCGAACTGATTTATCAGGTAATCCTAGCTTTAGCGAATTACTCACTCGTGTTCGGGAAATGGCTCTAGGAGCTTATGCTCATCAAGACTTGCCCTTTGAAATGCTGGTGGAAGCATTGCAGCCAGAACGGAACTTAAGCCATACACCACTGTTTCAGGTAATGTTTGTTCTCCAGAATGTACCCATGTCTCAAGTAGAGTTGACTGGGTTAACTGTCAATCCATTGCTAGTAGAAAGTGCAACTTCTAAGTTTGATTTGACTTTAGCAATGGAAAACACTGCGGCTGGACTGGCGGGAGTGTTGGAGTACAATACCGCCTTATTTGATCGCAGCACGATCGCACGGATGGCAGATCATTTTGTCACACTGCTAGAAGCAATTGTGGCAAATCCCCAAGAGCGAATTTCCCAATTGCCAATGCTCACAGCAGTTGAGCAGCAACAGTTATTAGTTGAGTGGAATAATACTCAGGTAGACTATCCACAAGATAAATGTATTCATCAGTTGTTTGAGGAGCAGGTTGAGCTTACACCTGATGCAGTAGCAGTTGTATTTGAAAATGAACAACTGACTTATGCTGAATTGAATAGCCGCGCTAACCAGTTGGCGCATTATTTGCGCTCATTGGGTGTGAAAGCCGATGTGCTAGTGGGCATTTGCGTTGAGCGTTCTTTAGAAATGGTTGTGGGACTGTTGGGAATTCTCAAAGCAGGTGGTGCATATCTGCCACTTGATCCAGAATATCCAACTGAACGTTTGCACTTTATTCTCCGTGATGCTCAAGTTTCAGTTTTGCTGACTCAGCAGCAACTCGTTGATAAACTACCCCCAAATCAAGAGTCGATCGTATGCTTAGATACTGATGCTCAAGTAATTTCTCTCTCCAGCCAAGAGAATCTAATTACTGCTAGCAAAGCTAGTAACTTAGCTTATGTGATTTATACTTCTGGTTCAACAGGGCAACCGAAGGGAGTATTAGTTACCCATTATGCACTGCTAAATCTCGTATTTTGGCACAACAAAGCTTTTGAAATCACGGCTTTAGACAAAGCCACTCAGGTAGCTTCTACAGCATTTGATGCTGCTGTCTGGGAATTGTGGCCTTATCTAACCGCAGGAGCAAGTATTTATTTACTCAAACCTGGAATCATTGCATCACCAGTTGATTTGCAAGATTGGTTGCGATCGCAAAATATTACCATCAGTTTTCTGCCAACACCAGTGGCAGAGCAATTATTATCTCTGGAATGGACAGAAAATTCCGCCTTGCGAACTCTACTGACTGGGGGAGATAAACTTCATCGATATCCATCAAGTTTATTGCCTTTCCAGGTCGTGAATAATTATGGCCCAACTGAGAATACTGTTGTGACAACTTCAGGGATAGTAGTTTCTGATGGAGTCTCTGATAATATCTCACCATCTATCGGTCGTCCAATTGCTAATACGCAAATCTACATTTTAGATGAGTATTTACAACCAGTACCCGTTGGTGTGCCAGGAGAATTGCATATTGGTGGTGCTTCCTTGGCGCAAGGTTATCTCAACCGCCCAGAGTTAACACAAGAGAAATTCATCTCCAATCCTTTTAGCGATGAACCGCATTCTCGACTTTATAAAACTGGGGATTTATCACGCTATTTATTGAATGGCAGCATTGAATACTTGGGACGCATCGACAATCAGGTAAAAATCCGTGGCTTCCGTATTGAGTTGGGAGAAATTGAAGCTGCACTAAACCAAAATATTCATGTGCAAACATCTTGTGTTATTGCTCGTGAAGATATCCCAGGTGATACTTCGACTCCGCTCAGTACAAGTAAGCGCTTAGTTGCCTACGTAGCTTTGCATCAGCACTCTACCCTTGCAATTAGCGAACTACGCCACTACCTGAAAGCAAAACTCCCTCATTACATGATGCCCCAGGCTTTTGTGGTGTTGGAGGAAATGCCACTAACTCCCAATGGTAAAGTAGACCGCCGTGCCTTACCCGCACCGGATTTAGATCATGAACTCAAAGACAAATATGTTGCTCCACGCACACCCAGCGAAGACATGCTGGCACAAATTTGGGCAACAGTGCTAAAAGTCGAGCAAGTGGGTATTTATGATAACTTCTTTGAACTTGGAGGACACTCACTACTAGCAACGCAACTGGTATCACGTATCCGCTCTAACTTTCAAGTAGAACTGCCATTGCGTGAGTTGTTTGCTACAGCGACAGTTGCCGAATTAGCTCAATCGATTCAGGAGTTACAGCAACAAAAATTACAACTTACTGCGCCACCCATCTTACCAAGACTACGGGATGCAGAATTACCACTATCTTATTCCCAAACACGGCTGTGGTTTTTAGATCAATTCGATCCTAACAGTGCGTTCTACAATATACCCATAGCTTTGCGTTTAGTTGGCAGTCTCAATAAAACCGCCTTAGAACAAAGCTTAGAAGAAATTATTCATCGTCACGAAGCCTTACGCACCAATTTCATCACAATTGATGGAAAACCCTCTCAAATCATTCAAACAGAAACAAATTGGACAGTATCAGTTGTTGATTGGAAACATTTATCTGCAACTGAACAAGAAATTGCCACACAGCAATTAGCTCAACAACAAGCGATTCAGCCCTTTGAGTTGGCAACACAGGCATTAGTGAGAGCAACATTAGTAATACTGTCCGAGACAGAACACATATTATTAATGTGTATGCATCATATTGTCAGTGATGGCTGGTCAATGGGTGTTTTTGTCCAAGAACTAGCGGCGCTCTATAGTGCTTACTCTCAAGGTCAAACCTCTCCTTTAGCACCACTGCCGATTCAATACGCAGATTTCGCACTGTGGCAAAGACAATGGTTGCAAGGAGATATCCTACAAAAGCAATTGAGTTACTGGGAAAAACAATTAGCAGATGCACCAGCTTTATTATCGCTTCCCACCGACCGCCCCAGACCTGCTGTGCAAACCTTTGCTGGTGCAAATCAACAGTTTGAACTGTCTATTGAACTAACTAGTAAGCTGACAAAACTGAGCCAGGAACAAGGGGTAACTTTGTTCATGACGCTGTTGGCAGCCTTTGATACCTTACTTTACCGCTACACAGAACAATCAGATATTTTGGTGGGTACACCGATCGCTAACCGAAATCGTGGTGAAATTGAAGGGTTAATTGGCTTTTTTGTCAATACTTTAGTTTTGCGGACTGATTTATCAGGCAATCCCAGTTTTAGCGAATTACTCACTCGTGTTCGGCAAATGGCAATGGAGGCATACTCCCATCAAGATTTGCCTTTTGAAATGTTGGTGGAAACATTGCAGCCAGAACGCGATCTCAGCCATGCGCCACTGTTTCAGGTAGATTTTCTTCTCCAAAACGATCCTTTATCGGAAGTAGAACTGACTGGGTTAAATGTCACTTCCTTGCCAATAGAAAGCGCAACGGCAAAATTTGATTTGACCTTAGCAATGGCGATCGCTCCTACTGGAATGGTGGGTGTGTGGGAGTACAATACAGACTTGTTTGATGCCAGCACGATCGCACGCATGGCGGGTCATTTTGTCACACTGCTAGAAGCAATTGTGGAAAATCCACAGCAGCAAATTTCCCAATTGCCAATGCTGACAGATGTTGAGCAACGGCAGTTATTTGTCGGATGGAATGATACTCAGGCGGATTATCCCGAAGATTTGTGTATTCATCAGTTGTTTGAGTCACAGGTTGAACATACCCCAAATGCGATTGCAGTTGTCTTTGAAAATCAACAGTTAACTTATGGTGAGTTGAACACCCAAGCAAATCAATTAGCACATTATCTACAAACTGTTGGTGTGGGGCCAGAAGTTCTAGTTGGGATTTATTTAGAGCGATCGCTATCCGTTATCGTCGGATTGTTAGCCGTCCTCAAAGCCGGTGGCGGTTATGTCCCCCTAGATCCTGATTATCCTCAGCAACGATTAGCTGACATATCCCAAGATTCACAATTCTCTGTGCTGATTACAGAACAGAAATTGCTCAATTCCTTGCCAGTCCAAGACGTAAAAATCATCGTCTTAGATACAGAATCTGGGATGTTGACGAATCAAAGTCAAGAAAATCCGGTGAGTGAAGTAGAGCCAGAAAACTTGGCTTGTATATTGTATACTTCTGGGTCTACCGGCAAACCCAAAGGCGTGATGCTTGCTCATGAGGCTTTAGTTAACCATAGCAGTGCAATTAGTGAAGTATTTGGTTTAACTAGCTGCGATCGCGTTTTGCAGTTTGCTTCCTTCAGCTTTGACGTTGCAGCCGAAGAAATTTTTCCCACTTGGTTGAAAGGTGCAACTGTGGTCTTAAGACCGATGCAAATGTTCTCAGACTTTGCCAGTCTTGCCCAATTTATTGAACAACAAAAGCTGAGTGTCTTAAATATCACGCCAGCCTATTGGCATGAATGGGCGGTTGCAGTATCTAAATCTGATGCGACAGTACCCCAAAGTCTGCGGTTAGTGGCTGTGGGTGGGGATGCCGTTCTACCAGAAACAGTGACATTATGGCAGCAATTAGTGGGCGATCGCGTCAATTGTCTAAATGTCTACGGCCCCACCGAAGCATCGGTGACAGCCATAGTCCACGATTTGCTGCATCCCAAATCAGAAAAAACCAATTCTGTGCTAATTGGTCGTCCCATTGCTAATACGCAAGCCTACATCCTCGATCGCCATCTCCAACCAGTACCAATTGGAGTCAGAGGCGAACTGCACATTGGTGGTGTGCGTTTAGCACGAGGTTATCTCAACCTCAAAGAATTGACAGACGAAAAATTTATTCCTAATCCATTTGAGCAGTCAGGAGGCAGAAGCCAGGAGGAAAAAGATAGCTCTTTCTTTTCTCCTTCTCCAATCGCCAGTCCCCAGTCCCTAGTCCCCAGCCCCCGGCTTTATAAAACTGGGGATTTGGCACGCTATTTACCCGATGGTAATATTGAATGCTTTGGACGCATCGACAATCAGGTAAAAATCCGGGGATTCCGCATTGAGTTGGGAGAAATTGAAGCTGTCCTCAACCAACATTCCCATGTGCAGACATCTTGTGTGATTATCCGCGAAGATGCGATCGGGGATAAGCGTTTAGTCGCCTACGTAGTACCCTATCATGAGCAGATTCCCCCGATTAGCGAACTGCGTCAGTTCCTCTCGAATCGTCTGCCTCTTTACATGGTTCCAAACACTTTTGTGGTGCTGGAGTCCCTACCGTTAACACCAAACCGTAAAGTAGACCGCCGCGCCCTACCAGCACCGGATTTATACAGCGAATTCAAAGACAAATATGTAGCTCCACGCACTCCAAATGAAGAAATGCTGGCGCAAATTTGGGCGCAAGTCTTGAAAGTAGAGCAAGTGGGCATTCATGATAACTTCTTTGAAATTGGCGGACACTCACTACTAGCAACGCAACTAGTTTCACGTATCCGCAACATTTTCAAAATAGAACTACCTTTGCGGAGCCTGTTTGCAGCCGCAACAGTTGCCCAATTAGCTCATCTTATTGGGGAGTTGCAGCAACAAAACTTAGAAATAATCGTCCCGCCCATCTTACCAAGAGCAGAGAATGCAGAATTATCACTGTCTTATGCTCAACAGCGTTTATGGTTTTTAGACCAGTTACAACCTAATAGTGCTTTATACAACATCCCCATAGCTTTGCGTCTAGCAGGAACTCTTAATGTTGCTGCCTTAGAGGAAAGCTTGCGAGAAATTATTTATCGCCACGAAGCGTTACGCACCAACTTCGTTACAGTTGATGGAAAAGCTTCTCAAGTCATTCAAATACAAACGAATTGGACAATATCAGTAGTTGAATTGCAACATCTGCCAACCAGCGAGAAAGAAAGAGCTTCACAGCAATTAGTGCAACAACAAACCATTCAACCCTTTGACCTCAAAAGTGCATCTCTACTCAGAGCGACATTAGTAGTTCTTAATGAGACAGAACACTTATTGTTAGTTTGTATGCATCACATTGTTAGTGATGAGTGGTCAATGGGTGTGTTTGTCCAAGAACTAGCAGCCCTGTACAATGCCTATTCTCAAGGTCAAACGTCACCATTAGCGCCACTGCCGATTCAGTACGCAGATTTTGCAATTTGGCAGAGACAGTGGTTGCAAGGAGATGTGCTGCAAAGTCAATTGAGTTATTGGCAACAACAACTAAAAGACGCACCAGCTTTATTGTCGCTTCCCACTGACCGAACTAGACCTGCTGTGCAAACCTTCGCTGGCGCATATCAAGAGTTTGCGCTTTCTGAGGAACTAACTAGTAAACTGACACAACTTAGTCAGCAACAAGGTTGTACCCTCTTTATGACACTGTTGGCAGCGTTTGATACTTTACTTTACCGCTACACAGGTGTAGCAGATATTTTGGTGGGGACACCAATTGCTAACCGAAATTGCAGTGAAGTAGAAGGGTTAATTGGCTTTTTTGTCAATACCTTAGTAATGCGGACTGATTTATCGGAAAATCCTAGCTTTAGCGAATTACTTACTCGTGTTCGGGAAATGGCATTATCCGCTTATGCTCATCAAGACTTGCCCTTTGAAATGCTGGTAGAAGTATTGCAGCCACAACGTAACTTAAGCCATACACCGCTATTTCAGGTGGCGTTTTTGTTTCAGAATGCGCCTGTGTCTCAAGTAGAACTGACTGGGCTAACTATAAGTGATTTGCCAACAGAAAACGTCTCTGCCAAGTTTGATTTGACTTTAGCGATCGCTAACACTGCAACTGGATTAGCGGGAATTTTGGAGTACAATATCGATTTGTTCGATCGCAGCACGATCGCACGGATGGCAGATCATTTTGTCACACTGCTAGAAGCAATTGTGGCAAATCCCCAAGAACGAATTTCTCAATTGCCAATGCTCACAACAGTTGAGCAGCAACAGTTATTAGTTGAGTGGAATAATACTCAGGTAGACTATCCACAAGATAAATGTATTCATCAGTTGTTTGAGGAGCAGGTTGAGCTTACACCTGATGCAGTAGCAGTTGTATTTGAAAATGAACAACTGACTTATGCTGAATTGAATAGCCGCGCTAACCAGTTGGCGCATTATTTGCGCTCATTGGGTGTGAAAGCCGATGTGCTAGTGGGCATTTGCGTTGAGCGTTCTTTAGAAATGGTTGTGGGACTGTTGGGAATTCTCAAAGCAGGTGGTGCATATCTGCCACTTGATCCAGAATATCCAACTGAACGTTTGCACTTTATTCTCCGTGATGCTCAAGTTTCAGTTTTGCTGACTCAGCAGCAACTCGTTGATAAACTACCCCCAAATCAAGAGTCGATCGTATGCTTAGATACTGATGCTCAAGTAATTTCTCTCTCCAGCCAAGAGAATCTAATTACTGCTAGCAAAGCTAGTAACTTAGCTTATGTGATTTATACTTCTGGTTCAACAGGGCAACCGAAGGGAGTATTAGTTACCCATTATGCACTGCTAAATCTCGTATTTTGGCACAACAAAGCTTTTGAAATCACGGCTTTAGACAAAGCCACTCAGGTAGCTTCTACAGCATTTGATGCTGCTGTCTGGGAATTGTGGCCTTATCTAACCGCAGGAGCAAGTATTTATTTACTCAAACCTGGAATCATTGCATCACCAGTTGATTTGCAAGATTGGTTGCGATCGCAAAATATTACCATCAGTTTTCTGCCAACACCAGTGGCAGAGCAATTATTATCTCTGGAATGGACAGAAAATTCCGCCTTGCGAACTCTACTGACTGGGGGAGATAAACTTCATCGATATCCATCAAGTTTATTGCCTTTCCAGGTCGTGAATAATTATGGCCCAACTGAGAATACTGTTGTGACAACTTCAGGGATAGTAGTTTCTGATGGAGTCTCTGATAATATCTCACCATCTATCGGTCGTCCAATTGCTAATACGCAAATCTACATTTTAGATGAGTATTTACAACCAGTACCCGTTGGTGTGCCAGGAGAATTGCATATTGGTGGTGCTTCCTTGGCGCAAGGTTATCTCAACCGCCCAGAGTTAACACAAGAGAAATTCATCTCCAATCCTTTTAGCGATGAACCGCATTCTCGACTTTATAAAACTGGGGATTTATCACGCTATTTATTGAATGGCAGCATTGAATACTTGGGACGCATCGACAATCAGGTAAAAATTCGTGGCTTCCGTATTGAGTTGGGAGAAATTGAAGCAGTACTATCTCAGCTACCTGAAGTACAGGAAGTAGTCGTAGTTGCACAGGAAGACCAACTGAATAACAAACGCCTAGTAGCTTATGTTGTACCGCAACAGAAAAATGGCAATCAAAAAAATCATCACCCCGATAACTTAGCTCAATCTTTAAGAGCTAATCTCAAGAAACTCCTGCCCAGTTACATGATCCCCTCCAGCTTTGTGCTGCTAGAAAACCTACCTTTAACACCAAACGGTAAAATAGACCATCGGGCGCTGCCAACGCATGAGCTAAATGAAGCTTATTATGTCATGCCAAATACAGAAGCAGAAAAAATCATTGCTGCTATTTGGCAAAAAGCTTTACAAGTAGAAAAGGTAGGTCTTTACGATAATTTCTTTGAAATTGGGGGACATTCCCTGATAGCTACTCAGGTAATTTCTCGCTTGCAAGAAGCTTTTGGAACTTCGTTGCCATTACGCCATATCTTTGAGTCACCGACAGTTTCCCAATTAAGTGAGGCGATTTTAGCTCAACTTGAAACTGGTTCTGGTTTGGCAGTACCTGCGATGGCTACGCCCAGAGCAGGCATCGCACCTGTTTCCAGAGACGCAGACATACCGCTATCTTGGGCGCAAGAGCGTTTGTGGTTTGTAAACCAATTAGAAGGCGAAAGCGGTGCTTACACAATAGATTTCACCTTGCGTTTGTTAGGAAATCTCAACGTCAAAGCTTTAGAACAAGCCTTTGCAAAGATAGTGCAGCGCCATGAAGTTCTACGGACTCATTTTGAAATTAGGAATAATCAGCCAGTACAGGTAATAGATCCCAATATGACCATCACGTTACCAGTGGTCGATCTACAGAATTTGCCTGACCCCTGGAAACAAGTAGAGCAACTGGCAACAGCAGAAGCCTGCAAACCATTCGATTTAGCTAATGGCCCTGTGCTGCGAGTCAAGCTTTGGCAAGTCGCTGAAGACGAGTATGTATTGCTATTCGCAATCCACCATATTGCTGCTGATGGTTGGTCAATGGGCGTTTTGATCGGTGAACTGTCAGCCTATTATCGAAGTTTTTCAACGGGTAGTTCTGTTGAGTTACCAGAGTTACCCATCCAGTATGCCGACTTCGCTGTGTGGCAGCGTCAGTGGTTCACAAATCAGGTACTAGAGCGTCAGTTAAGCTACTGGAAGCAACATTTAACGGGAGCGCCACCTCTATTAGAATTACCCACAGACCGCCCCCGCCCAGCCATACAGACTTTCCGAGGCGGCACAGAGCAACTTAAACTAGATGCCTTGCTGACGCAGCAGTTGAAAAAGCTGTCTCAAGAGTCTGGAAGCACGCTGTTTATGACACTGCTGGCGGGTTTTGTGGTGTTACTGTCTCGCTACAGTGGACAAACAGATTTGGTAGTCGGCTCACCGATCGCAAATCGCAACCGTATAGAGATAGAAGAGTTAATTGGGTTTTTTGTCAATAGTCTGGCACTAAGATTCGATTTATCCCAAGAACCGACCTTTGAAGCATTACTGGCACAGGTGCGAAAAGTTACCCAAAATGCCTACGATCATCAAGATTTACCCTTTGAGATGTTAGTCGAAGAGTTGCAACTTGAGCGGAACTTGGATCGCAATCCGTTAACGCAGGTGGTGTTTGCCCTCCAAAATGCTCCTAGCGCCCCTTGGGATCTGCCTGATTTGAAAGTTGAAGGGATGCCTTCAGGACTTGACTCAGTTCGCCTTGACCTAGAAGTTTACTTGTGGGATGCACCAGAAGGTCTTAGTGGATTTTGCTCTTACAACCGGGATTTATTTGATGCGGCAACGATCGCCCGCATGATGCAACATTTTGTAACTTTACTTACGGCAATTGTCGCTAACCCACAGCAGCCAGTGGCATTAATGCCCTTGCTCACCCAGCAAGAACGACATCAATTGTTGGTGGAGTGGAATGATACTCAAGCAGATTATCCTCAAGATTTGTGTATTCATCAGTTATTTGAGTCACAGGTAGAGCGGACTCCAGATGCAGTTGCAGTTGTCTTTGAAAATGAACAACTCACCTACCACGAATTGAATTGTCGCGCTAACCAGTTGGCGCATTACTTACGGTCTTTAGGAGTGGGAGCCGATGTATTAGTAGGGTTGTGTGTGGAGCGATCGCTATTAATGGCGATCGGGCTTTTGGCAATTCTCAAAGCGGGTGGTGCTTACGTACCCCTTGACCCGGAATATCCTCAAGACCGTCTCAGCTTTATGCTAGAAGACGCTCAAGTTTGGGTACTGCTAACCCAACAGCACCTTTTTGAGAAACTACCCCCAAATCAAGCCAACACAGTCTTTTTAGATGAAATCTGGTCAGAAATTGCTCAAAATAGCCAAGATAACTTTTCTAATGGGGTG
The DNA here is from genome assembly GCF_036917465.1 of Nostoc sp. Taxonomy (GTDB): domain Bacteria; phylum Cyanobacteriota; class Cyanobacteriia; order Cyanobacteriales; family Nostocaceae; genus Nostoc. The sequence continues at coordinate 153,512 of NZ_JBALDL010000085.1, forward strand.
ACGGCTTCTCATCTAGCGAATGTGATTTACACGAGTGGTTCCACAGGTAAACCGAAAGGGGTGATGGTTGAACATAGCGGATTATGCAACCTAGCTCAAGCTCAAATTAAGGCTTTTGGCGTGGATTGTGATAGTCGCGTTCTCCAGTTTGCCTCCTTCAGCTTTGATGCTTGCATCTCGGAAATATTGATGACTTGGGCATCAGGGTCAACTCTTTATCTAGGAACAAAAGACTCTCTCATGCCGGGTGCGCCGTTAATTGAGCGATTACGCGATTATGGTATTACCCATGTCATCCTACCACCATCAGCCCTGGCAGTGCTGCCAGAAGAAGAACTCCCAGCCCTGCAAACAATAATTGTCGCCGGCGAAGCTTGTTCTGCTGAACTAATTAGACAATGGTCTGTTGATAGAAGCTTCTTAAATGCTTACGGGCCAACAGAAGCTAGCGTCTGCGCCACAGTTGCAAAATGCACGCCTTTTGATGAGAAAGTGACCATTGGCCGTCCAATTGCCAACAAACAAATCTACATTTTAGACTCGCACTTACAACCAGTACCCATTGGTGTACCAGGAGAACTGCACATTGGTGGTGTCGGGTTAGCAAGAGGCTATCTCAACCGTTTGGAATTGACACAAGAGAAATTTATCCCCAATCCTTTTGAGGAAGTAGGAAGGAGTAGATTATACAAAACAGGGGATTTAGCCCGTTACTTACCAGATGGCAACATAGAATACCTGGGACGCATCGACAACCAAGTAAAGGTGCGCGGCTTCCGTATAGAACTGGGCGAAATTGAAGCAGTTTTGAGCCAACATCCCTTCATACAAGAAGGTGTCGTAGTCGCCATTGATAATACTGGTGATAAACAGTTAACAGCTTACTTAGTACCTGCACTCAAAAATAAAGTATTACCCCAGCAGGTTGCTCAATGGCAGAGTGAGTACGTGAGCGACTGGCAAACGCTCTATGAACAAGCTTATGGGCAACCTCAAGCATCCATCGATGACCCCACGTTTAATATTTCTGGTTGGAATAGTAGTTACACCAAAGAAGCAATCCCAGCCCTAGAAATGCAGGAGTGGGTTGAGAGTACAGTAGACCGAATTTTGTCTCTGTCACCGCAGCAAGTATTAGAAATTGGTTGTGGAACAGGGTTGCTGCTATCTCGCGTTGCCAAGCACTGTAAATATTATTGGGGATGTGATTATTCCAGCGCTGCCATCCAACATGTTGAGCAGGTATGTAAAACAGTTGAAGGTCTAGAAAATGTGCGATTGCTGCACCAAATGGCGGATGACTTTACTCTTATCCCCAAAGGAGAGTTTGATACTGTAGTCATCAACTCAGTGGTGCAATACTTCCCCAGTGTGGAGTATTTGTTGCAAGTTATCGAAGGTGCGATCGCTGCGATCGGCAAAAGCGGTACTCTATTTGTAGGGGATGTCCGCAGCAAGCCTTTGCTCGAACCATACCATGCAGCCGTGCAGTTATCCCAAGCTACTGAAGAAAGAACTGTTGAGCAATGGCAGCAACAGGTACACTCTAGTGTAGCCGCCGAAGAAGAATTGGTGATTGATCCTAGTTTCTTCATCGCCCTGCAAACACAGTTTCCGCAAATTACTTGGGTGGAGATTCAGCCCAAACGCGGCAACAGCCAAAATGAGTTAACTCAATTCCGCTATGATGTCACCCTGCATCTGGGTACTGATGTCCAAACAAAGGTAGTTCCTTGGTTAAATTGGCAACTAGACAAGCTCTCCTTGGCACAAATTCAAAATCAACTGCACAAAGAACAACCAGAACTTTTAGGGATTAGGGGCGTTCCCAATCAACGGGTGCAGCAAGCACTACAGATTTGCCAATGGTTGGAAAATTCTCCTGGTGTGGAAACAGTGGGGCAATTGCGGCTACTGCTAGCAAAACAGCCAGCAGCTGGGATCAACCCAGAGGAGTTTTACCAGTTAGGGCAGCATTTGGGTTACACAGTCCACATGAGTTGGTGGGAAAGTAGCCAAGATGGTGCATTCGATGTGGTATTTTGCCGCAATCAAGAACAAAAAGCAATCGCCTTTTGGGATAATTCAAAAGTCACTACCAAACCCTGGACTGACTACACTAACAATCCCCTATACGGCAAGTTAGTCCAGAAGCTAGTTCCACAAGTGCGGGAATTTATCCAACAAAAGCTACCCAATTACATGGTTCCGCAAGCTTTTGTCCTCCTCAATGCCCTACCTTTAACACCTAATGGTAAGGTGGATCGTCGCGCCCTACCAGCACCGGATACAGCCACGAGAAATCTTGCCACTGGCTTTGTTTCACCTCGCACACCAATTGAAGCTCAACTTATTCAAATCTGGAGTGAAGTCTTGGGAACCGAGCGCATCGGCATCAATGACAACTTCTTTGAACTTGGCGGACATTCTCTGCTAGCAACCCAAGTAATATCTCGTTTACGTAATATTTTCTCGGTGGAATTATCCTTACAAAATTTCCTTGAGTACCCAACGGTAGCTAACTTAGCCCAAATCATTGAAGTAGTTTCTACAGCACAAGATGGTCAACTATCCATTAAAAAAACACAAGAAGATTACGAAGAAGGAGAATTATGAAAAGCTCTTTACCAAATAGATTTCTTACTATTGTAGTCTTAGTGAGTTTGATGAAACAACAAAGTGAATTTGTAGATTCCTGTTCCCTATTAAAAACCTAAACGAGTATTTTCAAAGCTCTTACACGATGGATAAATATTGGTGAAATAAAACACATGAAAGCAGTTGATTATTTGTCTCATTTCAATCATTTAGGTATAAAATTATGGATTGAAAATGATAAATTACGTTATCGTTCTCCTCAAGGAACAATGACACCAGAATTCCTGGGAATATTAAAGGAGAGCAAGGAAGAATTAATTGCACTATTACGGCAGGAATCTGAAGAATTCAATCAAGGCAAAGCTTATGATGTCGCTATTTGTGGCGGTGGGTTAGCAGGTTTAACCTTAGCACGGCAGTTAAAACTTCAAAATCCTAATATTTCGATTGTCGTTCTCGATAGAATGACTCGTCCTTTACCAGAAGCTACTTTTAAAGTGGGAGAGTCTACTGTTGAAGTAGGAGCTTTCTATTTAGCTAATACTCTTCATTTAACCGATTACTTTGAACAGCAACATTTAACTAAGCTAGGACTGCGATATTTTTTCAACAATTGGGAGACTAATTTCCAAAAAAGACCTGAACTCGGACTATCAGAATTTCATGCCCCCAATTCTTATCAAATAGATAGGGGTAAATTTGAAAATGATTTACGCCAGTTTAATCTAGAAGCGGGAATAGAATTACGGGAAAATTGTTTAGTTAATGATATTGATCTCGCAGCCGGATTACAGCAACATCATAAAATTGTTTATACTCAAGGAGATGGAGAGCATAAAACAACCAACATAATTAGAGCTAAGTGGGTAGTTGATGCAATGGGCCGTCGCCGATTTCTCCAAAGGAAACTGGGCTTAGATAAACCTAATAACGATCAATTTAGTGCTGTTTGGTTTCGGGTTGATGGTCGCTTTGACATCAGCGATTTTGTGCCTAGTAGTGAGGAAAAATGGCATAATCGCGTTCCTAATAAAAACCGTTATTATTCCACCAATCATTTATGCGGTAAAGGATACTGGGTTTGGACAATTCCTTTGTCTACTGGTTATACCAGTATTGGGATTGTCGCTCGTCAAGACATTCATCCTTTGAAGAATTATCATAACTATGAACTGACGTATCAGTGGTTAAAGAAAAACGAATCGATTTTGGCTTTTCACCTAAAAGATAAACAACCCGAAGACTTTCGGAAAATGCCAAAATATAGCTATTCATCTAAACAAGTATTTTCCATCAATCGTTGGGCTTGTGTCGGGGAAGCTGGTACATTTCCAGATCCATTTTATTCTCCAGGTACAGATAATATTGGTTTTGGCAATTCATTAACTACCCAGATGATTGAACTCGATCTGGAAGGGAAACTTGTTCAGGATACAGTTGAAGATGCTAATAACTTTTACCTAAGCTATAGCGATGGGGTAACGTTTAATATTCAAAATGCCTATAATTGTCTGGGTAACGGAATAGTAATGTCATCAAAATTCATCTGGGATGTTTTGTCTGGATGGACATTCAGTGGTTTAATGATGTTTAATTCCATCTTCCTAGATCAGGAATTTAGAATAAAAGTTCAACATCTAAATGCAAAGTTTTTCCCCCTTTCCTATCGGATGCAAAATTTATTCCGAGACTGGGCTAATAAATCTTTGCATCGGGTTAACTTTGAATTTATTGATTATTTAGCTATTCCCTTTGTTAATGAACTGCGAACCCGTAATTTAAAATACAATAAAACACAGCCAGAAATTATTGAAGATTATCTTATTAGTCTAGAATTAGTTGAAGAAGTCGCGCAAGTTATTTTCAAATTAGCATTAGAAGATACTATGCCAGAAATGTTACCTAAAGTTAACTCTAGCTCATGGTTAAATGCTTGGGCTATTAGTCTAGATGCTAGTAAATGGGAGGCTGATGGACTTTTTGATCCCAAGAGCGAACCCCGCAATTTAGACTTAATTCAACAACAACTTTGGGGAGCAATTGGTAAATGAAAGTAGTAGAGTTTTTGTCTTATTTAAATAGTTTAGATATCAAAATTTGGCTTGAGGAAGAAAAGCTAAAATATCATGCTCCCAAGGGAGCAATGACAACAGAAATTAAGCAAGAAATAGGGACAAAAAAACCTGAAATTCTCGCCTTTTTAAAAGAAGCGAAAACGCCCTTTAGCTCTGTTGAATCAGCCATTACTCCCGTCTCACGAGATCAAGATTTACCCCTCTCTTTTGCCCAGCAGAGGCTCTGGTTTTTGCACCAGCTTTCACCCGACAGCCAGTCTTACAATATGCTGGAGGCTATGCGGCTAGATGGCTCACCTAATATAGCTGCACTCTTGCAGAGCCTGAATGAACTCCTTCGCCGCCACGAAGTCTTAAGAACCAGTTTCCCCACGGTAAACGGAAAACCGATCCAGCTAATTGCCCCTCCCACAGCCTTAAATTTGCCAATCCATAATTTGCAAGGGTTGTCAGCCGAGGAACAAATTGCTCACATTCGAGAAATGGCGAAGTCGATTGCGTCCCAGCCCTTCGATTTAGCTGTGGGGCCATTAGTACAATTCACCCTACTGCAACTGAGTGAACAAGAGTATGTATTGCTGTTGAAGATGCACCACATTATCTACGATGGCTGGTCTTTGAATATCTTCTTCGGTGAATTATCTCAGTTATATGCAGCTTTCGCTCAAGGATTGCCCTCCCCACTACCGGAATTGCCCATCCAGTACGCCGATTTTGCCTTTTGGCAACGCCAGTGGTTGACAGGCGAAGTCCTCGATCGCCAACTCAATTACTGGCAAAAACAGTTAGCGGGTGCCCCTCGCGTATTAGAACTACCTAACGTTAGCGAAGCTGGCGGTATGCATCGCTCACGCCCCCCAGTCCAGTCTTTTCAGGGTGCAGTTGAGTCTTTTATAATAGATCGCGATCTCACGCAACGCCTTAAGCAACTGAGTCAGGAGTCAGAGACAACTCTGTTTATGACCCTACTAGCAGCTTTTTTGGTCTTGCTTTCTCGTTATAGCGGTCAGTTAGATATTGTTGTTGGCTCCCCCATCGCTAACCGCAACAGCAAGAGTGTCGAGCAGCTAATGGGGTTTTTTGCTAACACCCTAACTTTAAGGGGCGATCTCTCTGGAAACCCCAGCTTTGCTGACTTTTTAGCGCAAGTGCGGCAAACCACGTTGTCAGCTTATGCCCACCAAGACTTACCCTTTGAAATGTTGGTGGAAAAATTACAGCCAGACCGAGATTTGAGTCGTAATCCCCTAGTACAGGTGTTGTTTTCCCTCCAGAATACCCCACAGTCTTCTAGCAATTTGCCAGGTTTAACTATCCAGAATATGTCTTTGCCAATTGATGTAAAAGTCAGATTTGACCTGGAAGTAAACTTTTGGGAAGTTCCCGGAGGTCTGGAGGGTGTTTGGTGCTATAACACTGATTTATTTGATGCGGCTACAATTACCCGGATAGGTAAACATTTTAAACCTTTAATCCAAGCAATTGTCGCCAATCCGAAAGCACGAATTTCTGAATTACCACTGTTAAGTGCAGCAGAGCGTCATCAATTGTTGGTGGAGTGGAATGACAATCAAACCGACTATTCATCTGATAAATGTATTCATCAGTTGTTTGAGGAGCAGGTTGAGCAGACACCCGATGCAGTGGCGGTGGTATTTGAAAATCAACAACTTACTTATGGTGAGTTAAATTGTCGCGCTAACCAGTTAGCCCATTACTTGCGGTCTTTGGGTGTGGGAGCAGATGTACTGGTTGGGTTGTGTGTGGAGCGATCGCCTTTAATGATTGTGGGAATGTTGGGAATTCTCAAAGCGGGTGGTGCATATCTGCCACTTGACCCGGAATATCCCCAAGAGCGCTTAAGCTTTATGCTCGCAGACACTGATGTAAAAGTGGTGTTGACTCAAGAGAAATTAGTAGAGTCACTTTCTCAACATCAGGTTCGTATCATCTGCTTAGACGCAGACTTGCAGAGCATAAATCAAGACAATCTCAACAGCACAATCACTTCAGAAAACTTATCCTATGTAATTTATACCTCTGGTTCTACAGGGAAACCCAAGGGAGTCGTCGTTACTCATCAGGCTGTAAATCGACTGGTGTTAAATACCAACTATATACAGTTATCTTCTAGCGATGCCTACGGCTGTAAACTACGCATTGCTCAAGCTGCAAACATTGCTTTTGATGCTGCAACCTTTGAAATTTGGGGAGCATTGCTACACGGAGCCAAGCTGGTTATTATCCCTCAATCTGTATTACTTTCACCTCAAGAATTTGCTGTGAATATTCGCAACCAAGAGGTAAGCGTCTTATTTTTAACCACAGCTTTATTCAATCAGTTAGCCAGTTTTGTCCCACAGGCATTTAGTTCTCTACGATATTTATTATTTGGTGGCGAAGCCGTTGACCCCAAATGGGTGCAAGAAGTATTAGAAAAAGGCGCTCCCCAACAACTATTGCATGTCTATGGGCCAACAGAAAACACCACTTTTTCTTCTTGGTACTTGGTAGAGAATTTACCAACTACAGCTACAACCATCCCCATTGGAAGACCCATTGCCAACACGCAAATCTACATCTTAGACGAGTATCTGCAACTAGTGCCTGTGGGTGTGCCAGGAGAATTACATCTTGGTGGTGCAGGATTAGCAAGAGGGTATCTCAACCGTCCAGAATTGACTAATGAGAAATTTATCCCCAATCCCTTTGAGGAGCCAGGCAGTAAATTATATAAAACTGGAGATTTAGCCTGTTATCTACCTGACGGTAACATCGAATACTTAAGGCGCATCGATAATCAGGTAAAAATTCGTGGTTTCCGCATCGAATTGGGAGAAATTGAAGCGGTACTGAGGCAACATAGCGATGTACAAGTATCTTGCGTCATTGTCCGCGAAGATACCCCAGGTGAGAAGCGCTTAGTTGCCTACGTAGTGCTGCAAAAAGAGGCGACAATTACACCAGGCGAACTGCGTCAGTTCCTTGCAGATAAACTACCTACATACATGGTTCCTAATGCTTTTATCATTCTAGAGTCCTTGCCCTTAACTCCTAACGGTAAAATAGACCACCGCGCATTAAGAGCAATTACTAACATCAGTAACTTAAAAAAATTTGTCGAACCCCGTAACCAATTAGAACTGCAACTAGTACAAATCTGGTCAAAAACTCTTAAGGTTGACAAAGTAGGAGTACAAGATAACTTTTTTGATCTTGGCGGTCATTCCCTTTTAGCTGCCTACTTAATGGATCAAATTCAGCAGCAGTTTGGGAAAAATTTGCCCTTAACAACCCTTTTTCAAAATCCAACTATTGAACAGTTAGCAACAATTGTACAAAAAGAATCGGATGACTCTAATTCGTCTTGTTTGGTAGCACTTCAGCCCAATGGTTCAAACTTACCTTTCTTCTGCGTTCCCGGCGCTCCTGGCAAGCCTTTCTACTTCTATCACTTAGGGCGTTATTTAGGGCTAGACCAACCGTTATATAGTTTTGAAAATAATCTACACGAATTAGAACCAAACCCCCGACTTGAAGATATAGCGAGTCATTACATTCAAGCAATGCAAGCTGTGCAACCGCAAGGGCCATACTTTTTGGGAGGGCATTCTTATGGAGGTAATGTAGTTTTTGAAATGGCCCAGCAGTTAGTTGCTCAGGGACATGAGGTTGCTCTACTAGTTGTGATTGATGCATCTGCATCAACTTATAAAGACAAGCAATTCCTTGCTGATTACATTGATTGGGATGATGATATGTGGCTAGCTGAGGTGAGCAAAGGAATAAAACTTTATTTAGATAAAAACGTTGATATTTCCTACGATACTCTCCAAACCTTGACTAGTGAGGAGCAACTAAAATACCTTTTACACTATTTCAAAATGGCAAATATATTGCCTCCTAATGCTCAAACTACGGAACTTAAAAATCTCGTACAAGCTTATAAAACTAGCTGTTTGTGCTTAGTTGATTATCTCCCAAAACAGATTTATCCAGGTAAACTTACGATTATACGGGCTAAAGAGGATATGCCAGAAGACCCTAATAATCATTTAAATACCAAAGATTCAGATGACTTATCCTTGGGCTGGAGCGAGTTTTGTTCCCAACCAGTCGATATCAATTTTGTACTAGGAAACCATATTACGATTATGGCTGAACCCCATGTCCAAGTTTTAGCTGAACAGTTAAAAGATTGCATAAAGAAAGCATGGAAATAGGGAATTGGGAATGAGCGAGGCGCGATGAATGACAAATGGCAAATAACAATGGATAAAAGCGAATATATTAGCCAATTTGACAGTTTAATTTTAAATCCGGGGACTAGAAAGATATTCGGACAAGAAGAGTTTTTTAATGTAGGTTATTGGCTCTCTGATACTCAAAATCAGCAGTCAGCCTGTTTTAACCTAATGGAAAAGCTTTTAGCATTTATTGGGGACAAGAAGGGCAATATCCTTGATGTTGGCTGCGGTTTGGGAGCAACTACCAGTTATCTACTCAAGTATTACTCGCCTGCTGACGTTGTTGGTATTAATATTTCTACCAAGCAACTTGAAAGAAGTACAGCTAATGCACCAGGCTGTAACTTAATTTGCATGGATGCCGTGCAGATGGAATTTGAGGATAATTTTTTCGATAACATTATATGTGTTGAAGCAGCATTCTACTTTGATACTAGGGAGAAGTTTTTCAAAGAGGCAGCGCGGGTATTGAAGCCAGGAGGTAATCTCATTCTCTCTGATATCATTTTTGAAAATATCCAGTATTTCGGTGATTGGATTGTTACTCCAAAAAATATTGTCAAAGATATTGAGGAGTATAAAAATCTTTACCAACAGGCAGGATTACAAATTTTAGAATTAGTAAATGTCACAAATGATTGTTGGAAAAACCATTACCGCTATCTAAAATCTTGGGTTTTAAATGAATTGACGGATGGAAATATAGATGAGGAAGCTTATCAGTTAAATGTAGGCGCTATAGATGGTTTGCTAAATACTTCATCTATAGATTATTTATTGGTTTCAGCAAAAAAACCAGTAAAAAATCTTTGATAGATAACAGTTTTCTTGATTGAAAAATACATTGCATACTTGTTAATTTTATGAGGAGAAACAATGTTTCAGTCGCTATCGGGTAAAAAAGTGGTGATTCTTGGCATCAGTTCAGGGGTAGATATAGCGATCGCTCAAAAAATGGTAGAACTGGGGGCAAAGGTTATCCTTTCCCACTCATCCCAAGAGAAATTAACTGAGGCGCTGGCGTTGATCTCTGGAGAGATTCAGGGCAAAACTGTCGATCTGGTGAACGAGGATTCAGTCAATGGTTTTTTTGAGCAGATCGGAAACTTCGATCATTTGGTGGTGACGGCTATGGGCGACAGAAATATGCCGCGATCGCTTTTAGCAGAAATGACCACACAAACGGCTCAAGGTGCAATGGAGAAATTCTGGGGAACGTTTTTTGCTGTGCGTGCATCGCTGAAAAATATCGCGGCTAACGGCTCTATTACTCTCACATCTAGCGTCACCATCTTTAAATCTTCAAAAATGGGAGGGATTTCTGCGATCGCAGCCGCCAATGGTGCAGTTGCAACTTTCGGGCGATCGCTGGCGTTAGAAATTGCACCAATTCGGGTTAACGTAATTGCTCCCGGAATCATAGAAGATACAAGTATTTGGAGCAGTCAAAGCGAGTCTGAGCGCTCAGACTTAACCAAGTGGGCTGAAACATCCTTGCCTGTCCAGCATCTTGGTAAAGCAGAAGAAGTGGCGCAAGCAGTGTTAAGTCTAATCACTAATCCCTACATGACAGGGGTTGTTTTACCTGTGGATGGCGGTGTAACTTTGCTGTAATCACCATTTACTCAAATTATGAATTATGAAAAATAAATTTTTTATTAAGCATTTAGGATTCATAATTTATTTTACGATCAGAGATTTCAGTTTCTTTCTAAAATATGCCAAGCCAAGTTATTCAAACTCAACCCACAAAAAATATTTTTTCAGATTTGACTCAATTCTGGAAAGATATAAAAGCGATTACCGGCCCTTACTGGTATCCAACAGAGCCAGGTGAAAGAGTATTTCCAGATGTTCTTCGCGCCTGGGGAATGTTGATTATCCTGATATTACTAATAATCGCCCTTGTAGGTGTAACTGCTTTTAATAGTTTTGTTGGTCGCTATTTGGTCGATACTCTGATTCAAGAAAAAGATTATTCTAAGTTTATTAATATCTTATCAGTCAATATTGTTGGGCTGGTATTGGTAACATTTTTAGTAGGATTTTCTAAATTTGTCAGAAAAAAAATTGCTCTAGATTGGTACAAATGGCTAAATAATCAAACTTTAGATAAATATTTAAGCAATCGTGCTTATTATAAAATCAACTTTAGATCCGATGTAGATAATCCAGATCAGCGTTTATCTCAAGAAATTGAACCTGTTACTAGTAGCGCTTTGAATTTCTCAGCTACTTTCCTAGAAAAAGTACTGGAAATGGCAACTTTTTTAATAATTATGTGGACAATTTCCCAGGAAATTGCCTTTATTCTTGTTGGTTATACGATCGTAGGAAATTTGATTGCTGTTTACTTAAATCAAAAATTAAATAAAATTAATCAAGATGAACTTGTATTTAAAGCCGACTATAATTATGCTTTGAGTCATGTTCGTAATCATGCTGAATCAATCGCCTTTTTTCAGGGAGAAAAACAAGAATCAAATATCATTAAGCGACGATTTAATAATCTGATCAAAAATATAGAAAGCAAGATAGGTTGGGAAAGAGGTACAGAAATTTTTAGTCGAGGATATCAATCTGTTATCCAGATATTCCCATTTTTAGTACTTGCACCTTTATATATTAGAGATGAAATTGATTTTGGACAACTCGGACAAGCCGCTTTAGCATCTAATATGTTTGCTATTGCTTTGGGAGAATTAATCACTGAATTTGGAACTTCAGGAAGATTTTCTAGTTACGTCGATCGTTTAGCGGAGTTTTCAAATGCTTTAGGAGAAGTAACTAAAGAACCAGAGAATGTAAGTACGATTAAAACAATAGAAGAAAACCATCTCGCTTTTGAGCATGTCACTTTACAAACTCCCAACTACGAACAGGTAATCGTTGAAGATTTGTCACTGTCTGTTCAGCCTGGAGAAGGTTTATTGATTGTTGGGCCGAGTGGTCGAGGTAAAAGTTCTCTGTTGAGAGCGATCGCTGGTTTGTGGAATGCAGGAACTGGTCGTCTAGTGCGACCTCCCTTAGAGCAAGTCTTATTCTTACCCCAGCGTCCTTATATAATTTTGGGAACTTTACGCGAACAGTTACTCTATCCTCAGACAACTCGCAAAATGAGCGATCGCGAACTCGAAGAAGTTTTGCAACAAGTCAACCTGCAAAACTTGCTCAGTCGAGTCAATGGTTTCGATACAGAGGTTCCTTGGGAGAACATATTATCGCTGGGAGAACAACAACGTTTGGCATTCGCACGGCTATTAGTTACTCATCCTAGCTTCACCATCTTAGATGAAGCGACCAGTGCTTTAGATTTGAAGAATGAAGCAAATTTATATCAACAATTGCAAGAGGCAAAAACAACATTTATCAGCGTTGGACATCGAGAAAGTTTATTTAATTATCATCAATGGGTTCTAGAACTTTCACAAGATTCTAGTTGGCAACTTGTAACTGTACAAGATTATCGGCAGCAAAAAATAACACAAATTGTCCCTAATCCTCCTCACAATGCTCAAATACAAATAGATGATTTTTCTAAAGATGGATCTCAACTTGAACCAGAAATTGGGGTAGTAAAATTCACTACTGAAGGGTTTTCTCATAAAGAAATGCAGGCATTAACAGACTATTCTCTTGGGAGTATTAGAAGTAAAGCAAGCCTTGGTAAGTCCATTACTGCCAAGGACGGGTTTAACTACTACTACAACAAAGACCCCAAAGTTTTGAAATGGTTAAGAGTTTAGTGGTTACTCATGCTTTTTAGGTAACACAATTCAATATTAGGCATAAAAAATGACAATAATTTTTGTAGATAAACAAGAATTAGCCAAACAAATAGTCCAATTTATTGAGCAAAATGAAATTACCATTGCTATCAAAAAACTCCGTCAAGAAGCAGCACAATCTTATGAACTTCCTCCAGCTTGGTTACTCAAAACAGCAGATGCTTTAGAAAATAACGACTGGAGTATTTTGTCTGAAGGCTTTATCAATATGGATTTTATTGGTAAAAACGGTTATTTCTTGATAATCGCACCTTACCGAATAAATCGACAATGCCAAAACCCGGTGGCTTTAAGTGCAATTTACGGTAAAATGCACGATAATTCCCAGCCATCTATTGAACAATTAGAAAATGTCTGTCGAGAAAAATTTGGAACACTAAGTCAAGCAATTCCTAGAAACCTTTCTTTTACTGAGATTGCTAGTTGCGGGAATACTAGTGGTGAAAGTGGTGAAGCTTTCATTGTCCCAAATGGATGGCCTTTTCCTAACAGTGTTTGTGGCCCAGCATTAAATAATGCTAGCCAGCAGCAACGACGTTTTTTAGGTTCTAGCCGCCAATGCATCCAAAAAGTATTTGAATATGAAACAGCTAATTTACTATTAGGCCCCTTAGAAGACCAAATCAATGGTGAACGCTATCGCCATATCGACACTCAAGTTCATGAAGCAGGACATGCAAGTGGTTTGGGATTTGACTTTAAGGTAAAACACAACCTTTTCCAAAACTATTACTATGCTGGTGTAGAAGAATGGCGATCTGATAGTTTAGGATTTGAGTTTGCAGCTTGTATTTTGCCTGCACAAGAAGCTGGGAAGTTGGTAGCAGTAAATTTCTGTATTCGCTTTGGCTTAGATGCTCACCGTTTAGGAGGTATAGAAAAAGATACGGATGTATATGCTAGCCTGATCAGCTTAGAATATCTTTTTCAAAATGATGCTATATATGTTACTAAAAATGGTCAATTAGCTTTAAGAAATTTGAGTTATTCCGGTTTACTTCAAGCTGTGGAACTCCATCGGGCCCAAGCATTATCTCTGACTCGAAGAGAATTAAACCTAAAAAGTCCTACAGGTATTTTCTATCTGTACAAAATAGATATTCATCCATCAACTCAATCAATTTTTCAGGGGCTAGTTATGGAACGCTGCCAAGGGATTTGGGGACAGTTACAATAATTTCATGTTGTTGCGATCGCAATAATGTTGAAGACAACAGCCAATCCTAAATATAAAAAACAAGGAACTAAATTATGACTACTTCTAATCAGATTAAATCGGCATTGTGGGAAAAAAAGCAAGAGTATCCCCTAACTACAGAATCTTTAAAAATGCTACTTGAACACCGAATCCCTCTAATTCGGTTGAAAGATTTTGCAACACCCGAAGAGTGTGAGATGTTATATGCTCAAACTCAATTGCTCAACTTTAACGCTTATCAAGATGTGAGTCCCAAAATTGAGAAAGTTGGCATCACAGTGTTTGAATATAACAACATTAGTAAAGGAGATTATTTTAAAGGAGTAGAACGAGCAACTAAATTAAGAGAATCCATTACGTCAGCCTCCTTCAATCCATTGGAGCGCATAATGACCAAATTCCGAGAATGTGGTGCGAAAGTGCGAATTGCTTCGGAACCATTTTATGGTAGTTATTATGCAGGATTGATCAGAAAAATAGAACATGGTACTCAACTTCATATAGATTTTGCCCCATTGGAACAATCTGAATGGGAAGTTTGTACAATTACTGCTCAACTTTCCTGGACTTTGTATTTAAAGTTGTCTCCCAATAGTCATGGTAAAACGTGCATTTACGATCGCCAATGGCAACCAGAAGATGAGCAATATAAACTAGACTCCTACGGATATAGCGATAAAGTACTTGCAGATGTAGATGCGATCGCTTTCCAACCTTATGTCGGAGATGTATTGCTTTTCAATACAACAAACTTTCACTATGTTGAGCCGATGAATGGACAACGTGTAGCTTTTACTTCCATGATTGGATTACTTCCTAACGGTGAAATTATTTTCTGGTCTTGAAGCTGATAAGTTATCTGATTTTGGATTTTGGATTATCCCCATGAATAAATTCCGGGGCTTGTTTTTCTAACAATCCAAAATCTAAAATCTAAAATTACTTGGTGAGACAATTGGCAATTTGGAAAATACAGTAAGGAAGTGATTCATGCCCTTAGCAGCTGTGATGACTGCACCTAACCAACCAGTCGAAGTACAACAATTACCATACCCGATTCTGGAAAAGGGTGGGATCATTATTGAAACCTTATATTCTGAGGTTTGTGGAACTGATGTACATTTACTGCGTGGGCATTTAGAGGGAGTACCCTATCCAATTATTCCCGGTCACTTCTGCGTTGGTCGTGTGGTAGAAACAGGTGGACTTCTTTGTGATGTCAATGGTAAGTTAATTCACCCTGGAGCGATCGCTACCTTTTTAGATGTTCACGAAACCTGTTACAACTGCTGGTATTGTCTAGTAGCTAAAGCATCAACTCGCTGTCCCCAACGCAAAGTTTATGGTGTCACCTACTCAGCGAATGAGGGCTTACTGGGCGGTTGGTCTGAAGTGATTTACCTCAAACCAGGGGTTAAAGTTTTAATCCTACCCGAAGAAGTCTCACCAAGGCAATTTATTGCTGGGGGATGTGCTTTACCAACTGCACTACACGCTATCGATCGAGCGCAGATTCAAATTGGTGATGTTGTTGTAGTGCAAGGTTGTGGCCCTGTAGGTTTGAGTGTGGCAATTCTAGCTTTGCTATCAGGTGCAGGCAAAGTAATTGTCATTGATAAATTTGAGAGCCGATTAGTAACTGCAAAATCTTTTGGGGTCGATGAAACCCTTGTAATTAAGGCTAACGATCCACGACAACATATTGAGCGGGTTTTGGAATTAACGCACGGACATGGTGCTGATGTGACTATTGAAGCAACAGGCATTCCCATTGCTGTCAAAGAGGGCTTGAATATGACGAGAAATGGAGGCCGCTATGTTATTGTCGGGCATTACACAAACACCGGTGAGATTCTCATCAATCCACACTTAGAGATTAATCTCAAACATATTGATATTCGCGGAACTTGGGGAATTGATTTTAGCCATTTTTACAGAATGATTGAATTACTAAAACGTCATAGTGATTCCAGCAAAAATGTTGCTTGGGAAAGTCTAATTAGTCGTTCATACACACTAAACGAAATTAATCAAGCGCTGGCAGATGTAGAAAAAGGCTCTGTATTAAAAGCTGTGATTGTTCCCAATCTATCTTGATAACAAGAACAGATTAAACAATTTGTGTAATAGGGAGAAGATATGCTCGAAGATTTAAAAATTGCCTTTATCGGTGGTGGAACGATGGGCGAAATGATCGTGACTAGATTGATATCGACGAAAATTGTTCCAAAACCCGATCTAATTATTGTCAGCGATCCAGTTTCTACACGATGCCTTCATTTGGAAAAGGAATATGGAGTCCGTACTACAACCAGCAATATAGAAGCGATAAAAGGCGTATCCATTGTGATATTGGCGGTGAAGCCGCAGGTTTTAGGATCTGTTATGGCTATGCTGAAGGATAAAATTTCACCTGATGCTTTAGTAATTAGTATTGTGGGTGGAGTGGGTATTGCATCTCTGTGCCAAGGGTTGAATCATACTGCCGTTGTCCGTACAATGCCGAATATTGCAGTACAAGTTGGTCATGGGACTACGGTATGGAGCGCATCATCAAGTGTAACAGAGATACAGCGATCGCATACCCAAGTCATTTTACAAGCATTAGGCAAGGAATTTGCTACCCAAAATGAACATTACCTTGATATGGCAACGGCGCTGAGTAGCGCGGGGACTGGATTTGTGTTTCTGTACATCGAAGCGATGATTGATGCTGGGGTTCAGATGGGTTTAACTCGCACACAAGCCCAAGAACTAACCTTGCATACAATTGCTGGCAGTGTAGAACTGATGTTTCAGACTGATGAACATCCAGCAGTCTTAAGAAACAAGGTTACTAGTCCTGGGGGAGTAACTGCTGCTGGTCTTTACGAATTAGAAAAAGGTGGTATGCGAACTGTCATCTCTAATGCAGTGCTTGCTGCTTTAAGTCGCACTCAACAAATAGGTGATATCAGTTAAAAAAGTCTGCTCGACTGCAAAGATAGTTTCGAGTTACAAGTACTGATTATTCAGCACTAAAAAATACTAACTTTGATAAAAAACTTTAGCTTAATTCCAGAATATGCAAACCACAGTTGTTCAGCTACTTTAGCTGCATTTTGAAGCTAAATTTAGTAATTTATCTGCTGCTAAAAGGTTAATTTTACTCTCCAGATGTTTTCTATTATTCCCTGTTTTGACAATAATTTAATTTACAAGAAATTATGAGTGAGAAATTTCCCATGCTAAGAGCAATCAAGTGGCAAAGCTTAAATGACTGTGAAATGAATAATCAAAATTTCCAAGCATTGATGAGAAACGATATTCCATCAATTCGCATTTCTAAATTTGCTTCATCTGAAGAATGTCACAAATTAGCTCTGGCAATTGAAAAAGTTGGCTTTGATTTTTATAAAAATGTAGAGCCACCGATAGGAAGAATTGGAATTACCCAATTTGAATATATAAATAGGGATAAGTTGGGATATTTTGATGCGGTTAAAAAAGCCAATACAACTTATCATCAGGTAACTTCATTATCTTTTGACCCGCTCAAACGCTTGGCAACAACTTTGCGCCAGAATGTCTCAAGTAAAGTACAAATTGCTTATGAAGATGAAGCTTATGGGAATTATTTTGCAGGATTGATCCGTCAGATTAATATTGCCTTACTACACATAGACTTTGCTCAATTAGATGCTCCAAATTGGGGAATAGGAAATGTTACCTCACAGCTAGTATGGAATCTCTATATCAAAGCACCTAGCCAAGGAGGTATCTGCAAAGTCTACAATCGGCAGTGGCAGCCCGAAGATGAAAAATATAAAACTCCTGGTTCCTATGGCTACAATTCTTCTTTAGTCGCTAACACAGAAGTAAAACATAATATTCCACTAACAGGAGATTTGGTCATCTTCAACAGCCGAAATTTTCATGAAGTCTTACCAGGCATTGGAGAACGTATAACAATTAGCTCTTTTATTGGAAAAAAGCCGGGAGGTGATTTGGTTTTTTGGTCTTGATACCAATTCTATGTGAAGCTGTACTTTATTCACGTAGGGGCAATTCATGAATTGCCTCTACAGTCTGTAGTTCTACATCAGTCCTATAAGCGCATCTTCATACAGAAATGGTCTTAAGGAGGTAGCAGGAAAATTGCACTTTGGTATCCTCTCTGCCTTTCCCACCGATAGTTGCGCTAACGTTAGAAATGATATTATGTAGCGGTTCTTAATTGTATGGAATACAGACCTAACCCCCGGTTCCTTCCTTACAAGGGAAGGGGAGTAAGATTCAAAGCCTCTCTCCTTTTAGGAGCTACAGAATTACCCAAAACAAAAGAAAAACCTCACCTTATCCTATCTTTATAGTATTTACGCATTGACAAATAAGATCAAAGATGAATAGCTAAAAAACCATATCTGTCGTAGGGGTTTAGCAATGCTAAACCCCTACGGCACGGGTCTATTTAGCATCAAAGAATGATTAATAAAAGTCTGAAACTACCTATTTTGGTAAATTCATATCATGATTAATTTGTACAGTGCGTAAGTCCTGCTTTAATCCCTCTCCTTAGTAAGGAGAGAGACAGGTTTTACGCAGTAAAACCAGGGTGAGGTTTCTCAGTGGCTCTGAGACTTAACCGTAAATTGCCTCACCAAAGACTTGTATGTACACCGTAGCCTTTTAGGAGAGAGATCAGAGTGTATTGCATCCAAATCAGAAGCGCTATAAATTAATAATATATTGGTATATTTTGATAAGAAAATACGATTTTTAATTTAGTAACTAGAAGCATAAAATTACTCAAATTTATAACTTATCTTTAAATTTCCTTTTTGACGTTTTGCTTTAGTAACTACTACACTTTTTAATTCCTGAAGTGATTTTAAATGAGTCCCTCCACATGGAGTTGGATGAAGGTTGCCAATTGTCACTACTCTCAAAGGTTTTCCTAGAGGTAAGTTATTGGGGATGTTAGACCAACGCGCTGCTAATTCTTCTGGCATAATCAGTGAAGCTTCTACACTGGTAGCTTCATTTAAAGCTTCACTAATTTTTGTATTAATTTCAGCAATAAATGTTTCCGTATTTTCAAACGAAGGGCTTCCTTGAAACTCTACATAGGAACCATCTGGAAAATGATACCCTTTAACTGCGATGAGATTTTTATCAAGGGATTCGACTATAGTATACATAAGATGCCCAGCCGTATGAGCCTTAGCATTTTGCATCCGAGGGGCTTCATCAACATACAAAGTTACTTCTTCACCTTTCTCTAGCGATACAGATGAAAAATCTCCATAATGACGAGCAACTCCATCTACAAAGCTTACAAAAGCAATTGTCAGATGAACTCCTTTTGCTTCAATAGTGCCGACATCTGAAGGCTGACCACCACCCTGCGGATAAAACACAGTACTATCGAGTACACAATAATAACCCCGCTCATCATTGGCAATATACTCAACGTGAGCTTTATCAATCAATTTATAGGTATCTTCAAGATAAGCAAGTACAGTAGACATAGCTAAATCTCTCAACTTGACTTTGATAATGATTATTTAAAATAATACAATAAATCACGAATAAATAAACTGTTCAGTAATTTATGGGAATCCGGTTTGATTCATAAATTACTTGGCTTAGTAGGCAAGAGGTAAGAGGCAATAAAAATTCTAAAATTAATTTGGAATGAATATTGATGTGTAGTCATCTTGTCGATTCGGCTGTAGGTATTGGAAGCTATTAGTTCGAGTTTTATGAGACTATTCAATTTGAGCATTTGCTGTGAGTGGCATTGTTCCTAAAAATGCCATTGTTACTACTAAAACCAGATTAGTTACATCCAATTTTATAGTCGAATCCTTCTGCGATCGCGCCAAGCAGATCAATCAAGGCTTGATTCACTTTCCGAGCCTCCGAGGTAAAGCGAGGGAGGGTGTTGCGGATGTCGGAAGTTCGAACGTAGTGTTTTCGTTGATATTTCCCGTGAGAAAGCACTTTGTTTTGATGTCCATTTTCTTAATTCCTTTACTTGAGGCGAGTCTCTTGCCCAATTAAAACTGAGTTTTCTCTTAAATAAAAATCCAGAATGTTTACAAAAAGCCGGAATCATTTTTCATTGCTTTAGCTTCATTCTAAGAATCCTAAAGGGCAAGCAATATGACGATCGTCTAAGATTGTTGTACAATCCTGCATTCCTTAGAAATGAACGCTGCCAAAACGAGTGAAAAGTCCGATATGGACTTAATGAACGATCCGCAGGCAAAACGGGAGGCTTCCAGAGCGCAAGCCAACAGAGACGAACTGACCCAGCGCATCTCACAGGCTATCCGTAATGATGGGACGATTGAGCCGTTGAAGGGATTGCACCTCAACCGCTCCTCCTCGCCTGCGGAATGCGTTTATGGTGTCTCTGTGCCTGCCTTTTGTGTGATTGCTCAGGGCAGTAAAGAAGTCCTTCTAGGCAACGATCGCTATCTGTACGACCAGATGCATTATCTGCTTGCTACGGTTGAACTGCCCATTGTGAGTCAAATTATTGAAGCGTCCAAGGAGCAACCGTACCTTAGCCTTCGCCTCGATCTCGACCCCACCCTTGTGGGTTCAGTCATGGTTGAGGTCGGCTATCCCTCAGCACAAAGCCGTGCCAATGTAAAAGCGATAGACGTGAGTCCGTTGGATGCGCCTCTGCTAGATGCCGTAGTACGGCTCGTTAGGCTTCTTTGTGCGCCTGCCGAAGCTCGGGTTCTGATGCCACTAGTGACACGGGAAATCATTTACCGACTGCTGATGGGAGCGCAAGGTAGTCGGCTCCGTCATATTGCAGTTCTGAGTGGCTACACCCACCACATTGCTCTTGCCGTCGCGCGACTTCACAAAGACTTTAAGGAGCCGCTTCGGATTGAAAGCATCGCACGAGATTTTGGAATGAGTGTCTCAGGCTTCCACCATCATTTCAAGTCTGTCACTGCAATGAGTCCCTTGCAGTTCCAGAAGCAACTACGGCTCCAGGAGGCTCGCCGTCTGATGCTGGGGGAAAACCTTGACGCTAGCAGTGCTGCCTACCGTGTGGGTTATGATGATGCCTCGCACTTCAACCGGGAGTACAAGCGGTTCTTTGGTGCACCACCGATGCGCGATGTAGAGCGGCTACGAGAAGCTGCTAGGGAAACTGTTAGTTCAATACGATCTCCTCAAGACACGCATCTTGATTGTGATTACTAAATTCTGACTTCTTCTTCAAAAATCACACAGGAGTTATATAGGACTAGTATTTGATTTCTGAAATCCAGGTAGGGTGCGTTAGCAAGGAGAATACGGCACCAAACCCTTGATGATGGTGCGTTACGAACTGCGTCTAACACACCCTACAATACCTAATTTTGTTCAAAAATCAAATATGATTCCTATATATAATTTTGATTAACGACTGAATCCGCTATCATTAATAACTTTGAATGCAATCAGACCAGTTAATACTAATAGACCTAAAGCTCTGCGAAAATAGTTAACGCCTTGAAATAATTCTAGCCATGCCCAAGTAAATAAGGAGCCATTTGCCAGTATGTCTAACAGTGTATTGATTTTGCCAGTCGTAAAAACTAGAGCAAGTATACTGGTTACTATCCAAATAATAAGAGGTAGATTTGGCGCTTGAGCTATAACAATCTTGCCATCACTGTCACGGAATATTTTATCGACTAATGTATTTTCCATAACTTTTAATTGCCAGTTGGCTGAAAACTATAAACTTACAAAACTACCGATTGACCTATTGAAAAGATGCTGGTTAATAGTATTAAAACATTCAGGCAATTCTATTTTCAACCATCTAATTGCATAGATGAGAGCGGTAAAGCATATTCATATATGAGTAGGGGCGTACAGATTGGCTTGGCTACACAGGCAAAGATTCGCCTACGTGGATTAAGGTCAAATTAAGGCTTTGAACCCACGGAGTAAGATAAAGAATTTTCAATCCAAAATCTAAAATACCAAATGGTATGAGTTTTTCAAAAATCAAATAGCAATCCTATATCTTATGAGTAAAGGAAAAAAATCTCTTCCTTTACTCCTTAACCGAACCGTATTATCCACGTTCCTATTTCATGGCTAATAATTGCTATCTAAGCACTAGTCGAAGTATTTTTATCCAAAGCTTCTGCTTTTATCTTGGCATTATCTTTGGGATATTTACTTAGGGAAGTAGTGCTTAAATCTATGTCTTCTGAAGAAGGTGTTGAAATTGAAGAATTAGAGCTAATCTCTTCTGGTTGTGAATTCAAAGCTGTTTTTCCTTCCCACGAATAATTACATATTTTGGTATGAAGGAGTGTGCCAAATATTGCATTAATTACAAAGGCAAATGAATCTACGAAGATTATGTCTATAGCCCGATTAATCATGAGTCCCCCTTGAGCTGATGAAAGCATCAAGTGATGTTTAAATGTGAATGTGACTACACAAGGTATGATGCTTATTCCAGAAATCCTCCGAAATACTTTTACTTAGATTTGGCAGCCTAAAGACATATATAAAAGGTATTGTGATGATTAGGAATTAGTTTTTGCAAATGTTGTCAATAACACACTGTTTGCATGATTAGTGAAAATTTGCGGTATCTATATCCCAGATTTATTAAAGAGTTCTGCGATATAATTTTTCACTTTCAAGGCAGATAATTTTGTAAGATTGTTCCTTCTTGGACTACACGTTTGAAACTAATCTCGCTGCCATGAGATTGAACTATTTGTTGAGCAATAGCCAACCCTAAACCAAAATCGGCAAATGGAAAGGGTAAAAGGGTAACACTAAAGTACTCTTGCCACTTTACCAAGGATTGCCAACCATTGTGAATCCAGACCAATAATAAGGATGGTTAAGTAATTGCTCCCCTTCATCAGCACCGTCAGTAGGTAAAGATAAGTTCCCTACTACTCCCAAACCTTCCAATTGACCATTTTTAACATAAATCTGCCCTTTGACCATAGCTACCTGAGCCTCTCTGAGGGCTTCTGCCTTAATTGGAGCCGTCCTCAAGTTTTGATAAAATTTCGTCATCAAGGCTGCTGTACCAGCATCATTAACTGACCAAAGACTGGCAACAGTAGTTTTCACACCTGCTAGCACAGCTAAACCTGCAAATCCAAGCTCCGACTCTTCATCCCCTAATGCTGTTCTACAAGCACTCAGCACCAGCATTTCAACTTCAGGTTCATTCAAACGCAACTGTCGTAATTGGTTCAAGCGTAACTTGTCTTCCCAGAGTTGAATATAGGAATTACTCAAAGCGCCGGTAGCAAAATCGGCATGGGTTGCCATGTGAATAATCCCAAAAGGTTGTTGGCGGCGGATAGTTTTGAGATTTTCTAAGGTGGCTTGCTTGTCTAACAATAATTTGCCCTGCCAAAGTTTAGACACCAGTGTTGATAACTCTAGGGGAACTGCTGGTAAAGGCTCTTGTCCCTGAGTACTCTGAGAAACCCCCAATGCTAAAATTTGAGATTTTCTAATGTCTTTATAAAGGGTGTTTGTCAAGCTGAGACTGGGCATCAAGCCAATGCTATATTTTTCTACTAGAAACGCCTTGCCATCATGAAGTGCTGCCATTGGGGTTGAACGTAACCCAATATCTGGTAAAAAAACCAGATTATTGATTTCTCTTGCCTGCAAATCTGCCTCTAGTGGTGCAATAATCCAGCGATAAAGTTGTTGAGATGGACGCAAATAACCGGTGCGGCGACGGTTTTGTGGACTAACTATTTGGTCACGAAATTCCTGAGCTACTTGGAGAACTTTGGCTCTAGTTGTTTCTGGGATGCGCTTGCGGATGGGGTCGCCTTTTCCAGTGACTACGACTATTTCTAGTTGGTCGCTACCCTGCTCTGCTATGGTGTTTAACTGTTTAGTCGATTTTTTACCTTTGCCTAAATTTCTCTCTGGTATTATCTCCACAGGGACAAAGCTGGTGTAGATAAATGCAGGTTTCACGCCAGTAGCTTGTTCAATTTTGCGAGCAATTTCTTTAGCATCATCTAGTGTTTTTATTCTAGGACTAGAGATACCTAAATGGTCGGTAAAATCATTTGTAAAATCGCTTTCAGGTGTGGAATCGGTATTAATAACAGGGGGATCGGGTCTAAAGCTAGGGAGGTTAGGGTTAGGCGGTGTAACTGGGTTGCACTCGAATGTGCAGGGGGTAGGAGTTGGGGTAGGAGTCGGGGTAGGAGTCGGGGTAGGAGTTGGGGTAGGAGGAATCTGACTGACGTTGATTGCTACCTGTACAGGTGTAGAAGAGGAAACACCGTCATTTGCACTAATTACAAAGGCATTTAGTGACCCATTAGTATTTGCCGGAGGTGTGTACACTAAAGTATCGCTGCTAGATAAGGTAGTAACACCAGGGACAACGGGAAGACCATTGACAGTCAGATTTCCTGTATTCACCACATCAACCTGGATGGAAGTGATGTCATTATTAGCATCGCTGACTAGTGCAGCCAAACTAGAAAACGTCAAGGTTACAGCTTGATTGGTCTGGGTATTGGGTAGCGATGAGTTTGCTGTTAATGTCGGTGGGGTGTTGACGGAAGTAATAGTAATACCGCCTGGAGTGCCAGTAGCATTTCCATTAGTGGGCAAAACTGGAAAGTTACCCGAAGTGAGGATTGTACCTTTCCCTACATCAATTGTTCCGGCTGTGCCATTAATAATATTCGTCGCATCACCTACGATAAAATCTACATTCGCTGGGCCACCATCATGTTGAATTGTGACAGTACCGCCATTGCCTCCAACAATGCTAGAACTTCCTTCTCCTCCAAAATCGAAAATTCCACCAGTAGCGATCGTGACACCCGTATCGGTTTGATCATTATTAATAATTGTGTCTATTCCTTGAACTAGTCCGTTTGACAGTACTTGCACATTGCCACCTTGAACAGTATTATCACTAGCAAAATCCGTTGTGGCCTGTGTGTTGATGCTGCTAAAGAGAATTGTGCTACCAAAGGGATTGGTAGTCTGTAAAGTAACGTTGCCGCCTGTAGCACTTGCAGTCCCATCGACCCCGGTGGCAGATGCCGAGGCATTAATAGCACCATTAACGGTGATATTATTTCTGGCGGTTAAAGTGACTGCGCCAGCCGTGCCGATAAAATTGCCACCTCCAGTCTTGACTAAAGAGGAGTCAATTGCTCCTGTAGTGATACTACTGGCTGTGCTTGTTGCGACTATATCACCACCTTTACCTGAGCCATTCGCATCATTTGAAGAGGAATTAATAGTACCTGTGAGGATATCACCTGCGGCAGTCAAATTTACTGTTCCAGCATCCGTAATATTACCACCATAACCAAATCCAACTGATCCTTCATCATTGCTAGCGTCGAGATTATTTAGGGTAATTTCCCCATTTGTGCTTTGGACTGTAATATTACCTGCCGAGTAGCTCTGACCGTAACCCTTACCACTGGTAACAATGTTGGTAGTAATATTACCCGCAGTGATATTACCAGTTGCAGACAAGTCTACATTGCCACTATTCCCATTAGTATTACTTGTATTTAGATTTCCCAGCGATAAACTAGCTCCTGAAATGTTAATGGCTCCACCGTTTGTCTGGATTGTGTTCGTGGGGTCAACAAAGATTACAGAACCGATTTGTGAGGAGAGGTTGAAACTACCGCCACTACCCAAGTTTAAATTAGCAACACCATCGGCGGTAGTTACTCCGGGTGTCTGTCCGGTGATGTCATTGATGGTAATGTTTCCTGTGGCTTGTAAGTTGATGATATTTGCACCGGAGGCTGCGATCGCACCCCATGAAACTGTATTCGCCCCAATATCTGCATCCCCAAAGGCAATGCTGCCAGCTGTGGCATCAAAACTACCTGTTCCACCATCGATAATAGTCAATGTGCTGGGGTCTAGCAATAATGTACCAAAGCTACCATTGGCGGCTGAAGTATCGACTACACCGTTGAAGGTCAAGAAATTTTTGCCTGATACTTCGACATTTCCACCATTGCCGACATTTACTCCTCCACGTGCCGAAATGTTACCAAAAAACTGAGTTGTATCGTTACCCCAAACAATTACCCGTCCGCCGTTTCCATTCAATTTGCTATCGGCATTAATCACGGAGTTGGAGTTAACATAAGTCTGCTCTGCATTGGGTAAAGTCCCCTTTCCTTGGTAATCGCCGCCAATTAACACAGTACCGCCGCCATTGGTTCCAGAAGCGTTAATATTGGCATCAATCACTCCGACTCGTTTACCCAAAGCAGTTACAGTACCACTTGTTTTACTCGATACATCAACTTTGCCTGAAACAATGGTTGTCCCTGGCGTTGTGGGAATTGTCACATTAGAGCCTGTTAATTTTACAGTCCCGTCAGAATTGGCAGTTAACCCCGTATTACCAACTGTAAGCAATTCCGGTATTGAGGCGATGGGAATTGTCCAGTTATTGGGTTGAGTGCTACTAGAGGCGAGGGGTTGAATTTCCAAACTCAGTAGATTTCCTGCCTGACTGAGACGCACCCAATTTTGACCAGGTACGGATGTGACAGAAATTTGTCCTCCCGGTGCTGTGAGTTGCCCAGTGTTTACCACTATACCGCCCAATAAGGTCAAATTCTGCCCAGTACTTACTGCCAAATTTCCAGCATTTACGATCGCTCCCGGCTGGTTCGTACTAAAGGCAAATCCGTTGGGGTTTCCAACCAAAGCAGCGTAGTCATTAACACCAATGGCGTTGAACCAACTGCTGCCAAAACCAATGCCGTTAGCTGTTGTCACCGTGAAAGCACCAGGTACATTTAAGCTGGCGTTCGATCCAAAAATAAATCCGGCGGGATTCATCAAGAAGAGGTTAGCATTGCCACCTGTTACTTGAATTAAACCATTGATGACTGAGGCATTGCCGCCTGTAATTCGACCAAGAATATTTTGCAGCGCCGGACTAGCTTGAAAGTTGGCGATTTGTTCTGGTGAAATCCCAAATTGTTGAAAGCTGTGGAAGAGATTTTGACCATCCTTAGAAGTTGTACCCCCGGTGATATCGAGTCGATTACCGTTGGGTGTAACAATTGTGTTTGTCCCATCGGCAGCAGGGACAATTTGTTGTGCTTGGGATAATTCTGCATTCATGGCACTCACCAGAGGTACAACAGCTAGCACTGAAGCGGCAATGTTGTGCAGGAGAGGTTTTTTATGCCGCAATATGAAGCGACCTTCGGGCAATTCTACATCGATTTGTAACTTGTGTGCTAATCCACGTCGCCAAAGTGCTTGAGCGATCGCTCGCTTAGACCAGAGAATTTGTTCTTTTCTTCTAGTCACAGAGATACTTTGAGAATGAATCCGGTAGAGGTAGAGTGGCTCTGGAAGGCGGCGCACTGGAGCTACTTCTGAAAGCCGCAGACATAGGTCATAATCTTGGGCGCAGAGGAACGACTTGCTAATACCTCCCACGCGATCGTAAACCGATCGCCGAATCAGGCGGAAGTGAAAGGTCATGAAGTTTACTAAAATTCCTTCTGAGGAGTAGGGAATGCTACAACGATGACCGTAGCCGATTACTTTGCTGTGTCGATCGATATTTAAGTAATCGGTGTAAACAAATCCTGTTTCTGGATGACTGTTGAGGACTTTAGCGGTTTGGGCGAGGGCAGTGGGGGCTAAGATATCATCACTGTCTACTAAACCGAAGTAAGTACCGTTAGTTAAGTTGATTGCTGCTTTCAGTGCTGCCGTATATCCCTGATGCTGTGCTTCTATTACCCGCACTCGCCGATCTTGTTGAGCATAAGCGTGAGCGATCGCCACTGAGCCATCTGTCGAGCCATCATCCCAAATTAGTAGCTCCAAATCTTGCCATGTTTGCGCTAAGACACTGGCGATCGCTACACCAAGGTAAGACTCCCGATTGTAATTGACGATGACTATAGAGATCAGTGGTGGCATCGGAGTATTCCCAAGTTTTCTACCTGTCACCACAATATAATGCTAAGGGCTATCACTTAGAAGAAATCGCTGCTAACTATAGTTTTAGTTACAAATCTTCTGAAATCTAGATGTCAAAAATATGATATTCAAATATTCATGCACCCATAGCATACTCAAAAACCAAAATCAGCCCAGTCGTTAAATAAGGCATCCACTGAGGAGAAATGAGAAAAGAAACAGAAACTGGTGTTCAGCCGAAAGCAACGACTCAGCAAAGAATTGTCTATTTCTCTCATCAGTTAGACACTTGGCATCTAGCAACGACTAAATGGAGTAAGCACAGTCTTCAGTGCGGCTTGCTAATTTTACCTGCGGTCTGGATTATAACTGCAAATGAACTGAGAGCTACGGCGAATCACTTTACACCGGACTCTACTCAAAATAGTAGTCAGCCAGAGTTACAAATAGTACAGGTAGCAGAACCTTCACCCGTAAATGCCCCAAATCAACCCGAATCAAACCCACAACCAGAAACACCACAACGGATTCGGGTTCGTAAAATCCAAGTTGTAGATAGCACGGTCTTTAATGAAAATGATTTTAATCCAGTAGTCAAACCTTTTGAAGAACGGGACTTGACTTTAGAAGAAATCAGACAAGCCGCAGATGCTATCACCCAGCTTTACTTAAACAAAGGTTATATCAATTCCAGAGCAATTCCAGACACTAAGCAACCTAGTACCGCCAATGGTGTGGTCGTAATTCGGGTGATTGAAGGGCGTTTGACAGAGATTGACATCGAAGGAACGCGGCGATTAAATCCATCTTATATTCGTAGTCGCATTCAATTAGGTGCTGGTATTCCTCTGAATAGTGGTAAGCTCGAAGAACAATTGAAACTGTTGCGACTCGATCCGCTATTTAAAAATGTAGAAGCGCGTCTGCGCCCAACCGGTAAGGTTGGTCAAAGTATTCTCATTGTCAGAGTTGAAGAAGCAAGAACTTTAATTGGTAGCTTGGGTGTAGATAATTATTCGCCTCCCGCTATTGGTGGGGAAAGATTGGGTATTGAACTACGCGATCGCAATTTAACCGGCATGGGAGATGAGTTAGCAGGCTCATACTACCACACCCTTTCTGGTGGTGCTGATGCCTTTGATTTTAGCTATCAAGTTCCCGTTAACGCCATGAATGGCACAGTGCAGATTAGAGCCGCATTTAATCGCAACGAAATTACCGAGTCACCCTTTGATGCGCTTGGTGTGCGGGCAAACCAGGATCTTTATGAAATAAATTATCGTCAACCATTGGTGCGATCGCCCAAAGAAGAATTTGCCCTATCTTTAGGATTTACCTATCAAGATGGTCAAACCTTCCTCTTCGATAACCTGGCAACCCCCTTTGGTATTGGCCCTGATGCCAATGGCGTTAGCCGTACCAGTGTAATTAAATTTGGTCAAGATTATATCAGACGCGAACCTCAAGGAGCTTGGTTTTTGCGATCGCAATTTAATTTTGGCATTGACGTATTAGACGCAACTATCAACAATGACCCCACACCCGATGGTCGCTTTTTCAGTTGGTTGGGTCAAATACAGCGCGTCCAGCAACTCAGTGCCGATCATCTGTTGCTGATCCAAGCAGACTTGCAGCTAACACCAGATAGCCTCTTACCTTCCCAGCAATTCGTCATTGGCGGTGGACAATCTGTAAGGGGATATCGGCAAAATATCCGCTCAGGGGATAATGGATTTCGTGTAGCGATCGAAGATCGCTTCACAGTGCAACGCGATGAATCTGGATTATCCATAATTCAACTTGCGCCATTTCTAGACATGGGAGCAGTTTGGAATCAATCTAATAATCCTAATCCGCTAGCCGATCAAACTTTTTTGCTGGGTGCAGGCTTAGGATTAATATGGAATCAGGCAATGGGAATTGATAATCTGTTTTTGCGGCTCGATTATGGATTTCCATTTATCGATCTGAGCGATCGCGGTAATAATGCTCAAGATGAGGGCTTTTACTTTAGCCTTCGCTATCAACCTTAGTAAGTTAGTACAGATGTGCTAACCTATGGGAAATCTGTATATATCTCTAAAATCCAAAATGGTATAAGTTATCAATGTTTCTTGACTTATGTCAGCATTTTTTGTTTTAAAAACCACTAAAAAAGCCTATTTTCAGGTGATTGGCGATTTTTGGTCAATTTTTTTTTGATTATTTACTGAGCTAATCTGCATTTGGGGTGTACTCTCAATATACGGTAACTACCACACTTGACCTTTGAGATAAATTACACCCAGAGGTGAATACCATGAAAAATTATGCTGATACACAGGAATTTATTTTAAGTCAAATCACAAACAAGTATTTTCAACGCCGAGATTTCAGTGGATATGACTTGAGTGGAATTGACCTAAAAGGAATTGATTTAAATGGTGTTAACTTCATAGGAGCAGATTTAAGTGGTGCAAATTTGTCTGGCTGTGTCCTCACTCGTGCTAATTTAAGCGGGGCAAATTTGATGCAAGCTAGTTTACGTGAAGCTAATTTGTATGAAGCATCTTTGTGTGAAGCTAATTTGACCAATGCTGATTTAACACGAGCAAATTTGTGTGGAACGTTCTTATGGCGGGCGAAATTCACAGGTAGTAATCTTTGGGGTGCTTCTTTATGTGATGTGGATTTGAGAGAAGCAGACCTAAGTGAAGCATCACTAATTGAAGCATCACTAATTGAAGCTAACTTAATTAGAGCAAATCTCACAAGAGCAAAGTTATCTGGAGCAAAATTACTAGAAGCTAATTTAGCTGAGGCTAATTTAACTGGTGCAGATTTGACATGGGCAAATTTAACCAAGGCAAACTTGAGTAAAGCAAACCTTTGGGAGACAAACCTAATTTATGCAAGGTTCCGAGATACTATCATGCCTGATGGCACAATTAAGCAACCTCAGATAGTAATTTATTAGTCATTTGTCATTTGTCATTCGTCAGAAGAGAAGAACTTGCTGTTTGCTCCAATGCCCAATGCCCAATGAGCAATGACTAAAATTCGCGTTGCGAGAAGATAAAAATAGCGATCGCTAATAACATGGCACTATAAAGTAAGCCATAACCAGCATTTGTAATCAGTGCAGTTGTGTCAGGGAGGGCTTGCAAACCATAAACGGCATCATTTTTCAAATCTAATCGAGATAAATCTGGCAAAATAAGAAACAAACCTTGAGTTAGAAGTTCCATACCAGGGTTGCGGCTCAGACGACCTAGTTGTACTAAATCTTGAGTAACATTTCCGATTAAATATACCGCGAAGGTTAAAATAGTTGCTAAAAGAGAAGCAGTAAAAACACCGAATGTAATCGCCATAGCGGTGATTAATGACAACTGCAATAATAAGAAAATTGCAGCAATTAAAATACTCACCGTTGGATGAGGAATGTTACCAAATTGCAGAAAGATCAGATAAATTACTGTCATTGTGGCGATAAGTACAGCTAATACTGCGGATAAACCTAAGTATTTGCCAACAATAATTTCGCCGCGACTGACAGGTTTAGCAATTAACACCAAAATAGTGCGTTTTTCAATTTCTTTATTAACCAATCCCGTACCAATAAATATCGTCACAATTAAGCCGATGGCATTCATCGCCGCCATCCCGAAGTCTAAAAACATCTTGTTTTCAGTCGTAGCTGCAAATTCAGGAAGGACGCGGAAGGCAGTGGCGAGGATTAGCGTGTAAAAACCAATAATATATAGGATGCGATCGCGGATCACTTCCTGAAACACGTTCTTTGCTAGTACAAAAATTCTGTTAATAGTCATTTGTCGTTTGTCACTGGTCATTTTTCAATCCCTCTTTAACGTCGAGGAGGTGGCGATCCTGCGATTAATTTACTGGCGCGATCGCATTTAATTTCTGCAACTGTAATTTTATTCCCTGAATTGCTGGTTGCTGGAATTTGTTCAATACGACAAGATTTTTTCAAGTAATAGCCCCGTGGGTTAGAACTTGGGCCTATCCAAATACTTAATAAATCTAATATATATCCAGACTTATATCCAGACTGAGTATTATCTACACGCGCTTCAACACGCCATAGATCCTTCTCTTCATATTTCCCCAGGTTTTTTTGAATTACTTGCCTACCCAGAGTTTCTACCCGATGATTTTCAGGTAGCAACCATTTCTCTACTTCTGACCAAGATGTTTGGTTTATTTGTTCTTCTACTATTGGTTGAAGTTTCTCTAGAATTACAGCACCATTTTGTGGGATTTTTGTTCGTTCTTCTGTTCTGACAACAAAGGTACTACGTTTAAAAGTATCTGCCTGCAAACTGGGATATTGTTGAAACCAATGATCCATTACAAAATAAAACTGAATCCAGCAACTTAGCAGCATACTACTAGCAACTAAAATTATGATTCTTTGCCGATCTTCTGGCTTAGGAATTTTAGCTTTGGCATCGGTGTCAGTTCCTTCAATAAATTCAGGTATTGCCGTAATTAGTGCTGAAATTGTCGGCCAAAAAACGATTGTTCTTGGTGTAATTACATCTTGTTGATTTCCAAAGGCAAAAACACTCACTAAAAATCCGGTGATTACTGCCCCGACTGGCATAAAAGTACCAGGAACTCTTAAAGGATCTTGAGTTGTATACCAAGCTGTGCCAGCAATTAAAAATAACCAACCAAAAAAGGCAATAATATCTTTAATATACCCGATCGCAAAAAATGAAAGTACCCAAGAAAAAACACTCAGATAAATAAATGTCTGCCAAGAATAAGCTTTGGGTGGAACTAATACTTTTCTAATTCCTGCATAAAGCCCTTCAGCAAATTTAAAAACTCCAAATACATCTTTAAATAGCGTATTCATCTTCCTCCTTACACCTGATTAATTAATCAATCATCTTCCTTTTAATAAAGTAAAGTCTTGCTATTTTGCACCAAATAATAGAATAATAGTTATAGCAGTATAACTCAGAGAATTTGCCATTAGTATAGTAATGATCAAATTGTTACTTTGTAATTTCAAATTGCTAAAACTCTTCCATCGCCGCCGTTTAGAGGTTGGAAGTTCCTCTTCTTTTTTTAGAAATGTTTCATTTAATGAGAATAGTAATATCCTTAAAATGAAAAACTTCATCAAAAAGGTAGCAAAGAAAATTATAAAAGCAGTTAATATTAGCAAACCTTGCGTATTGGGCGATTTAAAATTATGAAAAAACATATAGTTAATTAATTCTGCTCTCACCTGGATTGGCAACATTGGTTCAGCTACAAAAAATATGAACCAACCAATTACACTAGAAAACAAATTGATAGAAATAGCATAGAAAATACTGGTTTTTTTGTCAAACTTTAGTCGATTGTTCAAAATATAAGCTTCGATGGGGATGGCAATCAGTACAAATAAAAAGTCAAACAGAATTCCACCAAAGGGAAAAATCCTCGGAAGCATCCAATTTTCAGGCATAAATCGTCAAGGGTAAGTTTAACTGTAGAGAGTATAACTGGGATATTGAGGGTGATGGGGAAAATTATTACAGGAATACCCGGTAAGCGTAAAGCTCAGTCCCTTTAGGGCTGAGAGTGTCAAATTGTTCTTGTCCTTTACTATGCTGGTGTGGCAGAATTCCCTGATTAATATTCTTAATACATCAAGCTGATCTTTATACGGACGTACCAGAGGGGTAGTTTCTTAGATAAGAGTACAAGAGGTTAGGTAAGATTAAAGACTGCCACTTATAGCTTTTCGAGAGATGACAAGGAACGGTATCGGTATTCGCACGGCGCAAGTGCGTCATGAACGGCTCATTGGTCAAATTCACATCTACGATGGCATTGGTAAAGGCAAATCCCAAGCGGCCTTGGGGGTGGTTTTGCGCTCTATTGGGTTGGGGATAAATACACCTAGCGATTCTAACCGTGTTTTACTACTGCGCTTTTTAAAAGGGCCAGAACGTGATTATGACGAAGATGGCGCGATCGCAGCTTTACAGCGTGGGTTTCCCCATTTAATAGACCAGGTTCGCACTGGGAGAGCCGAATTTTTTGGCCCAGAAGAAATTACCACCTTTGACCGAGATGAGGCGATGCGGGGTTGGGATGTGGCTAAAGGTGCGATCGCTAGCGGTTTATATTCAGTTGTCGTCTTGGATGAAATTAACCCAGTTCTAGATTTGGGTTTGCTACCAGTGGATGAAGTGGTAAAGACATTAAAATCCAAACCCCAAGAGTTAGAAGTCATTGCTACCGGACGCGCCGCACCGCAGAAATTGCTCGATATTGCAGATTTGCATTCAGAAATGAAACCTCATCACCATCCAACAGCCAAAGCCCTCTTTTTAGAAGGAATTGAAATTTATACTGGTGCTGGTAAAGGTAAGTCTACTAGTGCATTAGGTAAAGCTTTACAAGCCATTGGTAGGGGAATCAATCATCCAGGCTCTACCCGTGTGTTAATTATGCAGTGGCTCAAAGGTGGTACTGGCTACACAGAAGACGCAGCGATCGCCGCCTTGCAGCAATCATATCCAGAAGTGGTGGATCATCAGCGCTGCGGTGGAGATTCTATTGTCTGGCGCAATTCCCGGCAAGAATTAGACTATGTAGAAGCCGAGCGGGGTTGGGAAATTGCAAAAGTTGCGATCGCCTCTGGAATGTATAAAACTATTATTCTCGATGAACTCAACCCCACCGTTGACTTAGAACTACTTCCTGTTGAACCCATTGTTCAAGCTTTACTCCGCAAACCCCGCGACACCGAAATCATCATCACTGGGCGCTGTCAAAATCAACCAGCGTACTTTGACTTAGCTAGCGTTCATTCAGAGGTTTATTGCCACAAACACTATGCAAATCAAGGTGTAGAACTTAAACGAGGGGTAGATTTTTAAGCGTTGCATCTTAATTCGTAATTTCTAATTCGTAATTCGTAATTGGACTCAAATGAGGGGTAGATGCCAGACAACGACCCTAGCCTTCTTAGCGAGGATGGAAGCATTAAAATAATTTGTAATGACGCTCTCTACGAGACGCTGTGCCGGAGGCTTTACGCTACGCTAACGTAATTGAATTAGTTAGGAATTTAGACCCCAACTAATTGTAGACCGCTAATTTTAAAAAAATTTAGCTCTTTACTCAAACCCTTTTAATTACGAATTAGTAATTATGTTGATTGGTCAAAGAACGTCAGTGGTGTTGCACGGTGGTTAAACCTGCATAATGCAATAATTCAACTTTCACTTTATGGTAAAACCAATGACCGATTCTGGTTTAATTTTTTCCATGAAGCAGCACATATTTTGCTCCATTCATCAAGAAAATATTTTTCTTGATGAATGGAATAGTGGGGAAAGTTTGAAATCGGAGCAGGAGTGTGAAGCAGATAAATGGTCGCGGGAATTTTTGATCCCACCTGAGTATGAGGGGGAATTAGCGAAGCTTAAATCTAAAACTGATATGATTGATTTTGCAGAACATATCGGTATTCATCCTGGTATTGTTGTCAGTCGGCTGCAACACGATCGCCTAATTGATCCGTCTTGGATGAATGATTTAAAGGTGAGTTTACATTTTCAAGGCATAGAAAGTGGGTGAAGTCTGGCACACTAGCAGGAATTTTTATTTTTGGGTAGTTAGAATATTTTGCACAAAGCCATCGCGTCCTGCTGCCTTTGCTTCATACAATGCCCGATCTGCTGCGGCAATCATTTCTTCCAAGTCAGAATCTGGCTGAGGAATTTCTGTTGTAAACCCGGCACTAATAGTTACATAAGCACTAACTTGGGAACTTTGATGAGGTATAGCTAATATTCGGACAGCATGGCAAATTTTCTCGGCAACATGAATTGCCCCTTCGATGTCTGTGTCAGGTAAAATCACAGCAAATTCTTCCCCACCATAACGGGCAACCAAATCTGCGGGACGGTTAATAATATCTTTGATGGCTTTGGCTATTTCTTGAAGACAGCGATCGCCGACTCGATGCCCATAAGTATCATTATATAATTTGAAGAAATCAACATCGCAAAGAATCAGCGAAAGTGGACTCTGCTCTCGTTTTAGGCGTTGCCACTCTTGGTTCAAATACTCTTCAAAGAGTCGGCGGTTAGCTACTTGAGTTAATCCATCAATAGTAACTAATCGCTGCAATTCTACATTCACGGCTTCCAGTTTTTGCTGTAACTGAGATTGCTGAATCAAACGTTTTACCCTTTGTCGCAAAACTGGCCAGTGAATCGGTTTGGTAACATAGTCTATTGCCCCCACTGCAAATGCCCGATCGACTGATTCTTGATCTTCAAGCCCTGTAATCATTAAAACTGGAGTGTGCTTACTACAATCCAGAAGTTCCAAGTGAGTGCAACACTCGAACCCATCCATATCCGGCATTATGGCATCAAGAAGTATGATGTCAGGGTGGAGCTGCTTAAAAGCAGTTAAAGCCTCTCTGCCATTTTGAGCTTCCGCTATTTTATAACCTTCTCGCTCTAAAAAATGCCGAAGTATCATGCGCATAAAAGGCTCATCATCAACAATTAGAACTAAAAATTGGCTTTCTTGAGCAATGGCTATCATGGCGTTTCCTCCACAAGTTCTTTTTCTAAGGCAGTTTTAACTTGTCCATATTCCTCGTATAATTGCGTGAGTAATTCTACGCTGTTTTCTAATTCACTGCTGCGTCCCTGTGCTTCTAACACCTTGCAAAGCTGCGCTAAGGCGCTCGCTCCAATAGAGGCACTACTAGACTTAAGTTGATGGGCAGCCTTCCATAAAGTTTCGGCATCGTGAGTTGCGATCGCTGTGCAAATATCTTGTACTAATTTCGGTGTCTCTGTAAGATAACACCCAATTAGTTCAGCAAAGACAACACGATCTCCTCCGAGCATATCCCGCAAGGATTGGAGAATTTTGGCATCAATTTTGGCACTTTTTGATGTCTGGTTTTGCCCTTCTTGGAGGATATTTTGCGAAGGTTCCAATTCTAAGCACATCACTTTATCTTGTTTGACTGTGAAAGTAACTTCCAGACTTCTTTGGCGTGGGCATTTGCTGAGTGCCTGAGCTAATTCTTGGAACTGAACAGGTTTGCTGATGTAGTCATCCATACCAGCAGCAAGACAGACTTCGCGATCGCCTCGCATCGCATTGGCAGTTATCCCAATGATATGGGGGCGAAAACCTGACCATTCTTGACAGATTCTCCGAGATGTTTCTAACCCATCCATCTCAGGCATCTGAACATCCATCAACACCACGTCATAAGGCTGTTTTTGCAAAGCCTTGAGTACTTCTACCCCATTGGTGACGACATCAGCTGAATAACCCATTTTCTGTAGCATCAGTAAAGCAACTTTCTGATTAACAACCGTATCCTCTGCCAGAAGAATCCGTAGTGGCAGTCGATGATCCAAATGCCGATCAACCAAGGCAAAATCAGAAATACTAGCTGGGCTTGGCTGATTTCCTAAAATACGGGTAATAATATCGCAGAGTTGAGACTGTTTGATCGGTTTGCTCAAAGAGGCAGCAAATTCCACATCATTAAAGTCAAAAGAAGTTTCCCCTCTACCCAAAGATGTCAGAATCACTAAAGGGAGATTTTGACAACCAGATTGCTTGCGAATTTGACGAGCTAGGGTAATACCATCCATTTCTGGCATTTGCATATCTAAGATGGCAATATCAAATTGTCTTCCCTGAGCAAGTTGAGCTAAAGCTTCTTTTCCAGATTTGGCAGCAGAAGTTTCCATTTTCCAAGACTCTGCTTGCAAGCTGATAATTTGGCAGTTGGTTAGATTGTCGTCTACAATCAACAGGCGCTTTCCCTCAAGCTGCATCGGTAAATTACTAAATTCAGCTTCTGGTAGACCAGGCACTTGAGCGGTAATGGTGAAGTAAAATGTTGAACCTTGACAAGAGTAAGAAGCTGATAATAATTTTCCACTTTTCCATCTAGGGCTAGGATTACCACCGACAAACCCTTGGCTTTCCACCCAAAGAGTGCCGCCCATCATCTTACTAAGCCGCTTACTGATCACTAGTCCTAGCCCTGTGCCGCCATATCGTCGAGTCATGGAGACATCAGCCTGAGCAAAGGGGTGAAATAACCGCTCTATCTTTTCTGGTGTGATACCAATACCTGTATCTTTGATGGCAAATTGAATTTGGATTGGGGACTTGCAAGAGGCAGAGGGGGTGTCAGAAGGGTGCAGAGGAGAGGAATTTTCCCCCTGCTCACCCGAATCCCCAGCCCCCAGTTCAACATAAAGTACGACTTCTCCATGTTCGGTAAACTTAATCGCGTTGTTGAGGAGATTCATCAAGACTTGGCGCAGACGTGTCATATCGCCAATAATCTTAGTAGGAATTTGGGGCTGGATTAGGTAAGCTAGTTCGATATCTTTTTCAGCAGCTTTAGGGGCTAATAGAGAAATAGCCTGTTCCACACAAGCTCTCAAATTAAAAGGCTGTTCTTCTAATTCCAGCTTTCCTGACTCAATTTTAGAGAAATCTAAAATGTCGTTGATGATGGTGAGCAAAGCATCTCCGCTACTGCGAACTGTTTCCACTAAGTCTTGCTGTTGGGGAGTGAGGTTAGTATCCAGCAGTAGATCGGTCATGCCAATAACAGCATTCATTGGAGTCCGAATTTCGTGGCTCATCATTGCCAAAAACTCACTTTTGGCGCGATTTGCGGCTTCAGCCTGACGTTTTGCCCGCTCCAAGGCAAAGTTTTTTAAAGTAAGTTCTTCTCGTTGGCGCGTTTCTTGTTCTAGTAAGTGAGCGTGTGCTAGAGCAATACCCAGTTGAGCCGCCACTGCTTCTAGTAATTCGATTTCGTCTGATGTCCACTGACGAAAATAGCTGCACTGATGTAACCCGATCGCACCATTGGGTTCTCCTTGATAGGAAGTGCGAATTGACAGCATAGACTTTAGCCCAATTTCTCGGCAGATAGCTTCACTTTCCTGGAGTAAAGGATCGGCATACACATCCGGGGAAGCGATCGCACTTTCTTGTGCCATCATCTGCTCTGCATGGGGATTGTTAGTTATGGAAACTTCCAATTTCTGCACAGTGCTAAAATTTGGTAGTGCATTATACTCTGCTACTAAGGGAATTTGGCGAATCGGGTCGCTAATGTAAGAATGGATCAAACAGCGATCGACTTTAAACGCTTGTCCAATTTGGGTAGCAGCTGTTTCAAAAATTTTGCTGGTATCAAGACTTTGACGAATTTCTTGAGTAATTTGTTCAAGTAGTAGAGTGCGATGCAATTGCCGTCGCAATGCTTCTTTAGCTCGTTTATTTTCGGTAATGTCGTGATTGATGCCAACAGTGGCAATAGTTTCTCCTTGTTCATCCTGTAAAGAGACTATGGTTGTTTTACAAATTCCCTTAGTGCCATCTTTACGAAGAAAGTGTATTTCCCCTGACCAGCGTGCTTGCTGGTTGATTTGTTCGAGAATTTTGGACTTTAATGTTGTGGCTACTTCCGGCTGATGCAAAATACTGATATTTTTAGCCAAAATTTCGGCTTTGGTATAGCCAAATATGCTTTCGGCAACAGGATTCCAATCAACAATATTTCCCGTTAAATCTGTGATAATTACGCCATCATGCATATTTTCAAAGGTGAGGGCTTGCCAACGCAGGCTAGCTTCAGCTTGCTTGCATTGGCTAATATCTGTTTGAATTCCAATAAAGTGGCTTAACTTGCCATTTTCGTCATGTATAGGAGAAACACTCAGTTCATTCCAAAACAAGATACCATCTTTGCTATAGTTGCGGAAAATAACTTTACAACTTGTTC
Source organism: Nostoc sp. (assembly GCF_036917465.1). Taxonomy (GTDB): domain Bacteria; phylum Cyanobacteriota; class Cyanobacteriia; order Cyanobacteriales; family Nostocaceae; genus Nostoc. The sequence goes on from NZ_JBALDL010000085.1 coordinate 193,186, forward strand.
CATCTTGAATAAATGAGCGCAGATCATTGAGTGCTGATTGCTGTATATCTGCGCATTGCAAAAATCGGCAGTTTTGCCCAATCACATCAGTAGCACTGTAGCCTGTTATTTGCTCAAAGGCGCAGTTGACGTAAATAACCGGATTATAAGCAAGTCTGGCATCTGGAATAATAATTCCATTACTGGTATGATCAAGTGCCTGATCGCTAAGTCTTAAGGTTTCTTCAACCTGCTTTAAATCAGTAATGTCAAACATAAACCCCTTCAGCCTCATAGGAGTTTCTGCTTCTTCAACTACGCTAACAACTTCTCGCAGCCAAACAACTCGCCCATCGGCTGCTAACATCCGGTATTCCAATTGGTGATTCTCATACTTAGTAGTTGCTTCTTGGTGAAAACGAACGGACTTTTCCCAATCGTCTGGATGCAAATGATCGATCCAAAAGTTTTCTTGATACCATTCTGCGAGCGCATAATTTAGCAAGTTTACCGCTTGTGTCCCAACATAAATAAATCGCCCGGTTTTCAAGTCTAATTCCCAAGGGATGACTTTCAAAGTCTCCAGTAACTGGTGCAGACGATTTTCGCTGTCGCGCAAGGCAATTTCTACCTGTTTCTGTTCAAAAATCTTGTGAGTTAACTCTTGATTTATTGCTGTTATATGCTTGTTATTTGCTTTCATCACCAGGGCAAAACAGATTGATAATGTCACTAAGACAACGAAGAACCCTGCTATGAATACTACTTCTGTTAATAACAACCCGGTAGTTGGGATTAAAAGTCTCTGGCAGAGTAGGACTACAGAGATTGAGAGGAAAATCCCTAGCAACAAAGCTAGTAATTTTCGTTTGCGGAAAAATATAACAGTTTTTAACCAGTTATATTGCTGCTGTTTAATCACTTATTAACCCTCAAGTACTTTCAGGGCTTATTGCACTGACTTTTACTTTTAAGTAATCTAAAATATCAATGGCAAGGGAGCAATTACGGAAATTTTTTTAATTTAAAATATTTGTATAAGTAGGTGGGCGCTGAAAAATACAAAATACAACTAGATTAAAAAATGTAAATCGCTTAAAAGCTTGTATTCAAAGCGTTTCTAGCGCGTTACATAACTTTATACAGTTCGGTTTAATTATGCCTACCTACCTACCTACTTACTATGCTTGTTGGCAACATCCAGAATTTTTAAGTGAAGCGTGAATTGCAATCTGGAGTTGTAAGCGATATTTTTAACGGGTTATGACGCTATCTAAGAGACGCTGCGCGTAGGTTGTTTCCTCGTAGGGTACGCTATCGGCGTTGTATTTTTAATTACTTAAACAAGTGTTTAGACACCCAAAGGCAGACTTCTTGTACCCCCTACTTTTAAACTAGCTATGTCAATCCACATAAAAAAACAAATTAAAAGCAAGGGTTAAAGGGCTTGAATTTTCCCTTTAACCCTTATGTTTTCAGCACAATAGTGCAAAAAGAAGCTGATGAACAGAGTAAGGACAAAGCACCCCCTACGCAAACACAACCTAGTACAAAAACTTTTTCTCTGTTCCCTATTTTCCCGATAGGTCTATTGCCTAAATTTGTGCTTTAAATTACAGATGCTTCGCGTTGACAATCAAAAACAACCATGTAGGAAGCATTTGGTATTTCTTGAGGGAGGTGTCGCATATAACCATCAGCATCAGAACGGCTGCGGAAGCGAGCCACAATTTCCCGTTGTGTATTAGGAAGCAAACGAGCGATCGCCCAAGAATTGAGGCGTTCTTTATAAGCAATACCTTGATTGTCTGATTTAGAAGCTTGGTTATCCGTATTTTCTGGCATAATGATGTTAACCGTATGAAGTTTAATGAAGGGCGTTAATTAGTTTCTAGGTAGGAATGCACTAACGCTTTTTTTTATGCTGCTGCCACCTTGTTATTCGATTATTAATAAGTTGTCAACACTTAGCGCTATATTTTAGACCAACTAAGTTGTATTTTTCAGATAGCTATGAATCTCAAAGCCTTAATTTGCAATTGTTTTCAGCACACAACAATCCTCAAGCATAAAGTTTGGCAAATATTGAGTTTGCATGATTTTTATGCATACGCATGAGTCAAATCAGTATCAGTGGTAAAAATAATTTAAGTGTCTTAAAAAAGACTATCGATAGGTAAGTTGTGAAAAACATTAACATTTATAAGATTAATCGGCGATCGCACACTCTTGATTTTCGAGCGGTGCGATATCTACGGCGAGCTACACCCATACGATAAAGCTATATTTATTATGGGCATTTATGTTTTTTATAATTACTTGAAAATATTTAAAATTTAATTATTTTTATTAGAAATCGGACTTTTATTTGATTTTTGAAAAAACTCAGGATAACTTCAAGAGTCTTTTCCTATTACCTCTTGTCTGCCTACGCAAATAAATTCAAAAATCAAAGCAGACTGCTATAGTAAAAAATGAATTATGATTAAGCTTTTTGCTATAGCTATAGGGGCAATACATAGTGCAATTATTTAATTTAAAATATCTTGACTAATTATTATAAAAAAGTTAGAATTCCCCGATAAAATTATAGTTATGATAATGGAAACACCATTTTTAACATCAGTAATTCAAAAAGTAGCAGAAGAAATAGGAGCAGTACTTTTAGTAGACCCAGAATGCCCCTTTATGGGACTAATTACCTTTAAAAATGGCAATAAAACTTTTTTTCGGACTACCAGATTTAGTATTAACTCTTTTGGTTCGACAGCAATAGCTAAAGACAAGAGTGTTTGTAGCTTTTTTTTGAATCATTTTGGCTACAAAGTTACTGAAGGAAAAACATTTTTTAGTGAAGAATTATGCGAAGAAATATCTAATATCAGGAATATAGATGCAGGATTCTCTTATGCTAAAGAGTTAGGATTTCCCGTAATTATCAAGCCGATTAATCTCAGTCAGGGCATATTTGTTACAAAAATCTATAATAAACAAGAATACTATCAAGTAGCTAAGAAAATATTCCAAAAAGTCTCAGGTTTTATTGTCGAGAGATTTTATAGTGGCAATGACTATAGAATTGTAGTACTTGATGATGAAGTTGTTTCGGCATATCAAAGAATTCCCCTATTGATAACGGGAAATGGTAAATCTAATGTTTTAGAACTTATGCAACAGAAGCAAGAAAGTTTTGTCAAAAATGGTAGAAAAGAAATTATAGATTTTGAAGATTATAGAATTAAAAAGAACTTGAGGAGACGAAAGCTAAATTTTAGTAGTGTTATACCTAAGAATAATATTGTCTATCTTTTAGATAATGCAAATTTATCGACTGGGGGCGAGGCGGTAGACTTTACAGAAACTATCCATCCTGATTTTAAAAAATTAGCAGTAAGTATTACAAAAAATATGGAACTGAGATTAGCAGGTGTGGACATTCTTACTAGTGATATAACATCATCAATCATAGATTATACAATCCTTGAAGTAAATGGCGCTCCTAGCTTAAGTCATTATGCATCATTTGGTGAAGTTCAGGCTAAGAGAGTAGAAAATTTATATCTCAAAATTCTCAAAATACTTGAAAACGAGAATAACTGTTAACAATTCAAAATTCAAAATGACGCTCTCTACGAGACGCTAAAAGCGAACGCTGCCGTACGCTTTACGCTGCGCTAACAAAATTAAAGACAATTTCAGACGGGGATTTAAACCCCGAATGAAACTGGGGCTACCTGTAGAGGTAGGGATCTTAAACTAGGCTGTTAACTTTGATGAGATTTACCCATTTTTTATTCATACAATTTTGGTGTCATCATCGGTGAACAAATTAAATGAGTAATGAGTAATAAGTAATGGGTATTTACTCATTACTCATTACTTAAAGAACGCGAAAAATAACTTTTTCCACTGGAAATTTTACTCCTCTTGGATTGGAAAGTATTGTGCATGAATTTTTAACCCCTGAAAAGGTGCAAAGTTAACAGCCTAGTCTTAAACCCTTTTATTTACCATAAAAATCAGAAGTAGAAGTTCCTTCTCTTCTGTACAAGACGCTCCGCGAACAAGTGATACAAGTGCTTACTGTCAAGCAAGAGCAAGACTAATATCTGCTAAATTTTTTATTAATATAGCAATCAGCATTATCTGAAACAGTTTTTAGCTTTGGTATTTTGTGCTTGAATTGAATAAAGAAAGCGAGCGTTGCTCATCAAGCGGTTCAATTTGCATTTGGTGTTTGTTCGGTTGGCAAAGAGCGAATCAACTCTCGAATAACATCCGTTGCCGGTCGTCCTGTCATTGAACAGTATTTTTCTAATCTTTCTGCTTCCCCTGATGCCAGATTAATTGTAAGTCGTTTAGTAGCCCATTTTTTATTCACTGATTTAATTAACTCTACTTGAAACTACTTCTCTAATATCAATCATTCAAACTGTTATCACAATGATAAAAATAATGATATTATCCTTAAGAAGCTGTAAAGGAAACAACACTAAGTTTGAAGCCGTGGTGAAGAGTTTAAATACGGTTTAAATTATGAAGTTTAAGTAATTTAGAAGCAACTATTATGAATAGAACATAAGCTAAAAGTTTTTCTGTAATTAAGCATTCAGTGGAAATACACAGTACAGTTCAGTTAAGCATCTCTTTCTTCTCTCTGCGTCGCGCCAGTTGCTACAAGTTGGGGAACCGCAAGGGCGCACTGGCTTCTCTGCGCCAACTCTTGGAGACGCTACGCGTTGGCGGAAGCCTCTCCAAGAGTTGGCGGTATCCTGCGGGAAGCCGCTTTGCGTCTACGTTCAAAAATTGACTTTGGAACCAGAGTTTTAGCCTTAACTGAACTGTATTGGTTTATATTGAGGTAGGTATTGAAAGAAACAGCCCCGTTTGCCAAAGTAGTTAATTTGAACAAAAAGTTGTTCTAGTTCGTTACTAGTTAATTTGAGTAAAAAGTTGTTCTAGTTCGTTTATGTTCTTTTGGACTAGAGACATTCAAGCAGCTTTTTAGAATGAAATAGCCCTGACTTGTAGTTTGACCCTGTATTAAATTCACCCCTTCTCCCGGATTGACTCACTCACTGATTTTGTTAATCTTGATTTTTGCACAAAATATAAAATTTCCAGTTCCCAAAATTATGACTTTGAGCCTGTGCATGATTGTAAAAAACGAAGCCACAACACTGCCTAAATGTCTGAACAGTGTAAGAATTGTGGTGGATGAAATGGTAGTCTTAGATACAGGCTCAATCGATCGCACTCCCAATATTGCCCAACAACTTGGTGCAAAAGTTCATCATTTTAAATGGTGTAATGACTTCAGTGCTGCCCGTAATGAGGCTCTCAAATATGTCACTGGTGACTGGATTTTGGTATTAGATGCTGATGAAACTCTGACTCCAGCAATTGTACCGCAGTTGCGAGAGGCGATCGCCAGAGAGGAATATCTACTCATCAACCTCGTCCGCCAGGAAGTTGGTGCTGAACAATCTCCCTATTCTCTAGTTTCGAGGCTATTCCGCAATCATCCAGATATTCGTTTTGACCGTCCTTACCATGCTTTAGTAGATGATAGCGTGTCAGCAATTTTGACCAAAGAACCTCATTGGCAAATAGGTTATTTACCAGGAGTGGCACTTGTACATACAGGATATCAAAAAAGTGCGATCGCTCAAAATAACAAATATGCCAAAGCAGCTACAGCAATGGAAGGATTTCTCGCTACCCATCCCGATGATCCCTATGTTTGCAGTAAATTAGGGGCATTGTATGTAGAAACTGAGAAAATTACCCAAGGTATGGAGTTGCTCAGACATGGAATCGGCGCGGCTGAAGACAACTATGATATTTTATATGAACTTCACTATCATTTAGGTATCGCCTACAGTCGCTTGCAAAAATTCCCACAGGCGATTTCTCACTATAAAACTGCTATCAAATTGCCTATTTACCCCATGCTCAAATTAGGAGCATACAACAACTTGGGTAACTTACTCAAAGCAGCCGGAGATTTCAACGGTGCGAAAACTGCTTACGCCACAACTTTGAAAATTGACCCGAATTTTGTTTTTGGTCATTATAATTTGGCGATGACATTTAAAGCTTTGGGTTTATTGACAGATGCGATCGCATATTATCAAAATGCGATCGCATTAAACCCTAACTATGCCGAAGCGTATCAAAATTTAGGAGTAGTGTTGCTGAAAGCTGGCAATCATCAAGATAGTTTAACAGCTTTTAAAAAAGCGATCGCCCTTCATGAAAGATATAATCCCGGAGAGGCGAAGAGATTACGCCAGGGGTTGCAGGAGATGGAGTTAATGTAAGGGAATTGGGAATTGGGAATTGGGAATTGACATTATTATCAATATTTAAGGGGTTCGGATGAGTCAAAGCATTGATGAACGGATACGTTAGTTGTGCTTTCAACAGTGCAATACAGCATTTACTGCTGCTATGAGGTACAGATACTGGGATGCTATTAGTAGTCTGTCAAGCTAGTAATGAAAAGTTTTTACTAAGCACTAAAGTGCTTAGTAAATCAAGGAGTCGAAGTCCTGACTACGAACTCAATACTTCTCGGTTAGCGCAATTAGTCGTTGGAGATCCCCCCAACCCCCCTTTAAAAGGGGGGCTTTTAACCCTCTTTTACCCCCTTTTTAAGGGGGTCGCCGTAGGCGAGGGGATCTGAATCTAGGACGACTCAACCCTTATCCAAGAAGTATTGACTACGAACTTTCTTACCCCAGATCAACAATAATTCGATAACGTCAAATTTCTAACATAAAACTTCAGATTTTAACATTAACTCCACCCTTTCTGAGTCGAAAAGGTGGAGTTAAAAAGTTGAAGAGTTGATAAATTCTCCTCACAAATGACAACTAACTAAATACGCGACTTGACAAATTTCTCTAATCTATCCATTCCCTTTTCAATAGTCGCCATATCTGTGGCGTAGGAAAGGCGAATATTGTCATCAGCGCCAAAAGCAATTCCGGGAATGACTGCAACTTGATGTTTTTCTAGCAAAGCGTCACAAAATTCTAGGGATTTTAGACCAGTTTTGCTGATATCAGGAAACAGATAAAACGCGCCATCTGGTTTTACGGTACTCAATCCGGGAATGGCGTTGAGTCTGTCTAACATTACCTGTCGGCGTTTGGCGAAGGCTTGGCGCATTTCTTCGACACAATCTTGGGAACTTTGTAGCGCTGCGATCGCACCATATTGAGCAAAGGTACACACGTTAGATGTACTATGCCCTTGGATGGTACTCGCGGCTTTAATAATTTCCACTGGCCCGGCTAAATAACCAAGTCTCCACCCAGTCATGGAATAAGCCTTCGCAAATCCATTACTAATCAAAGTCCGGTCAAAAATTTCCTTCCCTAGCGAACCCATGCTGATATGTTCTGCACCGTCGTAGAGAATCTTTTCGTAAATCTCATCAGAGACGACAAAGATATCTGCATCAACTATTACCTGGGCCAGTGCTTTGATTTCGGCTGGCGTGTAAACCATCCCTGTGGGGTTAGATGGGGAGTTGAGGATAAATAACTTCGTTTTCGGCGTGATTGCTTTACGGAGTTGTTCGGGAGTAATTTTATAACCCGTTGTGGCATCTGTGGCCACAATTATTGATACTCCACCGACTAAAGTCACCATTTCGGGATAACTTAGCCAGTAGGGTGCAGGGATAATGACCTCATCACCTGGATCGATTAGCGCCACTATTAAGTTATAGAGAGAATGCTTACCGCCATTGGTGACGATGACATTCTCTGACTTGTAATCAAGACCATTATCAATTTTAAGCTTATGGGCGATCGCTTCCCTTAACTTTGGTTCTCCGGCTGCTGCACCATACTTGGTTTTGCCTTCTTCCAAAGCTTTGACTGCTGCGGCTTTAATATGCGCCGGGGTATCAAAATCTGGTTCTCCAGCGCTAAAACTACAAACATCTATTCCTTCCGCCTTCAGTGCCTTAGCCTTGGCTGCGATCGCTAAGGTTAATGAAGGTGTTACCTGACTTACTCTTGCTGCCAGCTTCATTCTTACTATTTTTTGGCAAATCTTTCACTGATCTAAGGATATCCCAGAATCCTTACCAAGATTTGCTTTTTCTAAATTCGTTGGAGGTTGGAAACTGGGAATTACGAATAATTACTGATTCTTGACCCTTGACTCTTAACAATATACTTTACGTAGTGTTTTGATTTTAGAGAAAGCTAATTCTATGCAATTAAAAAAACTTTTCATCGCATCTTCTCTGTTATTTACTAGTCTTTTTATACCTAATGCTGCTATTGCTCAAAATCGCGGTACTCCAGGTAAATTTGATTTTTATGTATTGACACTTTCTTGGTCGCCGGATTTTTGTGCAGCAAACGCTAGCCGCGATCAACAGCAGTGCGGTTCTGGAAAGAAACTTGGTTTTGTACTACATGGTTTGTGGCCACAATACCAAACTGGTTATCCTGCTAATTGTTCCACGCAAAAATTACCATCGGAAGTGAAGCAACAGTTTCCGAACTTGTTTCCCAGTGATAAGCTTCGCGATCATGAATGGGAAAAACATGGGACTTGTTCGGGGAAAACTCCTGCGGAATACTTTGCATTCAGTAAAAAATTAAAAGATGCGATCGCTATTCCCGCAGCTTATAATCGTCCTAATAAACCCGTGCGTACCACAATTACAAATTTTAAAAATTCATTTGTGAGTGCGAATAATCAAATTACTGCTGATGGCATAGCACCTTTTTGTTCTGGTTCAGGAAGATTTTTGCAAGAAGTCTTCTTTTGTTATTCTAAAAATGGTGAACCTGGTATTTGTAGCGCCGAGATTTTGAAGCGATCGCAAAAAAGTTGTGGTCAACCAGATTTTTTAGTGAGAAACGTTAGATAAAAATGGGGGATTAGGTGACAGGTGATAGGGAATAATCTGTACCCTGTAACCTGTACCCTATTCCCTTCTTCACTCCCTAATCCTTAAGAGGATGTCTGAAAAGTTTTTTGTATACACCTAACCCTTAGAGATCCCCCTAAATCCCCCTTTTTAAGGGGGACTTTAAGACTCTTATTCCCCCCTTTTTAAGGGGGGTTAGGGGGGATCAACCAATATTTGATACTTCTCAGACATCCTCTAAGCTATCGTCACATCTGGCGATAGATAAACGTCCTGAATGGTATGAAATAGCTTCACGCCTTCGTCAAAGGGACGTTGGAAAGTCTTGCGCCCAGAAATTAATCCTGAACCACCAGCACGTTTGTTGATCACGGCGGTGCGAACTGCTTCGGCGAAGTCATTTTTACCAGTTGCGCCACCAGAATTAATCAACCCCACACGCCCAGAGTAACAATTTAGTACTTGATAACGAGTTAAATCAATTGGGTGATCGGTTGTCAGTTCTGTGTAAACACGCTCATCGGTTTTGCCGTAACTCTTACCAGTAGCTTTGGCAACTGCACCGTAACCATTGTTATTTTCAGGTAACTTTTGTTTAATGATGTCGGCTTCAATGGTTACACCCAAATGATTCGCCTGTCCGGTGAGGTCAGCCGCCAGGTGGTAATCTTTATCTTGTTTAAAAGCGTTGTTCCGCAGATAGCACCAGAGAATTGTTACCAAACCCAATTCATGGGCGCGTTTAAAAGCTTTGCTAATTTCTTGGATTTGTCTGGTAGACTGCTCCGAACCAAAGTAAATTGTCGCACCTACCGCCGCCGCCCCCAAATTCCAAGCTTGTTCCACATCAGCAAACAATATCTGGTCAAATTGATTGGGAAAAGTCAGCAATTCATTGTGATTGATTTTGGTAATAAAGGGAATTTTGTGGGCATATTTGCGCGAAACTATACCTAATGTCCCCAAAGTGGTAGCAACAGCATTGCAACCTGCGGCGATCGCTAGCTTGACAATATTTTCTGGATCGAAGTAAATCGGATTGGGCGCAAAAGACGCACCCGCAGAGTGTTCAATCCCTTGGTCTACTGGTAAAATCGATAGATAACCTGTGTTTGCCAGACGACCAGTAGAATAAAGTAACTGGAGATTACGCAATACTTGAGGATTGCGATCGCTGTTGATCCAGATTCGATCTACAAAGTCTGGCCCAGGCAAATGTAGTAAATCCTGAGAAACCTTTGCTTTGTAGGTAAGCAGGTCTTCAGCCTCTTTACCTAGCAATGACTCAATAGAATTAGGCTCTTTGAGCGTTGTAGTCATAGCGTTTTCCTCAAAAATTGAGCAAATGACCTTGCCTTTAACATAGCATTTTCACTACTCGTAACCTGGTTAAGCTTGCATTAACTAGATATATATTACTTTTGACATAAAAGCCTTAAATCATCCTTTAAAAATCGCTAAAATCAGTAATAGGACTTACGCAAAACTACACCAGGGTTCTACTCTGGGTGCATTTTATCGTCGCTTACGTTCTCGCTTGAACGCACCCAAAGCCATCACTGCTACTGCACACAAACTCGCTCGTTTGTTCTACCAAATCTAGACAGTCTACTTGATTTGTAGAACTGGCTGCACGTGTAAACCCTCTGTCTCATCAACCGTAGGAGTGGCAATAAGCGATTCGTCTCCTGTTAGACCTGATGTAATTTCTACTTCAGTACCATAATCTCGCCCAACTGCAACTTTTTGATAATGTACTGTTTGGTCTTTAGTTACAGTTGCTACCTGAGTACCTCCGGCGTTCACAACTAAGGCACTATCTGGCACAACAAAGGGAGTATTAATGCGGTCAATGGCAAATTTGACAGTGGCATACATCCCAGGTCGCAGCATAGCGTCAAAGTTTTGTACTTCTAATTGTGTCAGCAAAGTGCGAGTATTTGGATCTATTGCATTGCTAGTACGCACTACTTTACCCTTAAACACTCGTTGTGGTAACTCTGTGACTTTAATTTGTGCTGTTTGAGCAGTCTTAAGTGACTGTGATAAACTCTGTGGAATATTCACATTCACGTTTAGCTTGTCATAAGCAGCAATAGTATAAAGGCTGCTATTGCTAGTGTTAGTGTTGCTGGTACTGGTGTTGCCATTACCTGCTGAAATTAAAACACCTGTATTGACGTTACGTGCAGTAATCACTCCCGCAAAAGGAGCAGTGACTTTCTTATAAGACTGCAATACGGTATTACGCTGGAAGTTTGCTTGACTTGCGTAGGCGCTTGCTTGCGCTGCTTTGACGTTGGCAGAGTTAGAATTAATAGTGTTTTGTGCTGCCTCAACGTTGGCAAGATTAGCTTGATATGTGGCATATTTTGTATCTGCATCTTGTTGAGCTACTGCACCTTGCTTAACAAGAACGCTCCAACGCTCCCAACTCTGACGCGCTATCAAGAGATTAGCGCGGGCTTGCTTCAAATCAGAAACACCTTTGGCTAGACTAGCACGACTTTGAAGCACATTGGCTTGTGCTTGCACTAACTCGGCCTTCGCTTGCAAAACTTGCTGATCGGTGTCTGGGGAATCAATCTCTGCTAACAACTGACCAGCTCGGACGCGATCGCCAATGTCTGCGTACCACCGCCGCAAATAGCCTGTACTGCGAGCGTAAATGGTAGTTTGGTTAAGGGCTACAACGCTACCAGGTAGTTCCAAATTGGTAGTAGCAGCACCGCGATGGGGAGCAATTACCTTAACTGAGGGAATGGTGCTTGCTTCCTTAACTGCTGCTTGTAATTCCGATCTTTGGCTTAACCGAGGCAGAATACCTATAAGCAGTAGGCTACCAAAAAACACAATTCCAAGTGCAGCCCAACCAATTCCACTGATGCCACGTCTTTGTTTTTTGGAAGTAGTTTCTTGTTGAGAATCAGGAGATGGAGGATGCTGAAAATCCATAGGTAAGCTGTCCTATATTATCTAGTTTGCAGAAATTTAGCAGAGTCGTTACGATCATTGGCTTTGACAATTTTGAACCTTTAATTGCTTATGACTTGCCTGGAGATGATGATAAGGAGTATGCAGTGTGTGGATCTGAGAAATTTAAATCGTCATCATCCTCATCAATCGGACGAGGTGGTTGCCGCCGCATAATGCTGTATACAACAGGTACAAATATTAGAGTAGCGACTGTTGCAGCTGACAAGCCACCAATTACAGCGCGACCCAAGGGTGCATTCTGTTCGCCACCTTCACCAAGACCGAGAGACATTGGCACCATCCCGATGAGCATGGCTAACGCAGTCATCAACACAGGACGCAACCTTGTATAGCCGGCCGCTAGGGATGCACCATAAGCATTTTGCCCTTCAAAACGTTGCTCATTAGCAAAGGTAATCATTAGAATACTGTTTGATGTCGCTACACCTATACTCATAATTGCACCCATTAACGAAGGGACGCTAAGTGTGGTGCGGGTGACAAATAGCATCCAAACAATACCTGCTAAGGCACTTGGCAGGGCCATCATAATAATCAAGGGATCGAGCCAAGATTGGAAGTTCACCACCATTAAGCAGTAAACCAGCACAATTGCAAACACAAGTCCTAAACCAAGTCCCAGAAACGAAGAGTTCATCGTTTGCACTTGCCCGCGAACGTTAATCTGGCTACCGGGAGGCAATTTTTTCTGATAATCAGCGATGATGCGATTCACATCACTGGCAACTCCCCCAAGGTCACGACCAGAAGAGTTAGCGTAGATATCGAAAACTGGCTGAATGTTATAGTGATTGACAACTTGCATCACTGTGCCGCGTTTGACACTAGCCAAATTACCTAAAAGTTGAGGTGCAGTTTGACCATTGCCAACTGGCGTATTTTTCAGGCTATCAATAGAGTCAATTTTATACTGTGGAATTTGTACAGCAAGGGTATAACTTACACCTTTTTTGGGATCGAGCCATTGGTTGATTGCGGCTTGACCGCTTGAACTTAAGGAAGTGAGGACGCTATTGGCAACATCACGCTGGGTCATACCCAGTTGTTGAGCCTCGGTGCGATCGACATCAAGACGTAACTTTGGAGCATCGACAACTTGCTGGAGATGTACGTCTACAGCGCCAGGAATGCGCTTCATCCGTGCTGCGATTTGTTGGGCAATTTCAAAGTTGCCCTTTGAGTTTTTCAGAGGCCCAGATATTTGCACGTCAACAGCAGCAGGCAAACCGAAATTGAGAATTTGAGTAACAATATCAGCCGGTTCAAAAAAGAAAGTGTAGTTGGGAAATGTCGCTTTTAATTTCTGGCGGAGTTCCTTGATGTAAGAAAAAGTTGAACCAGATTCTTTTAGAGACACAAGAATATCAGCATCAGCCTGCCCAATTGTGGCACCGTTGTAGCCATAAGTAAGGTTAATGCCACTGCTGGGTAAGCCGATGTTATCTAAAATCAGAGAGAGATTTTCCTTCGGTACAGTCTGGCGAATAACGCCTTCGACTTGGCTGACAATTTTTTCTGTCTCTTCCAAACGAGTCCCAGGTAAAGCTCGAACATGGAGGCTAAACTGACCACCATCGACTTCAGGGAAAAAGTCTTGACCGACGAATGGCAACAAAACTCCTGCACTGACGATAAAAGCACCAAACAGTACAAAGACTATGCGGCGGTGATTCAATGCTGAGGTTAGGACATTATAGTACCAACTGCGAAATTTTTCAAATTGTCGGTTAAATTTTTCGTGTAGCCGCCATATCCAATCTTTTTTAACAGATTTGGCAGTTTTCGTTTTTGCCTCTTCTGTTTGGTGATGGTTGTCGCTACCATTATTGTTTTGGGCTGGCGAATCTAGATGATGGTTATTGTTACCATTATTGTTTTGGACTGGCGAATCTAAATGATGGTTGTTGTTACTATTATGATCCTCGCTTTCTCTATGCCAGTCTGCTTCGGATGGTAAGAGATAGCTTGCCATTGTCGGCACTACAGTCCGAGATAGCACATAAGAAGCAAGCATACCAAATACTACCGCCATCGCTAGCGGAACAAATAGGTACTTTGCCACTCCACTGAGAAACACGACCGGCACAAAGACAATACAAATACATAATGTTGCTACAAGTGCTGGAGTTGCGATTTGCTGCGCTCCATCCAAGATTGCTCGCTTAATTGGTTTCCCTTGTCCGAGATTTCGGTGGATATTTTCAATTTCTACGGTGGCATCATCTACAAGAATACCAACAGCTAAGGACAAACCACCCAAAGTCATGATGTTGAAAGTTTGTCCCAAACGACTCATCACAATAATCGAAACTAGCATCGAAAGCGGAATCGATAGGGCTACAATTAAAGTGCTGCGCCAACTTCCCAGGAAAATTAAAATCATCAGCGCAGTCAGACACCCAGCAATCAATCCTTCTTTGAGAACGCCTTGAACCGAAGCTTTCACAAATACAGATTGATCGAACAAAAACGCTAAGTTCAGTTCTGGGGGCAAGGTGGCTTGGATGCGAGGTAAAGCTTTTTTTACCCGCTCAATCACATCAATAGTCGAGGCATTACCACTCTTCAGGATACTAAGTAAGCTCGATCGTCTCCCATTCTGACGTACAATGTTTGATTGCACACCAAAGCCATCTCTTACCTGGGCGACATTACGAATGTAGATAACAGTACCATTAACTTGTTTAATTGGTAAGTCATTGAGGGCTGTTACCACATCTGGACTATTGTTGATTTGTACGGCGAAGTCGCGAGCGCCTATCTTCATATCGCCTGCGGGTAAGACTAGATTTTGGGCGCTGACAGCATTAGTCACGTCTTGGGCAGAAATGCCATTAGCCAACATCGCTTGGGGATCGATATCAACCATAATTTGCCGAGGTTTTCCACCATAGGGCAGAGGTACACTCGCCCCTTGCACTGTTGCTAATTGGGTGCGGACGAAGTTGGTAGCATAATCGAAGAGGGCTTCTTCCGGCAAGGTTTTGCTACTGACACTCATCTGGATAATCGGCACTGAAGAAGCGTTGTATTGAATGATGAATGGCGGTGTGATCCCAGGTGGCAAAGGGCGGAGAATGGTTTGGCTGACAGAGGTAATTTGAGCGACTGCTGAGGCTATATTAGCGTTGGGTTGAAAGAAAACCTTGACGACACTAACACCACTCAAAGATTGAGACTCAATGTGTTCGATGTCACCAACGGTTGTTGTCATGGCACGTTCGCTAATTGTCACAATTCGCTGTGCCATTTCCTCGGATGTCGTACCAGTGTAAGTCCAAACTATGCTGACAACCGGAATGTTAATTGTTGGAAAAATGTCAACTGGTGTACTAAGTATAGTCACTATACCCAGGATCACAATCATCAAAGCTGCGATCGCGAATGTATACGGAAGACGTAGAGCAATTTTGACGATCCACATAGATAATTACGCTTGTTTCAAAAGGTTTTTGTGTTAAAGCTGTTTTACCGAAGTTGGCGTTTGAACTAATTGAAGTTGTTCTATTTGGAGTTGCTGAATTAGCCACTCAATCTCCGATTGGATAACTTCAAGTACACGCTTTTGTAATTTTACTTGGTATAAATTATCAGTAACTTCAAGTGATTTTTTCTCTGTAAGACGTAACTGACATGAGATCAATCGATGTTCAATTAACTGCACTCGTTCTTCGGGTAATAAATGACCAAAGAAAAAAAATTTGATTAAGAATCGCGATCGCGCATTCACCCAACTTTCGTGAGGATATGCCAGCATCTCTTGATACCAAATGGTTTTACCGAGGGATGTAATCTCATATATCTTTCTACACAGTCCAGTTTCTTGTACCTGTTCTGCACATAGCATCACTTCACCTTGTTCTTCCATGCGCTTCAGAAGAGGATAAATTGCGCCATAGTTAACACAAATACTGCAACTCATAAACATCTCTAATTGCTGTTTGAGCCGATAACCATTTAATGGCTCTCGTTGTAATAGACCTAATACTGCTAGCTTTAGCATTTTAATATATCAGTTTGATATGTTAATCAACAATATCAAATTGAATCTTTTTAGCCAAGTACTTAAGAAGATTTTCGATAAGCAGTAAATTATACTAAGTACTTCTTATCCAAACTTGTTAATTATCCATTTTTCTCTGGTTGTATGAAACCACCTTGCTGCTTGTAGGGAAGGGGGGTTAGGTTTCTGAGACTTAGATGTTAGCAATAATACTTTTTAAACATCCTCTTAGGTTAATCACTTATAATTTGTGCTAGAACCCCGCCAAAGCTACGCAACGTAAGGTAATAAAAATGCTAAAAAACAAAAATGTACTGGTAGCAGCTATTATCTGCTTGTGTTTGAGTAATGGGGATGCTGCCTTTGGTAAAGATATTGGTGTTGTTTTATCAAAAATTCCAGACTCAAATCGAGCAGTACTTCCTAGCAACAAAAATGCAGTTACTTACTTTGAGCAAGGAAGCAATCTCTACAAACAAGGAGATTTCAAAGGAGCAGAGACGGCTTTTCGGAAAGCGATTGAACTAGAACCCAAATTTGTGCAAGCTTATATTGCTTTGGCAAATACTCTCGACGATCAAGGCAAACCCCAAGAAGCGATCGCACAATACAATAAAGCCATCAGTCTCGATCCTCAAGACTCTGGAGCCTACTTTAATTTGGGTTTGACTTTAGCAAGACAGAATCAGTTAGAATCTGCGATCGCCCAATATAAAAAAGCCCTCAGCCTAGAACCCAACTATGCAGACGCTCACTATAACTTAGGAAATGCTCTCTACACTCAAGGTAAGTTAACCGAAGCGATCGCTGAATACACAGCAGCTATTCGCCTCAAACCCAGTTATGCCCCAACTTACACACGTTTAGGAAATGCTCTGTACGCTCAAGGTGAGCTACAACAAGCAGTTACTCAGTACAAAAAATCCATTAGCTTTGATCCCAAGTATGCAGACGCTCACTATTACTTAGGAAATGCTTTGTACGCTCAAGGTAAGCCAGTAGAAGCGATCGCCAACTATACCGAAGCGATTCGCCTCGATCCAAAAAATTCAGCAGGTTATAATGCCTTGGGAAATACCCTCTACGCGCAAGGCAAACTAGAAGAAGCGATCGCTCAATATAAAAGAGCCATCAGCCTTGAACCCAACTATGCAGACGCTCACTATAATTTAGCAAGTGCTTTTTACGCTCAAGGCAAGCTAGCAGAAGCGATCGCCGACTATACCGAAGCGATTCGCCTCGATCCAAAACACGCACAAGCTTACACGGGTTTAGCAAATGCGATGGACGATCAAGGTAAACCCCAAGAAGCGATCGCACATTACAAAAAAGCCATTAGTCTTGTACCTAACGATGCCTTCACTTACTATAATTTGGGAATAACTTTAGGAAGAGAACAACAGCTAGAAGAAGCGATCGTTAATCTCAAAAAAGCCAGAGAGTTATTCCAATCTGAAGAAAACAAGGAAATGGTTGAGCAAGTCGATCAGCTAATCCAAAAAATTAATATCCGAACGAATTGAATTCTGGGCATTGGGAATTGGGCATTGGGCATTGGGCATTGGGCATTGGGCATGGGGAATTGGGAAGAAATAACAAATGACAAATGACTAATATTGAAGAAAGGGGCAAAGTCTACCTTGTGGGTGCTGGGACTGGAGATGTGGCATATCTGACGGTAAAAGCTTATAATCTCTTGGCTGCTGCTCAGGTTTTAGTCTACGATGCTCTGGTAGATGCTCAATTATTGCAGTGTGTACCACCTGATTGCTTGAAGTTGGATGTTGGGAAACGCGGTGGTAAACCTAGTACAACTCAAGCTGAAATTAATAAGTTATTGGTAAAGCATTGCCAGCAAAGGAAACAAGTTGTACGACTTAAATCAGGCGATCCGTTGATTTTTGGGCGTTGTACTTCTGAAATCGAAGCGTTGAAAGCATCCGGTTGTGATTTTGAACTAGTACCAGGAATTTCTTCAGCCCTGGCAGCACCGTTGTTAGCAGGAATTCCCCTCACAGATCCGGTGTTGAGCCGTTGTTTTGCAGTGCTTACTGCTCATGAACCAGAGGTTTTAGACTGGGAGGCACTCTCAAAATTAGAGACACTGGTAATTTTGATGGGAGGGCAAAATCTCCCAGAGATTGTACATCAACTGGTGCGACACGGGCGATCGCACTTAACACCCATTGCAATCATCCGTTGGGCGGGAACTCCTCGTCAACAAATTTGGATAGCGCAACTAGGCAATATTTTGGAACAAACCACCGGATTATCTCTTTCCCCGGCGGTAATTGTTGTTGGCGAAGTTGTTGGGTTAAATAAGTACTTACAACCTGAGAAAATAGATTATCAGGATTCGACTCTAGCCCAAACTCCAATGTTAAACAACTTCTCCACCTCTTACCAACCCCTCACTGGCAATACAATCTTAGTGACACGTTCAGTTGGGCAGTCGAGTATATTTAGCGATCGCCTCATTACATTAGGTGCTACAGTCATCGAAATGCCCACCTTAGAAATCGGCCCGCCCTCCAGTTGGGAAGCTTTGGATAATGCGATCGCTAATTTATCTGATTTTGACTGGTTAATTCTCACTTCTACTAATGGCATAGATTACTTTTTTGAAAGATTAATCGCCCAAGGTAAAGATAGCCGCGCTTTAGCAGGTGTCAAAATTGCCGTTGTTGGCGAGAAAACAGCCAATAGTCTCAAACAATATTCTCTCCAACCAGATTTTATTCCCCCTAACTTTATTGCCGATTCTTTAATAGAACATTTTCCAGAGAAACTCGATGGAAAAAAGATTTTATTCCCCAGAGTTGAAAGCGGCGGCAGAGAAGTTTTAGTTAATGAATTAACCCTCAAAGGAGCAAAAGTAATCGAAGTTGCCGCATATCAATCTTGTTGCCCTAGTGGTATTCCACCTGCGGCTGAATTAGCTCTCCAAAACCGCAAGATAGATGTAATTACCTTTGCCAGTTCTAAAACTGGACAATTTTTCTATCAACTCACTGACAAAATATTTTCCCACAACTCTGATACCAATCAATTCTTAGAGGGTATTTGTATTGCCTCTATCGGCCCTCAAACCTCTAAAACCTGTCAGGCTTTATTCGGACGTGTAGATGTAGAAGCCCAAGAATATACTTTAGATGGTTTAACCCAAGCACTAATAACATGGGCAACCAATTCTTAGATGAAGGAGATGAGGGAGATGAGGGAGATGAGGGAGAGAACCAATGCCCAATGCCCAATGCCCAATGCCCAATGCCCAATGCCCAATGACAAATGACAAAACGTATAATCGGCTTAACCGGAGGTATTGCCACAGGCAAAACCACTGTTACAAATTATTTAGCTGGCGCTTATAAAGTACCGATTTTGGATGCAGATATTTATGCTAGAGAGGCAGTATCTTTAGGTTCGCCTATTCTTGGTGCGATCGCCGGGCGTTACGGCGAACAAATTTTATTACCAGATGGCAGTCTCAACCGCCAAAGGCTAGGGGAAATTATCTTTAATCGTCAAGATGAACGCAACTGGATAGATAATTTGATTCATCCTGATGTGCGCGATCGCTTTCTCAGAGCAATTACCCAATCTTCCTTACAAACACTGGTGTTAGTAGTGCCTCTATTATTTGAAGCGGGAATGACTGATTTGGTTACAGAAATCTGGGTAATGCGTTGTTCCCAAGAGCAACAAATACAAAGATTGATACAACGAAACCATTTAACTAGAGAACAGGCACAAGCCAGGATCAACAGTCAATTACCTATCGAAGAAAAAGTGGCTCATGCAGATGTAGTTTTAGATAACTCTTCCACCCTAGAAGTACTACTTAAGCAGGTAGATGTAGCTTTAAAAAGCATAAGTAATGACTAGATACGATTTATCTTAAAAAATA
This sequence comes from Nostoc sp., assembly GCF_036917465.1. Classification (GTDB taxonomy): domain Bacteria; phylum Cyanobacteriota; class Cyanobacteriia; order Cyanobacteriales; family Nostocaceae; genus Nostoc. Next base: position 212,974 of record NZ_JBALDL010000085.1, read on the forward strand.
TACATTTATGACATTCTCAATACATAATATCTTTATCAATTTAAGATTATCTAGTTAAGTAAAAAATCTCATATCTGACTCAATCGTATCCAATAATTCGGTGATTTTACAGTTGAATCTGCGGTTGATGGTACTGTAAATTTGAGTGGTTATTGTGCAAAAGATATTATGGAGTAAAATTAAACATTAATAACTAAAAATTAAGAATTAAGAAAAATTGATTATAAATTATTGAGCTTCTTTTAAAATTATTTTATTAAGTAGTTTAAAAAAGAACTACTTATAATTTGTTTTTTGCTACTTTTGCGTGCAGGAATTTAATTAGATATTGGGTGATAAATTGCCTTTACTAGCTGTCAATGTGGTTGATTCCTAACTAGATTGTCCACCTGTTCGATTCTGGATTGGTGACTAAAAGGGATTCAGATTCACCTAGAGTTCAGAACTCTTCGTTATAGATTTCTTCTTTGAGAGAACTCACTTATGTCTTTGATCGGGACAGGTATGAACTTAAGTTTTAGTTTTTTAAGCAAGTTCGCTCTAGTTGGCTTTCCAACAAGCGGATTAAAGCAGAAGAATAAAATACACGATTATAGCCAACTAGTTTATGGAAGCGACTATGTATTTGAGCGCATCAATGAAGGGATGATAGGGTATATGACTGGAGTAGGGAAAGGCATTAAACCCTGCGATCGCATTATTTTACGAGAAGGTTGTGAATCTTATCAATATCAAGTTGAAGAAGTTGATTATTATTCAGATCCGTCTGATATGTGGATAGCTTTGCTTAAGCAAGTACCTATTGATACCATTTCTGCTTGAAGATGTGCTTATAATCGTGATGCAAAACTACAGACTGTAGTGGCAATTCATGTAGACGTATTCGCGGAGCATCTCGTAGAGAAGCGGTTTAGCGCAGGATATTGCCCCTACATAAATAAGGTGCAGCTTCACAAAGAATTGATATAAATAGATACTAAAATTACTCAGTGATTTCAATTCCATCTGTAAATATTTTCCTTATCTTACTGAAGAATAAGAGAAGGTGGGTATCTATTTTAAATCGAGCAAAAAATGAGCTATTAAAGTATTCCTTTCATAAGATAACAAGTAAAGATGCAAAAGATTTGGGTTATCTTTATCAAGATGCATTACTGAACCATCAACTGTTTGGTCAGAGTCTAAGCTCGACTTTATCCATGTTTACTTTATTTACGATGCTTACAGAAAGCGAATAAAAGCATCTTTGCATAGGCTTAAACCTTTGTTTATCAAGATATTAGACTTTTTCAATTTCTTCAGAATTAGTCACAATAAAAAAGTTTTGTGCCTCAAACTAGAACTTTTACCCAATACAGTGGGCTAGTTTCCTTAATTGGATGAAGTAGAACTAAGCTGTCGAAGAAACTCAATATTCAAATCTAGCTTTTCTCCTAACCATAGAGAATAAACTGCGTGGTCTGTGACAGCATCGCCTGTCTCAGGATGGACGAGAATATCCAATCCCTCACGATTGAGCATTAGCCAAGGAACGACTTTATCAAACTGATTCGGTAGGAAAGCAACTTGATACATCCCTTTTGGGTGTGGCCCGATGGGCTTGTCAAACCAGCGTCCGAGTTGCACGTCAAACCTAGCGCCTAATCCTTCACGTACACGCGCAGCTACATTCCGACTTGCAGTATCGAAGTAAACATGAGCATGAAAACCAGCGATCTTGATACTATCTTCTTTCATAGATCCACTTTGCGCTCTCAACTCTAAATTCTGGGTAGCGGACTTTTTCTTTTTCACTGAAAAAGCGATGTCTACGACGGGGTACGTCTACGCTCAATTTTAGCTCAATATCGTATTTAAAATTTGGCTAGCTGCCGTTTGTAATTACCTGGAATAGGGGCGCACAGCTAGTTGTGCGTCCCTATATGATTTATGTAATCTTAGTAGCCTGTCAAGTTTAAATTGATGGGTAAGCAAGTTAGTAGTTAGTTAATGCTTAAAGTACTTGTAGTTTGTTTGACAGTTTCATCTTTTTTAGAAGCAACTGAAAGATGCACAACATGAACTGAACAAGGAGCATGGTGAAGAACATAGTTACTCACGCTACCGAGAAATAGTTCCATTAGCCCAGAATTACCCCGCCGCCCCATAACAATTAGGTCAGCGCCATGACTATGGGCGAAATCGCAAATAATCCGACCAGGATTACCAACACTTTGCGTAAATTCTGTACTTACGCCTACTGTATTCGCTTTGACACAAAAAGATTGCAACATCTGGATTCCTAAATTTTTAAAGGTATCCCATTGCTTTTGATATAACTCAAAGCTTTGATGGGTCAATCCTGGATAGTAGTCAAAATTAGACACTATAGGTACGTAAGGGCTACCCTCTTGTTCGGGAGTTAGGACATGCACTAGCATTAAGCTAGCTTGTGTTAGCTTTGCTAAACTCAATGCTTCTTCAAAAACCTGTTGTCCTATTTCCGATCGATCTAATGCAACTAAAATCTTTTTAAACATCATAATAGACCTCCGATTTTATTGGTAATTGGTCTTTACGGTTTCAGATTTCCAAATGCTGGATTGTCAAAAAAGACTAATCCCTCAACTATATTTAGGGACTTTTGAATTTTAAATTTCTTAAAGGTTTTTACCCTATATCTATATATATAGCAAAACAATTTGAGAAACTTGTGAAGAAAATAAGTCTTTATCTTTGATTACGAGTAATTATCCTGTTTTATAAGATACAATTTTTGCTCAGTATCTATTATTTTTCCAAAGGCAGTACCTTGATATACTCCAAGCATGGATTTATCAGATGGATTCAGTGTCTTCCACTGCCAAAAAGTCATGTAATTCTTCTATACTTACTCAAGTAAAGTAAAGTAAATATCAGGTTCTATTTTAGAGATTTCCAAAAAAGATGCGATCGCTTCATTAAGTTGTTTAATTGCTATTTCTTGAGTTATCCCTTGTCCTACTATTCCATTGTCTATGCATAAAGCAACCCAGTAATCCACACTCTTTCGCAAAATTGTTGTGTAGAAGTCCATAAATACTTATTAGTGAGAGAATAAGCGATCGCATTGACCTCTTACCCCAGCCCCTCTCCTCTTAGGCTACGGTGTACACACAAATTTGACCCAGAGCGAGTTTCCAGCCAGGCTCTCTGCTGGTAGCATAGTCCTTCCCAAACTAGGCGATATCCGAGAGCAGGTAAATAGTGAAATTCAAGCAATAGCTGAACAAAAATTTCTAGATTGCTTGGAAGCAAAAAAGAATTATGCCAAACAGTATCGGCATAGTGTCCATCAATCGAGTTATGGCAGATTGATCGAGTGTGTTCAAACTCAAGCGGCTAAAGCTGGAATTGTTGAAGAAGGGAAACAGCCTATCGGAGGAAGCGTATAGCAAAAAGCAAACGAGTTAGCGATCGCAGCCTATAAATCACGCCAGATGGCAGATTGACAAAAATTTGAACCTTTTTTTAAACATGACATTAATCTATTAACAGTGATAAATAATTAATGTACAGGTAACGAGCGCGGAGGGATTTGAACCCCCGACCCACAGAACCGGAATCTGTTGCTCTATCCACTGAGCTACGCGCCCTTAGTCTTACACATTATAGCATGTCTGTGATAAAATTTGCAGCTTAGAGAAACTTGGTTTATCAGTTAAAGATCAATACGGTTTAGTTAGGGCTAAAATTCTGGTTCCAAAGTCAATTTTTTAACGTTCGCGGAGCGTGCCAGAGGCATTACCGCCAAGGCGCAGAGAACGCAGAGAGAAGAAAGAGATGCTTAACTGAACTGTATTGAGTTAAAGATAATTAGCTGGGTCTACGGGTGTACCATTCCGGCGGACTTCAAAGTGGAGATGGGGCCCAGTTGAGAAACCTGTGGAACCCACAGCAGCGATCGCTTGTCCGCGTTCAACTGCTTGTCCCTCAGAAACATACAACTCACTGGTATGTCCATACAGTGTTGTAAGACCATTGCCGTGGTCGATAATTACCGCTCTGCCATAACCACCATACCACCCAGCAAAAATTACTCTTCCCGAATCGGCTGCCCGAATTTTACTACCATAGCTAGCGGCAAAATCTAAGCCGGCGTGAAAGCGCCGATAGCCAAGGATTGGGTGTATCCGCCAGCCGAAGGGACTACTAGTAGAAGCATCGCTAGGATATGCCATGACACCAGTTCCCCGAATGATGACACTTGTCCGGCTATTGGTTTTTGTTTGCGCTTCTTCTGTTGCTCTGGCCTCTGCTACCTTTTGTTGAATCAAGACTTCCAAATTTTTGGATTCCCTCTCTAGCTGGTTTTGTGCGGCTTCCAAGGCGAGGCGATCGCTATTGAGGCGTTGAATCAATTCTGATTGGGACTGCGCCTGAGTTTGATAATCGGCTTTTTGTGCTAACAGTTGCTCACGAATCAAGGCAATTTCGTTTTTTTGCTGTTCTACGCCCGTTTTTTGTTGATTTATCGAGTTTGCTTGGGCGTTGAGTTTTCCCAAAATTTGTTCGTCTGCCTGATACACTAACTTTAATTGATGACGACGGCTGATAAAGTCGCTAATGTTTTGACTTTGGAGCAAAACAGCCCATCCAACAGATGCAGGCGATCGCTGGAGATAACGCAATCGTGCTACTGTTGCTATTTGCCGCTCCTGGTATGAACGTTCCGCTACCGCTAAATCCGTTTCCAATTGCTGGAGACGTTGAGTAGCAAGTTGTAATCGTGATTCGCTCTCTTGAATATAGCTATCTGTAGTTTGCACATTTTGCTTTAAACCAGTGAGGTGTTTTTGCGCCTCTTTTTGGAGATTTGTTAAGCGATTGCGATCGTTAACCACACCCTGACGCTGCTGGTTCATTTGTTGCTGCTGTTGTCGCAAATTATCAATCGACCCTGCGGAGGTTGCATGTACTGGAATTAATGACAAATAAATCGATAAAATGCAGCAAAATGCAAGAGATAAACAGCCAAAAATCAGATTTTTCCCGATAAATCGCGCTCTCATAGCGTGAAGTCCAACCAAAACGATCCTTTCAAACACTATGAGGATTATTCCCAAAATCTGATTCACTCACTCCATGTATCAAATTGATCTGCCAAGTTGTAACATAAAGATTATCGTTATGTCAGCATTAATCAACCGACTGCCAAACATATAGCAGTTCTCAATTGCACGAAATACAGACCTAACCCCAGCCCCTTCCCTACAAGGGAAGGGGAGTAAGATTCAAAGCCTCTCCCCTTGTAGGGGAGAGGTTTGGAGAGAGGTCAAAGTAAGTGTATTGCTTCCATTCGAGAAGCGCTATAGTTACGCACTCAAGGAGGGTACTAGGGCTAAAGTTTTCGTACTCTCAGCAAGGAGAGTGCGATCGCAGAGGTTAAACAATTCTAATTCGGTCTGCGTGTGTCGCATCAGCCGCAAAAAATGACCTTCAGTGTCAACACTCAGAGCAATGTAGTTGAGGAACATTTTCAGGTAGCCGACGCGCGATCGCTCTGGCATACTTGCGGCTGTGGGAGTTTGCCATAAACGATCGATATAGTTGCGTACCTCTACCAAAGGAACGGGTGCGATCGGCTCTCCTCGCAAAGCCTGCCGAATTTGACTAAAAATCCAAGGATTCCCGATCGCCCAGCGTCCCAGCATCACACCAGCCGCACCCGTTTGAGAAAGTACTTCAATAGCAGTAGTAGCAGAGTTGATATTGCCGTTGGCAAGCACTGGACAATGGACTCGTTTGACGGCTTCAGCGATCAAATCATATTTCACTGCGCCGTGGTACATATCTTTCACTGTGCGACCATGCAAACTCAGCAAATCAATGTTGTGGCGATTGATCGAATCTAAAATTTCGTAAAAATTATCCGTATTCTCAAAGCCTACACGCATCTTGACAGTCAAAGGGCGATCGTTCACTGCTTGCCGCAATTCTGCCAAAATTCGATCCACTTTTTTTGGTAACAGCAGCAATCCACCACCAACATTTTTGCGATAGATTCTAGGTGCTGGACAACCCATATTCAAGTCAACTCCAGCGATATTATAGCGGCAGAGATCAATCGCTGTTCTTACTAAGTCTGGAATACTTTCGCCAATCATTTGAGCAAAAACGGGGCGACCTGTGTCGTTTTCGGTGATTGCTGCTAGGATGCTACGATTGAGCCGTGAGGTATCATTGACGCGGAAATACTCGGTGAAGAAGTAGTCAGGGCTGCCGTAATGGGCAATGATCTTCATAAACCAAAGGTTTGTCACATCCTGCATGGGCGCAAGAGCAGTCAGGGGTAGGTATGGATCGAGCGATTGGGGAAGCGGTACCTGGGACGACATGGAGATAACAGCGTTCGGCAAAGCATCACTCTATCAAAAAATTGTTATTAATTCATCATTCATCAGAAAGCCGATGGAAAAGCATTTCAACCAGACTGCGATCGCCATTTATCAAATCTTGTATGCAACTGGATCTAAAAATAGTTCATTTAATATCAATAAAAAAATCATTGAAATTGTAAAGAAATATATTTAATATACATTTGTAACAATTATTGAAAAATTGTATTAGAGAAGCTTGTTTTTATCAATAACAAAGACTATTTATTAAGTAAATATATACTTTGTGATTTTATCTTTGGGTAGCAATACACACATATCAAATTTATTGATAGCATTACCCACCAGACAAAAACTTATATTTTGTTAAAGTTAAACCGACTTTCTACATTAGATAACTTTGCTATTTTAATCTAAAAAGGACAACTATGTTTAGTTCACGTATAGGCTGGCTCATGACTGCTACCTTAACTCTAGTCAGTTTAGGCTCAAATATCCAAAGTGTGAAAGCTCAAGTTAATTATAATAATTATACGTTTAGTGGTGACTACAATACACTTGTCACTATTGACACAACCTTCAGACCAGACTTAGGAATTGTTAGAGCAACTATCAAAGGTGAAAGTACCCAATCGGCTCCTTATGGGTTGGATTCATTTATTAGTGAAACCTATGGTAAACTTGAACCTATTGAAGATCCATCGATTAATAAATATACTTTTAACTCAAACCCAAGTGTGTTTGGTTTAGAAGGAGAACCCACATTGTCTGATAAGTATTATGGCGGTGCTAATGAATTATTTGGCAAAGCAAGTGACAGCGCTGAAATTAATTTTGCCGAAGGCATAATCAAAGGTGGTGGTACTATTACCATCTTTGGAGGAACAGGTTTATTCCAAAATGCTACAGGGACAATCACTTTTACTGAACAAGACCAACTTAATCCTCCTGGAAGCCCTTCTCAAGGTTTAGCTAAACTGAGCTTCAACGTCCAAACTCCTCAAGAGGTTCCCGAACCAACGACGAATAAAAGTTTAATTGTTATGGGTTTAATGGGAGCAAGTTTAGTAATTAGCCAACGCTATAAAAAAGTTATTTCAGTATCTCTGCTCCAAAAAGTCTGTAAATAAGTTATAGTTATTATTTTGGTTTTAGAGGTTTTTTATAAAGTGGTAAAACCAAGTTGTTTTCAAAGATATAAAATTCATATTTGATTTAAAAAAAACTCAGTAAGTGGGTCAAATTAAATATAAAACCTCACCCTGCCTCCGGCTTCCCTCTCCGATACTTTGGAGGGGATTGAGGGTGAGATTTGATCTTATATTTAATTACGCCTACCTACTTACAATCCAAAAAGCCTTCTTATCCCTTGCCTCTTGCCTATCTACACAGGCACTAAGGAACTTTCTCCCGATAGCCTACAGTCGTTTTTCATGCTGGGCGGCTAATATCAGGAGGTAAATTATATGAACATACGCAAGGCAATTCTCTTAATTACTTTAGTTTTTCCAGGTTTGGCTGTGGTAGGAGTATCGCTTTATTGGTTTAACCTGGATTATGCAGCACTGATCAAAGCTGAAAACTATGTGACAAACCTGGTAGAGGTAGGAAAAGTTAATGATAGGCAGTTAGAGTATGCCTATCATCGCACCTACATTCATCGGATCAATGTATTTGCTGATGGGACTTGGGGATTAGTGGGAGGAGTAATAGCAGCGCTAGGCATACATGGGTTAGTCACGGTTAGGGATTAGAAACGAACCACAGAGGCGCGGAGAACACAGAGTCAGGAGAAATAGAGAAGATTTTTGCCTCAGTTTGGGGATATTTTTTTATTTGGAATTACCTTAAAGAAAATTGTGTGAAATCTGCTAAAGTTTCAGTTAACTCAGCACAGGCTAAACACCCCGCTACCGCTAACAGGACTTAGGGCTGATGGAGAACAGGCAAGAAAAAATTTCGCAAGTAATAGTGACTGCTGGGCAGATGCGCGATATTGAAGATCGGATCTTTGCAGCAGGAATGCCTGTAGTAGCTTTGATGGAAAAGGTGGCGGGATTAATTGCTCGTCGCATTCAAGAGATCCTCCCAATCCACGCCAGTCGCTCCACTTGGGGAAACCCTAAAACCACGCTGGCTCCGCTTAAAAAGGGCGATGTTGCTTCAAATACTCTCTTAAAAAGGGGGGGAGCTAGTGTCGGAATTCTTGTTGGCCCTGGTCATAATGGTGGAGATGCTTTAGTAGTAGCCCGTGAATTACACTTTCGCGGATATGAAGTTTGGATTTATTCTCCTTTCTCTAAGTTGAAAGAATTAACTTCGCAGCACTTGCAGTATGCTCAAAGTTTGGGCATTCCAATTTATCAAACAATTGAGCAACTGCCAGATTCAGATTTGTTGATTGATGGGTTGTTTGGGTTTGGTTTAGAAAGAAATCTTACTGATTCTATTGCTTCTGCAATTAATCAGCTAAACGAATTGTCTGTGCCGATTTATAGTATCGATTTACCTTCAGGTTTACACACCGACACTGGGGTTGTATTAGGAACTGCTATTCGCGCTACTCATACTTTTTGCTTGGGTTTATGGAAACTAGCTTTTTTCCAAGATCGGGCGCTGGAATTTATTGGCAAAGCTGAGTTAATCGATTTTGATATTCCTTTAGCTGATGTAGAAGGTGTTCTCAAAGATGCACCCAGAATTAAGCGTATTACACCAGCAATGGCACTCGCTACTTTACCCTTACCTCGCCCACCAGTTACCCACAAATATAAGGAAGGGCATTTACTGCTGATTTGCGGTTCGCGGCGCTATGCAGGTGGAGCAATTTTAACTGGTTTGGGTGCTAGGGCTAGTGGTGTCGGGATGCTTTCCATTGCCGTACCAGAATCGCTGAAATCTCTTTTGGTATCACACTTGCCAGAAGCGCTAATTGTCGGTTGTCCAGAGACGGAAACTGGAGCGATCGCTCAGTTACAATTACCGGAAAGCACAGATTTGAGTTCTTTTAATGCGATCGCTTGTGGCCCCGGTTTGACACGAGATGCGACTCCCATTGTCCAAGAAGTCATAGAAAGCGATCGCCCTTTGATTCTCGATGCCGATGGTTTAAATATTTTGGCACTTATGGGAGCGATCGCCACGTTAAAAAAACGTCTTGCCGTAACTATACTCACACCCCATGCTGGCGAATTCCAGCGATTGTTTCCTGATCTCGCTGATGCCAAAGATGACAGGATCAAAGCAGTACAGCAAGCAGCCGTACAAAGTGGGACTGTAGTCTTGTTGAAAGGGGCGAGAACTGCGATCGCAAACCCTCAAGGTGATGTTTGGAGCATTCCTGAAAGTACACCCGCCTTGGCACGCGGCGGTAGTGGTGACGTGCTAACTGGGCTACTGGGTGGATTGTTGGCGCAAGCAGAAACTAAACAGATTCCTGTCGAAGATATTGTGACAACTGCCGCTTGGTGGCATTCACAAGCGGGTATAATAGCCGCCCAAGAGCGGACTGAATTGGGTGTAGATGCGTTTACATTGACACAATATTTGATAAAAGTTCTAAGTAATTGATTGCACTGAGAGGAAAGTGCGATCGCGTCTACTGTGGTATCACCCATCATACTACTAGAAAAAATGGTCGGGTAAGAAATTATTTACTGTTCGGTCAAATTAACGTTGTTAAGTTACTCAGCAGGTGTAGTTTTCACCTCTAGGCTGTGTTAGATATTGTGACGCGAAACAGGAGCATAGATACGTTGCAAAAGCTTTCTTTAGAATCTCCTCTCTTTATTTTGTTAATCATTATTAGTTTTTTAGTAGTAACTTTCTCAACTTGGTTATCATCTAAGCCATTTGTTTTAAAACCATTTGGGGTTAATGATATTATCCAATTACTCACATTACTATTATTTATTTCTTTATTACTAGAGCGCTCTTTAGAAGTTTTTATAACTACTTGGCGAGGCCCGTTTGTCGAACAATTAGATATTAGTATTCAGCAAGAAAAGGCTCTGCTCTCTGAAAAAATAAGACTTATGGAAGTTCAACAGCAACAATCCTCTTCTTTAGAATCAACTCAAATCAGTGGACTACCGCCCGAAGGAATGAGTTTAGAACAGCAAATCATCCAAAATTTTACCCAAAACCAACAAGAATCATTAAAAATATTTCAGCCACAAATGGATGATTTAAATCAAAAAGAGCGCCAAAAGGTAGCTTATAAATCTGATACACGAATAATTGCTCTATGGACATCCCTTTTATTTGGTCTTTTAATGAGCGCAATCGGTATTCGCTCAATTGAACCACTTGTAATTGTTGATTTAGATAATCCAATTCAAGTAATTATTTTTCGTTGTTTAGATGCATTGCTAACAGGAGGTTTAATTGCAGGAGGTAGTGAAGGAATTCATAAGCTTATCAAAGTTTTTATCGACTTTATGGAAGCTACATCTAGACAAATTAAAAGTTAAAGATTATGGTAACTTATTTTTATTTATAAATTTATTTGCGTAGATAGTCTACAGAATATAAGGCTCGTTGAAGTATAATGATTTCTTTAAAAAAATATAAGTTAGACATCTATTCTAAATATATATTTTTATCTTCCCATAAATAATTTTGAATATCTACAAAACTTTGACTCAAGTTACCTAATAAATTTGACTCAGAGAAAACCTTAATTCCTTCAGCTTCCAATTTATTTTGTTGTTGGTTTACATAAGCTATCAAATAACCTTTAGAGTCTAATATTCTATGTACCGGATACTCAGCAGAGGAGGTTTTTTTCAAGTATGTAGGAATAGCTCTTAGATAACTATTATCAACTCCGATTCCTTTGATTATCTGTTTATATGTAACTACTTTACCAGTGGGAATTTTGATGATAAAATTTAGGAATCGCTCATAAGGATTCTCAGATAATATTGGAAATTTATTAGCTTGAACTTGAAAATTACTACCAACTTGGATTTTACCTGATTTAATAACTACACCTAAGATTCCTCTTTTACCTTGGATGCTTTTTAATGATTCTACTAAGTGGGCTATTCGTTTACAAGGTTCGCAGTGAAAGGTTAGACGAATTGCTGCACCACTTTCAAAAGTTAGCAGAGATCCAGGAATAAAATTATCAAATTCTATACCTGCAACCACAATATTTTCTCGCAATTCTCCAGGTTGAATTGATAAGTCTAAAATATCTTCATGTCTAACAATTAAAACTTGTCTGGGACTTATCACATCGGCATTAATATCTTCTTCAACACCATAACCTACCTTTAAATTTAATGTTTTAAGCTCTACCATCGCCGAGCGTGGTTTTACTTTAGTGAAAAGATGCGTTACTGAGAGAACCATATTTATTCATCGGCACGAAAAATTTCAAATTTAGGAGATTAAGTTAGTTAAATCATTGGATTTACTAAGAATGAATAAACTACCATCTCCTCCACGTCCAATTCTTAAGGTTTCATCTAAGTAAGTAATGTCTAGTGTGGCAATTCTGCCATTAGGATTATTAGCTGGAACAATCTTAAATGGGTTGAGTTTGGGAGTATTAATCCCAAAAAGTTTCTCAATCGATAAGTAGCGTTTGTCAAAATAAACGTTGATGCGTTTGTTCGGTAGAGGTTCTAAATCTTCTTTGGCTGGCTCAAAGCTAGCTGTCACTTTGACATATCCCAATACTAACCCCAGAGGATGTTTAACTTTAGCTAGATTGAAGAACAATTTATTTGCAACATCAATCACTTGATAAACTTTACCCAGCTTTAATCCCAACGGGAGAGAAACTAAAGAACGGATTTCTCTGGCAGTGGAATATTGCAGTTGCCAAGCTCCCTCTAGCAAAAAAGTAGCGTTAACAAGAGGATATAGGTTAGGATTGACACTCTCTAGTTCCGTCGTCAATTGTTCAATTTCTTCGACTAAGGTTTTATCTAGCTGCAAATCGGTAACGGGAGAGCCATTGCTATTAGCTTGAATCTTCTCAAGTTTGGCTTGTAATTTTTCCTTAATTAAAAGTTGATTATTCAATGTTTGAAAATTCTCTTTTAGAAGATGTTTTAAAAGCTGCTAGTAATGTATCAAACACTTGTATACTTCCTAAGTCCCCTTTTAAGAGGGACTTTAAATTATCTAAATGAAATTAGTCAATTAGTTGTGGAGTAGGAATTTGCGTATCGATATCCGCTTGGGAGAAAGTGGGGAGCAACCAGCTACTCTCACCCGCCTTGAATACTTTGGCAGGTTCAATATTCAATTCAATTGCACCAGTAACTGGATTACTTCTAGCAATAGACTGTGTACCATCAACAAACTTTACGGCGATTGGTTCAGTCAGTTCTTGTGGTTCAGCATTCGGGCTTAGAACCACTTGAGAACCTGCGGGTAAGTAAATGCCATCGCAATCCCAATCATCATCAGTAATTGTTCCTGCACCCAAGAAGTAGAGTTGAGTTGGAGATTTTTTTGGTTTATTGGCATAGACAGCTAAAGTCTTTCCAGTTTCATTGCGACACTGCGCCCGCTTTCTAGCTGTTTCTATGATATTTTTCTGAGACTGCAATTGTGCTAGTCGCTGCTGAAATTGCTCAGGTGTATCCTTTACAGTTAGAAGCTGATTGAGCGCCTGAGTTACCTCAACATAGTCAGCCCCCTTGGTAAAATCTTTGCCAGCCCAAGAGGGTTGAGCAATTACCAAGTTCACCATCAGCACGAGGGTTACAAGAACAATTTTGAGAAACTGCATATTTTTCTCCTTTTTTTTAAATCAGTGTTCAGCGCCACTGAAACTTTACCAGATTTCAAAACCTTAAAAATTGTAACTGGATCAGCGATCGCCATCGCACAAACTAATAGCTGTAAAATTAATAGTCCTACAAGCTCTCCCTAATGTCTAAATATCGTCAAACCCTTAATTGAGTTACCGCGATATTGCCAGAAAAACATACATCTACATCGCTACCAGGAGTGCGATCGCGTTTGCCATATTCGCCTACATAATAAAAATTATCGCCTTCAACTCGATAGTTCACGGGTAAAGGTTTGGTACAGGCTTGGCAAAACACCATTTCCGGTTCTGGTTCTCCTGGTTGGAGATGCGGTAGGTTAACATTCCAAAAGCTTCCCGGTTCTAGGGGACGCTTGAGTAAGTCGGCTAAAACTTCAACTGTTAATTTAGCGGCTAGATCCCAATCAAAATTTTGCTTGGCTTTGCGATAGTGAGAAATGGCAATTCCGGGAATACCGTGCATTGCAGCTTCCCGCACAGCAGCAACTGTGCCAGAAATGTAGCTATCGACTCCCAAATTTCCCCCGGCATTAATACCTGAAAGCACAAATTTGACATCTGCGGTAATTTGTGATATAGCAATTCTTATACAATCGGCGGGAGTGCCTGCGATCGCATATTCAGTCTCAGAACGTCGCTGGAGGTTGATGGCGCGAGTGGTAGTAACTTGATGTCCACAGCCAGACTGATGATCGGCAGGAGCAGCGATAATAAAATTTTTGCCGTTTACAGCTTTGATGAGAGCTTTTATACCAGGGGCATCAATGCCATCGTCGTTAGTTAGAATTATAGTCATGTATATATATTGATATATCTTTAGCTATTTAGCTAAAATATCAGAAAATGCAGATATCACCCATTCATTGAAAGCGACGGGAAACTCAATCCCGCAAATTGCGTGGAGAGGGATAGTCGCCCCGTCGCTTGGGACAAACAGGGCATTGGGCATTGGTAACTTCTTCCCCATGCCCAAAAACTTCATCCCGCAAGTGGCGTGGATTTTTTCATGGGTACAGTATGAGAAGCGCTTGCAGAGATGAAAACTTATGCTAAATTCTGCATGCAAAAAACATTGATTATACGATATTATTTCTAGATGGTTTGCAAATTCCGCCCTAAGTATTTGGGTTAATTCCTAAAATGGTCGGTATTTCTTGTCAATTTAATGCTTGCAACCGCTCTCAGAACAAGTTTGTGCAATCAAAAAATCCCGTAAAATGTATACCTGCTGACAGGAGCATAAATTTTATACTGGAGTAGTATTGTTTGGTGCAAGTCTGTCTTAAGGATCACACGATGAAACAACTCCTCAAACAAGTATTTAGCAGTCAAAAACACCTCATCCGGCTGATTCTACCATTGGTGACGGTTATATTAGCAGCTTCGCTGTTTGCCGCACCTGCTTTAGCCACAGGTGTGTATCAAATACCAAACCTCACAGCAGGAAATAACACCTGGGTTTTGGATCAAGGTGAAGTCATCAGCCGTCTGAATGAAGGTAAGATTAGTCGCGCTTTCGACGATCTGGCCAAGCAAACAGATAAGGAAGTTAGAATTGTGACTGTTCGCCGTCTCGATTACGGTGAAACACCAGAAAGCTTCACTAAAGAGTTGTTTGAAAAATGGTTTCCCACAAAAGAAACCCAAGCTAATCAAACCTTATTAGTTATTGATACAGTTACCAATGGTACTGCCATTATTACTGGAGATAAAGTCAAACCTTTACTTACTGACTCTATTGCCCAGAGTGTAGCTACAGAAACAGTAAGTGTGCCGTTACGGAATGGTAACAAATACAACCAGGCATTCCTTGATGCGAGCGATCGCCTTGTTGCTGTCCTTTCTGGAAAAGCCGATCCGGGGCCACCCCAAATCACTGACAATGTGCAGGTAGAAGGAACCTACAAGAAAGCAGAAGAAACTAACCAAGGTAACGCTACTGCTTGGGTTGTAGGATTGTTAATTGCCGCCACCGTTATCCCAATGGCGACTTACTACATCTATCAGATAAATCAACCATCATCTGATGGGTAATGGGAAAGTTAAGAGTTAGGAGTTTCTAACTTTTAATCTTGAACATACTCTTGTCCTGTTATTAAAGCCACCTCAGCCCGGACAAATTCTCTACCTAAATAAGCTGCATGATCTAACTGGGTAACAGGAGAGGGCTGAGTTTCTTCAAAAATCTTCACGCAAAGTTCTTTCGCCGTTCTTGCGCTAAAAACCGTTGTGTAAGTTCGTTCTACCTTTTCTCGCGCCGGAATTACCTTTCCTGTTTCGGGATCGACAGCTAAACCGCGATCGTCAATCACATTTGTAAAATGCTTGGCATAAATTAACCGTGCATCTTTATCCAAGTAAATAATGAAATATCCACCGGGATCGAGGTCAATATGACGCTTGGAAAGTTTATCATCAATTGCGGCTAAATTTTCAACTATTAAATCCATAAGCATTATAAAAAGAAAATTTCTTTCTTTAAGGTTTTTACACTCTAGATCAAGTGTAATTCCTATCTTACTTAGGATTCTTTATATCTTTAAGATATTTGTAATTTATTTTACTGAAAACTTAATATGATAATTGGCTATAAATTATACATTTTTTTAAATATTCCGTAACGACGTGATTGTGTACTTTGCAACCCGCAGATTCCCGACTTCTTTGAGAAGTCGGGAATCTTATTGTTCACGAATGCGCGATCGCTTCACCTACACCCTGGATTCTGATTTAATATCTTTGCGTTCTACATAATAGGAACCCAAAACCAATGCATCCATGTGAGTTCTCAAGAAGCACTGAATGGCTTCTGTAGGTGTGCGAACAATCGGTTCATTTTCGTTGAGAGACGTATTTAAGACGATGGGAATACCAGTCCGTTGAGCAAAGGTATTAATCAAATCCCAATAAAGGGGATTGGTTTGACGACTCACACTTTGTAAGCGCCCAGTACCATCAACATGGGTGACAGCCGGAATTTGCTCTCTTTTTTCAGGGCGAATTTTGAAGACTTTTTCCATAAATGGCGCTGGTTCATCAACTTCAAAGAATTCGCCTACCCGTTCTTCCAAAATACTGGGAGCAAAGGGACGAAACTTTTCCCGGAATTTGATTTTCAGGTTAATAATATCCCGCATATCAGCACGGCGCGGATCGGCGAGGAGGGATCTATTACCCAAAGCCCTAGCAGCAAACTCCATTCTTCCTTGGAACCAACCGACTACTTTACCTTCACAAAGTGCGTCAACAACATGATGTAGCAGTGCTTCTCGCTCTCGGACTTGAGGTTGTAAATCGTGCGCTTGCAAGGCTAGTAAGCATTCTTCATCAGTAAACTCCGAACCCCAATAAGCATGATCTAAAACAAAGTTACGTGGTTGTTTGAGTAGATGATTCCAGATAAAGAAGGCTGCCCCAATTGATGTACCATTGTCAGCAGCACCCACTGGAATATAGATATTCTTAAAGGGAGTATTTTGAGTAATCTTGCCATTGGCGACAGAATTCATTGCCACGCCACCAGCTAAACAGAGATTCTCACTCTTGTAGCGATCGCTCAATCGATTAATTAAATGAAAAATAATTTCTTCCGTCACCGCTTGCACAGAAGCTGCAATATTCTGATGCTTTTGGGTAACTTCTGATTTAGAATTTCGCGCCGCCCCCAATAATTTTTCTAGTTCTGGGCTGTGGAAAGGTTCAACAATGGGCGCTCCATCTTCCCACTTCATGGCAATACCTTGCTCATGGTGAGTGAAGTAATCTAAATTCAACTCAAAACTATCACCTTTGGGATAAATTATTCGCCGAAACGCTTCCAAATATTCTGGTTCTCCGTAAGGTGCTAATCCCATCACCTTATATTCATCTCCATAAGCGGGAAAGCCTAAATAAAGGGTGATGGCGTTGTAAAGATAACCAATGGAGTGAGGATAGTGAGTGCGATCGAAGTACTCTAAACGATTCCCTTCACCAGCAGCAGCTAAGGTACTTACAAAGTCTCCCATACCATCAATAGATAAGATGGCTGCTTTTTCAAAGGGTGAAATGAAAAAAGCACTGGCTAGGTGAGTTGTATGGTGTTCCAGATTATGGATTGTAGCCCGAATATCTTCAGGTGTAGAATAACAAGCTTCTGCTAACTGTTGCTTAAGACTTGTAGATTTACTTTGTTTGTTAAACCGATCTAAAAGTGATGATAAGGAAGGGCGTTGTTGGAGAGTAAAAAGGAGTTTACGATTTAGATTAGCTTTAGGATTAAAAGATACCGCCACATGATCCAAGTCTGCTGCACTAATACCACCAATTTTCAGACAATAGCGAATAGATTCTGCGGGAAATCCTGCCCAATGTTTAACTCGATTAAACCGTTCTTCTTCAACTGCGGCAATCAGTTGGCCATCTTGAACAAGAGAAGCTGAAGCATCACCGTGGTAAGCGTTAATTCCGAGAATATTCATTATGATTAAGTTAAATAAAGTTTGATCGGCTGAAATATTTAAATTTATCGGATTCTGTCAAGCGTGTGGAATATTGTTATAGGTAAGCAGCGCTTGAAATATTTTAGTTAGTGAAAATTCATTACATAGGTTTTTAAAAAAAATAGGATAATCTTTTCAAGAAATACAACGTAAGTGTATAGTTGTTAGAATTAGCTTGTTCTTGAAAGGGCGGTTTTTAAGTAGTCTCTGAACTGAGGTGTATTTTTTTCAGTTAGCAAATATACGATTCTTGCATATAGGAGAGTTATTATTAATAATATCAACATATATAAAAGGTGCTGAGTGTCAGGTTGCCATCTTTCATTCTTAATTACCAAAGATAGAATGAATATTAAAAATGGTAGATGCGTCAAATAAATTGTATATGAAAACTCAGAAACCCAAAGTGAAATTCTGGTAATCATATTTTTATTTTCTTTTTCTTGCTGGAAAGATATTACCAGGATGAGAAGAGAAATAACAATCCCTAAAATTAAATCACCATGGCTACTAATGACGTTAGTTCTAATTCCTACAAGAGTCATTATAACCAAACTATATGCGGATAATAAAAAATACGTCTAAAACTTTTCTGAGTCATTTTTGTGGGTTTGGGTGCGCCAATAAGACGGATTTTGAACATTCTTTTTACATAAAAAAGTTAAGCAGCTTTGTGGAGCAACCGCATTTTTATAAGCAGTAGAGATGCGATTAATCGCATCTCTACAATTTTCCATACTCAAATATACGAATTGCCAAAAGAGTTTCTGCTAGCATTCGCTGAAATGCATAGTACCAACCATGCCAACCATCTAGAATACCACCTTTCAGAATTAGGCAGTAAATTAAGATGATAAAGGGAGCGAGGATTTTTTGTTTACGGATGCGATCGCTAAAACTAAGTTCACTTTCTGGAGTCTCTAGTAGTTTTTTAGCTTCAATCACCATATAGCGATCCTGTGCCCACAACCAACGGCTTAGGGGTTTGCGATCGTCGTGATGAATATAGGCAGAAAGCATTCTCGAATTGCCGTCTACCCAAACCCGATGGGCATGTCCATCATCTTTATAAATCGCTTTTTCTCTTTTATATAGTACATTTCGGGGCGGAAGGAGAGTTCCACGTAGGGGCTTACCAAAAATGCAATACTTGAATCTGAAGCTGTAGCTATTTACATCAGACTCTGCTGGTAATGCAATAATTTCATTAATTAGCTCATCTGTTAAGACATAATCAGCATCCAAAGAAAGCACCCATTCAGATGTAATTTTTTCTAAGCCGTAGTTACATTGAGCAGCAAAGGAATCAAATTGTCTTTGAAAAACTTGCACTTGCGGATAGGAATGTAAAATCTCTAAAGTTTCATCTGTACTGAAACTGTCAATTACAACAATTGATTTTGCCCAGGTGACAGTTTGGAGGTTGCGACGAATATTTGGAGATTCATTATAAGTGAGAATCATCGGAGTGATTTCTGACGATAGCATAAATATTTTTTAAAGGTTTTATTAAAAAATTAGATGAAGTCAAAAATAATTAGGAGTTATTTTTATGTTCATAAAAGTCTTGTCGAATCAAGATAAAAATACGGGTTTTTTGAATAAAATTAATACTGTTGGGTAATTCAACTAATTGATAGTCTTTATATTTATTTAAATAAATTCCCTGAGCTAATGGAATTTCTATAATTGCTCCCGGTGCTACACCCGATACCACTAGCTTTGCCGAATCTTCGAGGCTGGGGATATTACTATTTAGCCAGCCAGAACCATAATAGTAAATATATTTGATCAACGGTATACGCCCACTCATGTAATATATTCTAGCTGGATTTTCCGATAAAGTTAATATTTTTTCTTCAAAGGGCAGATAAAGATTTAAGGCATTTCTAATTTCATTCATTTGTGTTAAATCAATTGCCAATCGATTCTGTTTAATCATCACTGCACCTCCCCAAAGTAAACCTGCGGTATATGTGAGGAGAATAGATATAAGAATTGTAATAAAAAATAATTGAATACTTTTTGAATAAAACTTATTTTTTAAATTCCTCCAAAAATAACTCAAAATTATAGAGCTACTGATTGCTAGAAAAACTATAGATGCCTCGGTATAGTGTGTATTGCTGACTTGGTGTAAAGTGGGTATTAAAGATAAAATTCCAACTATAAGGAGTAAAAATAATTCATCTAAATAAGCATCATTTTTTAATAATTTACGTAGGTTTTTATCTAAAAATGAAATTAGAATGCAGGGAAATATTAACCAGACAGATGGAATTTTTATCCAAAGATTCAATGTATCAAATAAATTAATAGGTTTTTTTGTAAAGTTTATAGTGCTGTTGAAAACGGCATCATAAAAATCATGCCATATTCCACTCCCAATGACTAAAGCAACTACTATTACAGGTAAAATAATAAATCCAGATACAAGTATTATGCTACGATTCAAGAAAGATTGCCAAGATAATTTTTTTCCAATAGTTGCAGTGAGTTGAGCAAGGATAATTGCTGCCAAATAAATTACAGCTACTTGTTTGAAAAGAAAAGCCAGACTGATGAAAATTCCACAGATTAACCATGATTTTTTAATATAACGGCGCTCTCCAGAGATTGCTACGATCGCAGCAAACCCAAAAAAAGCACAGAATTGATCTGTATGAAAGCTATAGCCTTGGGCAATGGTATAAGATATACCAAATATCCAAGCCACGAAATACGCTGCTAAACGGCCCCAGTACTTATTAGTATATTGAATTACCCAAGCACCAAAAACAGTCGCAAATATAAACAAGAAAATCCGTGGTGCTAGCCAATGACTGTTGCTGACAGCAGCGATCGCAGCACCCAAATAATAAATTCCTGGTGGTTTGTTGTCAAATACATCTCTATATGGAACTAATCCATCAAGAATTAATTCTCCAATTTTCAGAAATACAGAATCATCAAATATACCAATCCCTCTGAAAAAGAATAAGGGAGAAGACAAGATTAAGCACAAACCTAAAGCTGTGTAAGGTGAGCTAATAATTCTCCAATTAATTTTAATCATTTAAGAATATTTAACTATTATTTTGAATTTTCTATGACTTAATATCTTTCCATATAATTTATGAAGATTATCTAATACCATTTCTTTGTGAAGCTGCATATATTTACCCCCCGGCTACGCCGTCCCCCCTTGTGAAGGGGGGACTTATTATGTGCATCTTCATACAGAATTGGTATAACCTAGCTGTCAACAGGAGAAAATTGTAGTATGGATTCGTAAATGTGTTGCATTTTTACAGCTATTTGATCCCAGGTGTAATTTTCCGAAATAATTTTACGAGCGCGATCGCCCATATCTTCAGTTTCTGGGGTATGAGTGAGATATTGTTCAATAGCTTTAGCGATCGCCTCCACATCGAGTTCGGGAACGTAACCAAGTTGGTGTTGTTGAACAACAGCAGCTAAAGCAACTCCAGGGGTAACAATAACAGGAATACCGACAGCTAAAGCTTCTAAGACTGCTACTCCGAAGTTTTCTGAGTAGGATGTGAGGGCAAATAAATTTGACCCTTGTATAAATAAGTTTTTTGTCTCTCCAGTTACAAATCCAGTTAAGTAGGTGCGATCGCGAATGCCATTTGAGATTAAAAGAGACTCAATTTCCGCTTCGTATTCTTTGGAACCACTGCCTGCAACAACAAAGGTGAAACGGTAATTAGTGAGTTTGCCCAAAGCAGGGATGAGATAGTCTAGTCCTTTTTTAGGGTGTAAGCGTGACAAGAATAAAATTATTGGTTCATCTGTTGGGACTTTTAAATGTTCTCGAAGTAGAGAACGAGCATTAGGGATAGCGGAAGGAATAGAAAGTCCGTGGGGTAGAACAAAGCTAGGAGAGCTAAGAGCTAAACGAGAAACTTCTTGTTGTTCTTGTTCAGAGGTAAGGTGAAGTGCCTGAGAGTGGTTGAGGTTAGCCCGTTCGATCAAGTTGAGATAAATCTGTTTTTTGCGGGCACTTTGCTGAAGCGACCATTCGCACAGTTGTCCTAGTGGGCGAATAATGTAAGGAATGCCTTGAAGATGAGCGATCGCCATTGCCACAGTAGAAGCATAGGAAAATATAGCATGGACGTGTAACAAGTCATACTTGGCAGCATTTTGCCACAACCATGTTGTTAACTGACCAGAAAAAGCAAATTCTCTTATAAAGTTAACTTTAGGAGAAAAGCGTGAAAAAAACCGAACTGGTACTTGCTTATACTCTATAAGCTTACCAAGAGGTAGGTCGAATAAATCATTGCCATTATCATTAGTAGTGACGATTTCAGTATCAATACCTAAATTTCGTAGTGCTTTAACTGTCTCCACCACTGCTTGACTAGGCCCACCTCGCACTGATGCTACTGAAGGAATAATATGCAGGATTCTCATGTCATGTTTATCCAAAACTTTAACGTTTTGAACTAGTACAGTAGGGCAAAAATAACCAGACAGTTCTAAGCTAACAAAAAATTTAACTTTCAGTACCTAAAGATTTAAAGTAAATGGTAAATAAAGATAAATCTTCTTTTCCATTACTAGAACATTGTGGAGAGGATTATGATTATATTTATCTAGAAATTTCATTCCACCAATGGTGGAAAATCGCTAAACTCCAATTACGATACCATAATAGTAGGCTAATATCTGCGCCTAGTTCATGGTTAGGAAAATAATCGCTCCAATCTTTATCTATCCATTCTTGAAAGGGAAAAAAGAATCCTCGCTTGGGACGATTAAGTACGCAACTTGGTAACTCAGGAACTGCCTGAATTAATAACTGTTTACCGGGTGCAAGACGCATTTTGCTGGGAATAGATGCGATCGCTTCTAGTAAAGCGCGATCCACTAAGGGAACTCGTAATTCTAACCCCCAGGACATACTCATAACATCGCTATCTCGTAATAACTGATTACGCATATAACAACTTATTTCTAGCCCGCTCACTTCGTCTTCTAAAGAAGGAAGACTTGTTGATATGCTAGTATTTTGAAAAACTTCTTTCTCCCATATAGGAAAGGGTGATGGCAGCTGATCGCATGAATCTTTGAAGTAGTGCTGAGTAATTTTCCAGGCTTCTCTTTGAGAAAAAATTCCCCTAAAACTACGGTAAGCTGCTGTGGTTGTTGGCTTTTGCTGTAAAAAATCTCCTAAGCGTTTGATTCGTGGTGATTTACCCCAAGATGCTAATCCCTTACCGATGCTAGTGCTGATGGGTTGAATTTTCTGGAGTTGCTGACCCAATTGCACCATCTTTGGTACTTGTTGAAATGTTTTATAACCACCGAATAACTCATCCCCACCCAATCCAGATAAAACTACTTTAGTCCCATCTTTGTGAGCCATTTGGGACACACAAAAAGTATTGAAGCCGTCAATACTGGGTTGATCGATACTTGCTAAAAACTTCGGCAATAGTTCTCTTCCTAATAATGCCGTAACTTTATATTCCGTATGGTCTGTGTCAAATTCCTTAGCAATTTTTTTGGCAAGTTCTCCTTCATTCCACTCATCTTCTTCAAAAGCAATTGAGTAGGTGCGTAAACTACCTTTCTGAGTTTGACGCGCTAAGGCAACAATTGATGTTGAGTCAATCCCACCACTAAGAAAAATTCCTACTGGTACGTCGCTGATAAAGTGATGTTCGGTAGAATCAATCAGAGCATTGCGAACTTTTTCTTTAGCTTCTGTGAGAGAAATTGCTTCAGAAGTAAAGTTAATTTGCCAATATTGTTGTTTTCTCAGATTACCTGCTTGCCAACGTAACCAATGACCAGCTTCTAAACAGTGAATCCCTGCAATTAGGGTGTGAGGTTCTGGTACTGATCCACTTACAAGATAGCCATATAAACCCTCTGGACTTAAGGCAATGCTAGGTAATTTTGATGCCAGAACTGCCCTAAGTTCTGAGGCGAATATTAAAGTTGAGCCAGATTGCCAATAGTATAAAGGTTTAATTCCTAAAGCATCGCGGGCAATAAAGCAGGTTTGTTCTTGATTATCCCAAATAGCAAAGGCAAACATTCCCCGCAAATTGTTAACACATTCTGCTCCTTGCTGCTGATAAAGTTTAAGAATAACTTCAGTATCTGTTTGTGAATAAAACTTCTCGCCTTTTGCTTCTAGAGTCTCTCGTAATTCCAAAAAATTGTAAATTTCCCCATTAAAGGTAATCCAATAGCGTCCATCAGGTGTAGACATCGGTTGATGTCCTGCGGCACTGAGGTCAAGAATAGAAAGGCGAGTATGAGCAAAAGCAACTTCTCTATCTGAGGAAATATAAATTCCTTGATCGTCAGGTCCACGATGCTGTAGAGCAGTTTGCATTCTCAGTATCAAAGTTTCTAGGCTATTTTTTATTTCAGTTTTAGTTAAAATTCCGGCAATACCACACATAAAAGATAATTTAATTATTTTGTTTTCCTATTTTCAACAATTATGATTGAAAATAATATGTTGATAAATCTCAACCATTTTGGCTGCTACTTTGTCCCAAGTATATTGTTCTCTAATCATTTGACGAGCGCGATCGCCCATATCTTTAGCTTCCTGGGGATGAGTGAGATGTTCTTCTATAGCTTTGGCGATCGCCAGCACATCCAATTCTGGAACATAACCCAGTTGGTGTTCTTGAACTATAGAAGCCAAAGCGACACCAGGGGTAACAAGGACGGGAACACCTACGGCTAAAGCCTCTAGAACTGCTAAACCGAAGTTTTCGGCGTGGGATGTCAGGGCAAATAGATCCGAACCTTGGATAAAGAGGTTTTTTGTTTCTCCAGCAACAAATCCCGCAAAATGGGTGCGATCGCGAATGCCATTTGAAACCAGCGCTGACTCAATTTCCGCTTCATACTCTTGCGAACCACTGCCTGCGATCGCAAAAGTGAAACGGTGATGAGTGAGTTTGCCTAATGCGGGGATAAGATAGTCTAGCCCTTTTTTAGGATGCAAACGGGATAAAAATAAAATTAGAGGTTCATCTGGTGGCAGGTTGAGATGTTGCCGAAGTAGAGAATGGGCATCAAGAATCTGGGGCGGGTGAGAAAGTCCGTGTGGTAATACAAAACTGGGGGTGCTAAGTCCCAATTGAGCAACTTCTTGCTTTTCTAATTGGGAGGTAAGGTGGATAGCTTGAGAGTGGTTGAGGTTAGCTTGCTCGATTAGCCTCATGTAAATTTGCTTTTTCCAGGTGCTTTGCTGCAAAGACCATTTGGATAATAAACCATGTGGGATAACAATATAGGGGATGTTTTGGATACGAGCGATCGCCATTGCGATCGTTGATGTATAAGAGAAAATGGCATGAATATGTAGAATGTCATACTGGGAGATATTATCCCAGAGCCATGCTGTTAACTGCCAAGAAAAGGCGTATTCTCTGACAACTTTTACAGTGGGTGAAAAGCGAGAGAAAAACCAGATTGGAACTTGCTTGTATTCAATTAGTTTTTTTAAAGGAACATCAAGTAAGTAATCACCGTTATCGTTAGTCGTGGCAATCTCAACATCAACATTGTTAGCTCGTAATGCCTTAACCATATCCAGAACAACAAGACTTGGCCCACCCCGTACCGGAGGAACAGATGGAATCACATGGAGAACTTTCATAGCGGATATCCGCAGCACAGTTTACTAAGATGCACCATTTAAGTGAAAAAAAATCAAGAACTATAAAATTAAATTGTTTTTACTTTCTTGCCAGATTTTTCATTAATAGCTTGATGATAAAGTTGAATATACTCGGAAATCATTTCCTCTGCTGAAAATCTTTGAGAATTTAAAAATCCTTTTGACTTCATCTGTTTTAAGGTGTGTAGATTAAGAATTATCTCTTCTGCGGTTTCTTTTGGCTGATCGGGTTCTATATATATAGCTGCTTCTCCCCCTACCTCATTCATTGGGGAACGGTTGGATGTAAAAACAGGACAACCACAAGATTGAGCTTCTATAATTGGCCAACCAAAGCCTTCATAGAGAGAAGGGAAAAGTAAAGCTGTAGCAGAAGAATAGATAGCCCTAAGGTTTTCGTTATCAATTTCTACTAACTCTATTACCTTTTGTGTCATATTATGTATTTTGATAAACTGACGCATTTCATCATTCATAGGTTTACCTACCATAACTAGGTAAAATTCTGGTTGTTGGAGTTGTATAATTAGCTGATAAAAGATTGATAAAACTCCCAATCGGTTTTTGTACCAGTGATTCGCCCCTACATGTAGAATAAATTCACAGTTTTGAGGAATTCCCAAAGCTTTTAAACGCGGTTGAGCTTCTGTAGCTGTCATCTGAGTATAGGGATAGTTTAAACCCATAGGAATAACAGATACAGCACTCTTAGACAGAGAAGAAAGTCGTAAAACATCACTTCTAGTCTGTTCTGAAACACAAGCAACTTTATGCGCTTGGTTGAGTCCTCTCATTACCATTTGCTGGAATTGCTTACCAGTCCATCCAGTGCGATATTCAGGAAATTCTCCCAAACCAGAACGAATCGGAAATAAATCATGACAAGTGATCACATGGGGTGTATTTCCCAAATATTTTACGTAAACTGCATTACCTTGATCGCAGATGTGAACTATATCTGCCCAAGATAATGCTTGACGCAATTGTGCTGGAAAAAACACAAATTTATCAATATAACCTAACCATTTCCTGAGTGAATTTGATGATGAAAGCAGCTTCCCAAACCAAGGATTTGGGCGAATGATTCGGACTTGATGCCCAAGCTGGGTTAAATAATTTTCTAACATAGAAGCGAAGATATCCATACTTTGGATTGCATCTAGTTGATAATTACCTATCAACAAAATTTTCATTAATTGCTATACTTTTGTTTTTTGGTTAGAGTATTTTGATTTAAAATGCCAGAGGAGTCGCTTGGCATTAATTAGTGCTTCAGCAGACAAGAGAGATTTTATTATATTTTTGTTAAGAGCCTCTAATGTCTTGGGCAACAACTGCTTCTGTAGATCCAAAATATCTTGAAGCTTCATAGTAGCAATTGATGTGTTAGGAAAAGCTGGGTAATCTCTCTTAAAACCAAATCCGAGATAACTCATTACCTCTGGTGTGAGATTTTCTAGGTATTCAGTATTAACTATATTTTTTTCACCATGCCCGACATTTTCACTACCAACCTGGTCTACTTGAAAAAGCAACGTGGTTCTGTTATAGGTTTTATCATGAAAAGGTTCGGCTCTATGTATTCCGTGGATATCACATAAGATAAGACTTCCCTTTAACATGGGAAATGTTAGTATATCTTTGCTATATGTATTGTCGATGTAGGTATCGCTAAGGTAGATTTCGTGACTGTATTTGCGAGACCAATGATGAGAGTCTTTTATGTATTGAAAGGCATTCTTTTCAACATCAGACAAATAAAACAAAAATAACAGACCTGGCATATTGTGTTTTTCAGATAATTGTCTACCAACTTGGCGATTATTATCTGTATGCCAAGGCATGTGGGAATTTTGAGATGTTTGATAAACCCGATGATTAGTTAACTTATAATCATCAGTAAAATATTTTTTGCATACATCCAAAACTTGTCTAGAGGTAATGACATCGTATGTTTTTTTAGACCCAGCTAGACAATGGGTAAAAAATTTGATATCTTGAGCAGTGACTACACCAACATCATTATTATTCAGCAACAGTTGACTGAAATTAATTTCTTGAAGTAGTTCTTCAACATACTGACTGGTTATCGCCTGTTCAAAAGCAAAGTATCCCTTGGTTTTGAGGTCATTAACTATTTTGCTAGTACTAAAATTAGCAAAGTCTGGATTAAACATGGTTGATTAATTTCCTTTGTGATGATGTAGATATAAAATCTTGCTCTAAGTAATTACCAAGAGTTTTTTGAAACTGTTCAAAACCAAATTGTTTAATTACGTTTTCTCTTAATGCCTCTGGTTGATAGATTAAAGGATTAGAATAAGTACTTTGTAGGATTTGAATTATAGTTTGAGCGATCGCTTCTATATCGTCAGGATCGACAAGTGCGCCTAATTCTCCTTGACAGAGAGCATCCTTTGCCCCATCTTGATTACCTCCAAGGGTGGGTTTACCGCAGGCGAGAGCCTCTAGGTAAACAATGCCAAATCCTTCGGCTTTACTTGGCATTGCAAATATATCGCACAGATGGTAGTGAGAACTAAGTTCTTCATCCGAAACAAAGCCAGTTAAGGTTACGCAATCTTGGAGTTTATATTTAGAAATTAGCTGTTCAATTCGGGGTTGATCGTCTCCCTTACCTACTAAAACGTAATGAATATTAGGAATAGCCTGACGAATTTGGGGTAAAGCAGCCAGAATTTTGTCATAACCTTTGTATTGCTCTAATTGGGAAAGCCGAGCAACGGTAAGGATAATCGGTTGTTCAGGTTTCAAACCATATCTTTTGAGGAGGTTATCAGGCTTGGGTGCAATCTGAAAATCATCAGCATTGAAGGTATTAGGTAGAACTACAACTTTGTCTGGATCAAGGTTTTGTTCTTGCAGGAGGCGATCGCGTGTATGCTGACTAACAGCTAAAATGCGATCGGCATGGTGTAAAGCACTCTGTAGATTTGAATTCTCAAGGTTCCAGACTTCAATCCCGTGTACTACAACCCAGTAAGGGATGCCAAATAGCCGTTTCAACAGGTACGCAGCAACGCTAAAGTTGAGATGAGAGCTTATAATTAAGTTAGGATTTTGCTGGATTCCATATCCTAAAATTTGAGCAGCAAAAACAATTGTCCGTAAAGGTAATGACCAAGTTCCTGCAAAGTAAAATTGGGTGTTAGCTTTAAAAAAAGATTTTGGTGGACAGCGAGTATCTTGTTTGAGAAAAATATTATAATCAACCTGGGGATACAAGTTTTGTAATGCCTCAAGAAGAAATGCTGAATAAACTTGAATTCCACCCTTAAATTCAAAAATCCCTGGAAACCATAAAGAGATTTTTTTATATTTCTGACATTTGTGTTTTTCCATAAAAAAGCCTCAGACTCTAGTCTGTATTCTATTTAAGTAAGTAGGGACAATTAAAGTTAATTGGCTGGGGCTGTCATTCCTCATCGGTAAGGGTTTTAACTCTATTTACTTTTGTTAACATAATTTGGTTTATTTCCAACGACTTACATCTGCCTAACTGGTATGCTCACTATTGTTTAGCCTGTTGCTGACGCAATATAAATCTAAACATTAGGTAGATACATAATGTTACTGTAAGTACATTTCCAAACACGAGGGAAAAATTCCACTCATGAGAAGTAAAAGGATACAACATCGCAATTCCTATGACAATTTCTAGGCTGCCCATTTTGGGAGAATTAAGTTTTTGCTCCAAAAAAGCAAATAATAATCCTAAAAGTGCCATCCCTATCTGCACACCTGAAGCCCCAAAATTAGCATACATTTCTACCATCAAGGGAAGATTAACCGTAGTCCCATAATCTTTAATTCCTATATATCTATAACGTCTACCAAATACATTCCCGATAGCTTCTGAAGGTTTATTGGGCCATAAAATACGAGGAATAAACTTTGTAACGAAGCCAAAGTAGCTTTCGCCATTCCAATAAGGAATTAATTTAGGAGTATCTGCAATTACTTTTGAAAACAGTATAATATGTGCAGTTCTAGCGATAGCCGAAGCAGTCGAAGACTCTTGTTTTCCTGATTTACTTTCAGGATTAGAGTAATTTTTTACAGCAATATCTATAAACAATTGAGCCTTTTCTATAGGACTTGCATTAGAGTATGGTCCGCCGAACCAAGTTAACTGACGATACTCACCTTTTACTACATTGAAAGTTAGAAAAAATAACAATAAAGTACTAATCAAAAAAATTGGTATTCGTTTGTGTTCATAAAAAATAACTATACCCATGAACGTACCTAGGAATCCAATATTAGCTAATGAACCTCCAATAAAACGTTGGAGCAAGTCAAATATAAAACATGAACCTATAATTAGTTTAGTTTGTGGTGATATTTTATGACCACGTGACCAGATAATATAAAACATTCCATAACCTATATTCCCAATAGTATCTGATAACTGATCTATAGATGGAACTTTGATCAAGTAAGAAAAAATAATATGAAATACTACTATTAGCCTGAGTGGACTAATAAGTTTACTTAGTGAGTAGGCAGGTAATTTAAGATGAGAAACTTTTTTCAAAAACGAAAATTTAGATATATAAAAAGCAATAATCATCCCAAGCAACCCTATAACTGTGAGTTGCAAAGACTGAACACTAACATGGGTTTGAGACCAACTACCTGTACCTAACTTCTCACTAGAAAACATAGGTAAAGCGAAGCTATTGACGTAAAAAATCCCCATTAGTGGGAGAAATGGCATCGGGGGTCGGTTCCGATCTAATAGATATTGTATACTTGGCAGAAAACCTAGCCAGAGTATATTCATTACCAGAATTGCTTTATCAGTTGAGAGTGATTCTGGACGGTGTTCCCATAGATAAAAACTACCTACAACTAGACCAAATATAAGCAATAAGCAGATTCTTTTTAAATAAGTCTCCTGCTTTTTTCTTGCTCGAATAATAGCGATTGTATAATGCTTTTCTGCCTGTTCAGTATAATAATTATGCATTAGTTTATTTAACTAATCCTTTGCTAGCAAGCTACAATTAACTAAATCTTTAATTTGAGTAAGCAAAGAGGAAAAAGCCGACTCATAATTGTACTTCTCTTCAAAAGCTTGCCGAGCCGCTAAACACATTTCTTCGTATTTCTCTAAGTTATTTAATATATCTTTAACGGCAGACGCAATAGATTCAGGATTATCAGGATCGGCAAAACGAACCCAAATTTCGCCCCCAAGATTTTCTCGATAATCAGGCTGGTCGCTGACAATCACAGGTAATCCGCAAGCAGCATACTCATAAATTTTATTTGATGCTGTTCCCATTGTTTGATGGTTGATATCTGTTTTTTTGTATAAACATACACCAATGGAAGCCGCCCAAGTATGCAAAGGAAGTTCATTGTAGGGAACTGGTAGAAAATACTTAACACGATCTGCTACCTTATTGCGGATAGCTAAATCTTTCATTAAATGTTTTTCTTCTTCCTGAAGAGGCCCAATAAGTTTAAGTTCTATGGAGTTATCTAAATAAGTGAGTGAATCAATTAATTCCAGCAAAGAATTTTTTATAGAAATAGCCCCTTGTAGTAATATTGTAAGTTTTTTTAACCGTTCTGATATGATATTTTTGAAATTAGGATTTTCTTTGAAATATGTTTTTCTGGGAAAATTGGGTACTATTAATAGTTTCCCATTGAAATTTGTGAGTTTTTTGAATAAAAAAGCTCGTTCGTCAGAGGGAAAGACAACAAGATTAGCTTTATGTACGCACTTTCTTTCTACTCTCTGAACCCATCCTGATAGGGAAGACAGAGGAAATAACTGTTCATTAAGGTCATGGTTATGGTAAATCAGTATAATTGACCGAGTTTGCATCAGATGGGAAAGATAAGCAGCTACATACCCAAAAGCATCATAGGCATATATAAGAGATACATCTTTGAGAAGAAGTCTGGCTTGTTCCACAAAATTAATATATTCCCAAATCTTATTTCCAGCAGATTGTTGTTCTCTTTCTCTCACTGATGTATATTTGCCTAAACGATGTACTATGACATTAGCTGGATATTCCCAAAAAGGAAGATTTTGATTACGACTAATCAACACTACATCAAAATATTCTGCTAACAAGTGAATAGCGTTAATTGTAGGAGGATAGTGGTCTGGATTGGCGTATATAAGTATTCCAATGCTTTTTTTACCCATTGCTATATCTAAGACAGAGTTAGTTGAAATTCTTGATAAAGTGTATAATTTTGTCTAACTTTGTCAGCAAGCAAGATTTACTACTAATGCTCGAAGACTGATTTAATATTACGGACAAGTAAGTCTGGTGCTTGCATACAATCAGGATCAAAGCCACCTTCAAATACACTTTGGGTAATATCAGGAGAGAAAACACTGGCATGGAAATGTGCTGGATGCGATATAGTAGGACACTTTCCCAAATATGAAGCCCAGTAGCTAAATGTACTACCACTAGAAGTAATTAAAAGCTTGCTTTTAGATAAAGTAAGCATATCAGATAGAGCAGAGGCAGTAGATGAACGAGAAACTTGGGAAAGGGTTAGTAACTGACTTAGCTCATGATCGTGACCATCTGAAAATATGGTTACTGGCACATCATAGCCAGCAATTTCACGAATGGCATCAATCACCTTAATGAACCAGCTAAAAGGAGTGCGAACACCACCTAATTTACTGAAATCATCCTCCGATTTAAGTACTCTAAAGTCGCCCATTCTAATATGAATACCGATTTGGGGTGCTGAACGGTTAGAAATAGCTTCAAGTACAGATGGACGAATACTTGCAAGTAGTCTCTCTTTAATAATTGGTTGATGTGTTTTTAAATCTACAAAGAAGTCACTCCAATGTGGCAATTGATTAAAAATAAATAGATAAAAGTCTGATTGTTGTGATTCTAAATTAGATAGTTCTATTGGAGATATGACAGGATTGTTGTGAATATATGTATCCTTTTTTAAAATTGCAAGATAATAATTAAACTTGGATACATAAATTTTTTTGGAAAATAGATGACCATAGTATCTTTTATCTCTTTCACCTCTTAAATAAGGTCCAATTACAAACTTACCCCAATCTGGTGAAACAACAGGAAAGCGATTAATATGTGCAAACAGAACTGCCCTTGACCAAACTAGCAGCATGTTACCTAAGCCAGCTTTAGGTAATCGAGCATAAACTAAAAATTTAGTTTTTTGGTTATGGTTAGATTTTTGGCTCATATGCTGTTATACCAAGTTAAAACATTCAGAAGGAGAATGGTGAATCAATGAAATAAATTTCGAGATATTGAAAGCATGAATACCTATAAAATAATTTGTTTTTGAGACTACTTTAAATTTCAATAATAAGTCGACGAATTTCTGCGATCCGAAAACAATCATTTCTGAAAGGAAACCTCTAGATGTCAATTTATATATCAGAAATCATAGTGATTTATTTTGTAAAACCATCTTTTTTAGTTTGTCTTTATTGAAACAAGCATTCTTTCTCACCACTAGCCAATCTTTTAATGCTCTGTGTTGAAATGGTAGGTAGATTTTTATGCCTTTGGAAAATAAGGCTGCACTATAACTAAAAGCACTCTTAGCCATAACCAATACATCAGCAGATACCAGATGATGAAATGTAGTAAAAGGACATTCATTTAAATGAAGAATGATGTTGTCATCATTAAACTCTGAAAACTCTTCAATTATACCTTCGGAATAAAGGTGAAAAGTATGTTCTAACTCTAATTCATTTAGTAAATCAGATAGTTGAGTTATTATTTTTGTATAAAAACAATTAGCTGTATATCTATCTTTGTCATCTTTTATTACATCTCCCCTTCTTATATGAATTGCTATGTTTATTTTCGCGCTATCAAAGTATAAACTGCTCTTTGTTGGTGCTTTTTCATACTTGTAAAAAAATCTTTCTAATAATTTTGAATATTTATTCGGATTGATCTTCGTAAATTCATGACAATGTGGGATGACGTACAAAGTATTATCTTTTATTTCTACTTGGGTTATGTTGTTTACACAAATAACGGTTATTTCATTTAAATCTATCTGGTTAATACTAAGCTCATTAAATCCTATATTGATAGATATCTCCCATTTATGCTCAAAGTTCAAATCATTATTATCGTTATGGGCTATATTTCTAAAAGGCGTATGAACGTATTGTATGCCTAATTCATGAGCAAATAATATAGTTGACAGAATTGCTATTAGTTGTGCCCCAACCCCATCATCTTTTCCGGCACAAGTTATAAAAGAATTGTTCCTTTTATTCTCATTCATTGAAAACAAAAAAAATCTAACGTAATAATTTATTACAGCAAACCTTCTAATATTATTTCTCAGCATTTTCTGCTACTAATCCTTTTCAAAGTATATTCAAGTAAGCATTAACTATCTTGTGTCCGTAGTCATCCCAAGAGAGGGATTTACGTGCTTGTTCTAGAGCATTTCTACCCATCTCATCTCGTCGCTCTGGATTTTCATAGAAAAATAAAATTTTCTCTTTGAGAGCTTCTATATCCCGAATTGGTACACAAAATCCATCAACACCTTCTCGCACAATATCCTCACCACCTGTATTTGTTGTATGAATCACAGGTAGACCACATGCCATTGCTTGAGGAATCACCATGCCAAAACCATCTTCAATCGAAGCTAAACAAAATACTGAACACTGAGAATATAGTAAACGTAGTTCTTTTTGAGGGTATGTGCCTTTAATAATAATGCGATCGCTTTGATATTTTGCTAAAAAAGGCTGGATTTCGGGAGCAATTGAACCCACAAGCCACAACTCAGCTTTGGGTAAGTTTAATTCATAAAAAGCTTGTAATAAATACTGTATACCTTTGCGGATTGTGATACCACCACAGTGGATAACTCGAAAGATATCATCTTCTTTTGGAACTGGATAAAACTCTGCAAGAGAAGTTCCATAAGTAACATGAATTAGTTTACTTTCTGGTATTCCCTGTTCTAAAAAAGTACGCTTGGCAAATAGGCTAGGAATAGTAATTCTGTCAGCATCAGCATAAGATTGTATTTCTCTTTCGTATACTCCGGGATGTGTTTCATTAAATTTTAATCCCCATCTTTCATATTCTTCTTTAATAATTTCTGTTTGATAATGCATATGGCTACTACCACGCTCAATTACTGTTTTAGCACCCAGTTCTTTAGCCCTATGCAGAGACCAAAAATTACATCCTGACCAACCGACAAACAAGTCAAACCCTGGTGATAAACTATTTGTCACCGAGCGATCAAATTCCTCTAGAAACCAGAGTTGTAAGTTGCGATCGCCTCTTAGCCAACTTGGTAATTTATACCAACTACGGGATAAAACTTCCAGATGCCATATAGAATGAATCAAATTCTTATCTATAGCATACTTAGTGATTTCAAAAGTTGGATAGGTAGATATTAATTCGTGTAAATAACCTCTTTTTTGTAATTGCTGTGTTAAATAAAAAGCCCAAAATCGTCCAAAAACTGAGACAGTGACTTTCATAGGTGTACTATACCTTATAATTTTGTAAAATCTGAGAATCGCTACATTGGGAAAGTTTGAGTTCTTGATAAAGATGAGCAATTTCTGTTACTCTATCAGCAATAGTGTTTGCTAATGCTTTTTTATACCCTGCTTCAGCAATAGACTCAATTAAAGTGAGATTCTGTGTTAAATACTCAACTTTCTGTCTTAACTCATCAGGACTAGAAAAATATACAGCTTCTTTATCTTCTGCAAATAAATTTAGTAACACTTGACTCCGCTCACTCAGCATCAGTGTTTTTGTAATAGGAATCTCAAATGTTCTAATATTATGTCCTTCTTCATTCTGCGGGCGCAGAATATTGAGGCCCATTTTAGCAGAGCCTAAAAATTGAGGAATTTCTAGATAACTGCACATTCCTTGACACAAACCTTTTAAGGATGATTCTTGACAATGAGTATTCCAGTAATTTGACCCCCAAAGTCCTAACCGATAATTAGCGATCGCCTTCAAATACTGCTCTCGTTTCCGGCTAGCATCCCAGTTACCGATAAACGCCACATCATATACTGGGTTAATCTGGCGTTGAGGTAAATGATATTCTACATCGCTACAAAAGGGGTGAAAGATAGCTTTTTTAACACCATTGTCCTTGAGACGCTTAACAAGTTCTTGGCTCCAAATGAAAGCTGCGTCCCATAAGGGAAATCCTCCTTGTACCCAAGAATTAGTGTGAGTATGATGAGCATCTATCGGATTATCTGTATAAAAGACAAAGACTAAACCATATTGCTGCAAAGCTAAAATGCTATCAGGATGAACTAAACGAGGTGAAATAACTAAAGTCAAATCAGGTTGAAATTGATTTGCTTTCTCTAGTAATTTATTATTTGCTAAGTTTCCTAATAATTGCCATGCCAATCGCCAGGCAACTCTACCCCACAATGAACCAGGAGATAAACTGGATGTCGCTTCTTTCCAGGTGAAAAGTTGTACCTCACAGCCCAATGACGAAAATCCTCGACTGTAAACTTCCTCAGTACGCCCTATTTCCAGGTTTTCTCCTACAATCAATACTTTTTTCATTTAAGCTACTCTCACCTGCAAGTAATTTAAGGCTTGTTTGAGTCCTTGTACGTCTTCCTGATAGCTCCACTCCTGAATAATTTTCAAACTGCAATCTCCCAAAGAAGTACGGTTTGCGATCGCCCAGCGAATTGACTCTGCCAAAGCCGCAACATCTCCTACAGGAAAAGTTCGTCCATTTTGTCCATCTTTCACCAAGTCAGGCACACAGCCCACGCGATCGCTCACAACTACTGCTTTTCCTGCATTCATCACCTCATTGATTGCCAATCCCCAAGGCTCAAAATCAGATGGTAAGACAAATACGTCGCATAAATCATAAACAGCAGGCATTTGCGACTGATTGCGAAAACCTAAAAAGTGAATTGACTGCCAGTTTGTTTCTTTAGCAAGGGCTTCTAGAGTTGGGCGCAAAACTCCATCTCCGACAAACAACAGGTAGGGATCTGGCTCTTGGACACCATCAGATGAGAGCAATCGATAAGCCGCGAGTAAATCCAGAGGACGCTTGACATCAATCAGCTTGGCAGCGTAAAGAATAATCGGTCTACCAGGATCTAAATTAAGCGATCGCCGCAGTTCCTCACGTTTGCTACTAGCTAGCATTGCTTGCTTCTGGAAATAGTCATTATCTACGGCATAGGGTAGGCAAAATAGCTGTTTATCCTCAACTCCATAACTCTTGTAAAACTGACGATTAAAAGTCCCAATGTATAGAAAACCAGCTATCTTCTTAAAAAGCCAGCTTAAAAAAGCTTTTTTTGCAATTTTTTTCAGTGGATTAGTTGGTTCACTTATACTATTAGACTCTCCCCGAATCAATACTGGAATGCCCAACTGGTTAGCTGCCAGAACTGCTTGGATGCCACAAAGCCAAGACCAGCCATGTACCCAAACTGCATCGAATTCTCCTTGTTTTAACTGTTTAGAAATATCTTTAGCAAAAGATTGTTGTAAGACACTTTGTTGTTTTTTACTACCCCAGCAGTCTAAAAAATGATAATCGTAACCTTGTGTTAATGGCACATCCCATTCGATTAATCGCCCGAATCCCGCATCTTGATAAGCCTTCAAGGAGAAATCGCTATAGAAAAACACTTTTAGGTCAATTTCCGGATCTGCGGCTATGAGCCGCAACAAAGGAGCTTGATACTGAATGGGATGAGAGACAAAGTAAGCTATACGTAGCATTTTTTAAATAAAATATTAAGAGGTTTTCATCTAATTAAATATTAAAATTAAATTATAAACAATTTATCTTGGTAAGAATTTTAAGAGCTTATGTTCAGTAATTTTTTCTAATGTGCGATTAAATCCCCAAGACATATACTCTCTAATTAAACTATTTCTAAACTTTGCACCCTCTGGGGTTTTAATTTTCCAAATAGATTCCCACACCGGATGCTTATCATGTAAGAATCCATGCATGACACTAGGCCATGAATATTCAGAAACATAATGTTGTTTACGAAGGGTTATTTTTTCAAAAGACCAAGGTTCTAAAGTATTCTGTTCATAGGCATGTTGACGAATATTTATTAAATATTCAACATTCCAAATAGCTGGTTGTAATTGACTATAAAATGGGAAATTAGTGGGTAGTTGATAAAAATTAATCCCATCAATTTCTACCAGAGCGTTGCCTAAATGTTTGTGGTCGTACACAACAAAACTCATACAATCAAGTTGATGTTGGATGACGATGTTTTCAACCTTGGCAAGATGGGAATTAGATACTTTAACCAGAGGAATTAAATCTTCTAAAACTAGGTATGTATAATCAAGATGAGGATATATATATTTTATTTATTTTAACCCTTCATGCAAAACAATCAACCATTGGTCTGAATCAATCGAAATAACGTTAGGATAATTGATAGTTTTCCCATCTGTTAAAAACAAAATTTCTGGATGATTAGGCCAGGAATACTTGAGATATTCAACAAAATAATTGCAGTATTTTTCATATCCGTGATAAGTCAAGATAATCAAAATAATTTTATTATGTACTT
Source organism: Nostoc sp. (assembly GCF_036917465.1). Classification (GTDB taxonomy): domain Bacteria; phylum Cyanobacteriota; class Cyanobacteriia; order Cyanobacteriales; family Nostocaceae; genus Nostoc. The sequence continues at coordinate 250,883 of NZ_JBALDL010000085.1, forward strand.
CTTATGTCTCATGATTATTAAAGATTTTGCCAACAAGATTATTAATTTTGAATGAATATTAACTTAAGTTTAGTAGCTGCAAAATCTCCTTGACTCTATTTTCCCAACTCCATTTATATGCTAATTTTTCTCTCCTCGTTAAAGCAGCTTGAAGATAAGAGGATCGATTTTCCCAGAGTTCTTCCCAAATCAACTGCAAATTCTCTGGAGTATTTATATAATCTATTGGAATTACTAAATCAGAACCAAATATCTTTTCAAATTCAGGCTCTTTAGGAGCTTGTCCAAGAATCACTGTGCCGCTAGCAGCTGCTTCAAACCATCTACAAGTTATTGGACTAAATGTCAGAACCCTTTTTGGATTAGTTAACTCTACAGGCCAGGAGAAGGTAAAAAAACTGTGGGCAAGATGCCATGCATATTGTCTATAATTTTCGCAGGGGTCTAGTTGCGGTTGTAGACCAGTTGTAGTGGTGTATTCATAATAATTATGAGTTTGCAAACAGTATTCTTTGATACTGTTATGAACATTTTGTAGTCGGCGACCATAAGCAGAAAAACTAATTAATTTTTCTTCTTTGGCAACTAGTTTAAATCTATCAAGCTTCACGCCTTGAGGGACAGCATACCATTTGTGTTGTGTTTGTTCCTCCAAAAAGGGAAGCGCTCCATGAAAGGAAGTGATGGCAAGATCCCATTTTGTTGAGTCTAAAACCCGACGGATTGAGGGTAGTTGTCCCTCAAAAGTATCAAATATGTAAAGGATTTTAACTCCAACATGTCGATCCCAATTTTTGAATAAATCGAGAGGAAAATTTTCGGGGCCCATTAATATGACCCAAAGAACATCTGCTTTCAGGTCATACTCAACTTTTGGAATCAATTTTCGCAAGTTACCATATCGAGTTCCATGTCCTATCCGATCCTCAATAAAGGTTGGTAATTTTCGCTTTGGCATTACTACAGGATGTCCACTCGTAACGCGAATTATTTCTTCCTCAAAATCTCGAAGCATTCCATATTCAAAACCATTGATATCCGGGTCAGTAAGTACAATATGCTTTAAGTTCATCATCCTTATTAGTCAGGCATAAAATTAGAGCGAAAATAGAAAGTAGATCAACCATATTTCACTACAATCTGTGTTGCCAACTTTGGTAGATTTCCTCAAAAATATTATCTAATGATTTGGTGAGACTCCACTCTGGATATTGAGACTGCATTTTGCTCAAGTCGCTGATGTAGCAAATGTGATCTCCCTCGCGGTTTTTATCAACATATTCGTACTGCATCTTCTTGCCGCTAAGGGTAGCAATTCGCTCAAAAGCCTCTAAAATTGAGCAACTATTCTGCCTACCGCCACCCAAATTATACACCTCAGCACAACGGGGATTTCCCCAAAAGGCGTGAATGAACCTAGCTACATCCAGAGAATGGATATTATCTCTGACCTGCTTACCCTTGTATCCGTAAATGCGATAAACTTTACCTTCCAAATTGCACTTAATTAAATAACTCAAAAATCCATGTAATTCAACACCGCTATGATTTGGCCCTGTTAAACAGCCACCACGCAAACAACAGGTCTTTATCCCAAAGTAGCGTCCATACTCCTGTACTAAAACATCAGATGCTACTTTAGAAGCTCCAAAGAGGCTATGTTTACTTTGATCGATGGAAAAGTCTTCAGTAATACCATTGTAGTAGTGTGGATCGCTATAGTCCCAGCGAGTATCTAACTCCTTTAAAGGGATAGTGTTGGGGCGATCGCCATAAACTTTGTTGGTACTCATGTGAATGAACACTGTTTCAGGAACGTGTTGGCGAACTGCTTCTAAAAGATTGAGAGTACCAACAGCGTTAACATCAAAATCATCGAATGGTCGAGATGCTGCTAAGTCGTGGCTGGGTTGAGCAGCAGTGTGAACCACCATATCAGGTTTTAAGGACTCTAGACAATTGAGAATTCCTAAGCGATCGCGAATATCCAGTTCAACATGCTGAAAGTTTTCATGGTTTTCTAACAGACGTTTTTGGTTCCAGCGGGTATCACCAGCAGCACCAAAGAAGTCAGATCGTTGATTGTTATCAATACCATAGACTTCCCACTCTTCTTTGCAGAAGTAGTTAACAACTTCTGAACCAATGAGGCCAGAAGAACCTGTAACAAGTAATTTTTTCATTCTTATTCAAAGCAATTTTCAATCTAGTTTATTCTGACTTCAATTACTAATTATCACCTGAAGTGATGTTTGTTACCAAAAGTTCATAAATTGATAATAAGATGTTTTTTAAATAAACTTATATTCTTCTATTTCCCAATAAGAATCTGGGAAAGATAGATTATGTTTAACTACCTTTTTGCCTATGTAACCAAACTTTGAAGCAACTATGTTACTGACTTTAGGTATTTTATCAAGCTTCAATTTTATTGATAGATTTGTGTAAATATTTGGAGAATAACCCAGTTTATCTCGCATAGGAGATAGCAATTTTTCCGACTCACTGGCATACGCTAATTTATCTGTAGTCTTCTGTTTTGATTGGCTGCGGAAACCGCCCAATGGTGAGTAGGTTCCATATAGTTCTGCATGAGAAAAAAAGCGTGACCATAGTTCAAAGTCACTTGCTAATTTTAAATCTGTACGTAGATAACTTCCCGCTTTTTCCCATAGACTGCGATGCCAAAAAGTAGACTCCTGCTGTATTATCCAGCATTTATTCTTACTCTTTCTACCCCAAGGAACGAAATAACCATCCAAAAATGCTTGCCTGGAATAACCAGGAATTGAGCCAAATCCTGTACAGAAACCATGCCAATCCCAGCCGCCAGGGTTTAACGTTGTTAACCACTCCACTTGCGGAAGTTTAGACATAATATTAGCTACTGTTTTTAATGCCCATGTACAATACATATCATCACTATTCAGCCATGCCATAATCTCACCATTGGCATAGGCAAATCCCTTGTTGATAGCATCATATTGACCCTTGTCAGGTTCACTGCACCAGAAGTGAAGATAGCTTTCGTATTTTTTAATAATTTCTAAACTGCCATCTGTTGATCCACCATCAATAATGATATATTCAAGATTAGGATAATTTTGGGACAACACACTTTGGATGGTTGCTTCAATAAATTCAGCTTGATTGAAAGAAGGAGTTACGATAGAAATTTTTGGCGCTTCTTTAAGCATCATAAGTTTTAGCTAAGTCTCATAATCGGTAATTTTGGTCTATTGCTGTTAGGGTTGAGTCCTCCCACTAGTAACAGTTTTGCTCCATGCGTTTGCGTAGCCTGACGGAGGTTATCGCCTTCTAATTTTCCAACAGCTGACTATAGCTCAATATATCGTTGAGCCTGTAGCTCTAGCGGGTACTCCTGTAGGGCGATCGCTCGACAATTTTGACTCATGCGATCGCACTCTTAATTATGCAAGACCTGACGATATAGTTCAATGTATCGCTGCGCCTGCACTTCTAGAGAGTATTCCTCTAGAGCGATCGCCCTACAATTATCAGCCATGCTTTGCCGTAGATTCTCGTCTTCTAGTAGCTGTATAATGCCATTACAGAAATCTTGGGTATCTTCTGGTTGAGCTAAATAGCCAGTAACTCCATGACGCACTAAATCTGGAACACCACCAATTTTGAACGATACCATTGGAGTAGCACAAGCCATACTCTCTTGAAGCACCAAAGGTAGATTATCAGCACGGGTGGGAAAAATAAACAGGTCAGCAGCAGAATAGGCAATGGATTTAAGGCGATCGCTGTTGATGTAACCAAGATTTAGATTTGGCATACCGACAGTTTCCGAGATTGCTTCACCACCATTGCCCATAATTAGTAGTGAAATTTCAGCTTTTAGTGAATCTGGTAAGCTCTGGAGAGCCTTTAACAGTAAGTCACCACCCTTACGACGATCCTTAATATCCTCAGATCCAAACATCAAAACTTTTTTACATAAGGGAATACTAAGGATTGAACGGCATTGTTCGGGATCTAGAGGTTGATAAGCTTCTGTATCAATTCCGTTAGGAATGTGATGAATTGGGAAGCGGTTGAGCATACTTTGCTTTACTTGCTCAACTAGCCATTTGCTGGGAGCCACGACAGTTAGATTGGAGCGGCTATAAACCCAGTTTTTTAGTTTGCACTCTAGGGGAGTATTATCTCTGGAAATAGCTGGATATGTTTCTGGATAAGGACATTGACCGCAGCCAGTTTTCCAGCGATCACAATCATAGCTATAGGCGCAATGTCCGGTAAAGCTCCACATATCGTGGAGTGTAAAAACAGCAGGTTTGTTTTTAGTTAGTGAGGGAATTGACAAATAATTAAAATAACCAGTATGCAGGTTATGAAAATTAATGATATCTGCTTCTTGATAAAAGCTATGTTTGGCAATATCAAAGCTACCGAGCACGTTAATATAGTTCAGCCCAGAACGTCCAGTAATGCGATAAAGTTGATTTTCGATCCGGCGCTTCGAAGGGACAACCGCCACGCGATCGCTACTTGTTTTGACTTCTCCTACCAGCAAGCGCGAATTAATGCCTTGAGCTAATAAACCTTGATGAAGTCGGTAGCCTGCGATCGCGGCTCCTCCACCAATATCTGATTGATTAATATGTAAGACCTTCATACTATTGACTCATAGGCTTAGTTAAACTATTTTTTTCACATATTCAGGGTAATTTTCTCTAATAATAACTGCTTGTTATTATTACCTTTTCTAAAAACGGCATATCCATTTCGGAGAGATGGATTAAAAGCTACTATTTGATAATTTTTTTCTTCTACTAATTCTTGGTAAATTTTATACTTATCGAAATCACTTATATTGTCAATAAGAATAAACTTCGCTCCTAATATCTGATCTAAATTAATGAAAACACTAAGTTCCAAAGGATTAATCATTACTAAATCAAAATAATCAATTGCATTTTCTAGCTTGGCTTTTTTGAGATCACTATTTATTTCATTTGAAATAGATGAGATTTGATAACACTTAATTAAATCATCGTTATTATAGCATTTTTGCAGTTGCACAAATCGAGATGTCAGAACGTTCATACAGAATCCTGTTGGTCTATTCTTATTTTCTCGGATACCTGCTAAAAAAGCTTCAGTTGCTGGTTTTCCCTTAGATGCCCCAATCAATAAAGCTGAATTAACTTTATCACTCGCTACCATTTCTCGAATAGCTGAGAAAAACTCATCATTTTTTATTTCTGATAATTCATAAGGAAGAAAGTAGCCAAATTTATTTTCTAAATAACGCAGCCCTCTAAAAAATATTGATTTAATTTTTGATTGTGTCCATAGTCTTTTATCATATTTAGGTTCTTTAGGAAAATATTTTCTAAAGAAACTTTTGTCACTGGTATGATATTCGTTAGTGTAATTGTTAGTTTGTTTTATTTTTACTTGGAATTCCTTATCCGAGGAAGTCAAATTAATTATTTTTTTTTCTAATTCAAGCTGTTCACATGAGTGAAGTATAATGCATAAATGATTAATCCAGTCATCAAATATTTGATTAGGTAATTGATGAATACTATACCGATGCTTAGATTGTTTTAAGTCCGGTATAGTATTATATTCTCTATTGTTAAGTAAATTAATTACCCAACGAGTACGATCTAGAATCGGATGAGAAAGGCATGGAAATTGGTAAGCACTCTTAATAGCATCATCTAATTTTCCATGACAAAGTAGAGAAATTATAAAATAAGCCCATTCTACTGGGTCAGGGTCTGAGGCTTGGTATTCTTCAAGAGTATATTTGAGTGGTTGAGTAATCCAATATAGGGCTGTTTCTGAGTCTCCTTTGTAGAGATTACATATTGTCAACCGCAGTTTAGGCTCAGGCATCCAAGATATATGGTTTGCGCATTTTAGATATAAAGCCTCTGCTTCTTTATATTTACAAGCCTGGAGTTTTGCATCTCCTTGGCGTATAAGCTGTAGAATTAATCCATTACCAATAATATGTGAATTTTTAATTCCAGATGATTGTTCTACAATAATAAGTGGCTCAAAAGGGCTTGTCTGAACAATTTTTTGATTTGGTTTAATATCTTTATAAAGGTTAAACCATTGAAAAATTTGATCTCGTTGTTTTAAAGTGTGCCTAGAATGAACAAGATCATATCCTGCATTAATAATCAACTCTAGTTTTTCTGGGTTTTGAAATAGGTAGTCAATCTTATATAAGATATCACTTTGATCGGCAAATACACAATTTTGCATATCAACAAATCCACTAGCTTCAACAGAAGCTGTTTTTTCTGTAATTAGACAAGATTTACAAGCTGGTATTTCAAAATGCTTGCGAACAATCTCTTTCTCTACTGTTCCACATGTTGGTACAAACCAAGAAGCATTTATCGTCCGGGCGTATTGTTCACCATATATCATTCGCTTAGAATGCTTATCAGAATATCCAGCATGAGGACAAGTTAATGAGGGATAAAATTGAGAAACAGTTTTATAAATTTTTTGCCGCCAAGGGTATAGAGTATGTATGTAACCATTAAATAATACAGGAATAATTTTTGATTCTCCATAGTCTCGATATGTCTCAGCATCTATAAAATTTGGCCACACAAATAAGTTTTCAGCAATCTCTGGTGTATGTTCAGCCGTAGTAGTACAAATAGTAAAGAAAGTTTTTATTCCCCAATTTTCCATATCGGAAATAAAACCTGCCCGTGCTTCACACCAAGAGTCTCCATTATGAAAGCCTAATTTAGGTATTTCTGGATAAGTATGGGTATTCTTGAGTTCCAGCTTTTTACAATGTTGATAGTTTACACCACTTTCAAAAAGTGTTAATTCTGGTTGATACTTATCACAAATTTGTTGGTAGTCGCAATTTTCATTAATTACAGTTACTTCAAAGAATTCTGATAGGCACTTTACATGCTGTTGTCTGTGCAAAACTATTAAATTAGATAAACCTTTATTTTCCCATTGAAAGAATACAAGCTTTGGCTTAGTAGTCCTCTCCATAAAATTCCTTTGCTAACTTATGTTTCACTACTTAATACAATCAAACTTAACAACTAGCTTTTAATATCTATATATATAGCTTGTTACTGTTGAGTTATGGGAGATAATAGGGTCAAAACAATGACATTATCCTGCGTCTGTACACTTTTACAAAGACGAACGCATATACCATCAATATTAACAGCTAGCATATTCCAAGGCGATCGCACAACGGTTTTGATTTATGCGATCGCTTCTTGTGTTGTTCTAGTACTAGAGAGAGAACACAAACTTTTCGACTGCAAAGTTCTTTACTGATTCCATCTTGCCAGTTTTCACGTCTACTGTATACATAACGTTGTTTTTTCTACTACTGTCAGTAGCCAGCGCATACAGTTGGCCAGAAGCAGAGAAGCCCAAATCTTTAACATCGTTGATAAGAGGCTGTCCATCAATGGACAGTGTGGTCAGTCTCTTAATTTTGACCTTGCCGGTAACTGTGGCCTTCTCCTGCAAGTTCATCGAGATTAAAATAGGGATACCTTCTGAACTGATCTCGGTTGCGAAAATATTTCCCTTGGCATCTTGACATAGGTTAGCGAATCTATGGTTGGGCGGTAGTGTGGGTAGGGCTAGATCATCACTAGAAAGAATTTTACCAGTACTGAAATCGATCGTTCTCAGAGAAAAAGGCGGAATGCCCCTAGTTCCTACTATGCACAGAAGTTTATTATTGGGAAGACTTAACAAACTTTCAATAGTTTGATTAGAATCCTCGAAATCTAGCACTTTTTTCGCTTTGAATTGACCCTTACTAGCACTTCCAACGGAATAAATAAGATGGTTGAACTCACCATTTCTCGTGTTCGAGACTGTAGAAATTACAAGAGTCTTATCTCCAAGTACTATCGCTTTCGTAATCCGGTCAGAGTCAGCTAAAAAGAAAGCTCGAGGTGTTTGTTTTACAGGCGATAGATTCTCAACAGACAGAGATTGCAGATTAACTTTAGAAACAACAGATACAGCAGAAACAACTTTTTGAGCTAGCTGATTAGTAGTATTAGCAGAGATAACTTTTCCTGTCGGCAGGGTGGCAGTATTCACTTCCATCGATGGAGTTTGATTTTCTCGGTTTCGAGTATCGGATGTACTATCGGATACACTAGAGATGTTTACTCCAAAAAGAGACTCATTACTTGAGTCGCTTTGTTGAGCAAACGCCTTACTAGAGATGTCGGCAACAACAGTGGAAGTCAAACTGGCAGCTACTAATTTACCAAATTGTCGACGTTGCAGTGGTGTCATTTTTGTACTCCTATGTGTGTGATGGTTTAAGGAACAATGAGGTTTGCATTTGGTGTTTGGGGTTTAGCTGCCATATCTGCTAAAATGTTGACAGTTATTTGCTTGACGCGAGTATCTTCCCTAGCTGGGCTGACACCATCACTATCTAACCCCCAGGCCCACTGAATGGTGCCGGAGGCAAAGACTTTAGCTCCACTACTAGCCGTGTAGCGGGCTGAGTATGCTTTGGTAAAATCTTGGTTGGCGGGGAGACCTGGTTCATTAGGTGGTTCGTCGTAGGTTGGCAATGTATCAGAAGGTACGACTGGTGACTGAGACAAGGTGACTAGTCCGGCAGGAGAAGACCCATTACTAACGATAAAATCCCATTCGTAGCCCACTAATAAAGTCAGCTGATCCCCATTCTTAAGTCCTGTATTTGCATAGTAAGAATCGCTGCTGTTGCTGACAACAAAATTAGCACCGCCGTAGATATTACTATAGTCGCTACCGTACATGACTCCTAACAAGGCGTTTTCTGGTCGCTGGTTCTGGACGCTGCGGAATTTATTAGTGGCTACTGATGAACCCTGCTGCTGGGCGACTGGATCTGATGACCACTCATGTTTGTAGCACGCCATCACTCGGTTGGGCTTTATTTGCCCAGCAGCGAGGGTAGAATTTTCAAACCTCACTCGCCAATAACAAGTATTGGCAGAGAAAAATCCCAAATTAATTCCGTTATTACGAGCAGTTTCAACAGCATCGCGCATTTCTTTAGACCAGTACTCATCGTGACCCACAGACAGAAATACTTTATGATTGAGCAATTTTTGCCCATTGGTGTGAACCTGTATGCTCTCTGTGTAGGTAATGTTGTAACTTTGAGATTCCAGCCAGCGCACCATATTGTATTCCCATCGTAGGGGCGAGTCACTTTCGGTGGACTCTGGATAGGTTGCCTGTGAAAATGGCCGGTCAAAGGAAACCTTGTAAGCTCTCCCTGACGGACTGGTAAAGTCGTATAAACTTTTACCGCCCATTGTGTTATATGCTTGGACGCAAGAAACAGCGCTTTGGAATAAAATTTCAGCAGTACTGCTATCATCGCGGACGACAAACCACACGTGCGCTGTGGTACTCGCTTGGTCAGTCAGCTTGGCGATATAAATACCGCTAGTCCAGTTACTGCTTACCTGCAAGACGTAGGAAGTTGTCCAGTTACACTCGGTCAGTCCGGTGGTGGAGTCTTGGGTACAAGGGGCTTGAGTCGTACCATTGAGCAGGCCACTGCTGGCCATCAACCTTCCTCCTGTACCACCATAGTAGCCCAAGCGATACACATCGATAGTATACTGTCCCGCTTGTCCAAGAGAAACCTTAATATCTAGAGATTCCCCTTTATTGACACTAGTCGCCGAGGCATAGCCAGCCATCTCAGTCTTACTGCTACTCCGGTTGTCAAGCTTCCAGTTAGTTGTGCCAGCATTTAGGTTTTCCAAATAGATGGGATTACCGCCTCCTACTGGAGTCGCTGAAGCTGAGAAGGTTATACTGCCGATGCCTGCTGCCGTCGCTGTGACTACGACCCCTCCAGGTGCGGTAGGAACCGATCCCAGCGTCAAAGTTGTACTTGCTTGACCGCTAGCATTAGTTACTGCACTGGCGGGAGAGACTGATCCTCCGCCACTAGTAACGGCAAAGTTCACCGTCACCCCTGACTGAGGACTGTTTTGAGCATTTACGACTTGCACGACTAGGGGATTGGGCAGAGTCGCTCCAGTTGCACCAGACTGACCGTCGCCACTGACTTTAATTAAGATGCTGCCGACAACAAAGGCAATGTCACGATAGTAGTTACTATTACGATAAGAACTGCTTGGGAAAGAATTCGGACTCGTATTATACACCCCATTGTTGCCGTCTGCTACTGAGCTAAGATCACCACTGACTATGGAACTAGCAAGTTGATCAGAAGTAAGGACGTAATAGGCATTTGCGTTGACAGAGACCACATAAGTTGTATTAGCTTGAATACTAAGTGGTGTCCCCAAAGCTTGATTCTGCCAGCCAGAAGCTGTCTCGCTAGTAAAAGTGACCATTGCCAAGCGCGTTCCTGTTGCTGTCCAAATTTTCCCAATATGAGTTCCTGTCTCGCTAGCGGCTTTCCAGAAGCGAATGGCGGTAATCTGTCCTCCTTTGGCACTGCGGAATTTCATCCCTAATTCGTAGGGAACGTCATCAGTGAAATTTGGAAGATCCGGTACTTGAGTTGTCAAGACATTTTGGATGCTCACTGGGGGGTTGGCAGTAGCAGAGAAGGTAACGCTACCTATGTTGGTGGCTGTCGCACTTACGGTATTAGTTACAGGACTTGTCGCCCCAGCACTAGCTCCCAGGGTTAAGGTGGTACTAGCCTGACCGCTTGCATTAGTTACTGCACTAGCGGCCGAGACTGACCCCCCGCCACTGGTAACAGCAAAGTTCACTGTCACCCCAGATTGGGGATTACCAGCATTGTCTTTGATCTGAACAACAAAGGGGTTGGGTAAGGTAGTTCCCACTGCACCAGTCTGATTATCGCCGCTAATTTTGGTAATTGTTGGCAGGACAACAACCACAAAGTTGATGTCACGAAAATAATTACTATTGCGGTAGGAATTAGTTGGAAAGGCGCCCACAGTGCTATTAAACACCCCGTTGCTGCCGTCTGCTATCGAGCTAAGATCGCCATTGACTATGGAACTGGCCAGAGCATCATTAGTGAAGACATAATACTTTTTGACGTTGACAGAAACGACATAAGTCGTATTAGCTTGAATGTTAATTGGTGTGGACAGAGCCTGATTCTGCCAGCCAGAAGCCGTCTCGCTAGTAAAAGTGACGCTTCCCAAGAGTGTTCCCGTTGCATTCCATATTTTGCCAATATGAGTTCCTGTTTCACTAGCGGCTTTCCAAAAGCGAATGGCGGTAATCTGTCCTCCTTTGGCACTGCGGAATTTCATCCCTAATTCGTAGGGAACATTATCAGTCTTATTTGGAACACTTGGCACTTGATTGGTAAAAAGGAGAGTCATACCTATTTCCTATGAAGTTTAATTACTAACGATGATTAAAACGTTGCCACGAGAGGTTCTCATACCAATTTGAAAAAAGAATGTCATATATGGATAGGGGCACAGTAATGTTCTCTAGGAAGAATTAATGTGTCGCAAAAATTATTCAAATTGGTATAAGTTTGTCGTCTAAAGTAGAGACACCTCTGGAAGCAATTTCTACCAAAGGAATTTTTTCCTTAAATCTGACAAGCCATTTTCAAAACTTTCACCACATAATCCTGTTCCTGTTGAGTCATCTGATGAAACAGGGGTAGTAAGACAGTATGATCTTGTGCTTGCTCACTCTCAGAAAGGCGATCGCACTTTCCAATTTCACACTCACAAGTTTTTGGCTCAACTCCACATGACCAAGCTTCACTTTGATAAGCAGTTTCACGGTGAGCGCACATAATCCCGCGTCGCGTGGAAATGCCAGCATCTAACATTTCCTGCATTACTTTTACTTGGTCATATTTGTCTGTTAACCGGACACAAAAACTCTGCCAGTTACTCTTTGCCCAATTTGGCTGGGTTGGGAACTTTAATCCCGACACGTCTGCTAGCTTTTCCTGATATTGCTCTGCCAAATAACGCCGTCGTTCCAAAATCTCTGGTAGACGTTTGAGTTGTTCTCGCCCGACTGCTGCTTGCATATCAGTCATGCGATAGTTGTAACCCAGCATGGGATATGACTCAAATATTACCTGTTTCGCACCGTGGCGGACAGTATCGGGGATGCTCATTCCATGTTGCCGCCAGAGGCGGAACTGTTTGTCCCATTCGGGATTATTTGTGGTGAGCATCCCACCGTCACCTGTGGTGATGACTTTGCGGGGATGGAAGGAAAAACAGGCGATATCCCCATGCGGCTTGCCAATTTTCTCCCACTGTCCATCCCAGAGAATTTCACTACCGATCGCACAAGCTGCATCTTCAATAACTGGCAAATCGTAGCGGTGGGCAATATCCAGGATGGCTTTGAGGTCGCAAGGCATCCCGATCTGGTGGACAATCAGGATAGCGCGAGTCTGCTTGCTAATCACATCCTCAATTAACATCGGATTTATGTTGTATGTCTGTGGTTCAATATCCACAAACACTGGTATTGCGCCGCAGTAGCGGATACTGTTGGCAGTGGCAATATAAGAGTGGCTGACCGTAATCACTTCATCCCCAGGTTGCACACCTACAGCTAATAGTGCTAGATGCAATGCTGTGGTGCAGTTGGAGACAGCACAAGCATATTCTCCTCCTACGTAAGTTGCAAACTCTTGCTCAAAGGCGGCGACTTCTGGCCCTTGTGTTACCCAGCCAGACATAATCGCACGGCTAGCTGCTTCAGCCTCAGCTTCACCTATCCAAGGTTTAGCGATCGGGATAGACTGCATTTTCTCAGACATTGCTTGCTTCCTTTGCCAATTTCTGTTCACGCCACCAACTCACTAACCGACGCAATCCCTCTTCTAGAGATACCTGCGCCTCAAAACCCAGCAATTGTTTGGCTTTGGTTACATCTGCCAGTCGCCGTGCTACAGGGTTGACTTTGCGTTCTGGCCCATATTCTGGTTGTAAATCTGACCCCATCACTTTAGCCAAACTATAGGCTAGGTCATTCAGGCTGCTTTCCACATTACTGGCAATATTAAACACGTCATCAGTAACATCGGCTTGGGCAGCTAAAATATTCGCTCTGGCAATGTCTTCAATATATACAAAGTCCATTGTCTGTTTGCCATCACCAAAAATCAGTGGTGGCTGACCTGTAATAATGCGTTCCATCCAGCGAATTAATACTTCAGTATATACACCGTAGATATCCATGCGTGGTCCGTAGACGTTAAAGTAGCGTAATGCTACATAGTCCAGCCCATACATATCGTAGAAGCTGCGTAATAAGCCCTCGTTAAAGACCTTCGCTGCACCGTAAATAGTACGGTTGTTGTAAGGGTGATGGGATTCAGTTGTTGGGAACTCCTCTGCCATGCCGTAGATTGAGGCTGAGGAGGCGGCGACTACCTTTTTTACCCCGGCTTTCATTGCTGCTTCCAAAACGTTGAAAGTACCATCTGCCAAAACTTCCAAAGCTAGACGTGGTTCTTCAGCACATTGCGTAATGCGGATTGCTGCTTGATGAAAGACTATATCCACGCCTTGCATAACTTCACCAAGAAGTTTTTGATCCCGGATATCGCCTTCTACAATTACCAAAGGGCCATGTTCTTTTGCCCAAGCAAGGTTTTTCAATTGTCCACGGGTGAAGTTATCTAGAACAATAATCTCTGAGACTCCTTCATTTACCAATAAATCGGCAATATGGGAACCGACTAAACCGGCACCACCTGTAATTAAAATTCGTTTATTTTGCATTTTTTTTTAGTTTGATAATTTCTTCTTCTAAAGTTTGAATACAATTAAGTAAATCAGATCCACGTAGTCCAAATGTACTTTTTACAGACTTGATTATATTTGCCGGGGCTGTCCTTTCCTCACCGATAAATTGCACTTCAAAAATTCTGAGTATACTGTCACCTGTGAGGATATCGATAAAACCTTCTGTTTTAGATATACTAATAACTCTACCAGGTATACGTCCTACATAAGTAAGGGGTTTGTCTACAGGCTTTGCTTTCCAAATTAATAATTTTTTTCCCTGAAAGTATGTGTAAGCGCCTGGAAATGGAGAAACTAATGCTCGAATCAAACTACTAATTTTTCTAGTTGAATCTGACCAATTAATTTCACCATCTTCAGGAAGACGAGTACAACCATAAGTTGCCTCATTACTATTTTGTGCTACACCTGCATAACCCTCTAACGCCTTAACAACTATTTCTCCTAAATTTTGCTGCTGGATTTGATTGAGGTTTTCGTATAATTCAGCGACTGTATCATCAAATTTTATCGGAATTAGTTGTTGGAATAAAATATTTCCTGCATCCAATTCTGGTTCTAGTTTATGGATAGTTATTGCGGCAGAAGGTTCATTATTAATAATTGCCCAGTTCACATTTGCACGACCCCGATATTGGGGCAAAGGAGAATAATGGACATTAATAAATGTAGACATTCCAATTAATGATGCTGGCAAAATTTGATTATAGGAAGAAACTACCACGCAATCTGGCTGAAATTTTGAAATAAGCGATTTAATCTCTCTTTGTAATGTATTTGAAAATATGGGTATGTTAGCTTGTTGAGCCAAACGAATCACAGAATCATCTTCAGAGATATTTCGTACCACTCCTTGAACATGGCACTTAGACATTAGGGATTCTAGGGCACTTAAGGTAGTTGTACCTATCCCAATTAACAATACATTAAACATTTAACACCTAGTACTCATAGCAGTTGTACAAATGCCATCGCTGAGTTGCTATCCTGTAAGGATTGTCGATAAATAACTTCTGCTGCTTTTAGCCCACCTGTTTGCAGACGGATAATCGGTTCTGGCCCTACTGCTGAGGGCAGAATAGCCATGTGTCCTGGTTTTGGCTCAACTTCTGGGCATACTAGTATTTGATAAGATGCAAAGGTTGCTCGATCAATGTCTCCCCAGTACTGAGCTACAAGTGTTCCTGGCCAATATTTGGCAATGATACTGGCATCTCTACCAGTTAAAACTGGATCTGGGCGTGGTTGCATAGCTACTAAAATCGCATCATACGTTTTGTCTGTAGGTGCTGCGGCGATATTATCAATGGTGTCTACATTAGCTCCAGCATTTACTAAACCACGTTCAATAAATGAACTAAATGGGTTATCACATAACAATAAAATATTACTTGTATAAACAGCAATTCCTTCATCTAGCAAGAGCTTGACTGCCATGATTCCCAAGAATGAAAATACATCTACTGAGGGGTGGCGTTCATTTACACCTACTACTTTGATGCCTCGATGTTGACAGGCTATGATATCTACATCCTCTGGTCTAAACTCCCACACTTCGTACATTAGACCAATGACTGCTGTAGGCTTCATCCAGCCAATCATTTTTGGATCAATGGGGCGAATGTGTCCGCTATTAGTGATAATGTCAGCCTGGGCGACAATATCTTCTGTTTTTTCTGTGATGAATTCCAGCCGCTCACTGACTCCTGCTAGTTCAGCTAGTTCCAGTATCTGAGCTTTGACTGCTTCTATAGTCCCATAACGAGTAGTGCGAGTCAGTGCAAACACCTTTTTTGCCCCGGCGATCGCTGCTACTATGGGTGTCACTGCATAAGCTCCTGTCGCAGCTTCTGTAAGTACAGTTAAATTATCAAGTTGCAGATCGCAACGCTCAACCGCCTGCTGAATCAGCCGGATGAGGCGTTGAGGGTTTAAACCAGGGCGAGAATCTGACATTATACAGTTACTCCCTGAAGAATGCTCTGAAAACTTTCTCCAACAGTATTAATTTGTGTTGGTGTAATTTCTGCATACATAGGCAGCGAAAGTACTGTATTAGCGGCTAATTCGGAGTGAGGAAAGTCACCTTGCTTGTAGTCCAAGTCTGAATAAGCTGCTTGCAGATGTACGGGAATTGGGTAATGAATACCTGTCTGAATTTCTTGCTCTTGCAGACTTTGTTGTAGGGCATCTCGCTGAGGCGATCGCGTAGCGTGACCTACGGGCACTCGCACGGCGTAGACATGGTAAACGTGACGGCTGTAAGGCATGACAGCAGGGATGCCTACACCAGATTTTGCCAAAAGTTGGTCATACTGGGCTGCGTGTCTTCTTCTCGCTTCTGTCCACTCTTCGATGTAGCGTAACTTCACCCGTAAAATCGCTCCCTGAATACCATCCATGCGATAGTTGTAACCTTTCAGGACATGGTGATACCTGCGTTCTTGACCCCAGTCACGCAGCATTCCCATAGTATGGGCATATTCAGGATTATTGGTTACTGCCATACCTCCCTCACCGTAAGCCCCTAAATTCTTACCTGGGTAAAAGCTAAAACAACCGATGTCACCGATACTACCTACACGCTGCCCTTTGTACTCAGCCCCGTGAGCTTGGGCGGCATCTTCGATAACGGCTAAACCATGACGACGGGCAATGTCCAAAATTGGCTCCATGTCTGCTGGTTGTCCGTATAAATGCACAGGTAGAATTGCTTTGGTGCGTTCTGTTATCGCTTTTTCAATTTGGGTAACATCTATTGTGTAGGAAACAGGGTCAATATCTACGAAAACGGGTGTGGCTCCGGTATAACAAATTGCTGCCGTGGTCGCAACGAAGGTGAAAGGTACGGTAATCACCTCGTCACCAGCACCGATGCCAGCTGCTAGTAATGCTAAATGGAGGGCGCTAGTACCTGTATTGACAGCAATGCCATAATCTGCATTGCAGTAACTAGCAAACTCTTCTTCAAAAGCTTTGACTTCATTGCCCAAAACGAATTGCGTACTTGCAAGTACTTTTAAAACAGCAGTATCAATTTCGTCTTTAATACTCAGGTATTGAGTTTTTAGGTCTACAAATGGAATCATGCTGCTACCTCTGCCACATTCAGTTCAATTAATCGGCCTTGCTGCTTGAGAGACTGGCATGCAGCTTCGAGAATTCTGACTACTCGCAGTCCTGCTTCTCCATCGGTAATTGGGCGATCGCCTTTCGCAATACAATCAATGAAGTGCAATCCCTCTGTTTTCAATGCCTCTGTCATATCTAACTTGGGTGAGTACATATCCCCTGTGCGATAACCAATCATCATTTGGTACACGCTTTCGGAGTTGCCATTGACTGTAATTCCCTTGTCGTAAATTTTGACTTTCTCACTTGGTTCTAAGTCATCGTAAACAATCATCCGTTGACTACCACCAATCAATGTGCGACGGATTTTTACTGGTGCTAACCAATTGACATTGATGTGAGCAATGAGATTCTTTTCAAAGAATAAAGTCAAGTAGGCGATATTTTCTGGTTCTCCAGGAACGTGGCTGATGCCTGTAGCTGAGACAGCATAAGGCTGGGATGGCAATAGGTAGCTCATGATTGAGAGATCGTGGACTGCCAAATCCCAGATCACATTAACATCATGCTGAAAAAGTCCCAGGTTGACGCGTACAGAATCATAGTAGTAAATATCACCCAATGAATTAGTGGCGAGCAAGTCGTGCATTTTGCGTACAGCACCCGTATACACAAAGGTGTGATCGACCATTAAGACTAGATTGCGTTTTTCTGCTTCTTCAATCAGCCGCATTGCTTGGTCGGAGGTAGTTGTCATTGGCTTTTCTACCAGGACATGTTTACCAGCCTGCAATGCTGCTAAAGCTAATTCAAAGTGAGTTGAAACTGGTGTGGCGATCGCTACAGCGTCGATTTTCGGATCTGTAAATATATCTCGACAATCTTTAGTAACTTGAATTGTCGGATACCGAGCTTGCACCTTTGCCAATAGTTGTGGGTTAAAATCACTGACTGTTCTAACCTGAACTCCTGGCATCTCTACAAAATTCCTTACCAGATTTGGTCCCCAATAGCCATAGCCGATGACACCGATATTAATGATATTTGCCATTATTTTTAACTAATCAAAATTTATTTTTTATGGATTATTAAGTAATGCCACTAAAAGATGATCCTAGTTTCTAGGTGAATTGCAAATTACTTTTATCTTTATAAGGCTTTAAAGTCCATCAATAAGTTACTCAATATCTATGAATAGATTGCATACAAAACTTAAGGCTCTCACAAACTACTAGCTGATATTTCTAAATTTTGGCGATCGCCTACTGCGGGACGTAGCCCATCGCGCACATCTCCGATCACACGAGCCGGGACTCCAACTACAATTGCATTGTCAGGAACATCGTGAGTTACTACTGCACCAGAACCGACGATCGCTTTTTCACCAATAGTTACACCTGGTAGGATTGTGGCATTACTACCAATGGATGCACAGTGCTTCACTAAAGTCTTGACTGTATACCAATCATCGTCAGTTTTTAAACTGCCATCTTCATTGGTTGCACGAGGATAAAGGTCATTAGTGAACATGACTCCATGACCAACAAAGACTTCATCTTCTAAGACAACGCCTTCACATAGAAAACTGTGGGATGAAATTTTACAGCGACTTCCTATCGTGACATCTTTCTGAATCTCCACAAATGTACCAATTTTTGTATCATCACCGATAATGCAACCGTATAGGTTTACAAGATGAGGATGAAAAATCTTCACGTTTTTGCCTAGCTTGACATCATCATTTACAGCCATTATTTAATCTGCCTTAAAATTAATGCTTTTCTACGGTTTGCCAAATAGCATCTTCTAAATAAGTACACTCATTAGCTTGCCAGGGGTAATCTACACGCTCGAAATTGTGCATACTGACTTCAAACTCACAAATCTCCCTGAGATTTTCTAGTAGAGTTTCGCTGCGCCGCTCAGAAAACCATGTTGTTAAGGTATATGAACCCATATAAAGTCGCAATTTAGGTATTTCACATCGGAAAATATGAGTTCCTTGCTTATGGCGAAAAGGCGCATCAGAGAAAAACCAAAAAATATTAATAGGCTGTTCCAGGGCATTTACTATTTGAAACGAAAACCATAGACTTTCATGGGGTTTCTCTACGTGTAAAGCAAATTCAAAGGTAATCGGTTTTCCCCAACAGTGAATTCCTTCTCCCTCAGAGGTGTGTGCCCTTGCCCAAGCTACATGATTGCCAGTTTTATTAACTGGGGCTTGGTAATATGCTGGTGATGCAGACTCATCTTTCTGCCCAGTCAAATATAACTGTACTGCTTTGCCAGTGTGACCATCATATTGAATACTACCCTTAGAAAGCAGTATGCAACGTTTGGTAAGTTGGGCGATCGCTTGCATACTATGACTGACGAATAAAACTGTTCGTCCTTCTTTGGTGGCTACATCACCCATTTTCCCTAAGCACTTCTTCTGAAATGCCGAATCGCCTACAGCTAAAACTTCATCAACAATTAAAATTTCTGGCTCTAAATGGGCTGCAACGGAAAAAGCAAGGCGGACATACATTCCTGATGAGTAGCGCTTGACTGGCGTATCTAAAAACTTCTCAACTTCAGCAAATGCTACTATCTCATCAAATTTCTTTTTAATTTCGGCTCTACTCATTCCCAGAACAGAACCGTTGAGATAAATGTTCTCTCGTCCCGTAAGTTCTGGGTGAAATCCCGTTCCCACTTCTAATAAGCTTGCTACCCGCCCTTTAATACCGATACGTCCCGTTGTCGGTTCGGTTATCCGGCTCAGAACTTTTAGGAGGGTGGATTTACCAGCACCATTGCGTCCAATAACACCAATAGCTTCACCTTGTTGAATCTCAAAGGAAACATTTTTCAATGCCCAAAATTCTTCCCGTGTTGGGTTGGGCATTTTTTTGCCCCCAGGTTTGATAAATGACTTGGTAAAAGATTTAGCACCATCGGCAATTACATCCCGTAAAGCTTTGTAGTGACTTCCTTGCTCTTGCTGGTGAGCGATAATATATTTTTTACTTAAATTCTCAACACTAATCATATTCTCAGACATCTGCAAAGTTCCTTACTAAATTACGTCAGCAAATGTCCGTTCCATTTTGCGGAAGTACCAAATGCCACTTACTAGTAATAGAGCAACTAGTCCTAGAGATAGTGCGAATCCAGCCCAGTAAAGTTTGGACTCTCCTCCTAAGATTGCCCAGCGAAAGCCATCAATAACCCCCACCATTGGGTTCAAATAATAGAGCAAACGCCATTGTTCTGGCACAACGCTGCTACTAAAACCAACGGGTGATATATATAGACCAAACTGCACAATAAATGGCACAATATAGCGGAAATCTCGATATTCTACATTCAAAGCTGCTAACCACAGCCCTACTCCTAATGAAGCAGCAAAGGCAATGCTGATAAATAAGGGTAATAATAATATCCGCCAAGTAGGAACAAAATTATACCAAGCCATAAGTCCTAAGAGAATTATCGCAGAAACTAGAAAGTCTACGAAGCTAACAATCACTGAACTCGCAGGCACAATTAGGCGCGGAAAGTATACTTTAGAAATCAAGTTGGCATTACTAATTAGACTATTGCTACACTCGCTTAAAGAGCTAGAAAAAAATTGCCAGGGTAACAAGGCAGCAAATACCAGTATTGGATAGGGTGCTGTTCCTTCTGAAGGTAATTTTGCCAAACTTCCGAAGATGACACTAAACACGATCATTGTCAAAAATGGTCGAATTAGTGCCCAAAGCATACCAATCACTGTTTGTTTGTAGCGCACTAGAATGTCCCGCCAAGCCAAAAAATAAAATAGCTCTCGATAGCGCCACAAGTCTTTCCAATACTGCTCTTCACTACGTCCAGCTTCAATTACCAATTCTGGTTTTGAGCTAATTCCTTTACTAGTCATAATATTGATTAAAGACCACTGCTTTTAAGCATTAATTGAAAATTGAAAATCTTTGATGTTGTGATAGTTAAGCATCTTTGCCTGCTTGCGAGTAAATTCTCCAACAGAAGGGTTTCCTTCAGGATTGATTACTCCTGTTACTTGCTGCCAAAGCTCTTGTGGCGCTAGAGAAACTTTATAGGTGCGTTCCTTTGACTTGCATACGTGATACCACTTTGTTTGCTGGCAGTGCTCACACCAAAAGGCTTCCAACCATTCTCCCCCTATACTAACTGTGGTTTGGCTTGCTACCAGCATCAATGCACTTCGGCGACTCATGCCTCGTTGCTGCAACTGTCCTGGTTGGTCGGCAAACAATTGATATTTTTGACTCCTACTTTCAAGGTAACAGCCATGATTGGGACAGTAGATATCACGCCGTTTTGAACGTTTCCGATTTCGGTCACACCTTCTCTGCAATTCGACCTCCCACTTCAGTAAATAAACAGTGAAATTCGGAAGGTTACGTTGGAGGAACTGAGATCAAAAAGACCATCAAAGCTCATCTCCTAAAGTTAAAAACTAAGTTTTATTTAATTAAACTAAGCTGATTGAAAAATATTCTAAAATCAGAAATTTATTCTTTGAAAATTGGTAACAAGTTTAACCTTGTTGTTAGGCAATAAGATTACCTAAAATTTTATTGAAAGTGTTATTTACCACTATCAATCTGTCTTAAAGCATAACATAGCTTTGACTACTTTATATTATCTTAATCCAACTTATTAAAATCATAAACTAAAACTAGTTTTGATATGTTTTGCTAATAGTTTAACTATGAGAATAGTCCGGCTTATAAAAAGTTATAAGTCTTACTACTAGCTGTTCTTAGGGATCGCTTTCGAGAATTTTTCTAGTTCAATAATATAATCCTCCAATGAGTTAAATATTATTTAATATCCAATATTTTTTATTTAAGCAAAGCATGAATCTAGCTAAAAGAAAAGGTAAATTCTCTCGTAAAAGAGTACTTTCTATTTTGCTTATTGCCCTTATATTCCAAATATTGAGAAAGTACTGCCAGACTCAAAAGATAATGGCAAATACTTCCGATAAATACCTGGATTTTGCATAACTGACCCCGCTAATACCTTTTTACTGGTAGGGCAAGGGAGAATGAATGTATCTTCGAGAATTGGGATGAGGGTGAAAGTCTTTAGAACCTGCACCAATCGTACTTAAATTTCTCAAAGAACTATTTTGTATGGCTTTGAGACATGGCGATCGCAGCATCAGGTAGTATTGCTTGCTGCAAAACATCAAGGTATTGCTGAGAGATAATCTTAGGTGTGAAATGCGATCGCAAATACTGACGACCCGCTTTGCCCATACCTTCTCCCAACTGCCGATCGCGGCTGAGTAAGCGAATAAATTGAGCTAGAGAATTACTGTCTCCATTCTCAAAGGTGCTACCACACTTGGCTTCGGCAACCAGTTGTCTCAGGTATGAATACTGCGAACAAATCACCGCTATCGGTCTTCCAGATGCTAAAGCTGAGTAAAGCTTACTAGGAACGACTAAACTCTCGGTTGATGCATCTACACTCACTAGTGACAGATCGCAGGCTGTTAAAGAATATGGCAACACCTGCCTGTCTTGATAGGGCAGAAATGTAAAGTTTTTCAGTCCTAATTGATTCACTTCTTGAATCAATTCATCCCGTTTCGCTCCACCACCAATACAGACAAAATGAACTGGTTCCTCTTGCAGTTGTTGAGCAGCTTGCAGGATAGTTCCCATATCATGGCAACGCCCCATATTCCCGGAGTAGAGGACGGTAAATTTGTTGACTAAGTTATGCTTTAAAGCAAACCAGTTTTCTTGCTTGGCAATTGGCACAATCAATTCTGGGTTTGCCCAACTGTGAATTACCGAAATTTTATCGGCTACTTGCGGGCAATTTGCTAGCACTTGTTGTTTCATAGCTGGACTAAGAACTACAATTCCCTTAGCATTTAGCCAAATCTGTTTGTTAATAGCCCGCCATAACCGTGCCAGCCAGTTATCCTTAGATACTACTCCCAGTGCGATCGCAATATCGGGATAAAGATCATAAAGGATGCAAACATAGGGAAGTCGGAACAATAGGTAAGCCAGATATCCGATGATTGGCAAAAATGGAGGAGCTGTAGTTACTAATAACACATTGCTGCGTCGCCAAGCCCGGAGCATATATAGTAAAGCCCGTAAGGTGTATAAGACACCGTTAACAGCTTTACCACGAATTCGCCCCGGCCAAAGTTGGGCTGTGCGCGATCGCTGAATTCGAATTCTACCAATACGTTCAACTGCTAAAGCCGCAGCTTGAGAGTCAAACGCATATCCTGGCTGACTTGTAAAAACCTCAATATCCACTCCTTGCTGCCCTAACTGCTTCACCAGTTCATCAATCAACTGTCCCGTAGGAGCATAGTCTGGCGGGAAAAACTGGGTGATTACAGACAACTTGATGGATTGCTGAGTTTTTAGAGAATAGTCATTTTTAACATCTAATCGGGTAGAAATGGATTGTAAAAGTTTTTGATTAATCCATTCATTAAGTCTCATCAGTTATACCCTACTGTAAAAATCCTTTTAAACACACATAAAGACACAACTGAATTGGTCAAGCCATTAATAATTACACACACTTACTTCCCTGAATTAACAAATATTTTCAATTT
The DNA here is from genome assembly GCF_036917465.1 of Nostoc sp. GTDB lineage: Bacteria > Cyanobacteriota > Cyanobacteriia > Cyanobacteriales > Nostocaceae > Nostoc. The sequence goes on from NZ_JBALDL010000085.1 coordinate 274,340, forward strand.
GCTCCAGGCAAAATTATTAATAAGATTAATTTATCGGTATACATCAAGCCTACTTATATTCACAGATATATCTGGAAACTGAGTTGCTTAACAAGGATTTATACTCATTTAACTTTGTATACACGAAATTTTAGGAGATGGTAACACAACAAATAACAATCAGTCTAAACGGCTACTATGAGCTTTATGTCGGCTAAGGAATTGGCGAATTATGCCAACTGAATTTTGGATTTTGTCACTTACTTAATTTTACATTTTTTTAAGCAATATTTGTTACATAATAGCAATATTAAATATAGTACTATATTCAATATTGGTTCTGACATCCAATTACTTATAACAATACCATGACAAAAGGATGTTTAAAATTTACCCATACATTTCATCAAAAATTTATCTTTTGATAAGATCATAGACAGAAACTTCATAAAAGTAGTCGCTTAGGACTTATGCATTAAATTAAATTATCCGAATGCTAAATCTGAGATGACCTAAATTATCAGTCTTTCTAGCCTTAGTGATTAGTACCCGTCATTAGCAACGCGTCCCCCAGACCTATTTTTTTATAGCTTTCTGTGCCGCACTTAGTGTCTATTTTGTCAATATTTTGACGCTACTACTCTACTTAGATATAAATTTTTATCTCGGAAAATTTGTAAATTTATTAAGTATAGTTAGTCTCTTTTGCAGTGTTACCAGATTGATATTAATAGATTGATCGTCGGTATCAAAGTCATACTTTGACATCATTTGGAAATTAATTTTGGCTTAAGCCATGAGAAAAGACTAAAAAAATGTATACTTTAAAACAAAGACGTTATTATCACCAGTTAATCAGTTAGAATCTGAAAAGTCTATAACTTTAAAAGATTACAACTAAGTACACTTAAGCATAAGAGTTAAAATTAACCTGAGAGATGAATCAAGATCCACAGATAATCAAAATTTTGATTACCACCTCCCATTAATGACATGTTGTGCAGCAAAGCAAGCTTTCCACTCTCATGGTTAATAATAAACACCTGTGTAATTGCTGACTTACGTAGTATTACTAAAGCCTATAGCCACATTTATTGTAGCTAAATTAATACGTATTATATTATTAAATAGATGGAGAATCATTCTTCTCAATCCCCAAGTTATCACCAGAATAGTAACTCTGTAACTCCATTTCTTCAGCCTCAGCCTTTCCCCATATCTGAAGGCGAAGAGAGTGATTGGAGTTTTCTACAACTTCTGAGTGTTTTGCAGCGACGAGCGCTAGTGATTGCAGGGGTAACTATTACTCTAACGACAGTTGTTTTTGTTAGCTTGATACTAAATCGGCAGCTACCAGTATATGAGGGCAATTTTCGCCTATTAGTGGAACCTGTAAATGATGATACCAAAGTAGTGGATATTGTCAAAGAGACTAACATAAGCAAGTCTGGTCTAGATTACGAAAGTCAAATTCAGGTTCTTAAGAGTCCTGAATTGATGGGAAAGATTGTAAAGCAGTTACAAGCTAAGTATCCAGATATTAGCTATAATACGCTGATCAAAAACATAACAATTTCTCGGTTTGCTGAAACCAAGATTATAGAAGTTCGTTATCAAAGCCAAGATCCAAATCAAATTCAAGTTGTACTCGACCAAATTGCAAATAATTATCTAGATTACAGTCGTGAAAAGCGGCAAACACTCTTGCAACAAGGTATTCAGTTCGTTGAAAGACAACTGCCATTTATCCAAAATCGAGTTGATCAGATTCAGAAAGAACTGCAAACGTTCCGGCAAAAGTACGACTTTGTTGACCCAGCGACCCAGTCTGAACAAGTTGTTAATCAAATCACCAATTTGTCTGAGCAACGACAAATAGTTGACGGAAAAATTGCAGAAGTTCGCGCCAATCTCTCTTTTCTACAAGAACAAAATGGCAAACTGGCTGTGCTAAATAATGCTATTTTGTATCAGCAGCTACTAGGCCAAGTACGGCAACTAGACGTTCAAATTGCTACAGAGTCAACTCGTTTGCAAGATAATAACCCAGCCATTCAAACATTGAAACAGAAACGGAAAAGCCTCTTGCCTTTGCTAAAGAACGAAGAGCAACGCTTTCTGGGTACAAAAATTGCAGAAGTAACGACTCAACTTCAAACTCTAGAAGTGCAAAGCCAAGAGCTTGCTAAAGTAGAACGGAAAATTGAACTCCAGCGCAAACAATGGCCAATATTGGCACGACAATATACTGAATTGCAGCGAAAATTACAGGTGGCGACCGAGAGCCTGAATCGCTTTCTCTCTACTCGTGAAAATCTCCAAATTCAGAAATCTCAGACAGAACTTGGTTGGCAGTTACTTGAGGCACCAAGTAAGCCGAAAGTCCCTATCTCTGATTCGAGTATCAAACGTTATTTAATACCAGGATTGATTGCAAGTATAGCTTTAGGAATCGGTGTTGCTCTACTCCAAGAAAAGCTTGATAATACCTACCATAGCGTTGAGATACTCAAAGGGAAGGTTAATCTACCTTTGTTAGGAAATATTCCATTTGAAAAGCAAGTCGAAAGCATTCAAGATAGGATCTCCAGGCGAAGATTCTCCATAGCCAGAATCCTAAATCCCATTCTTAAAGGCGTTCCTGGGTTTGCACATCAAGTCCATAGCAATTATTCAGCAAAATTTCTAGAAGCTTTGCGGGTACTTTATACAAATGTCCAATTCCTGAGTTCCGAGCGCCCTATTGCTTCCATCATTATTAGTTCAGCGATGCCTGGTGATGGTAAATCTACTATTGCCTTCCATTTAGCTCAAGTAGCTACAGGTATGGGACAAAGAGTACTACTTGTAGATGCTGATTTACGCCAACCCAAGATTCACACCTTATCAGGTTTAAATAACTTATCGGGATTAAGCAATTTAATCTCGACAAACCTGCCAACGAGTGAGGTAATCCGACAATTACCCTCAATGAATCAATTATCTGTAATAACTTCTGGGCCCATACCATCCGATCCTACAAAGCTGCTCTCGTCTGAAAAAATGAAGCAACTAATGATAGATTTCCATAACGCTTTTGATTTGGTGATTTATGACTCTCCCCCTATTTTGGGACTAGCTGATACTAGTCTGCTAGCACCCTATACTGATGGCATATTGCTAGTGGTAAAGCTCGACAAAACAGACTCTTCAATGATGCAGGAAACTTTAGATCATCTAAGATTTTCCCAGATGAATGCATTAGGTATGGTTAGTAACGGTTACAAGAGCAACGTCAACAGTTATTAGGAATATCATAGTTCCAACCTTTAACTCAATATTCTAATTGTAGGCTCCACTTCCTTTACTCGTGCCAGTAGTCTAAAACTTGGTTTCCAGCCACGGGCTGGAAACCAAGTTTTAAAGTGGTTTTAGTTTCAATATGACACCACTGACATCTATGTCCCCTACTGCTGCTGTTAACCTTTAGAAGGTGAAAGTAGTTCTCAGCGTACCAATGATTGCATCATCATTGTTGCCAGCAATTTGACCAGGATTTGTTAACCAAATTACCCCAGGTGTGATGGAGATGTTGTCGTTTACGCGATACTTATAGAAACCTTCAAAGTGGTAAGGCTTATCACCAGGATTACCTCCAACATAAGGTTCAACACCTGCGAAAAGTCCTAAAACGTTGCCCTTCTTACCGAAGTCTGGTAGAGCTAACCCGGCTCCATAACTCCAAACTTGACCATTATCATTAGCACCAAGTCCTGTGATGTCGCTGTAAAGTGCAAAGCCACTAATCGACAGTTTGTCACTTGGTTTGAAAGCAGCCTCAAAGCCGTAGGAATTACTGATATATGGATTGCCAGCACCGACAAAGTTAGCTTGTGCAGTACCGACTACACCAGTTGTTGTACTCGCAGAACCTGCATCGAATAAAACAGTACCACCATTATGATAACCGTGGACATAGGTAGCAGCTAAGGTGAAGCGATCGCCTACTTTTAAGTTCAATTGTCCTAAAGCAGCATAGTTACCCTCAACTAAACCCGTATTTACACCAGGGTTATTCGCTTGAGATGCCAAGTAGCCAAGCGTTAATGAAGGTTGAAAGCCACCGCCACCTTTACCAAAGGCTAAGTTAACACCGCCACCAGCACCCCCGCCAATCCTATAGATTGGGCTTTCGGAGGCAAAGGTAGACAAAGCACCGTTACCGCCATCATAATCCTCAAAGTATGGGTTGACGGTAGGAACGTAATCGCTGTGAATACCTCCAGTAGCAGCTACGTAAACTTGGGAGTTGCCAACGGGGAAGTAATAGGACAACCAGTCTATAAAAACACTGTTGTTGGTAGAAGGGGATATGTTAAAGGTTTGAGTCCCTTCAAATGTGCCACCTGGTAAAACCAATCCAATTGCATTACCAGTTGCCAGCCTAGTATGCAAGATATCTTTACCTGTAAAGCTGGTTTGCAAATCTAAGCGCACCCTGTCTTGGAAAACAGTGTTGTTGTTGTCGTTGCTGCCAAAGTTATCTGTGACGGCAAAAATAGCTTCACCCACCAATTTTGTGGTAGTAGAAAACTGATTTGCTTCTAGTTCAGCAGTCCGTGCTTCTACGGCATCTACTCGGCCACGCAGAGTTGCTAGTTCTGCCGAGAATTCCTCTTGCAGACGCTGGAGAGTCGCCAAATCCTCTTTTTTCACCAAGTCAGCAGTTGCAGTGGCAATCAGTTCATTAACCCGATCTAAACAAGCATTCAAACCTGCGGCAAACTCATAACGAGTCAGTGCCCGATTGCCACGATAAGTGGAATTCGGATATCCGGCAATACAACCGTAGCGTTCAACCAGCGATTGCAAAGCTTGGAACGCCCAATCAGTCGGCTGTACATCAGAAAACTGAGAAACTGATGTGACTTGAGACAGCGAATTCTGATTCTTGCTTTCACTGCTGTAGCGGTTAATCTCTTCTAAAACCTGATTGTCATCAGTCTTTTGGGCAACCAATTGCTGATTAACTTTTGGTTGCTCTGTTTGAATAAATATTGAAGCATTAGAAGCTATTGGTGCTTCTGTCTGAGCAGCTTTTGCCTTTATATCTTCAGAAGAGTCTGCTACTTCAGCAGCCATAACTCTAGCGGAAACCAACACCGTCACTCCCAAAACTACTGGACTTAGTGCCAGAGTTTTCCACAATAAATGAGACATTTTTTTATTTTCCTTTCCTAAAAAAGAACCGATATCAGTGGGTTCAAGAAAAAGAGAACAGGCAGTTACTGTACTTGTTAAAAAGTTTATCAGATTGCAGTGACTTAATATATAGGTATATAAGTCGTAAATCTTTACCTACAAATTGAACTCTGTTACTCTTCACAGAAACACAATCTACTTAATGGCGATCGCCGCAATATATTGCAACCTAACAAAGATTGCAGCTATACGATAATTTCGCTAGATTTGGTACCATTTCTAGACTTTACCTTCTTGTTTTTAACCCTAATTTGTGGTAAATCCTTTTTGTCTTTATAAAAGTAACAGATTTCTACTAGAGTTGGCCATATTTCTAGAGAACCGTGAAATTGGCTAATGACATCATCAATGATTCTGGAAACGTTTTGCTGAAAAAAGTCTGGTTCAAATCCATAAAATACTCTCGATAAATTCTCAGCAAATAGTTGAAGTGATTGCTTACGTTCTTCATTTTCGGCAGATATTGAGGCTTTAACTACCTGACGGTGGATAGCAGAAATTTTTTCTAATATTTCTTCAGAGTCTTGCAATGTAACCTCGCCAGAGTAGTCAAACTTGATTCCCAAGTCATCAAGATGATAAACACTGCTCTTAATCTTCTTTTTCAGCAGGCTGCATATTTCCTCATTAAAGAGTTCGCTAGCGAGAGGATTACGCATATAGTTATTTCTAATATGGTTCTGAACAGCATCAACGTGTGCAGCTGCAATACCCTCTTGTTGTATCCAAATCCTATAGATATAATCTTCAAATCTGAGCCTAGTTGGAAAAAAGGGTGGTAAACCTAGCTGATTATCATATCCAGCAACTCCACAATCCATTCTCCAGTTTTTGTTGGTAATGACAGGTCGAAAATTAGTCAGAATATAGTAATCATTCAGGTCATTAGGACTGATTTGATTTTCATCATTGAGATACATGTGAATAAAATCAAGTGTATCAATATCATTCGTTCCTGTGCGAAAAGTTTGGGCAATCTTGACGATCGCATTATTCAAGACTCTTCCCTGTTGTAAGACGAGGCTATTTTCTCGAAAGTAACCTTTGGTTGTGTTGGTTTCTAAATCCATTGCTGTATCAACAACCAATTCTCCAGCCTCAAAGTTTTCTGGTACTTGGCTAGCTCTTTTACCTAGAACATCACTAAAAGCCGTGAGTAAGTCAAAAGATTTATGGACATAGCCGCCTTGTTGGGTAGACTTGATTAATTTTCCTCGACATATTTCATCGCCTGTTAAAGATTCTGGGCTAGTTTCAATTAAGGCATCTGGTCGCATATCGTCATCTGCGCTGACCATTAAATGACCAAGGGTATACATTAAGGTGAAGTTACGATTCCCTCCGTAACTAGGTCGGAATAAGTTTTTGACGAGTGATTCTAGCTTGCGATCGCGCAGTCTTTCATTTAAAAATGTAATAAATTCTTCTTTCTGCTGAGGGCCGACATAATACACATCATTGACTGTCTTAGTCTGCTCTAAAAGTGGGTAATATTTCTCATGGTTGGCAATGCTGGAATCATCAAAAACGATAATTTTTACCGCATGACCATTTGCCCGGAAATTCTCATCATACTTTTCGATGGTCTCTGCTACATCTCGGAGTCGATGAGTCGGAATAACAAATATTGTCTCTTTTGATTTCATAAAATGTGTTTAAGGTTTTCAAATGAAGTTTTACAAGTTCAAACTCTGTTTAGGTGTTTAAACATTTTCATGCAACTAATCAATGCATTGTTGTTGTTAAATATCATGATTAGTCAACTAAATTAAACTGATCAATCGCTACCAATTTTCAGCTTATTTTTACTATCTTCTAACTGTTTCCAGAGTGCCGCTATTTGACAAAAAGCTATTTCTGGAGATAGTCTCCCACTTGTTTCTAAACTAGTGATATAGCTAATTTTTTGAGAAAATTCTTGGAGGTTAGCATTAAATACTAGATTCTCCGGCTTAATTTGACCGTGATAGCTACTCCGAGGGCAGAGAAAGCTATTTTTATCTTGATAATTTGCTTGTACCATTAATTTACTTCCGACCAATAGTGATTAACATGGTTTTAATCTTATTATGTTTGTGAAAGTCTCATTCATATAAAACCTGTGTTTGTTTTAGATATCTGGTTACTAATTACAGCGATTTGAAATCGTCCCATTTGGTAATACTGTTTCACAAAGATTTGTAGAATTACGACCCTGGATGTCGTTATTTTTGGAAGCTTTGATTAAATTAGCGTGGCTAAGATTGGCATTTCTAAAATCGGTTCCTTCTAGGTTAGATGCTTCCAAGTTAGCCTTTTGTAAATCAGCATCAGCTAGCAATGTATTCTTGAGGATAGCTCCAGTTAGATCGGCTCCTTGCAGATTTCCATTCCGAATATCTGCCCACTCTAAATTTGCATATCGGAGATTAGCATTTTTGAGGTTAGCTCCCTGAAGATTTGCCGATCGCAAGTCAACTTTTTGTAAGTTTGCCCCGGAAAAGTTAACTCCCGATAAATTACAGCCAAAACATTTTCTAGTTTCTTGAAGCTGTTGAATTACATGGTGTCGAAGCAAATCATTACCTTGGTTAACTAAGGAGGGAGTAAGGAAAAATGCCATCGGAATCAAAGGTCGTAACAAGAGATTCATAAATGCCAACTCCAATCGAAAAGTGAGGAATTAAAACTTATCTTTTTATGGCGATTTGGAAGGCTTCAGCAACAGGGCCTAGAACCAGAACAGGAAAAAATGTCAATGCTCCCAGAATCAAAATGGTGGCAGCAGTCACGCTAGTAAATAGTTGGGTATCTGTATTTAAAGTTGCGATTGAGATCGGTACGGGTTGCTTGCACGACAGACTATCTGCTAGCAGTAGTAACGCAATGATCGGAATAAACCGCCCCATGCAGAGGGTAAATGCTGTTGTCAGGTTCCACCACAAAGCAGTTGAGGCGGGTTGGGTATCTGCCAAGCCTTCAAAACTGGAACCGTTACCCGCCGCCGCCGATGCATATTCATAAATCACCTGGGTAAAACCATGAAAACCAGGATTACTCATGCCTGCAAGTTGATCAGGAAAAGCTAGGGTGATAGCACTAGGCAGCAAAATCAATAGTGGGTGGATCAGAATAATGACGCTTGCTAAGGTAATTTCCCGTTTTTCGATTTTCCGTCCCAAAAACTCTGGCGTTCGTCCTACGATTAAGCCAGTCAGGAATACTGCCAAAAACATATACACCACCAAAGAAGCGGCTCCAGTGCCCATAGCTCCCCAAATCACTTGCAAAAATAGGTTGAGCAAAGCACAAAATCCACCGGATGGCATCAGCGAGTCGAACATCCCATTAGCAGAACCAGTCATGGTTGCTGTTGTGGTGATCGCAAATAAGGCAGTTTCCGCCCAACCTAACCGGACTTCTTTACCCTCCAAATTGGGTTGCTGACTACCCAACAGGGCATTCACGGCGGGATTGCCTTGATATTCCCCGATCGCAGTTACGCTAATTAAGACTACAAAAATGGCGAACACCATCCAAAACAGTAGGCGAGTCTGTTTTAAGTTACCCATGAAGATCCCGTAGGTATGAAGTAATGCCGTGGGAATCAGCAACATTGCTACTACTTGCAGCAAATTTGTACCGCCATTGGGATTTTCAAAGGGATGAGCAGAGTTACCAGCAAAGAAGGCTCCACCGTTTTCACCCAGCATTTTGATGCTTTCAAAGTGGGCAATGGGGCCACGAGCGATCGCTTGAGTTGCTCCCTCTAAGGTGGTAAAATTTACCGGGACGGCAAGGGTTTGAGGCACACCACCCAACATCAACAACACCGTAATAGCGATCGCCAAGGGTAGCAGTACTCGCGTAATCGAGCGAGTCAAATCCACATAAAAGTTACCCAAAGGTCTACCTGTTAAGCCGCGAATGAAGGCAATTCCCACCGCTAATCCGGTAGCAGGTGCAACAAACATCAAGAAACCCAAGGCTGTTATCTGGCTCAGGTAAGACATTGTGGTTTCTGGGACATAGTGTTGCAAATCGGCAGCAACTAAGAAAGAAATGGTGGTATGCAGTGCTGTATCCCAAGTGGGCATCCCTAAATTGGTGGGGTTTAACGGTAGTAAACTCTGAAAGAGCAGCAGTAGTAATGCTAAAACTGCCATTGCTGTATTGCTGAGTAAAAGAGCGATCGCATATTCTCTTCCAGTCATGCTCTTTTGCGGTTCAATACCTATAAAGAGATAAATTAAGCGCTCCAGTGGGTTCATTACAGCATCGAGGCAGGTTCTTTCCATATAGAAGACTTTAGCTAGGTAGTGTCCTGCGATCGGTACTGACATCACAACTAAGAACAGGGTAAGAAAGATTTGCACAAAACCTTGGAGCATAATCTGGAAGCTTCGCCAGCGATGGACTCACCTATTTAGGACTGTAGTCAGAGCAATTGAGCGCTTCTTTCGTTAGAGCAGTGGCAGGGTTTACTGCACACTTTAGATAAGAGTTTTTATGAAAAAATTGGCAGTTTTTACAGGGATGTTGCTGTACATGTTTGATGCTGACTATTTTATCTTTATCTTGTACCGCATTTTCTGGGGGATCTTCTAGTGCTTTGGAGACAGATGAAACGAGATAAACGACAATTCCCCAAACAATCATGAAGGAAATATGAGCCAAAAGTACTGCTACAAAAGGAATATCACCGCCCTGTGGTTTGGAGTTATTTTGTGTTGTATTTCCCAGGTTGGCTTCAATCAGGGTAGACTGATGAACAGTTTTTTGGGCAGATATATAAAGTTGGAAAAGCCCCGAAGTATGCATATTGAAACCTTTAGTTAGTCAGACTTAGATTCAGTAAAGGTCATGTTAATTAAACATCTTCAGAAACTAGTGAGAAACTACTGTTTTGCTTGTTTTCCATCTCAGTTTTCGGAAGAAATTTGCCATTGAAAATGAATCAGAAGTATTCACTGTTTGTAACTTTGCTTCACTTGCTGCCCGATCGCTAACTGTGTCTGTATTGGTATTACTGCTCCAAGGAGAAGTAATAATTTCAATCTTATGAATCTGGATTAATCTCCAATAGTTGAGGACAACAGCACCCCAAGCGGTAGTTTCTGGCTTCATCCGAGTAACCAAAAGTGTAGAAACTCCTGCTGCTAACCAATCTCCTTGTAATATGGGTGGAGCTTCAACAATCACAATCGATTCAGTCGGAATAGTATGACTGGCTCTAATTCTTTGCCCACCCATAAACAGAGTTTCGATAAAAAATATCTGATTGCCTTTAGACTGAATATCGCTAATTTCGCCCTTAAATTGGGTTGTAATCGTAGCACCTAAATCTTTAATCATATTTGGGTCAGGTGCATGATAAGAAAAGAAGTAAATGTTCATTTATCTAATAATATGTGGAATTAAAAGTATTTGGGATATCTGAATCATCTGGATTAACAGATTGACTGGCTGTTAGTCGAGCTTCTAGCAAGCAACTGTTGAGGGAATAGTACACAGAATGAATTTTCTTAAGAGTAACTTTTAGGGCAGGAATCATCATCGGATGGGTTGCTATAGCTAAAATGTAGTCTCCTACAAAAATAGTAGGATTATCTGTTAGTGAAAGGACTTGATTCTGTCTTAAAATTCCTAAAAAAGCGCATTTATCGGGTAACTGAATCTCAGTTAAATCAATGCCGCAGTAAATGCTATTAGCTTGGATTAAAACACCAAATAAGCTTGGTTCTAAAGATTTTTTGTTTGTCAACACGAAATATTTTTTAACTCTAATATTATTGTGCAACATTTTACACATAAAATATTTTTTCTTAGATATATTTTACAGATATATAAAATGGATTAGATATTATTAAATAAGCATATATTTAGAGATATAGGCTTATTTAAAAAACAAGATCCCCGACTTCTTTAAGAAGTCGGGGATCTGAGCCTTGGATAATAATTTTGAACAGTAGAGACTTATTTTTTAACCCCATCCAGAGCTAAATTCAGCTTCAACACATTAACTCCAGGTTCGCCAAATATGCCGAGAAAGCGGCCATCAGTGTTTTGGGCAATTAAAGTTTCTAGTTGGTTCGGCTGAAATCCTCGGGCTTTCGCTACTCGTGCAATTTGCGCGATCGCAGCTTCTGGGGTAATGTGAGGGTCAAGGCTGGAACCAGAGGTGTAGACTAAATCGCCAGTTGACTGTACACCTGCTTTTTTCAGACGAGGCAAATCGCCTTCAATTTTTTTGCTGGGGTCTGGATCATCTTTACCTTTGATGCGTTCTAGCAATGCGGGATTACTGGGAGCCAAGTTACTAGCGCCAGAAATCCCAGTTTTCAAAACTCCGGCATCGTCCTTTTTGGGGTCGGCTGTACTGTAGCTGGTGCTGCTGGGACGACTGTTAAAATAGCGATCGCTAGTAAAAGGTTGACCAATCAAAGCAGAACCCACAACTTGACCTGCGCTATTTTTCAGTAGACTGCCGTTTGCTTGAAACGGAAATGCAATCTGCCCGATAGCAATCATCGCAAAAGGATAAATAATCGCACCAATAACCCAGAGTACCAGGGTAGAACGAACAGCTCTACCGGCTTCACGTGCAAAACTCATTAGAATTTCTCCGGTACAAACATTACAAAAAATAAATAGATGGAAAGCCCTAACGTCACCATTCCTAACAGTCCCAATCCCCAAGATTGGCTGCGGGAAAGTTCTTCACCAGTAGCTGCATAGACTAGAGGTGCAACCACTAAGTTGAAACACATTGCCAAGAACAAATACAGTGGCAGCTTTTGTCTACGCCATTGACACCAGATATCAGTTATTTCTTCTAATACTTGGGATGCAAGGATAGTGCGGCGGGTATGAACGGGTTTCATAGTAAATTAAGACAAAGGTAAGATAATATCTATCAGTTTGATAGCAATAAAGGGAGCAACGATGCCACCAAGACCAAAGATTAAGATGTTGCGACGTAGCAGTTGATCTGCTGTTAAAGGTAAAAACTTTACCCCTTTAAGTGCTAACGGAATTAGTGCTGGAATAATTAAAGCATTGTAAATCAGCGCCGAGACGATCGCAGATTGGGCGCTCTTTAATCCCATAATATTCAGTGCGCCGATGCCAGCAGCCGCAAAGATAGTCGGAATGATGGCAAAATACTTGGCAATATCGTTAGCGATGGAGAATGTTGTCAAGGCTCCACGAGTAATTAGCAACTGTTTACCTATAGTTACTAGGTCAATTAGCTTCGTGGGGTCAGAGTCCAAATCCACCATGTTAGCAGCTTCTTTGGCAGCTTGTGTCCCAGAGTTCATTGCCACACCCACATTTGCTTGAGCCAAAGCTGGTGCATCGTTAGTACCATCCCCGGTCATTGCCACCAATTTACCTTGAGATTGTTCGGAGCGAATCACCTCAATTTTGTCTTCTGGAGTCGCTTCAGCAATGAAATCATCCACCCCAGCTTCTTCAGCAATTACCGAAGCGGTAATGCGGTTGTCACCTGTGAGCATAACGGTACGAACACCCATGCGGCGAAGTTGATCGAATCGTTCCCGCAGTCCAGGTTTGACAATATCTTTAAGGTAGATAACACCATAAATTTTGTCATCTTGGCAAACAGCTAAAGGTGTACCGCCTAACCGGGAAACTCGCTCATAAGCTACGTCTACATCATCACTAACGTTACCACCACGAGAACGGACAAATCCTTTAATAGCATCCACTGCTCCTTTGCGAATTTGTTTGCCATCTGGTAGATTTGTGCCACTCATCCGGGTTTTCGCCGAAAATTCCACACCTTCGGCTTTATCGATATTGAAATCTACCGCAACCTGAGACTTTTCTGCCAATATTACAATTGACTTGCCTTCTGGTGTTTCGTCAAACAAGCTAGCAGCTAGGGAGACTCGCGCCACTTCTTCTAATGAGTGATTATCCAAAGGAATAAACTCATCAGCCATCCGGTTCCCCAAGGTAATCGTGCCTGTCTTATCTAGCACCAAGGTGTTGATGTCACCGCAAGCTTCTACTGCTCTACCAGAGGTAGCAATGACGTTGAATTGAGCAACTCTATCCATCCCTGCAATCCCGATCGCACTGAGCAAACCACCGATAGTTGTGGGAATCAAAGCTACTAATAGCGAGATGAGAATCGCAATGCTACCACCAGTCCGTAAATTGTTTCCCGCTTCCGGGCCAAAAGCTGTACTGATAAAGTTGGCGATGTAGCTCACATAAGGAGGAATGGTTGACACTACAATCAAGAATACCTGCGTTAGCACTGCCAACAACACCGTCAAAGCAATTTCGTTGGGAGTCTTGCTGCGTTGTGCGCCTTCTACCAGAGAAATCATGCGATCGATAAAGCCTTGACCAGGATCGGCACTAATGCGAATTGTCAACTCATCTGAGAGGAGGCGTGTACCTCCTGTCACCGAACTGGCAATATCTGTACCTGGTTGCTTCAGTACCGGGGCAGATTCCCCAGTAATCGCAGATTCATCCACTGAGCCGATGCCTTTAATCACATCCCCATCGGAGGGAATCATATTATTGGCGCTCACCTTAACTAAATCGCCCCGTCGCAGTTCCGTAGAATTGACTTGTTGGATGGAACCATCAGGGAGGATTTTATTAGCGATCGTATCCGATCGCGTCGATCGCAGTGAATCAGCCTGTGCTTTACCGCGTCCTTCAGCTACGGCTTCGGCAAAGTTGGCAAAAACGAGGGTGAAAAAGAGAATGAAGGTAATCAACCCATTTAACAAGCGTTGTTGGTTGATATCTGCTTGGACTGTGCCAAACAGATTTGGGTTCAGGGTTACTAAGAAGGTGACAATTGTCCCCACCCAAACAACAAACATAACTGGGTTTTTGACAGTAATTCGCGGATCGAGCTTGATAAATGACTCCCGAATTGCTCTTTGGTAAAGTCCCCGCATATCTGTCTTGGGGGTGTGCCTGCGCGAGTCACGAGTTCCAGATGGAGTACGGGCTGAAGGAGAATCAGTAGTAGTTGGCATATATTAAATTTTGGGCATCAGTCTTTGAGGTGGATGAACGGAGTTCAAAGGTGGATGAACGGAGTTCAAAGGTGGATGGACGGAGTTCAAAGGTGGATGAACGGAGTTCAAAGGTGGATGGACGGAGTTCAAAGGTGGATGAACGGAGTTCAAAGGTGGATGAACGGAGTTCAGAGGTGGATGAACGGAGTTCAAAGGTGGATGAACGGAGTTCAGAGGTGGATGAACGGAGTTCAAAGGTGGATTGACGGAGTTCAGAGGTGGATGAACAATCTTTCTAATTCCCTTTGTTCCCTTGCCCCTTCCCTCTCCCTCCTTACCCGATGCCTTTGCTGATAAAAAAGGCTTCTGCGATCGGGCCTAATGCCAGCACTGGGAAGAATGTAAGTGCGCCCAAGATTAAAATCACGCCTGCGGTAACGCCTGTAAATAGTCCGGTATCGGTTCGCAGTGTCCCAGTGGTGTAGGGAACAGCTTGCTTGCGAGACATACTATCTGCTAATAACAGCAAACCTAAAATTGGGATATAGCGGCCAGCTAGTAAACTGAAGCAGGTACTCAAGTTCCACCACAAAGCGGTTGCAGTTGTTTTTGTCCCTGTAGCGATCGCTAACGGAGAAGGTTGTGAATCTCCTAAACCTTCAAACCCAGAACCGTTGTTCGCAGCAGCTGAGGCATATTCATAAATCACCTGAGAAAAGCCATGAAAGCCAGGATTGCTAATCCCTGCCAATTGGTCAGGAAAAGCTAAGGCGATTCCCCCCGGAATTAAAATGGCGATCGGGTGAACTAGCAAAATCAAGAAGCTAGCAAGTACGACTTCCCGCTTTTCAATCTTCCGTCCCAGAAATTCTGGCGTGCGTCCCACCATCAAACCTGTTACAAATACCGCCAGAATGCTATAGGCAAACAAGTAAGCTGTTCCTGTACCCTGTCCACCCCACATGATTTGCAAGAACATATTAGAAAGAAAAATAAAACCGCCTGTGGGCATGAATGAGTCGTGGAAACTGTTGACTGCGCCGCACATGGTTCCGGTTGTACTTACCGCAAATAATGCCGATTCTGCCCAACCAAATCGGACTTCTTTACCCTCTAGATTCGGTTGCTGACTGCCCAAAAGCGTATTTACAGCCGGATTGCCGTTGTATTCTCCAATTGCAGTCACAATCAGAAATCCGAGAAAAATAACACCGACCATACTGTAGAGTAACCACGCTTGTTTGGTGTTATTGGCAAACAAACCATAAGTGTAGATCAGCGACGTGGGAATCGAAAGCATGGCCACGATCTGAATTAAATTCGTAAATGCGCTGGGATTTTCAAATGGGTGTGCTGAGTTGATGGCGAAAAAGCCACCGCCGTTTTCGCCTAATTGCTTGATAATTTCAAAATGGGCAACAGGGCCACGAGCGATCGCCTGACTAATATTCGGATCTTCCAAGGTCGGAAATACAGCGACACCCGCCAGAGTTTCAGGAACACCAGCAGCGATCATCACAATCCCGCCCACAATACAAATAGGCAGCAAAATTCGGGTAATTGAGCGAATTAGGTCTACATAAAAGTTGCCTAACGATCTACCCGTCAATCCCCGAATAAAAGCAATTCCTACCGCCAAACCAGTGCCAGCAGAGGTAAACATGTGATAACCCAGTCCCCACATTTGACTGGCATAGCTCAGGTAGGTTTCACCAGAATAATGCTGCTGGTTGGTATTAGTAATAAAGGAAATAGTAGTATGCAGCGTTGTATCCCAAGTTGGAGCATTTATTCCCGTGGGATTGAGGGGCAACCATCCCTGATTCGTAATGATAAAGAAAAGCAGTAACCCCATTACTACGTTGCTGTAGACGATTGCCCGTCCATACTGCCAGCCCGTCATATTTTCTTTACCCGTAACGCCAACCAAGGCGTAAAGCAGTCGCTCAATCGGATTCAAAACTGGGTCGAGAAAAGTCCTTTCTTCTAGGTAGACACGCGCCATATAGCGCCCAAAAAATGGAGTAATTGCTACTATAATTAGTAGCGTTAATGCAATTTGAATCCATCCTTGTAGCATTGGATTATTTCAACTCCGACATGAATAAATTTCAGATGAATATCAGATGTTTTCTGCCCACGAATCAGAAAAAATAATCAATTATATTGGCATTATTATCAACTAACCTATAACTATGGGCTTTCCCAATCAATCATCTAACTTTTTGTTAAAGAATACAAGGTATAAATTGATATTTAAACTAGCCTACATTATAAATATATTTATATATATACAAATATTCAAAAAGTTTATCTTGATATATATCTGCAAATATAGAAGCACAGTTAGGTAATTCGTAAAAAATTAGATCCCCGACTTCTTAAATGAAGTCGGGGATCTGAACACCGCGAAAAGTCAGCAGTCTAATTCATAACTGATTTTGGCGACAAATTCCAAATGCGGAAGTGTAGGCATGTAAGAAGGTTCTGCCACCGACAGGGCCGATTTCACCACCACAGAAAAAGCCGCCTACAGGAATATCGCTGACGTAGCGGCGAAATAGTTCAGAATCGAAATTGGGTTTACCATAGAGTCCTTCACCTCGCCCCAGACAGGCAAACATTAAGGCGGCTACGGCAGAGGGTTCAGATTCTCGTTGGGTTTGATTTTGATAACTTTGGAGGAGTAATTCTAGGTCTTCAGCAGAGGCTTGGGCATCGCGCAGGTGGAATTGCAGCCTTTGACCGGGACGGACGCGATCGCCAATTGCGATCGCCCCAGCTGCTGGATCGACCCCAAGAATACCACGAATTAAAAAGTCTCCCTGTTGCAAAGCTAGCTTAAACTCATCCATCGCCACACCAACAAACAGAGAGTGCTGTGCTAAAATCCGTTCGTGTTCGCTAAGACCGGCAATCAAATCTCGCAACACCACTAGCGGCACTTGCTCATCTAACTCTAAAATGATGTTGCGATCGGCTTTTGTAACTTGCAATGGTTTACCAATTGGCCGGCATCCTTGGGCTACAATCGTTTCCAAAACAATATTGCCAGTCAAAGCTATCCCGATAGTTCCCTCACGATGCAGGCTTTGGCATTCCTCGCCATCAGTCTCATTACAAAATAAGGCAACACGCCCACCCATCCCTCCACCACTCGCCTGTCCTCCCACAATCACCGATCCTGGATAAGCAAAATCTAACCCCTGCAACAAATCGTTGATTCCAGAGGCGAAAGAACTAGACAGCAATATGAACTGAGGTGTCGGTGATGCTGGCACACCAATCAAATCAACCCAAGCATCTGGAGAACTATCTAAGTCAGGTAATTCTTCAGCAACAACATGAAAGACTTGAATCTTCACCCCTGGAAGATGTGCTAAAGTCAAGCTAATAGCTGGTTCGGCTTCTAATTCTTGGGTTTCTCCGCCAACTGTCGTCCCAATTACACCGCCACCGCTACAGCCAATTAGCACTGGTACAGAAAGTTTTTCAGTTAACAAGGGTAATAATCGGGAATACTCACTCGCAAAAGCAGACGAAATGAATACCAGTCCTAGATCCGCAGGTGCTGTCAATGATGAGACAGCTCGTTCCACCACATCTGTAACTGCGGCTTCTAAAGAATGACGGGTTGATAGGGCGTTTGCCCACTGCATTTGGTCTGCCATGAGTTTTGAGCTTCTTTCTCTTTTTGGGCTAGTAGGTTTTGATATTTTATTTTCGGAAGAATTGCATCCTACAAGAATTAGTGCCAGCCTTTTGTCTCCTCCATCCCAAGAAGCTGGGGTTGTCATTGCCTATATAGATGCATCTAAATATATTGTATGATTGTTTATCTATGGTACTAATTCCACAAAATCTTAAAAAATAAAGATGAATGCATTACAGATGCGGCAGTTTACTGTATTGGTTATAAATCAATAGGCTAAAGTACTAACTTATGAACTGAATGGTTAGAATAGTTAGTAATCAAGCTAAAATCTGCCATTACTGAACTTTTTCTATACTAGTATTAACAACACACAACGAGACTAAAGCAATGACTAACATCCAAGAAACAACAAAGAGCGGCATCCAAGACCAAATTCAAGAAGAAGTAGAACAAGCGCGTACTGTCTGTGACGTTAATGGTAGCAGTTCACCAGAGTGTGCTGCTGCTTGGGATGCAGTAGAAGAATTGCAAGCTGAAGCTTCCCACAAGCGCCAAAGCAAGCCAAAAAATTCTCTAGAACAGTATTGTGATGACAACCCAGATGCAATTGAATGCCGGGTTTATGACGACTAGAAATTGAAATTAGGTAAATTTTCTATTCGTTCGTCACCAAGAAACCAAGGTTTACTTACTGAGATTTCGCACTTTTACGCTACTTCCGCCTAAAACCGTACTCTCCCTCTTTCATAATTTTCTCCAACGGGCAAAAAATTGATGAAATATCTGGAGTTACGGATGTATCAGGGTTAAAGTTTGAGAATTTTTATCTTGAAAAACAAACCTTTACATCCAAGAAAATTGGGGTTTACTCCGCGAGTATCAAGTATATAGCTGCTGGGTAGGTTTTTAATAGACTCCCTGATGCTACTACAAGTAGGTGCAAAATCTAAGTTAAGGATATTTGAGTTGCTTGTTTTTTGCCAAATAGAGAGATTTAGGAAAGTAAATTAAACAATTTACCATGTAATAGCTTTTCCAAAAATCTTTGCAACGAATGAGTTGTCTGTAGGGGCGTACATCTGTATGCCCCTACAAACGTGTTTATAGCATAAATTGTGTGAAATGGTATAAGTTGGGTAGCCACTTGCTTCCACCAAGAGATTAGAGCGCAGTCTTGAAGCTAGATTTTGTGCTTTGATTAAACTGTTTGTAATATAGATAGACTACTAGCTAGCTAATAGCTTACAAGTTTGTCAGTTATAGATACTTGCTTTTAGTTTAAATTGTTTTATTTATCGTTTGAGAAAAACTATGGACTATGATATTTGGTTTCGCCCTTTCGTCTGGATTGATTACCGATTGGCAGTATTATTTCTGGTAATTATTCCGCTAATTCTTCTGATTTGGGCATTTGTGCAAAAAGTAGAAAGTATACAACGCTTATTGAGTATATATTGGAGAGTATCAAGCCTGGTGGCAATCACGATTTACTTAATGATTGCCCAGTATCCAGTTAGCTTTATCTCTGGATTGATGGCTCAGATTTTGATCGTAGCTTCGCTGTGGTTCTGGGTGGATATCAACGATGAAATTGAGTATCAAACCAGTGGCGCTTTGAAATTTATTTTTACCTCTTGGCGCTGGGCTACAACTGTTTATTGTTTTTTGGGTACACTAGCCTTTATCCCATTTTTGGGTTGTGCTTTTTCTGGCAATATGATGAAGACTGCCTATTGTCGCGTCTGGTTCGAGGTTCCATTGTTATTTAAAGAATATTTTCATGCTAATAGCAAAGCTGAATTTTTAGGTTTTCTTGGCATAACTAGTTTAGTAATTTATGTGGTTTACTTAAGCTATTTTGTTCTGATTAAGCTGGGCAAGCAAGGACGTTCAGCCTCACCACAATAACTGTCGCTACGCAACCATACCCATAGTTTTAAAAAAATGAATTCCATTGGTAAGCGGCTGGAACAATACACCGCTAAACGCCCCCAAGAAGTCCTAATTGTAACGGTGGAAATTGCCGATGAGCAAGATAAAATTGCTATTTTTAAAGGCTTTTCTAGTTCATTGATGCGTCCAACAGCATTTGATGCAGATGTACCAGTTCTGCCAGATGGGGCAATTATCCTCAATATTGACCGAGTAGCGAGTCCTTATAATCCTGAAGCACCCCGTTATATTCAACAAGGAATTTATTGGGAAGATATGGAAGCTCTATTATCAGAAGTGGGAGTCTGATTAATTCGTAATTCGTAATTTTGCCGAAAGACTTACTCAATTTTGTCATTTTACTATTAATCTCCTGGTGGCAGTGATTAACACATAAATCTCAAAAGTTATGTACTTTTTTATGAATTACCACGACATTGTTACGATTGAGCCTGGAAAACGCAGTGGTAAACCCTGTATCCGAGGAATGCGAATCACTGTTTATGATATTTTGGAATATCTTGCTGGTGGAATGACTGAAGCAGAAATCCTAGAGAATTTTTCGGAATTAACTTCCGAAGACATCAAAGCGTGTCTAGCTTTTGCTGCCGATCGCCACAATCAGTTATTTGTGGTATCTCTGTGAAACTGCTTGTAGACGAAAATCTGTGCGATCGGATTATTTCATGGATTATTGACTCAAGGTGTTGGTCAGGCGAAGGCGATCTTAGTTAAGACAGACTTGTTATTTGGATGGGCTTAGATGCAACAGTCACAGGATACGAACACGCAAAAACAATTTAGTCGAGAACAACGTTGGGAAATTGTACGAAACTTGCTACAACGTAGTAACCTGAGCAGCGAGGCAAAACAGGCATTCCACCAAGCTTATTCCAATGCACCAGAGGAGATGCTGATTCGTTTTTTGGTGATGGCGTAACCATTGTTATAAATCCGTTAATGAATCATAAACATGCTTGGCATTCTGTATAATTACCCAATATGGGGACTTGTATGGAAAGTGTTGCGTATAATAAATAGTTCTGCCGTCGCGCGTGGCTTGGGTGGAACCGATAGAATAGGAAATATGAGCTACAAGATAGGCTACTTCTTCAACTATCCTCAAGATTTGGCTCAAATTAACGAGTGCCTGGGTTGCTCTTTGGCTCCGTATTTAGGTGACACAGAAGATTGGTTTGACAGATTCTTGAGCATGGAGTTCTCGTTTGGTAAAATTGAGGGTTTCGAGAACGAGGGCGAACTTGATTTTGAAAACTTCAGATACGAAATTAATTTCAGAACTGCGGTGGGAGCGGCAGGCGCTCGTCCGATTCAGTTGCCTGCCATTGCAACAGTCGTTTATGCTCTTTATCGTTGGCTTGGTATCACTGGTATTTTAGTTTTCGACTTGGGGATTCTTATCGCTCGTTACGAGGAGAGAGATATTGAAGACTGGGGCAAAGGGCTTTACGATGTGGTGTCCGATAGTCCATTCGTCGGGTTTAGCGCTCATCTCAGGTTGCTGGAGCAGCGTATGCCCGATTCGTGGCGCATGTACATTGATAGGTAGCGAAGCTTGGTGACGCTGCGCGATCGCAGTTGAAGAATTATTTTGATTTTTAAATTTAAAAAATGTCCCGTTCTGGATACACACTTCCCGTCTTTGCCTGTGCTGCTGCTGTTGCAGCTTTACACTGGTTACGCGATCGCAAACCCCTAACTTTAGCATCTGTAGATTTGATTGAACCGACTCAAATCGCCGAAATTCCAATTGAACAGGTAGCAGGATTATCTGAGAATACAGCTTTAGCAATAACTCGCAGCGATCCTGGTGATAATCTCGATTTGACTAAAAATACACCGATTTGGGCATTGGTGGAATGGCGAGAACAGGGTGATGATGCTGTAATCATTAAAGGCGGGGAAGGAATTGGCAAACAGGCGAATGCTGATGACAAGCCAGCTATTTATGCTTATGCTCAAAGGCTCTTAAAAGAAAACTTGCAAGGGATGCTAGCACCGGGAGAAAAAATCACGGTGACGATTATTCTACCTGAAGGGCGATCGCTAGCTGTTCGGACTTCAAATTCTGCTTTTGGTGTGGTTGAAGGACTTTCGCTTTTAGGCACAACCGGTATTTCTCAACCTTTAAGTACACCAGATCAGCTTGCAGTTTTTCGGACAGAATTACAAAATAAAGCTAGTCGTTTTGAGACTTTAGTATTCTGTATCGGGGAAAATGGTTTAGATTTAGCGCGGAAACTAGGGATTAATCCCGAACAATTGGTCAAAACTGCTAACTGGCTCGGCCCAATGTTAGTAGAAGCTGATGTGCTAGGTGTGAAAGAAATCTTATTATTTGGCTATCACGGAAAGCTGATCAAGCTGGCGGGGGGGATTTTTCACACTCATCACTACTTGGCTGACGGACGGAGAGAAATTTTGACCGCGCACTGTGCGATCGCAGGTTTAAAATCAGCAGATATCCAAGCTGTGTTTGACAGTGCTACCGCCGAAGCAGCCCTAACATATCTAAAATCACTAGATGCTACAACTGCTAGTGATTGGGTAAATCAAGTTTACAGTGCGATCGCCGAAACCATCGATGTTCGTTCTCAAGAATACATCCAAAACCATAGCGAAAGTGGCACAGCAGTTACAGTCTGTGGCTCGATTCTGTTCGATCGCGATCGCAAAATTATCGTGAAGAGTAAAACTGCTGCTCTGTTGATGGAAAAATTATGTTAATTTATTATGAATAATCGTAAACAATTCAAATAAATAATCTTTTAAGTAACCACTCTAGGGTAAGTTTATCGTTCTAATACCGTCTCCGACTACCGGACTAGACAAACACACATAACCTCGCGTTTGTCTAGGACTTCTCTACCATTATCAGCCTAACCAGGCTGAATAATAGCATCACCATAGACCACAAAGCATCTACCCTTAGCAGATATAACACTCCCGTCATGAATACAACGGTGACTCTACCAACTGAACAAGCGCCCCAAACATTGGAAAATGTTGGGCGGCTCGATCGCCAATTGATTGTAATTTTAGACTTTGGCTCTCAATATTCTGAGTTGATTGCCCGTCGCATCCGAGAAACTCAAGTATACTCTGAAGTTTTATCCTATCGCACTACTTCCGAACAATTGCGCCAACTCAATCCCAAGGGAATCATCCTCTCTGGTGGGCCGAGTTCGGTTTATGGTGATAACGCTCCCCATTGTGACTCAGAAATCTGGAATTTGGGAATACCCGTCTTGGGTGTTTGCTATGGGATGCAGCTAATGGTAAGCCAACTCGGTGGGGAAGTGGCGAAGGCTGACCGAGGTGAGTACGGCAAAGCATCATTGTGTATTGATGATCCTACAGATTTGCTCACTAATGTTGAAGATGGCACTACCATGTGGATGAGTCACGGAGACTCTGTTACCCAAATGCCATCAGGGTTTGAATTGCTGGCACATACAGAAAATACCCCCTGTGCTGCGATCGCTGACCACGAAAGGAAACTTTACGGGGTTCAATTCCATCCAGAGGTAGTGCATTCTCTTGGTGGCATAGCATTAATCCGTAATTTTGTCTACCATATCTGCGATTGCGAACCGACTTGGACAACAGCAGCTTTTGTTGAAGAGGCAATTCGGGAAATTCGCACCAGAGTTGGCGAGAAGCGGGTGCTGTTGGCGCTATCTGGGGGAGTAGATTCTTCTACCCTGGCTTTCTTGCTGTATAAAGCGATTGGGGATCAACTAACTTGCGTATTTATCGATCAAGGCTTTATGCGAAAGTATGAGCCAGAGCGATTGGTAAAGTTGTTTCAAGAGCAGTTTCACATTCCTGTAGAGTATGTGAATGCCCGCGATCGCTTTTTAGCTAAAGTTGCTGGTGTTACAGATCCTGAAGAAAAACGCCGCCGCATCGGACACGAATTTATCAATGTATTTGAGGAAACCTCTAAGCGCCTCGGCCACTTTGACTATCTGGCTCAAGGGACTCTTTATCCAGATGTGATCGAATCTGCTGACACCAATGTTGATCCGCAAACTGGTGAGCGGGTAGCGGTGAAAATTAAGAGTCATCACAATGTTGGCGGTTTGCCCAAAGACTTAAGATTTAAATTGGTGGAACCACTGCGGAAACTATTTAAAGATGAAGTCCGCAAAGTTGGGCGTTCCATTGGTTTACCAGAAGAAATTGTCCAACGACAACCTTTTCCTGGGCCTGGTTTGGCAATTCGCATTCTGGGGGAAGTTACATCTGAGCGGTTAAATATTTTGCGTGATGCTGATTTGATTGTGCGGCAAGAAATTAACCAACGCGGTATGTATCATGATTTCTGGCAAGCATTTGCTGTATTGCTGCCTATTCGTAGTGTTGGTGTTATGGGCGATCAACGTACTTACGCTTACCCTATTGTTTTACGAATTGTTACTAGTGAAGATGGCATGACTGCTGATTGGGCCAGAGTCCCTTACGATGTCCTGGAAGTGATTTCCACGCGGATTGTGAATGAGGTGAAAGGGGTGAATCGAGTGGTTTATGACATCACTTCTAAGCCGCCTGGAACCATTGAATGGGAGTAATTAACTTTTGAGTTAGACTTAACTAAAAGCTCATCACTCTTTTCGATAATTCAAATTATTTGGAGTAGTCTAGATTCACATATTTTGAAATGGCAATGCCGACCTGACTCGTTTTTAGTTTGGGCATTGTCTATTTTTTTTGCTCGTAAAGAAATTTAAAAATTAACATGATTTTATCCAATTAATAACTATAAATTTAAGCTAAAAATTAACTATCTATTGGATTGTGGCTGGGCAAATTGAATTATTATCTAGAAAAATAGACGCGATCGCAGTAAAATTACTAATAGTATGGTAAAAGAGAAAAACCAGCATCTCATTAGAAATAACTTTCATTTGATAAACATTAATGGAGATGTTATGGAACCTTCTCTCCCCCTTGCTGGCTTAAATATTCTCGTAGTTGATGATGATGATGATAGCCGCTTTTACATTACTACTGTCTTAGAAGCTGATGGAGCCACCGTTAGGGCAGTTGCATCGGCAGAGGTAGCATTTAAAGTACTGTCTGAGTTGCAACCAGATGTATTGATTTGTGATATTGCTATGCCCGGTGAAGATGGCTACACCCTCATTCGCAAGATCCGGGCGCTAAAGCCTGATATTTATAGAAAACTTCCCGCGATCGCCTTAACTGCTTATGGTGATAGCGAGTATCGCAGCCGTGCGCTAGAAGCAGGTTTTCAGACTCATGTGGCTAAACCAGTCGATCCAGGAGAACTAGTTGCGATCGTCGCTGATTTGGTTGCTTCTTATTTGAACAAGGCATGATTTGGAATTGCTGAGACTAGTTTGCTCCAGTTTCAAAGCTAATTTGTTCAGACTTATATGATGGTGGCTCGACGTGAATTAAAATCCTCACTGGACGGAAACGTTCTTCTAATCGGCTTTCTACTTCTTCGGTGATCTGGTGGGCTGTTTCTACGTCTGGTGCATCTACTATTAAATGCATTTCAATGAACACTTGACGACCAAGAACACCGCGAGAAGCAATATCATGACAGTTAATTACACCTGGAACAGAAGTTGCGATCGCATGGATTGCTTCTGGTGCGATCGCCATTTGATCCACAAGCCAAGGCAAATTCTCTTTTAAAACTGACCAGCCACTCCAAAATACCAACAAGGCGACAGGAAAAGCTAACACTAAATCCATCCATTGATAACCTAGCCAAACTCCGATCAAGCCAGCAATTACAGAGATTGTCACCCAAATGTCGCTCATCGTATGGGTTGCATCAGCGATCAGAATAGAGCTATCCACCCGTCTACCTACAGCACGTTCGTAAAAGGCCACAAAAATATTCACGCCTAGCACAATTAGTAATAACCACAACTCAGGTGGTGATATTCTCACAGGTTCACCAGCACCTTTGAGAATTCGCTCGATTGCTCCTTGCAAAATTTCAAAACAGGCTATTCCTAAAAATGAGGCAATTCCTAAAGCTCCCACAGCTTCAAACTTCCCGTGTCCGTAGGGATGCTCGCGATCGGGTTGTGGAGAAGAAAATTTGCTTGCAACTAATCCTAAAACGTTGTTGGCGCTATCTGTCACACTATGCAAGGCATCAGCTAACAAACTCAAGGAACCTGTCCAGTAACCCACAACTGCTTTCAATCCCAATACGAACAGGTTGAGTAATAGGGTAATAATTAAAACCTTTCGCACTTCGGCGCGGTTATCGTAAATCATGAATAATTTATTACATCAAGTTCTATGACTTCTAATGTAAAACTTAAAACATCAATAAACACAAATGAAATGTATCAAAGTCTTACGCAGTAAGAATTAAGTATCTCTATAGGAACTATGCTTTATACTGTTTTGTTGAGATTATTTATAACTAACAACAGCTACAACGTTTATAGCTATTAGTAATGCCTTCACAGATAACAGCGTATTTTTAGCATTAATTCCAGGAATATTTTAATTAATTAATTTTGTTATTCACACATCCGGCCAGTCCAAACCGAATTGTATTCAAAGATATTATGACGACCATTAGCGCTCTGTACTAGCTCAGTAGAAATGACGAGCTTAGTAAGTTTTATTTACCAAGCTCTTCGGTTAGGGAATAGGGAACAACAAGAAAAACCTGCCCGAATGTAGGGTTTTCTTGTCCCTAATTTTAATTATGAAAACAAATAAAAATATTTTTGTTACGAGATGGCGCAGCCTACCCTCGATCTTGGCGGCTTCGTCTCTTCTTCCGGTAAGATTAGTACTTATCAAGAAGCTTTAATAAAAAACTTATGTCTTCAATTCCTCTAACATTGAACCTAATTGAAGGTTCTGTCTCCTTCAGTTTTTCACCCCAATCAGCACGAGAATTAAAGAAAGCGACAGATCAACTAATGGATCGCCTAAAAGCTGTCGCCGCAAAAGCCACTCCTGGCGGCGGTAGAGTCACTCCCCAGCCTCCACTGGAATATCGTTATACGGGTGAAGTATTTTTAGAAATTTTCTGTAATCCTAATATTTGGCCAACACCTTTCGCAGCCAAAGTTTTACTGACTGTCCGCAATGTCAATATTCGCTTGACTACTGAAGCTGAACTTACTCGTATTATTGAAGACATTAATCAATATTTAGAGCAAGTTGGATAATAGCTCATATAATTTTTCTATGCTTTTCGAGATTTTTTAACAAATAATCTTATACAAATTTGGGATTTTGCGAAAATTCCCTTTATTGTTGCAATTGCTGTCGGTTAGCCCGACTTAGCAAACTTCTCAAAACTGGTTTTGGCTTTTAAAAGCAGGCGATGCTGTGAATTGCAAGTCAAAAGTGAAGTTCCTACACTTATATCAGACAGATCAATGTAGGAGCTTCACCGAATCTACACACCAGACTCAAGCTTTAGCACCAGAAGATGTACAGAAAAAATGCTTCTGATGCCTTCTTTAACTTGAGAATTTGTCTAAATTCAGACTCCAATACTTTTGTGTTAATGAAAGACGCAAGATTCTATATGGGGCAATGCCGATCAAAAACCAGAGATTATCCCCCAGATTGGGCGTAGGATCGTTGATTGTGACATCCACACATCGAAAATAAACTCCCAATCCCAAACCCGAAATCAAACATTGATTTAGTCGTTGTCCCACTGTTCGCGACCAATTAGGTCGCCAATGCGATCGCGTAACAAAAAGTCACATTTCTCTAATTCACATTCAACGCAAACCCACTCTCTGGCTGGAATATATTGGCAGAGGCTATATATTGGCTGTTGTCGGCTAACCATTCCCTTTTGCACGAGTCGGCGTGCTTCGTCTTGAATCAGATCGAGAGAGTAGTAATTGATAGAAGGCACCGTATTCACACTCATGTTTTTTACTCACAAATTAACACTTACGATAGTGTTCCCGTTAATAATTAGGAACAAACATTACAGAAATTAGACTTGTGGCTAGGATTTTGTAGTTTGCTATACGGAACTATTTTTATTTTGACGCTACATCTCCTGAAATTATCTCAAGAAATGTTAAGAAAGTCAACGAATCCTGACATTCAGCGAAAATCCGCTTTACAAAAAAAATTCCGAGTTGTTAACTTAACCTGCTATGGCGGCTGTATGATTTTTATGCAACAAGTCTGAAACTCTTGCCATTACTGTATTTAGACAATATTTGGTGGGTGGGAAGAATTCATATTACGTAAGCGTAGCCCGCCATAGGTATCTTTTACATATCAAATAATCACCTTAAAACCGAATCTAGAACTGCTGCTATTTATCTAAGGGTAAACAACACAAGAATATTTGTCAGGCAGTAGGGTATAAACTGTTGCAAAACATAACGGCTAAAGTACACTACGAAAACTTTTATTCTGGCATCTGTTAACAATTTCTTAAGTAAGACTGCACTTGCTTAGTTATTTTCAGCACTAATATTACACAGTTTTCTTTTGAAAAACATCTTTAGAAGACAAGAGGAGGAAACGAGTTGAGATTTGACTCCTACACTTCCTTGCGGGACACTATGCAAACGACAAAGCTAAAACTCTGTTACCACTGATTTGAAGCCACTGTTGCGTTAGCTTCTGGCAAGGTACAAGAATTCGGTGGAGGTCTTTAAACCCTTGCTCCTTAGCATTGATCGAGCCAAACAAAAAGCAATAGATGCAACTACCGATCGCTGAAGTTGGTTATGGTTACATTAAAACAGACGCGATCTAGTCACGTCTGTAAACGGTTTGGCGGATTTGCTAAGATTAATTGTTCTGAAGTTACATTGTTATTTAAGTTACTTATTCACTAAATGATTCATCATCTTGATCTGTGCTGTCTTCTACTGTTAACAGATGTTCTGGCGGGCGCTCATCATTAAGCTGGCTTAGTAGTGCCAGTACCTTATTACCGCGTTCTATGGAGCGATCTTCGAGAAAAATGACTTCTGGTGTGCGACGTAGGCGTACCCGCGCCCCAAGTTCACTACGGACGTAACCTGTGGCTGACTTTAAGCCGGCCATTGTTTCTACCTTAGCTTCATCTGTACCATAGATACTGACGTAGATTTTGGCGTGTTGGAGATCGCCAGAAACATCAACATCAGTAACACTTACCATTCCTGTACCCACACGGTCATCCTTAATGCCGTTGAGCAGCATTTGGCTAACTTCCCGTTTGATCAATTCAGCAACGCGGGAAACCCGGCGATTTGTAGCCATAAAAATTTCGCCTCCTGACAGAGGTTGTACGACAAAAATAAATGCAGACAGTAATTAGCGAGAGTAACGCCAAGAGCAACCGTCTGTGGGGCATAGCCCCCATATAGCGCTAGTCTAGATTGTACTTAAACCGAGCATTGCCCGTAGGGTGAAAGTAAGGAAGACTAGGCTGCTCACAAATAAACCTAAAATAGCGATCAAGGTGACTGGGCGCTTCAACAATGGCACTAAGGGCGCAAAGGTGTTCAGAAACAGTCCTAAGACGATACTAATTAAGTACCGGGGGTAGCGAAAAACGTTATCCCAAAATCCGTCAAACATCTGAATGTAAACTGCCTTGTTATATACTTACGTTTGTTTTGATATGCTTTATCAACTTAATTGTAATCTATGCAGGCCGAAAATTAGCCAGCTAATATAAAATATACTTCGTCGGTTATATTAGCTTTATTTAGTCACGATTATTTTCAGTTAAATTGCAAGTAAATGGTAATTCAAATCTCCAAGGAAACTAGCCCGCGTCCATTTTTGAAGTGGGCAGGGGGTAAAAGTAGATTGATACAGCAATATATTCCTTATTTTCCCAAAAGTTATAAAAATTACTATGAACCATTCTTAGGTGGTGGTGCTGTTTTTTTCTATCTCCAACCAAGCGCAGCAATTTTAACTGATATAAATGCCGAACTAATTAACACTTATTGTTGTGTTAGAGATCGTGTTGAAGAATTAATTTATCTATTAAAAGAACACAAAAATAGACATAGAAAAGATTATTATTATAGTGTAAGAAATCATTCTGGTGGCACTGATATAGAAAAAGCTGCTCGTTTAATTTATCTTAATAAGACTTGTTTTAATGGTCTTTACAGAGTCAACTCACAGGGAAAGTTCAATGTACCTTTAGGCAGATATAAAAACCCTAATATTTGTTCTGAGGTTTTACTGAGAACAGCCTCAGAAGCGCTTTATCATGCAGAAATTCAACAAGCAGATTTTATTGATGTACTAAATTATGCTACAAACAGTGATGATTTTATTTATTTTGACCCACCATACTATCCTGTAAGTGAAACTAGCTATTTTACAGCTTACAGTAGCTATCGTTTTGCTGAAGATCAGCAAGTTCAACTCAAAGAAGTATTTGAAAAATTAGCTGAACGTGGAGTTAAAGTTATGCTATCTAATTCAGATTGCGAATTTATTCGCAACCTTTACAGTGGTTTCAATATCTACACTATATCAGCATCTAGGGCAATTAATTCTAACGCCAAAAAGCGCGGAAAGATTACAGAAGTACTAGTAACTTCGTATTAAAGATTATTGTTAGACCAGGCAATAAATGAACTTAAATTATGAACAGACAGAAGATTTTGATTGAAACCAACTTGTTTACCTAACCACGATACAGCTTGCGGTTTCATACCTCCACCGTCAATTAATACAACTGCTTGTGCAGGATAGCAATTTTGAATATTCAAGTTTAGGTAAGGGAGTTTTTCATCGACTGATCCCGCTAGTTTGCTGCCATTTACACTCAATAATCAGCCCACAAGAAACGGATGCAGCACCAATAATATAAAAGTCTACATATATGTAGCTCCCATAAATTCCTGCTCCGATATAAACCTGCCTTGCATATCGTTTTGATATAGTATTTGAGCTTAAAAGACATCCAAGGCGCTGTTTTTTTGGTAAATCAAAGCCCACTTGGACATATCCATGACTCAGTAAAGTCCCTTCTACAGCTTTTTCCAAGACATTGCCAGAAGTAACTGCTCTTGCACCTTGAGTCATTTTTATCCTAATTCTCTTCAAAAGGTTTCCTGATTTTAGGATTCCCTGGAAGCAACAGTAAATGCTAGGTTATATAAATTTTTGATTTTGGATACACAAAGTTAGATTTATTAGGTATGAAGTAGGATAAATTTAGTATTTTTGTACTAAATAAATACAAATGTATTAATAATTTGGATGAAGAACGAGTTACTAATTCAGATAATAGTTATTTGCATAAGCTCATGGCGAATTCATGGGTGAAATTTAAACACAAAGGGGCGCAGAGGCACGCAAAGAATTCTAATGAAATTTTGTATTTAGTGTATAAGCTAAATTTGCGCTCCTCGTCCCAGTCATAAGCTTCGATAATGTTTTTTAGTTATTTCACCTTAGCTTCAACCGGTCTGTGCCTCAGTATGACCGTTGCGGATAGACCATGCTAGCTCTAACAGTTGAGTCCAGCGCTTTTGTAACTGTTTGGGGGTGCATTTAATGGTTTTAGCGATCGCTTGGTCGTTTTCCCGTGCAGTTTTTAATTGTAATATTTGCTGTTGTTGTTCTGTGAGTTGATTCACAAATATTTCCCACTGCTGGGAAGATAAACCCAATTTTTGCTCTAAACCTGCACCTAACCATTGATGTACCAATTGCCAATGGTGTTGTTTAGCAAACTTTTCTACGTGGTACTTAAACCGTTGTTGGAGATAATCGCGCTGACGGCTTGTTAAACCGAGAATTTGGTCAATTTCTGGGGCTGAGAGGTCTTGAAGCTTCAAGCTGAGGTAGTTCATACAGTCAGATTGACCTTGAGACTCCAGGTATTTCATCAATTCGGTGATGACGCGATCGCGTTCTGATTCTTCAGATGGATCAAAATTAGTTTGGGCAATCATCTGCGATCGCAGCTGCTGCACCGCCGAGTTACGCTGATAAGATTCTGCTTCTTCGCCCTTAGCAGACTCTACCGCCATTTCGATATCTACAGTAGTTTCTTGCGGCTGACGACGAGCAAAACCTTGGGCGCGTAAGATAATTAATTGTTGATTTGCACCACCAGGCAAATTGATGCGGCGTTTGGCGTACTGTTCTGTAAAGGCCATATATTCAGCTAATTGCAGCTGAGTACGCGGCGTATGATCATTAGGTAGTTCGTTTTCTCTGCGGAAAGCTTTGATAGCTTCGATATAAAATGCTTGTAAAAAATCTTCAATTAGGCTGTAACGAGCATCAAAACCTAACTCAGAACCGGATATAGTTACATGGCGGTAAACCATAGCACCCAAATTACTATGTAATTCCACCCGCCCTTGTTTGGAACCTAGTTGGTAATAACGTAAGCACTTTTGCATCCGATGCCTTCCCAACGTAATCTGCCAGGATTTGATTTGCCCGGATGTTTGGATACGCGAGCTTTTGTCGCAAATGCGTTCTACTTCTACGGCTATGCGGTTTGCTAAAGCTTCTACGCACCTGGGTGCTGCTTTCACTTGTGCTTGCATTTCCTGACACAGCAATTCAATCAAGGTTTCGCTGCTGCTGTCTGAAAATTCTTCAGTCGAAAGGTGGTTATCAAAAATGGGTGTAGAGTTTGGTAGATTGACGACGTTAGCTTTCATGACTTTTCCAGGGAGTAGTATTGCACCGTAATTACAACGCAGAGACAGCAATCAAGGCTGGCCTTGGCTGGAGAATCTTTGGGCATTCATCCATTAAGGCTTGCCGTATATAATGCTCACATCTAAAGCTCATATATAAAACTGTAGGAAATACGAGAGAGTTACAGTTATGGCAATGTGTCGGTTTGTTCACAAGCCATCACATTGAAGCGGGGACATGAGTACCCACCATTTTCTGAAAGTTGTCAAATTTCTTGCTGTACCGACTTTTACCACCATCCTGTTATTGCGTCCGCGCCCGTCGTAGACATCGCTTTGAAATATGACAATTTAAAAACTGGAGTCACTTCGATCGCAATTTCCGAAACGGAGAGGTGTGCCTGTGAAGTCTCATTCTTATACCCATGCTGCTGCTGCTTCCCAACCTAAACCCCTCCGTATAATTGCTGCTTCGACTCCCGTCATATCCAAAATCGTAGATACTTCATAAGTAGGTTCTTCGCCAGTGTCTACAATTATGTCTACCAACTTATCCAAACGGTCAAATAGCTCTACCCGTGACTGAACAGTTTCTGGATCTATCCGAATCATGCCATTATCTGCTTCATCTGCTGGCAGATGTGCTGAAGTTGAAATAATTGGATTACCCAAAGCTGCCAGTAACTCCAAACACACAGTATGGTTTGGTACTCTAATTCCAGTACTTTTCCGCTTGGGGCTTTGCACCAATCGCGGTACTAATTTAGTTGCTGGGAGCAAAAACGTGTATGGCCCTGGAATCAGGCGTTTCATAATCCGATAGGCTGTGTCACTTACGAAGGCATAAGTTGCCACATTTGAAAGCGAGGGACATAAAAAGGTCAGTGGTTTATCATTTGCTAGCTGTTTTATTTGCCGCACTCGTTCTACCGCCGACTTAGCATTCAAATCACAACCGATCGCATAAACTGTATCAGTAGGATAAAGCATGACTGCGCCACTAGAAAGCGCCGACTTTATTTCCTCTATTCGACGAATTTGAGGATTATCCGGATGAACTGGGAAAATTTTTGCCATAGAGGGATTGGGGATTGGGGACTGGGGACTGGGGATTGGGGAGAATGACAAATGACAAATGACAAATGACAAATGACAAATGACAAATGACAAATTTATTATGAATAAAATTGCTTATCTTCAATGTCCGACAGGAATTTCTGGTGATATGTGCCTGGGTGCTTTGGTCAGTTTGGGTGTTCCTGTGGAGTATTTAATTGAAAAACTCAATGGGTTGGGTATTGAACACGAATATCAGTTAAGGGCAGAATTTGTCCAACGGAATGGCCAGCAGGCGACTAAAGTCCATGTGGATTTAGTACACGATCATCACCATCACCACCACGGCCACGAACACAGTCACCATCACACACGCCAGTTGCCAGAAATCGAGCAGATGATTCTCAAGGCGGGGTTGCCATCACGAGCAGAAGCTTGGAGTTTGGCGGTATTCCGACAGCTAGCAATAGCAGAGGGCGCGGTGCATGGAATTTCCCCTGAAAAAGTTCATTTTCATGAAGTTGGTGCTATAGATGCGATCGTAGATATTGTGGGTACTTGTCTGGGTTTGGATTGGCTGGGGATTGACAGTAATGACGAAGGATTGCCCCTACTTTATTGCTCGGCGTTCCCGACTGGTGGCGGTACTGTTCGGGCTGCACATGGTCAAATGGCAGTACCAGTACCAGCTGTATTAAAGCTGTGGGAAATGCGGGGTTGTCCAGTTTATAGTAACGGCATTGATAGAGAACTGGTGACACCAACAGGAGCTGCGATCGCTACTACTTTGGTAAGAGACTTTGGTTCACCACCCGCGATCGCTATTAAGCAAATAGGACTAGGAGCAGGAACCATAAATTTACCCATTCCCAATATTTTACGCCTCTGGCTGGGCGAAAGCACAAGTTTACAGTCAAATTTCAGCGATTCTGAAGATAGTAGCTCAAATTTAGAAACAATCTCAGTACTAGAAACCCAAATTGATGACTTAAATCCCCAAGCGATCGGCTATGTATTTGAGGCGTTGTTTGCTGCTGGGGCGGTGGATGTTTTTACGCAAGCGATCGCAATGAAAAAGTCCCGTCCAGGGATTTTGCTGACTGTGATTTGTCATCCAGAAAATTTACTCAGTTGTGAAAGGGTTATATTTCGTGAAACTACAACTTTGGGCATTCGGCGAACAACTCAGCAACGCGCCATTTTACAACGGGAAATTCAACATGTGGAAATTGAATATGGTAAAGTAGGTGTCAAGGTAGCATGGAAGGGACAATTACCAGAAAAAGTTATTGCTAATGTGCAGCCAGAATATGAAGATTGTGCAGAGTTAGCTCGAAAACATAATATTCCCTGGCGTGAAATTCAACGATTGGCGCTACAGCGTTGGTATTTAGTTAATAGTTAAAATCTCTTCGTTCCTCCTTTTCTGTCTGTGACTGAGAAGCAGACAACCTATAAAAGCTTATTTTAGAATCGCTTTTACATTAACTTGACACCAATGCACTAGAGCAAGCACCAACTAAAAACCCCTCCAAGATTGGAAGGGTTAAAGTAATTTTTGCTAATGGGATGGTGATTAGGGGGAAACAGAAGCTTTTCCTCCTTGATGAGCGAGAAATACAGCATCAATGGGTTTGAGGTAGCTGATTTTTGTAAAAGAAGTGGGTAAATTATTGGAGTTAATAGCTATAGGTTTGCCACTATTGTTAGTAGTTGTTTGAGCGCCACCGATTCCAGGGAATAAAGCAATAGAAGTTACAATGAATACAGAATCTATAAAAATTGAGAGTTTCATAAAATTATTTCTATTTATAGTCAAGTGCAATTAGCCTTCTTGAGTAATAGATTCTCATTTTTTGTTCAGTCTTAACTTCCTGCACTTAGATCGCCCGATCGGTTGATTTATTCCTCACCCATTCGGGTGAGCTAATTGATTACTAAAGAATTTCGAGAGCTTTTAGCACCTCTGCCGTTGACTGATATCGTTGCGTAAAGTCGAAATGCACCATTTTATTTAAAATAATCACTAAATCGTTTGTAGCGTCAGTTAGTTCACGCCAATGTTGCCAAATCTGTTGATTGCCATCAGCTTCGATAATTATTTCACCAGTATTTATATCTCTGCGAAATTCTCTAGGGTCTACCCCAGTTAAACCTTGAATCCCCATAATTCCCAACGCATAAATATCGCTGTTGAGTTTTGGCAAACCGCTCATTTGCTCAGAAGGTGCATAACCAGGAGTACCAATTGAAATGGTCTGAGCTTCTTGCTGCTGAGGTTGAATTTGCTTAACAGCGCCAAAGTCAATTAAAACAATATGCTGATCTGATTCTCGCCTAATCAAATTACTAGGTTTAATATCTCGATGAATTACGCCATAGCTATGAACAAAAACAAGCACGTTTAAAACTTCTTTGAGTATCTCTACAACTTCAACTTGTTTTAGTCGCTTCCCAGAGGTTAGCTCTTTGTCCATCGCGTGTCCTCGCACAAATTCTTGCACTAGAGAAAATTGGCGATTTTCTTCAAAAAAAGCTAGCAGTTGGGGAATTTGTGGATGCTTACCCAAAATTTCTAAAATTTGTGCTTCCGCATCAAATAATCGTCTGACGACATTTAAATATTCTGCATCTTGGCGAGGGGGTCGTAACTGTTTAACCACACACTGGGGATTACCAGGACGCTGGATATCATCAGCTAAATAAGTATTACTAAATCCTCCAGAACCCAAGCCTTGAGTAATTTTGTAGCGGTTATTTAGTAGAGTTCCTTGGGAAATTTCTTGCCCGATGGAATCTGTAATTACAGTTGGTGCTTCATTTGAGGCATTGCCGCGTTGCCGTAAAAGACCTTGCAATTCTACAATTAATTGTTGGTGTTCTTGAACCCGTTGGGTAATTTCTTGTTGCTCTTGTTTCGTTTTATAATAACTATAGGCAAGGACACTCCCGGCGGTAAATACTAACCCCAACGCCGGAGGGATTACTGGGAACCATCCAGCTTGGGTAAAAATGACAAAATTGCCTCCAAATAATACTGCAAGGGCTGTTGCTCCTGCCAGTCCTAAACCTAATGGATGTTGAATCCGCGATACTAGCAACCCACCAACTACAGTCCATCCCCATATCCAAAGGACTTTACCCCACTCAGGTAGAAACCAAAATAGAGGCTGTTTGTTAAGAACAGCACTGAGAATTTGACTAGCGCTGTGGGCATGAATTTCAATTCCTGCCATTTTGCCAGAATTATCTGATTTCCCAGTAGCAAAAGGCGTGTTAAAAATATCATTTAAACTATTAGCTGTTGAACCAATAAAAATAATGCGGTCTTTCACCAAATCTGGTTTAACTTGATTTTCAAGTACTTGTGTAATAGTTACCTGTTGGGCAATCTGGTGGCCAGAGCGGTAGTTAAGCAAGATTTGGTAGCCATTTGTATCCGCTTTCTGATAACCGCCAGCATTACTTTTTAGGGGTTTAAATATAGTATCTCGTAGTCGTAGTTCCTTTTTTGGGGTAAATTCTGGTTGGATGCCTCCGACTTCTAAGTATTTAAGTGCTAGTTGTAAGCTAAAAGAATAAGTAGTTTGACAAGAATCGGATGACTCTGCACTTACAAATAACAGGTTGCGACGAATTGTAGCATCAGTATCTTCTACAACATCATTAAATCCTACTCGCTCGGCTTCAATTCCCTGTGGAGGTGCTATTCCCTGATTGTTAGAACCAGAATCTGAATGTTTACAGATTGGAATGATGATATCGCTCTGTTGTAGGCGTTGCAGTAGCTTTTCATGACCAGGTTGTACTGGTAAGTCACGAAAAATATCTAGACCAATGGCTCGTGGTTGATATTCTTCAAGTTTGCCTAATAGTCGCTCTAGAAGTTCACTAGATAGGGGCCAATTCCATTTTTGGATATCTTTTTCAGTTAAAGCAACAATCAATAGACGAGAGTCTGGGCCTGAATCGCCGCGTAATTGCATCATCTGGTCGTAGACTTTCATCTCTAGAGGCTCGAAAACCCCAAGTTTTTGAATGCCTACTACTAAAATTGTAGCGATCGCACTTGAAAAAATAACAGGCTGTCTAAATAAACTTTTTAAGTTTGCAAGCATTTTTTAAATAGATTTTACTTTAAGATATACATATTTTTCCTCATTGAAATTATTCTATGCAATTTGCAACTTTTATCGAAATACCTAGATCCCCGACTTCTTTAAGAAGTCGGGGATCTAGTTGCTTACGAATAATTAAGTAGGTCTATATCTGTTTAAGATAATGCACGATCGCCTCTGCTGTTGGCAAATTAGTTGCCAGTAAAACTTGATTGATAGTGCATAACCTTAGCAGTGCTTCTTCATTTGCTTGACCAGGCTGAGGTTGCAACAAGTCTCTCAGGAAAATAACTGCTACAATTTCTCCGGCTCCAACCAATGAAGCAATTGTTTGATATCCTCCAGAAATTGGTGCGGGAGTTTGTTGACTAATAGTTATTCCTGCCTGTTGATGTAATACTTCGCCAACAGATGGCCAGGTAATTGTAAAGCTCTGTGAGAAAAATTCTTGATGTTGAGAAACAAATTCAGCAAGTTCTAATTTTTTGCTTTCATGAGCGATGAGTACTATGTTTCTTTGAATAATAACTTGCACAGGCTCATTTACATTTGTTTCCTCTGGAATTTCATCATATTGAGTTGTTTCTACTTCAGAAGTCTCTTTAATAGTTTGACTGATGCTCTCAGGAGCTTCACTTTCTGTTGTTTCTAAAGATGGAATATGAGCTAAATTAGGAACTTCTTTTACTGGAACAGTATCATCAACGTCTACACTAGATTCTTCGGTAGTTGTATGACTCGAATTAATATATTGATTGCTAAAAACTTCCGCGACGATATTATCTGGTACAGTTGATGTTTCAGAAACCTCGCTTATTGTTTCATCAACAGCGAAATTAGGTTCTACTTCTTCAATATCTGCACTATTTTCTGCTGCCAATGACCTTTCTAAGTCTAGCAATTCATCATTGATATCTTGTGTAACTTGGCTCAATGTTTCTGAGGGCTGAATCTCCTCTTTTTCAGGAACTTGATTGACAAATTCACTTAAATCTGAATTAACTTCTTCTGCAACTGGTGTATCTAAATCTACTACTTCATTTTCATTATGAGTAGCTTCAGGGGTGGTAGTTTTCTCCTCAGATATTTCGCCCAAAATGTCACGCGGTTGTACGAAGGTGACTTCTGCTTGCTCATGGTTGGTAGCTTGGGGAATGCTACTCGGCGCAGGAATTTGGTGGAAAATGTCACGCGGCTGTACAAAGGTGACTTCTGCTTCTAGTGCGGCCTCTAACTCTGCATTCTCATCAGACGTAGCTTTGGGGATGGCATTTATATCACGCCGTTGTACAAAAGTAGATTCTGTGGCTAGTGCTGTTTCAAAGTCTGTAACATCATCGTGATTGGCTTCTGGAACTGTACTTTCTTCTTCAGAAGTTGCAATGATATTTTCAGGTGCTGCGATCGCATCATCGGCTACAGTAGAAGAAACTTCCTCAGCATCCGCACTAACTTCTGGTGCAACTAACGTTTGCAAATCCCCAACTTCATCACTGACATTGTGTGGAACTTCGCTAACTGCTTCTGGTGAATGAATGATGTTTTCAGGGATGACATCATCCGGTTGAGTAGCAACAACTTCTGGGATTTCGCTGACTTTTGGGGAAGGTGCTTCTACTTCGGGAGTAATAGGCGCTGAAACT
This sequence comes from Nostoc sp., assembly GCF_036917465.1. Taxonomy (GTDB): domain Bacteria; phylum Cyanobacteriota; class Cyanobacteriia; order Cyanobacteriales; family Nostocaceae; genus Nostoc. Next base: position 313,592 of record NZ_JBALDL010000085.1, read on the forward strand.
TTGTTAACTACTTCTGGCGCTGGATTAGCAACATTGGCAGCACTTACATTTTCAGGCGATCGCGGCCGAGAAAACAGTGAAGGGTCTATAATTCTAAAGACTGTCTCTGGTTGCTCATAAGCAGGAGCAACTGCTTCCAATATCAGAACATAATCTGCAATTCTGATAATATCTCCATCACTCAAAGAATATAGTCGATCTTTTTCAGCTTGTTTCCCGTTAAATATTGAGCCATTTCTACTGCCAAGGTCAGAAAAGTAGTAATTTCCAGCTTTAACAAAAAACTTAGCATGTACCCGACTGATATCAGGACTGTCTAAGACTAAATCAGAATCAGGAGAACGACCTATTAACCATTCTCCTCTCGTTGTAGTTTCTGTGGTAAGGTCAACTTCATTGACTTCACTTAAAGTTGGTGAGTAACTAACTTTTACTTTCATATTAATTTTTGGTTAATTTTATTGATTTCTACTACCCAGCGCTGACGGGTAGTATGTTCTAAATTTAAAATATCATCTTGTGACCAGTGGAAATGATAAGCAATAAAAGCTACCTCCTCATATAAAGTATCAGAGGGGTAGCTTACGACTCCCCCGCTAGTTCTAGCTCCACTGAAAATTGAGTATTGCACTGGGGACATTGTGTAGGAATATGTACATTACCTTGCTGATTAATTCGATTATAAAATTCTCGGAGATAGGCAATGTCATGTAAGAGCAATTCTTCAAGTAAATCAGGGCTAACAGAATTGAGACTGCCCAAGCGACTAATAACCCGTGCAAGCATTACTAATACGCCGTAAGCTGGATTTTCCTGAACTCTGCGCTCTTGTTGCACCAAAATTTCATCTTTGGCGGTGGCTAAACGCATCACTCCATGACGATGTATTCGGTGTTCACTATCACTCAATCCTTTAGGAAGAGTGAAGGCAAATTCTGTGGAGAGAGTATCTTTTTTACGGCGCATAAGTCATTTCATTGGGAATTGGGCATTGGGAATTGGGCATTGGGCAATAATCAATAGTTCGGCGTTACATATTTGCGAGATGATTTTACTATTTTTGTGGGATGGGCAACATGAGCGTCCCTTGTATTTCCAAGCGGGCAGGATGCCTATCCCAGAAGAATCATCCCTTAATTCAGCAATGCCAATAGTTCTTTTTCCCTATCTCCCTTATCCCCCTATTCCCCATTCCCCAATTTATTCAATTATGAACAAGTGATTCGGGGGAATTTATTGTATCTTCTGGTATGGAAGTTTCACCTTCCAAACCATTGATTCGACGATAAAAATCTTGGAGATAATTTAAATCTTGGGCAAAAAAGTTTTCTACTATTGCAGGAGTCACTTCTGATAAAGCACCCAAGTGGGTAATCACTCGCGCCAAGATAATAATTGTGGCATAAACGGGATTAGCTTTAACGCGGGGGTCACGCAAAGGTGCAATCTCGTCTATCGCCGTTGATAACCGCATTACACCTTTGCGGTGGAGGTTGCCTTCAGAGTCTAGATACCCCTTTGGCAGTGTAAATTCAAACTCTGTGGGAAACATACTCCTCCTAATTACTTCACGCGCTTAAATTCCTCAAAAGCAACCTCCACTTCCTCAATTTCGATATCATGGCTGCGGGCGTTGACATCGGCAATTTTGTAACTTGCGGGCCAAGCACCGGCTAATTCAAATCTAGCTACTTCGTCATTTGCCTGATTATAAATAGACAAAGCAACAAGTCTACGTTGCTCAGACCAATTACCTTTTTCGACTTTTTCAAACCACTTCCAAAAATCCATAGATTTAGTGGTACCTCTACGCAAAGTGAGATTACCACTCTTGGGATTGCTAGGAAGCTTAGTTCTTACCACCTGACCTTTTGACTGCCCTTTTGTACCCCAGGATTGAGAAGTCACTTCACAAATTTCTATTACCTCTTGGGTTCTTTTGAAGCCTTGACACTCCAAAAAGAAGCAATTGGCATCGTTTTGACCTTCTAGTGTCAGTTCTAAATAGAACCGATGGGCTGTCAGAACTTCTGGAATTCGGCTTGCGGATTGTACCACTGTTAATTACTGCATAAGTTAATTATTTGATCCTTTTAATTCCTTCGTGAACCAATTCAACTGTTTCATTCGCCATATCACCACCAGAGGCTGTTAAGGTAGGCCCAGTGTATTTACAGGGATAACAATTTACAATGTTCCAACGTGCTTTTTCAGAGCCTTGTTGGTCGTAAGCAACCACTGAACCAGTCTTACGATTCTGTGACCACTGACGAGGATCACCCATATCTTCGTTACACTTTTGATACCAAGTATAAAGGTCTATATCATCTGTGGCGATGACTTTTACTGTAATGTTAGTAAATTTAACAACCGTTGGTGTAGCTTGACGCATTAGTTTCGCGCCTTTAGATGAACCGTGGACTTCTTGCGCTGGAGTATTCTCAACGCCTAATCCACTAATTTCTTTGATAAATTTATCAGTAATTCCATCAGCCTCAAAGTAAAATTTACAAGAGGTTAAAAATTCGCCTGCCATACTTTTAGACTCCTTTGTGTGTGATTAATTTTGAAATTGGGAATGGGGAGTTATAAGAATTCTTTCCCCAATGCCCAATGCCCAATGCCCAATGCCCTATTCGCTATTCGCTATCTTCAATACCATTCCATTGGCTGATGCGGAAAACAACAAATTCAGCTGGTCTGACTGGGCAAACACCGACTTCGATGTACAAACGTCCTAAAATTCTGGTTTCTGGTGGGTTCAATTCTTCGTCACACTTGACATAAAACGCTTGTGCTGGAGATGCGCCAAACAATGCACCTTCACGCCAGATACGCTCTAAGAAATTACTGACGGTGCGAGTTACACGCGCCCATAAATCTTGGTCGTTGGGTTCGAAAACTACCCATTGAGTTCCCAGTTCTAGAGATTTTTCGATATAGCTAATTAACCGCCGCACACTGATGTAACGCCACTCTGTTTTATCTGGCTCAACTAAAGTGCGTGCGCCCCAAATGCGGATACCTCGATTTGGGAAACTGCGAATACAATTTATCCCCAAGGGGTTTAATAGTTCTTGTTCGCGGAAGTTGGTGTCATAGCCCAAACCAATTACGCCTCTAGGAACTTCATTTGCAGGGGCTTTGTAAACTCCTCTGGTTTCGTCAGTGCGGGCCCAAACACCCATCACATGACCACAAGGAGGTACTAAAATTGGATTACCGCGATCGCGTGGATTAGGTACTTTAATCCAAGGATAATAAAGGGCTGCAAACATCGAACGACGGTTAAATCTATTCAACCATTCCACTACTTGCTGAGGTTTGACGGCATCCGGTGGCGCATCAAGTACAACCATGCGGTTGGGCGGGTTGGGAATATCGCCACTGGCAGAACCTTCGCACATACTAATCATCAGTTCGATGATGCCATGAACTTGATCTAAATTAAGTATCTGCTCTTGATAAGCCCGCATCACATCAGGACAGGCCAGCATTGTGATTTCATCAACTTCAAAGATACCGCGTACCCCGGTGCGATCGTCTCGTACCCCTTCTAAATTTTGTGAAAATCTGTCGGGTGGAGCGGCGACAATGGGCGGCGCTAGTTCATATTGACCATTTACCGGACGACGAGCTAAAGGCTGTCCACTTTGAGTTATGTCTTCTAAGGTGATGTACATCGAATTTCTCAATGCCGTCACCGCATAAGTCGCTGCTTGAGCAGCAGGTTCGCGGTTCATTGTCAAGTTTTCGTATTCCTCTAGAAGTTCATCTTCCCGGCGAATTTGGATAGTGAAATATTCACCCGTATTTGGAGGTGCTTCACCTTCAGTACCTTCAGGTAAGGCGCGGGGCGAACCATCAATAATGAGGAGATTTACTAATCCGCCTGCTGCTTGCTCAGGACGCAAAGTAAAGCGGAGGGCTGGACGATTACCTCTAGAGTTGATTCTGAGAGTAGCCGGTTCTGGAGTTGCCGGTCTGGGTGCGCCTGGTAACTGAGTGCCGATGCTTGTTACCCAGCAACGACCGCCCCCATTCATAAAGTAGCCGTAGACTGAAAATGGTAAATAGGCGTTGAAGTCGGTGAAGCCGTCAGAGTTGAGACGGGCAAAATAGTTTAAGTATTGCGTCCAAGTGGTTACTAGCATGGGCTTGTATAACTCAGCCCCACCACGAACCTCTTCTGTAAAGCCTACAAATCCGGCAACTGCCGTGCTAACACCTTCAATTGGTCGGCTACCCCGGTCAATTTCTTCGATATAGACACCAGGAGCAAAGTAATCAAGTCTAGCCATAAAAATCTCTCCAAGTCAGTAAAAATCTAATTATTCAGGAGTTAGAAATATTTCTTTGAAAGTATTACTTTGGTTATCTACCAATGCATTGACGTTTTGAGGTAAATAGCCCGGATGATTCAGAGTCAAAACATAATTACCTAAATGAAGGTCTTCAAAAAAGAACAGCCCTTCTTTAGTGGTTAATACGGACTTTTCAGTTGCCCTCACAGCTACTTCTGCCGCTACCAGTGGCAGATTTGTCACCGCACTTTTGACAATACCCGCGATCGCAACTCGCCTGGTTAATACTAGACTGTCACTATCACGAGACAATTGATTTCGCAAATTGAAAATCCGCTCCCAAACCAAAGGTACTGGAGTAGGTTGTGGCTCAAAGGGGATTGTAACTGTTAAATATAAGGCTGAACGCAATGGCACATTGAGAGCGCTCCATAAAGAACCAATTTCAATTGGTGGCTCTAGGGCAACTGTCATGTTCAAATTACCATAACCCCGTAATTCAGGAACCAAAAACTCCTCTTCTAAGGTGCGATGGCGCAACAGCACAGCCAACGCCTCACTAATAAAGTGATGTTCACCTAAAGCTGTTCTATCCCAGGCTGTTAATAGCAGCGAAACATCAAACCAAGCGGGTGCCCAATTTACAGTGGCAGGTTGTAGAGCGCGTGTTAGCTTGCGCTCAACTTGCCTACCAGAATGTTGTACCTGCTTACTCTCACGTATATCAAAAATGTATAAATTGAGAGTCGGCCCTGCTCCCTCTTCCCTTCGATTACCAGGATGGCTAAAGTCAATTTGCTCTGTACTGGTAAGTGAGGTTCCTCCAGCGAGAATATCGGCTAAAGTTTGAAGAACGAAGATAAGCATGAAGGTGTTCTGCTGGTAGCTAATCCAGATGCATCTACAGTATATGTATCAGCCTTCTAAAGTTAATTAGACTTTTGTCGATATTTTTTCAATTAGGAATTGGGAATTGAGAATTGGGAATTGAAAAGAGGCAGAGGGGAAAACTAATCTCCCTGCTCCCTTGCTTCTTCCCCATTCCCCATTCTCTTAATAATGGAGGGCTGGAAGATATTATATTTTCAAAAATCCGAAAAGTAGGGACTTCAGTTTGTAGATTAGTCTGGGGCAAGTCTTAATCGGATGCACAACATTTTTTCTTGTGGGGCGGGCGATACGCTTATCCTCACAAGATTTATTCCAGTATGACAAATAATAACTACTACTTATCTATATATACTTAGATCGATGAGAAGCGCCTATGAATATAAACTTAATAATTTTTTCTATTAAGCATCCAAGAAGATAACTTAACAAAAAAATAAACATTACTAAGACTGCATAATTTTATACTGGTCAGCAGAAGAGTAAAATATTTGGTTGCAAAAAGCGAGTGAAGCTATGACACTAGGCTTTTATATACAAAAACTAGAGAATGGCTCGAATTATTTGAATTCCTCAGATATTCAGAGCTTTTGTCAGCTAGAGTCTCAGCAGTTAACTAGTCAATATCCAATCTTTTTCGCTCGGATTGTCTATCATGATTGCTTGCTGAAAAATCATCAGGAAGTTATCAATTATGGTCAACACCAAGCTCCTTTTTCCCCAAAAACTTTAGCTTATTTGCGCTCTGAAGCATGGTTAACAGATTTTCCGCCTGCTTTGACTTTGCATGAATTTAGACTGAAGGATTTTTCATCTATTTCTTACATTTGTCCTATCGCCTATAGAAATCAAAAACCTGAATACATTCAAATCATTACTCATAAACCTCTCTCAGAGAATTTACAGTTATACGTAAAACGCTCTGCTATGCTCCTGAGTAAGTATGTAGATATTTACTTAGATTATGGAAGACAAAAAACTGAAATTCAACTCCTAGAAGATATCTTGCATCGGATAGGTCATCAATTGCGTAACTCTCTAGGGCTTATAGGATTGTATGCTCATAACTTATGCTTAGGGTTAGAGGATAGTCCTTGGCAAGGGCAAGCAACAATCATCGGTGAAAGTATACAAGATTTAGATACTAATTTAAATGAGCTTATTGATTGTGGACAAGGAGCAAAATTAAGAGTAAAATCTCAAGATTTGAGAAGTTTGTTCGTTGAAAGTATCACAAATTTACAACCTCTAATTAATCAGAAAAAACTCAAAATATTGATTCCCGATACATCAACGATACTGAACCTAGACAAATTACAAATGAAACAAGTGTTTGATAATATCCTCAGTAATGCTGTCCATTTCAGTCCTTACTCAGCAACTATTACCTGTAGCTGGCAAATTTTTCAAGATGAAGTTTTAATTAAAATTTCAGATCAAGGGCGAGGATTATCTGAAGAGGATTTACTAAAAGTATTTACTCCATTTTATTCTCGGCGTAAAGGAGGCACAGGACTAGGCTTAACTATTGCTAAAAAAATTGTTTTGGATCATCAAGGGAGTATCTGGGCACAAGCTTTATCCGAAAGTGGAACGCAATTTTCTGTAATTTTGCCTCGGAGAAGGAGGGGAGAATTAATCCGTAATTCGTAATGATGCTTTTACGTGGCTAATGTAATTTGTAATTAGAAAGATGGCTAATGATAATAAGAAACTTTCGGTTTTATTGGTAGATGATGAAGAACGGTTCCGGCAAGGATTACGTACTCTTCTCAGTTTCTATAGTATTAATTCTGCCTTACCTGTAGAAGTTATGGGTGATGCAGATTCTGTAGAGCAGGTTTTAAAGTTTACAGCCCAGAAGTGTCCAGATTTAATTTTGCTGGATATGCAATTGAAGGGATGTGATGGAATTACAGTTCTGTCACGTCTTAAGGAAATTGCTTACACTGGGAAGGTTTTAGTGTTGTCGGCTCATCAAGAAGATGACTGGATTTTTAGAGCAATGCAGGCAGGAGCCGCAGGTTATGTATTTAAAAATCGTGTAGCAACACAATTGTGTGAGGCGATTGAGACTGTTACAAGATCGGAAATTTATCTGCCTTCAGAAGTTGCTAGTCGATTTTTCCGGTTTTTTCAGGCTTATTCAGACTCTTGTCTGAAAGCATGTCATAAGGTAAATTTAACCGAAAGAGAGCAAGAAGTTTTATACTGGTTAACTCAAGGTGCTTCTAATGAAGAAATCGGCAAACATTTATATGTAACAGTTGCGACTGTTAAGGCGCATCTCACCAGTATTTTTGAAAAATTGAAGGTTAATAGTCGCACTCAAGCTATTGTGGCTGCCCTCAAGTTAGGATTAGTTCACGCTTGATAGCTTTTTGAATTTTGAATTTTGAATTGTTTATATGTCTTCATTTGAATCTTTTTATCAAGAATACCCCTGTTCGTACAATTCTCCCTTAAGTTGCGATCGCCCTTTCCAAACGGCGCAGCAAATCAAGGGGGCTAAGTTTTGCCTGGAATGTGGTTTCCCGGCAACTTTACCACAGGAGGCTGAGATTAAAGGAAGTCAGGGAACTTATAAAATAACTAGTTTTCTCGGTGTGCGGGGTTTAGGCCGCTTATACTCAGGTATCCAACTCAAGGACAAACAACCTGTCATCATCAAAGAATATCTGCTACCCAATCGTTGTTTTAATGAAAGCGAGACTCTGAAGCGAAAAGATACTTTCAAACGGGTAGGCGGGGTAAGTTTAGCTGATAGTCGAATTCAAAACTTCCGTCTTGTGGAAACGAGAGAAGCGATCGCAGATGATAAAGGACAACGCTGCTATCTTATTACTCAAGGCATAGAGTCATCCCAAACTTTAGGGAAATTTCTGATTGAGAAGGGCGCAATGTCATCTCCCGATGTCCGTGAGGTATTAAATCAAGGTTTACAAACTCTTCAGTTTCTCCACACCCAAAAGCTGCGTTTTCCCTCCAATCAAACACAACTGGGTATAACTCACGGCAATATTAGTTTAGATAGTACTTTAATTAAAGTAGAAAATAATCAAAAGTTCTCTATATATTTTTGCGATTTAGCTACCTGGGAAAACTTATTTATTCCACCTATTATTCCCCAACCTGCACCCGCCAGACCTGAGCAAGATTTAGAATCATTAGGATTGCTAGCTTTTTATTTATGGGTGGGACGGACAACTAATTTTTCATCCAACCAACCTCTTGACCCTAAAGATAATCAAAATTGGCCAGATACCGATAGCCATTTAAAACAGTTTATTTATCACTTAATGGGGCTAGAAACTTCCTTCGAGAATGCTGAAATGGCTCGTCAAGCATTGCTGCAACTTCCCAAACAAGATGATGGCAAAAGTTCGGTGCGTTCTCCAGCTTCTCAAGCAATAGAAAAACGTTTGCCAATGCCTTTAATCCTGATCGGAATCCTGGCTTTATTACTACTCGGTGGAGGAATTTTATATTGGTTTTTGAGCAAGAAAACAGATAATTCTAATCAATATATACTATGGTCTAAACTTGTGCGGAATTTCTCAGAAGTCTCTAATGTTCCTTCTGGACAATTTGCTTACACAGGAGAAAAAGACAGTACGTGGAGTTATATTTTAACGCAACCAGTAGACAACAGTCGTTTAGGAGAGTTATTCACTAGACCCAAGTTAGATGCAACAGCAACATTTAACTATGAATCTGTTTTGTCATTAAATGTAAATAATCCGATTAAAAGTATCGAACAAGTCCAAATAAACAAAAAAGATTTTGCAATTACTAGTTTGGGAGACAACATCACAGATAAACTAGTTAAAAAAACAGTTGCTTATGATGGATTAATTGTTTTTGTAGCCTTTAACAAGAGAGATTCAAATCTTGCTAATGCTCTTGGGGGGCAAATAAATCTTGAGCAATTGCGTCAAATTTACACAGGTAAAATTACCAATTGGCAACAAATTAGCCCCAAACTTCCAAATCTGCCTGTGAAACCTTTTGCCCCAACTGAACCGGAAGCAATCAGTAAATTTCAAGAAATAGTTCTCAAAAATGTCCCTCAAGACGAAGCTTTCTTTGCAGCAAATGTTACTAAACTTGATACAACAAAAACCCAAAATCAGATTCGCAGCGAGACTCTAGATGGGCGAAGCACTGGTATTATCAGTTTTGGGATTATCAGTAAAACTTCGAGTCAGTGTACTGGTTATCCACTAGCGATCGCAGATGGCAAAAAGTCAGCAATTCAACCTCTGTTTCAACGACGCGATCGCCGCTCAATTAATCCCTCAGATGATTTGTGTCAACATGATGATTATTATGTTGATGTCACAACTTTCCAGAGCTACCCGTTGGGATACCCTATTTTTGTAGTGTATCCTAAAGACACCAGTCGCCTGCCTGGTGGTTCTACATTTGCCCAGATGCTAACCACTCGTCAGGGTCAGTGTTTACTTAGTAAAGTCGGTCTTGTAGCTTTACAACCTATGCCTGATGATATAAATTCCTATGCCTGCAAATCGGTGCCCTAATCCTAGTTGCGAATATTTTAACCGCGCCCTACCTAACAATGCTAAGGTTTGCCCCTGGTGTTCCACTCCTGTGGGTAATGTAGTTGCCCCAACACCACAACCGTCTAGTCAACCACCGCCTATTCAACAACAACCTAGTCAACCACCACCTGTTCAGCATCAACGGCCACCTACAGATCAACCTAACTATCAACCTCCCCAACAAGCCCCTGTTGATTATTCAACAGTCTATCAGCCACGAGTTTCCTATCAACCAACACCGCCTGCTTATACTCCTCCGCCTCAAAGAGCGCCAGCCTTAAAGCTGATTCATACCACTGGGAGAGAATTTCAACTCGTTGGCGAGGGAGGTTATATTGGTCGCCGCAGTCAGAGTCCAGGAATAGCGCCGCCAGAAATTGACTTGACCGGCATCCCTAGCGAGGGAATAGTCTCTCGTCGTCATGCGCGAGTCGATTGGGACTGGTCGCAAAATGCATACATGATTGTTGACATGAGTACAAATGGTATTTATTTAAACAACAATCCTTTAAATCCTGGAATGCAATATCGCCTGCTTAATGGCGATTCGCTGCGATTTGGTCAAGACAATCTAGTTAATTTTACGGTATATGTTGTGTAGCTAAAAGCTATCAAATTTCCTGGGGTAGTTGATCGATCAACTACCCTTCAATTTTGGCTAGCGATCGCTTCCTAAGGAATTGGAAAGCCGGAAGTATTGAAATATATGGATGCAGATATTTGATCGCGGCGAATTGATTTAGAACATCGGCTTGTATATCTGGTGAGAAACACTCAGATTGATTTTCTCGCTTGTCGGTATTACTATGAATAAAGGCTGATTAACTAGACTTCAATTTTAGCGATCGCCTCTTCTGCCGAGAGATTACCATAAATGACAGACAAAATCCCTGGTAAGTATTCATCCATCATCGTGACGTTGGCGTAAACTACCCGTTGAATGAGTACAAAACTGAGGCGATCGCCTTCTACATCTATACTAGTCTTGTAGCTAATTTCCCCATCAGCAAAATCTAGCTCAAAATTGCCGATCATCATACCAGAATTAGCTCTAGTGATAAACTCTGCTATATCCAGCCGCTTGTTTTCTGGTGTATTGACTGGGCAAATTGAGTAAAAAACGAATTGATTTTGTTCACTTCTGGCTCTAGCGTAACAATTCCATCTGCCATTTTCGCCTTGAAATGGTATTTGTAAAGCTGGCTGTCCTGGAAGTTGTACAAAAGGCCAATCATCGGCTGTGAAGAAATTGATTATTGCTTCAAAAATACTACCATTTGTAGGAGATAGTGGAAAATTTGCCTCCATTTTTTGTGTTATGTCATCTGGGTTAATATCAGCTAACTCTGTCAAAAATTTCTCGATTCCTTCCAGCATTTTGGCAGACGCTTTCTGAGTTTTTACAGATAATTTAGCCTCACTCCAATCTTTAAAAAAATTGACAATACCTTCAGCAATTCCTTCACCATTGACGCTTGTTTGAGCCAGATTTTCTGGACTAATATAAGACCAAAGAGTACGATAGCCGATTTCGCCTGATTCTTGTTGCTGTTTAACAGATAAACCTAACCAGCTTTCGGTATAGAGGATTTGGTTAGCGGGTTGTTCTTGGCTTAAATTCAAGATATATTTTGCAGTTTCATCTATGTTGACGGCGTGTTCTGCTAATAGTGGTAATAAATCTGGTTTCAGGCTGGTTTTAATGGTAATGTCTGGTTCGCTGAGGAATTTGCCAGATGATAGAGGGTTACGAACATCTGGTTTGAGATTGAATAAGGCGGCGGTGTCGATGCGTTGGTAGAGTTGCGGGTTGACTTGGAAGGTGAGGCAACACCCGATTAGTTCGTTGTTATGTTTGGTGAGGGATAGAGCGATCGCACGAACTATTAGGGGTGTTTGGGAGGAGTCGTGTAGGGTTAAGTCGGTGTTTATTTGATGATTTTCTGTTTTGGCGATCGCGTACATATATGGTTATTTAACAATTGATGATTTTGCTTGATAATTCATCACATAATTAGTAGCATTTATCAGCTAACCTCTCTTAATTTCTGAGAATTTTGCAAATCTTGAAGTGCTTTATTTGCTATTTCAATTATGTAACTGCTTTTTTTTCTTAGGATTTTCTCGAATCCTACAGCATCGCCTATGTTGTAGTTATCATCAGGACGGAAAAGATAACTAGGTTCGGGAGAACTTGCTTTGTTAACTTCTGCTTTTACGTTCACTGATATTTTTAACCATACATCGCGGTGTTAAAATACTGATTGCCCTAAACATTATCCCACTACCAAGCAAGTATGAAGTGATCGCTTTTAGGTAGGAGGTATTAGGCGCAATTTTAGTCAACATAAACGAATATGTTGGCTTTCTAGCACACATTAGTTAACTAAAACCCCTTTTTCTTCTAAATAAGCCTCAAAATCTCGCCCTTTCTCGACAATGCCCTCAATATCTGAGTCAATCATATCTTCAGCCAGGTAACTGGCTTGGCTGGTGACAAAGCTGTTTGGTGTAAACATATCCTCTGGCAAACAGTCGAACTGCACTAACAAAGTGTCAATCAAGCTGGAAAATAGTTCAGGTGCTTTGGCAATACCAGACTCGCCAGCATTATAAATAGCTTGCAGTAGGTAACGCCAGCGATTTAATGCTTCTATATCTTCAATGTTGGTGTACCATCGAACAAAGGCAAATTGAAGCTCACTCAGAAAAGCCTCTGTATCACCACTGTGAGTATTAAATAAGGCTTGTTCAAAGCGAGATAATTGTTCTAAGAACAAATCACTGGGCTTGTCAGAAAGTATATTGACCGCAGCATGGTTTGATTTTTCTTCATTAAGGATTGGGGAAAAAACACGAGGAGCAATATGGTTAGTCAGTTTCTCCCATATTTCCCGAGAATTATGGTTATAAGGGAGCAGTGCCTGATCTATCGCCCCTCCTAATGCTAATTTTTGGTAGTGATCTGTGTTTTCGGGTTGATCGTCTTCAAATTGCTGCAAAGTGTGGTTAAAGACTTTCACTAAAACCTCGTTTGGTTGCAAGCAAGACCAAAAGCCTTGATATATTTTATCAACTTGCACGCCCACATAATGAAGCCCAGGTATAACCTGCTTGAAGCCTCGAAAACCACCTTCAATCTGATAAATATCTGCATCTATCTGTGCTTTTTCTTTTGGCACATTACGTAGAATAATATAACAAAACCCTATGTTCATATGCTTCTTGTGTTTGGAATTCTAATTTCTCTTTTTATTCAGTCACAAATCTGGGGAAGGTATTTATGTCCAAATCTAAATATTTCCTCTCCGGGCTTGTTGATTCGCTTCGCGATTCAATTTCAAAACAGCTTTTAAAAATGCCTTTTGAGAGGTGTACCCATAATCCCTACCCACTTGCTCGGCAGCTTTTGATTTATCTTTATCTGTTTTCAAGTTTGCATACTTATCCTTCCCTCTTTTAATCTTCAGCATTTCTTGCGCTAATTCCGACAATTCTTTTTGTTCTTGCAGTTTGTTAAAGTCTTTTATATCGACTTTATTAATTGCATCACAAAGCCGATCAACATATTTAGCACTTTTCCAAAGAGCCGTGCCTAAGTCTGGACTATGATTAATTTGCTCAACTGCGAAACCTGTCTGCTCGTTGATTGACTGCAAGTATTGCTGATTGTTAACAGATATGCCTAATCTCATCTGTTGGTTAAGCACTACGTGTTCGACTGCCCCCCCTGTGTGATAAGCTTCATTGGCAAATACAAGTGCTTTGCTACGTAATTCCTGCAATTTGAGGGTTAATTCATTCAGCTTCTGCTTATCTTCTCTACTTTGTTCCTCCTTGTCCTTGAGTTTCTTAATTTCTTCCAATATCTGATCAACTTCTCCTAGATACTCTTCATATAGTCGGTTGCTAGCCTCCATCTCAGCGTCCGAATTAGTCTTCTTAATATATGATGCGCGAAGACCAGCAAGCAGATTGGGCACTTTTATAACCTTTTGATTGAGATCATTAATCTTTTTCTTCATTTCAGAATTAACTTCTCGATAAATGGTATCAACCTCATTGAAGCGACTGGTTATTTCTGATTTCTGATTTTCATTAGTATCCCTAACCATTTTCTTCTTATGTTTTTTCCACTGAGGATCAGACATAAAACGTCTTATTTTCAGAAGTGACATTACATCTTGGATTTTTTGAGAAGATTCTTTACCTTCTGGTGTCATTTGCGATTCTATTTGCTTTTTATCTTTTTCTTTTTCTTCTTTTCCTTCACCAACGGGCATATGCCCAGTTGTATAAACATTTGTGTCGAAAACAGTGCCGGACTCTTTACTCCACTTTTGGCGGAAAATTTTGTTGAATAGCTTCACTGCTTTAATTTCAATCGATTGATTACCGCTAGCATTGAAAGTCACATCGTAGTCAGAGGTTAAATCTTTGCTTCCAAAAGCTTCTTCTTTGAACCCCGGTATCTCATTTTTCACCTCAGCGATAATCCTTGCCACCTCTTGCTCGCGGAAAGCAATGATTTGTTTCATTATTTCCGGGTTACTTAAGTATGTTGCTTTTACTTTTTTCCAATCACTGTTTGCTTTTCTAACTAATTCTCCTGGGTTCGCCTTGTCGTCCAACATCTCTTCGTTAGGCGTTATTCCTTCAGGATTGACCTTGCCTTTGACATAGACAGTTTCTTTGGCACCATTTTGGCTCTTAACTACCAGTTCAAGTGAGGTCATCTTATACTTGGACTTGATACCTGGTAAGCGTTTATTGACTACTTTAACAGATGTATTATCATCCTTAATCAATTCATGGGCTTCTGCCAAAGCCTGGTTGAGGTCGTCTTGCTTTTGCTTTGGCGATCGCTCATCATCTTTGTTATCTTTGGCTTTCTTATCTTTGCCAAATCCAAACTTATCTTTGACTTGATTCCCAGACTTGTCAAACTTATCCTTGACGGATTTTTTATTGCCTTCAACCCAATTATGGGTAGCTTCTTTTGTATCCTCAACCCACTGTTGACCAGCTTCCTTCTTATCCTCAACCCACTGCTTACCAGCTTTATATTTTTCCTTCGCCGAATCTTTCAGTTCCCCAGCCTTCTTGCCAAACTTGCTATTCTTAACCTTGTTACCAACTTTCTTAAACGCTTTCGCTCCTTTATCAATTACCCAATCAACTGCTTTTTCCATCGGTTTACGCAGTTTGCGGAAGATTGCTTGAATCTTGCCGGCAATACCATCCAAGCCTAAAAGACTTGCTAGGAAACTGATCACCACAGGTAAAGATTTAGCTAGAGCATTTTCAACACCCTTGATTGCTTGATCGATCGCACCACTAGCGATCGCACCAATGGCATCTAAAATAGCATTAATTAAATCGGCAATCTGCTGGGCGCGTTCAATAAAGAATTTGACAATATCATAAATCGCCTTAGCAGCTTTGATGAATGCTGAAGCCGGAGTCAACAGGCTGAGAATCCACTCAATCCCGGCTGTAATCACTTTTTCAATGATAAAGTTCTTGATGGGTTCGATTACCAAAGCGTTGAGATCGCCCATCTTCTCTTGGACAAACTGCCAAATCCCAGCTACTCCCTCACTGGCTAAGACTTGAAATACATCAACAGTTTGTTCCAATCGGCCGACTTTTTCTTCACCCAATCGTTTCACGGCTTGGGCGCGAATTGCTTCATAAGTGAAGCCCAAAAGCTGCATGGCTAGGCTAAAGATCCCTTTGAGATCGAAGTTTTCTGGCATTTGAATACCAGTTTCTGCCATTGTGCCAGTCAGCCAGCCAATTAATCCTTGCTGGAGGTGCTTCCCGATATTATTCATGAAGTTGAGGAAGCCTTGCTTCAGCGCCTGGATCAAATTAGTCAAGAAACCAATCGGGTTTTTGAGGATTTGCCCAACTACGCCAGCAACTCGTGCTAGCACTTCAAAGAGCATTTTGGTCAGTTCAATGATTGTCTTGATGATTCCCACGATGAAGTCGAAAGCTTTTTGAATAAAACCTTTATTTGCTGCCTTCATCTCTTCAATGCGGGTATCAACAGCTTCCAGGTTTTCTTTGTACTTCTGGGCTAGGTTATCAACTAGCTCATCCTGCTTATCGTCAATACTTTGTTGCAATTCTTCAAATTTGCTGTCAATGTCTGCGGCGGCTTGTTGACCAACTCCTTTCAAGTCTTGCGGCAGTTTGTTCACATAATTCTGAATCTCCTGCTTACCACTGGCAATTTCTCCTTTAGCTTGGGTCAGTCCTTTACTAATAATGGCGACAACTTTGTTAATTACACCATCCATCTGAGCAATGTAAAGCTGGCGACCCTCTTGATAGAAAGCGTTCACCTCTGAAGGCATACCAAACAATTTGTCCCACACCCATTTTGCTGGGCCGAAAATGCCGCTATAGCGATCGCTCTTATATTTGTCCATCCGCTTGCCAACGTAATCCTCAAAGGCTTTCTTCGCGTCAGCAGCACCAGTATCAAAGGCTTGGATAACTTGTCCGTCTAGATCGCTGAGGGTTTTCTCAACTTTGGCTTTGGTATTGTCATAAATTTTATTAATATCACCAGCAACTTTTGCCCGTGCTTGCTCATCCTTGCCCTTGGCTCCCACTTGCTGATCTCCAACCTGACCCACGCTTTGAGTCCGTGTACCATGCATTGCTTGCAGATGCTTTTGGGCTGTAGTTTCCGCCGTAGCTTGAGCGGTTGCGAGGATGCCTTGCTCTTGTTGGCGATATTTGGGCGGCGCTTCTTGTGCATTGGTTTGGGCATCTTTCTTGGCTGCAAGCGCCCCTTGAAACTCCGGTTCATTGGAGTTGGCCAATTGCTCCTCAGTAATATCCGCCTCTTTCATCTGCTGGTCAAGTTTTTTACTGTCATCTTGCAATGGGGCTTCGACTTCAGTCTGTCCCTTAGATTTAGGTGCTGCTTTGTCTGCACCAATATCTGACGGCGGTTGTCCAGGGTTATTCTGTGGCAATGGCGTTACTTTTTTTGCCTCAATGCCACTGGTGTCAGGTTTTTCTTTGGTTTTCTCTTCTAGCGGTTCTTGAGAGTTTTTCTGCTCGTCTTTGACTTGGCCACTCAAATCGCTCTTAACCGAGTCAAGTTTATTATTATCTTTAAAGTTGTCCGCCTCTTCCAAGTTCTTGGGAGCCATATCAGCAATGCGCTGCATCAGTTTAGCTTTGAAAGCAGCTGCATCAAATTGTGGGGTTTCAGCCTGCCCCATTTCGCCAACTTGATTGGCTTGCGCCTTGCTGTCTACTTCGTTCCCAGGGGCTTGGGCAGCAGCTTGTGCTTCCTGGGCTTTGCTATTAGCGGGTTCGTGTTTCTTCTGCTGTCCTGCGACTTCTTTAGTTGTGCCGACTACTGCTTTGAATGCTGGGTCATTTTCAGCAGAGGCGGGAGCTTTTTCACCACCTGCTTCTGTCCCAGGCTTACCTACAACTGCGACTTTTTCTGCCTGATTCTGCCCTTGTTCGGGATTAGCCTGATTAACTGCTTTTGACTGCCCTTGGTTATCTGCCTGAGTTTCTTTCTGAGCCTTATTTTTATTCTGGTTTGCTGATGGATTGCCGGAAGCGTCTGCTGGAGGCGAATTTGTTCCTGCGCCAGCCCCATTTGCTGGCGGTGAAGCTACTGCTACAGTTTTATCTGCGATCGCTTGACCTTGCCCTTGTCCTTGTTCAGAATTAGCCTTATTAGCTGTTTGCTCTGGCTGTCCCTGTTTATCTGGCTCGGTTTGTGACGGAGGATTATCTCTACGTTGGATTACTGGTTGATACCCAGAAGGGGAGTTAAGTAGGGCTTTGGCTTGGATCTTGTTTTTTTTAATCCCTTGGTCGGGAAGCAACTTACGCCCAAGAGCATTACCATTTTGTTGGACAACGTGAGTTAACTCATGGGCTAGTAATTCCTTCCCACCGTGACTTTCAGGAGCATATTCTCCTTGACGGAAGAAGATATCTTGCCCAGTGGTGAAAGCCCGCGCTTGGATAGATTGGTTAAGTTGGTCTGATTGGCTATCTGTGTGTATTTTCACACTACCAAAGTCAGTACCAAACGCCTGCTCCATTGGTTGTCGGACATCATCAGCGAGTGGCTGTCCACTTCCCCGTTCTTTTTGGATTGAGGTTTCCAAGTCGGAGGTGGCTGCCATTCCACCACCCTTACGTTGCACCACAGGAGTAATGGAACCCGCCACGGATTTCATTTGTAATTCGTCCTCTTCCTCTGGCAAAGCTTCCCGTTGGATAGACTGCCTTTGCATCACCTGTTGCGCTACTTTATCAGCCTCCTGCTCGTAAACGTCTCCAGGCTGGTTAACTGTAAGTTTTGTTTGTAGACGCAGTGACATTCGACTAATGTCGTGGGTGAGAGGTTTGTTTAGGAATTGCATCCCAACTGCTTGAGGCTTCATTTGTAATTCTTCTTCATCTTCTTCCGGCAAAGCTTCCCGTTGTAGTGAGGGAATATTGGCATCGGAAAGGGATTTCATTTGTAATTCTTCTTCATCTTCTTCCTCCGGCAAAGCTTCCCGTTGTAGTGAGGGAATATTGGCATCGGAAAGGGATTTCATTTGTAATTCTTCTTCCTCTGGCAAAGCTTCCCGTTGTAGTGAGGGAATATTGGCATTGGAAAGGGATTTCATTTGTAATTCTTCTTCTTCTTCCTCCGGCAAAGCTTCCCGTTGGATAGATTGCTGATTTCCAGCAGGTTCGCTCATCCTCTGCATTACCTGCTGTGCTACTTTATCAGCTTCCTGCTCATAAACATCTCCTGGCTGGTTAACTGTGAGTTTTGTTTGTGGGCGCAATGATATTCGGCTAATGTCGTGACCTAGAGGTTTTTTAAGCTGTACCTCAGTAGCTACTTGGGACGAAGCACCAGGAGAGTTTAAACCAAAACCACGTGTCGGTTGCTTGAGTGTAGGTATTGAAAAGGAGCCTGTGGTAGCTTTTTTGTGCTGTCCTACGTGTTCTCCCATTTTGTTCTCCTGATGACCGAGCAGTAAGGGGGCGAATATTTTGTTAATACCAACATATATATAGAGTACTGCGATCGCACTTATCCAGCAATTAACCCAAAGTCTAAATTTTCGGGAAGTTTATTAAATAGTTAACACACCCGATAACAGCGATCGCACTTATTACTGCACTTCGAGCGATCGCAAGACTATTAAGACAGTCTCTACTAGATAAGGCGATCGCACTTTGTTGATATCTTAAGAGATCGCACTACGCATTCTAAACCATTAACAAAGTTGCTAATTCTGGATATTGACAGAAAATCCCATCAATGCTGGCTAATTTCGCTTGATGTTCAATGGCTGTGGCGATAATAATTCTGTCAAAAGGATCTCGATGAATGGGTGATAAATTAACAGCACTTGACGCGATCGCCGGAGTTAAGGGTAAAAGAGAGATTCCCGAAGGTTCTAAGGCTTCCTGAAACCATTGATTCACCGGACTTGGTAATAATAAACGTCCTCTTTGTTGGGCTAAAGCTACTTCATAACAGGATACTGGCGAAATTCCTACCTGATCTGGCTGTTTCTATTATTTCTAACCATGAAGTTGGAAATTGATCTAATTCTCGATTAATATACCAAATCCAGATATGAGTATCTAGGATAATTATTTCAGACATTCCCAATCTTGGTCATTAACAAGTGGATTTACCAAGTCTCCTAATGTTTTTCCCTTACCAGCAATCAAGGGTGAAGGTTGACGGCGTTTTTGGGGTTGGGGTGGGATCTCTTCTAGAATTGAGATCATAATTCGAGCGGACTTAAGAGGGGGTTTTTCGCTTAACCACGTTATTTGACCATTTTCATAAAGGGCTTCGTATTGCATAGGTTCAGTGATTGTTCAATCTTTGAAATATTATAACGGTGATTTGTTAGGTCTTTCCTCAACCCAAGCGACAAGAACGCGATCACACTTCATTAATACACCCTACAATATCAGGCGATCGCACTTCGTTAATGCACGCTTCAAGATCAGGCATCGCACTCTCCTCAACGGAACCTATTATGCCGCCACGATCACATCCCGATCAATAATCGGATCGCTAATATGGGACTTCTTTACACATGGACGCTTATACCTCCAAATTAAATATTCACCTTTATGCTGCTCCCTGAATCTACTGTGGTACCCTGGCCTAGTCTACCTTTCAGTGCTGTCGCCGCTTGTCTTGCCTCTTCAAGTGCTTTAGGTTTGGCTCCCTCAACGGCAGCTATCCCAACATGATAGTCCCACTCAATGTCATTAGCCGGATACCCTGCTACTAAGGCTTGCATCGCTACGATGAATGCTTCTCCAGTGGGTGTAAATGCCGATGTCGGGACATCATACATATCGGGTGTTACAAAATGACCGCCCGCTACCGCCTGATAATCCATTCCTCCATTGGGCGAGTATATTTTTGCCACCACACCGACACACATGATCAGTCCGTTTATATATATTCCCGGGTCGGCATTATTATCACCTTTTATATCGATTACTGGTGTACTTGTTCCTTCCTGCATCCTTTGTAGCGCCGATGACTGTGTCAATAATGGTTCAATGTCTATGGAACTTCCTTCCACGTCCCCTTCATTGTCTTTAACACCCTTCACATCATTGCCCGATTCGCCTTGCAATAGTGACTCGTCTGTTGAATCTCTCTGCCTCTGCACCGCCCCCCCATTCTGCTGCACCACATGGGTCAACTCATGCGCCAACAACTCTTGACCGCCTCGACTCCCTGGATTATATTCACCCGAACGAAAGAACACATCCTGCCCTGTTGTAAAAGCCCGCGCCTGAATTGACCGATTCAACTGGTCAGATTGACCATCGGTGTGAACCTTCACCCCACTGAAATCTGCGCCAAATGCCCGTTCCATCGGTTTGCGGATGTTGTTTGCGAGCGATTGTCCACCACCTCTTGCTTGGTTTATAGACGTTTCTAAGTCTGGCGCAGTAGCTATCCCAGCCTGACGCTGCACCGTCGGCTTCATCTGTAATTCTTCTTCTTCTGGCGCTTGTTCTCGTTGCAGTGTGCTGTTGTCCAGAGATTTCATTTGCAATTCTTCTTCCTCTTCCTCTGGCACTTCTTCTCGTTGCAGCGTGCGATTGTCCAGAGATTTCATTTGCAATTCTTCTTCCTCTTCCTCTGGCACTTCTTCTCGTTGCAGTGTGCGATTGTCCAGAGATTTCATCTGTAATTCTTCTTCCTCTTCCTCTGGCACTTCTTCTCGTTGCACCAAAGGCGTGATGGAATTTGCCAGAGGTTTCATCTGCAATTCTTCTTCTGGCACTGCTTCTCGTTGCATAGGCTGGTGATTTACAGGTTGCGCCATTCTTTGCATTACCTGCTGGGCTACACTATCAGCTTCCTGTTCGTAAATGTCTCCCGGCTGGCTAATTGAAAGTTTTGCTTGGGAACGCAGTGGTATGCGACTTATATCGTGGGTAACTGGTCTATGGAGCGGTTGTATTTTAGAAACTGCTTGGCGTGAAATTGCCGACGACTCCAAACCAAAGCCGGGTGTCGGGTGTTTCAGGGATGGAATTGAGAAACTTGTAGTAGTTTTTTTCTGCCGGCTGACGTGTTCTCTCATTTTCTTCTCCAGATGCCCAAGCAGTAGGTAGATAAATATTTTGCTGTTACTAACATCTAGAGTACTGCGATCGCACTTGTAA
The DNA here is from genome assembly GCF_036917465.1 of Nostoc sp. GTDB lineage: Bacteria > Cyanobacteriota > Cyanobacteriia > Cyanobacteriales > Nostocaceae > Nostoc. The sequence goes on from NZ_JBALDL010000085.1 coordinate 335,058, forward strand.
CACAATTGACCCAAAGTCTAAATCCAGGCAAAAACTAAGTTCGACTTTTGGCTACTTTTGATTCTGATGCAGTACCTTTAGCCTGGATTCTAGGAGAGGTTTTTTATTTATGGACTCAAAACAGCAACAAACTTTTTTCACCTTCGATGGAGATGTAGGCGGTACTGCTGGATACGCCGGGGTTTCAGCCGCATCTGATGCAAGCAAGGCGGCTAAAACGGCAAGTAAATATCTTAACGACTCACGGCTGATGAACCAACTCACAGAACACGTATATAAACTTTTGCTAGAAGACTTGCGATCGCAGCGCGAAAGGGTAGGTAGTTATGATTCTCAAAGGTGGTTGTGATGGCTACAGGCGCTAACAATGGCAACATTACTCACGAATTAAATTATGTTACTACTAATCGGTTCTATGTAGAGATAGATAGTTCTATTGCTGCATCTTTCGCGGAATGTACAGGATTAAGTGTTCAAATTAAGAAAAATGTTTTTCAGGAAGGTGGTGTCAATGACCAGCAAAGAATTTATTTAGGTCATACAGAATTTGCAGACATAACCCTTAAACGAGGATTTACCGATCATCCAGGTTTTTGGAATTGGATGAATGCAGTTTTTGATGAACAAAAGAAAACATCTCGACGCAATGTTAATATTCTGATTTTTAATCAAGCTGGTGAAACCATGATGAGTTGGACTTTGATTGGTGCTATTCCTATAACCTGGAAAACACCTGCACTCCAAGCAGATGGAAAAGCAGTTGCAATTGAAGAATTAACTTTAGCTTATGAAGGGTTACAAATTGCAAGGTCTACAGGAGGAGGCACTTCTGTACAAAGAAATCAAAAAACAGGATATTTTGTTTCTAGTTAATTGGCTATTCTTCAACTATAACTATGCAAAATCTTCAATCTCCACTAGGAAACAATATTCATCCCCTTGGGGTAATATCATTTTTATCAAATCCTCAGAGAATGATATTGAAAAAAGCATCTCATTCTTTGCATTCTCAAAGCAATCTCATCAGTACAATACAAACTAAACCACCATTAGCTACGTCCTCTAAATTTTTACTGTCTCGTCAGTATGAACCATCGATTCAAGCATTAATAGGTTGGGATAGCTGGGATACTGAGGATACAAGTACTGAATTTCCGTTGATTGATTTTGATGCTTCTGATTCAATAGCTGCACTAAAAAATAGTAATGAATCAGTAAAAAATAGTATTCCAGAAATCATGCCAACTGCCACCGAGGTAAATACGAATAATGATACCTCACAAGAAGTAAATCTAAAAATTGAATCTAAGTCAAAAAAAGCAAAGAAATCCCAACCGCTATCAGGAAAAAAGTCAACTTCAAAATCTAAAAATAAGCAACCTAGCAAATCATCTCCGGCTAAAAAGGTTAAGCAAGTTGTTGATAAAAAGAAAGATCCTATTAATACTGAAAAAGATAAATCTCTAACATTAGATCAGTCTATACCTCTTGAGACTAATTTGGAAACACCAAATTTACAACTGGATATTGTGTCAGATATTTCGGCAAAGAATCATAGTTCTGTTAGTAACATAACGGCATACAATTCGCCTAATTTTAAAGGTCAATCGAATTTACTCAGGAATATTGCCAACGATGATTTGCCAGTAAATTCTGAGCTAATATCTAGTTTGCCTAATACAGATTTGTCTTCAACAGACAATATTTTGATATCAGAAGAAAATAATAATTTTGAATTAGAAAATAACACAAGTGAATTAGTCAACAGTTCATATATAAAATTTCCTTCGGAAAATAATATAGAAGAAATATTTATACCGAATACTAATTTTATAAATGCCGAACAAAAAATAATACCTGAAATATCAGAATCAGTTAATTGGTCAGGTATGCCAGTTAGCCAAACGTCACCACAACAAGACCTTAAAATAGACCAAGTTTCTTCTATAGTGGATAATAAAAACAGCGTAAGTCAAACAAATTTAATCCAAGCAAAAGAGATTTTACCAACCTTAAACTCTCCATTGCAAGAAGCAGAATCACTAAATACTAATACTAATTTTGAGGCAATTACAGCCATTGAATCCGACTTAATATCAGAAAAAAGCACAAATTATTTGGTACCAAATAATGCTATCTATGATAATTCTTTAACTTTTTCTTCAGAATTTACTTCATCTGAGGTTAATGATGCACCAACTTTACTCCATTCTTTAGAGAATGACGAAAATACTATAGCGGCGCATGTTACTTCACCTAATTCTGAGTTTTCAATTGCAAAAAATCCTATTACAGTACAACAAGAAATTACTCCTGACTTTTCACACCATGTAGAAAAGACAACGCAAAATCTACCTCCTCAGCCCCCTTTACTACCAGAAAAAGGAAAGAATTTAAAGCCTCTGCAAGGGCAGACTAGAGGTTTTATAGATTCTGTGAAAAGTCAGGAAATTGATTCCATTATTACGAGTGAGTCTCTAGACGGTGCGCCTGTTCAGTTAACGCCTAACTCAGCAGAGATTGAAGACATACCTAGTTTATTCAGCAACTTTGATAGCGATGAACAATTAGTAGCTTCAGAGTCACAGTCTGCTATGGTGGTTAATGTCTCAGATGTCTCAGCAAATGTGGCTTCACTACAACGTTATAGCAATCTTGATAATACTACCAGCGAGTTTACAGAAAGTCAGCCTATCTTAGCAGCACCTGAAATTGGTGAAACACCAATCATTAGCGCCATATCATCTGAAATTGTTGAAACACCAACAGTTAGCGCCATATCACCTGAGATTGTTGAAACACCGACAATTACCGCCATATCACCTGAAATTGTTGAAACACCAACAATTACCGCCATATCCCCTGAAATTGTTGAAACACCAAGAATTACCGCCACATCACCTGAAATTGTTCAAGCATTAGTAGTTAGCGCCACATCACCTGAGATTGTTGAAACACCAACAATTACCGCCACATCACCTGAAATTGTTCAAGCATTAGTAGTTAGCGCCATATCACCTGAGATTGTTGAAACACCAACAATTACCGCCATATCATCTGAGATTGTTGAAACACCAACAGTTAGCGCCATATCACCTGAAATTGTTGAAACACCAACAATTAGCGCCATATCATCTGAGATTGTTGAAACACCAACAGTTAGCGCCATATCACCTGAGATTGTTGAAACACCAACAGTTAGCGCCATATCACCTGAAATTGTTGAAACACCAACAATTACCGCCACATCACCTGAAATTGTTGAAACACCAACAATTACCGCCATTTCACCTGAAATTGTTGAAACACCAACAGTTACCGCCATATCACCTGAGATTGTTGAAACACCAACAGTTACCGCCACATCACCTGAAATTGTTGAAACACCAACAGTTACCGCCACATCACCTGAATTTGCTCAAGCATTGGTAGTTAGCGCCAGTTCACCTGAGATTGTTGAAACACCAACAATTACCGCCATTTCACCTGAAATTGCTGAAGAAGCAAGTATTTTTAGAATTATTAATCTTGAACAAACAGTAGAATCAGAAAATCCTGAAATCTCAGCCATTGGTGATACCTGGGATAATCCAGAGATTCAAGAAAACCCAACTTTTCCACAAGATGAGGTAAGCACAGCAACTAAAGTTGAGCAAAATGCGATCGCACAAAAATCTGCACCTAAAGGTTATGCTACTGGTGGTCATGTTACAGACTCTCACGTTGAAAATCGCCAGCACATAGCACCCTCAGATACAGTACCTGCAATGCTAACGCCTGGGGAGTTCGTGATTAATATCAGGGATGCACAGAAGAATTTACCCCTACTACATCACATCAACACTGGTGGAACACCGCACGATATTATCCTTCCAAGTTTACAGACACCCAATCTTACAGAAGCAGAAGAAATTATTTCTCCAGAGACTCCGACTAAAGTCGATTCTTTTTCAGACACTTCATTACAGCTAAAAAGCACTGAGACTGATTCACCTGAGATATCCAATTCTTTAATTCCTTCTTCCTTGGGATTGAATATTAGCAAACAGAAACTTTCTATCCTCAATTCTCCACAGCTTCATACTCTTCAAAATGAAACAATTGATGTCGGTGAAGCTTCACCTCAATACTCATCGCCTCCCCTGATTTTCCGAAAAGCAAATCCTACAACTTATACATCTTCACAATCGTTAAACACGCCTTCTCAATGGTCAAGTGTGGAAGATTTACTCAATGGAAATAATGATGATTCTACTAGCTTTAATTTTCATGATGGAAATAATGATGATTTTACTAGCTTTAATTCTCATGATGGAGAATCTAATAGCCAAAATTATGAATTTTCTCATGTTTCCGAATCGTCACAAGTTTTTGCTAAACATCTTCCAGCACCTAGAGGCTTTGCTAATGGTGGAGAAGTCACTCTACCCGATATATCTAGAGAAATACAACCAGTGACTGAGACGATAGAGAGCGCATTCTCATCTTCTGGAGGAGATGAGAAAGATGATACAGCCAATCTGGAAGCTCTAGCCCGTGAAATTTATCACAGATTACGACAACGGATAGAAATTGAGCGGGAGCGTCATGGCGGTTATTCCGGTCGATTACCTTGGTAAATTTCCATTCAATAATTAATTTTTGGAGAATATTAAAATGGCAAGTCCAGCAATTATTGTTATTCAAAAACGTCAACCACAACTTGAGAAAGCTAAACTTGTAGCTTATAACGGTGAAGCGCCAGATATTGAATTAATGTTTAATCCTACAGATATTAGTTTCGCTCGGACTGTTAAGTGGGAAAGTAAGGATGGTAATAGAGGAACTACTTTACTTCCAAAAGTCAACTTTTCTGGCGTTGAGCCTTATAAGTTTACACTTAAACAGTTACTTTATGATACTTATGAAACGAAAGAGTCGGTGATGAAAAAATATATAGACAATATCAAGAAAGGTGTAGAAACTATCAGTAAAGCAATTGACAAACGCCCACCTGTTTATATATTTACATGGGGAAATGAGTATTTTTATTGTGTAATCACGAGCTTAACCTACACTTTAAGTATGTTTTTGAGTGATGGTACACCAGTCAGGGCGCTGGTAGATATAGCCTTACAAGAAGTAGATAAGAATAACCTTCCGGGAGGACGTGAATCTGCTTCTACAGGGGATGCTCGTCAGGGAGATCAAAAGGGGCAAACACTGAGTAAGACATAATAAGTAAAGTTGTAAATTAGTATTTACTTTGTCATGAAAGGCTGCTCTGAACATTTCATAGGTTATCAAATAATAGTTATGCCTGCTAAAAAAAGCCTTTATTTAAGCGAACCTAAAATACAGATAGATGGAAAACAAGCTTCTCCTGAATTAATGAAGGATTTATTGCAGATCACAATCGAAGAAAGCCTTCATTTACCAGCAATGTTTACGCTAGTAATCCATAACAGCTATATTCCCGCATCTGACCGACCAGAAAACAAGGCTTGGCGACATGACAAGTTGTTTAAGATTGGGAACAAAGTGAAATTGGGTTTTACTTCCAGTACTACTCTAGATAATAATTTTCAGGAGGAAGCAGAAGAATTCCTGATTGAAGGCGAAATTACAGCGATGGAAGTTCACTTCAATGAAAAATCTGAAGCTGATATCATTGTTCGCGGTTATGATATTTCTCATCGTCTGCATAGAGGTCGTTATAATCGTTCTTTTTTAAATGAAACGGATAGCGGTATAGTCAAAAAAATAATTAAAGAAGTAGGTATAAAAACTGGCAATATAGAGGCGACTGGTGAAGTTCATAAGTATGTCTTTCAAGAAAATCAAACTAATATGGAGTTTTTGCGAGAAAGGGCTGCTCGCATTGGTTTTGAGTTATTTATTAGAAAGGAAGAACTAAATTTTTGCAAACCAGATAGTCAGAAAGATTTATCACTAAAATGGCTAGTTGATATTAATAAATTTAGTACCCGCGTTACCAGTGCTGAACAGATAAGTTCTGTAGAAGTACGCGCTTGGGACTATACCAAGAAACAATTGATTAGTGGAACAGCCAAGAAAGAAAAGCAAATAACCGAGACAGGTAATAAGCTAGGAAGTAGTAGTAGTAATGCATTTTCTAATCTTAAGTCTCCCAAAATGATTGTTGTAGATAAACCTGTTGCCAGTAAAAAACAAGCAGAGGCGATGGCTCAGGCTTTGTGTGATGAACTGGGAGGAGAATTTGTTTATGCAGATGCCAAAGCAGAAGGGAATCCTGAGATTCGTCCAGGACGAGTTATTAATCTTGAGGGTATGGGCGATCGCTATAGTGGTAAATATTATGTTACAGAAACTCGCCATTTCTTCAGTCAGCGCGTTTATGAAACTGATTTCAGCGTCCGGGGGCTACGTTCTGGTAACTTATTCACAACTCTATCCCCAGAAAAACGTCTACAGCCATCTGAGACTTTATTAGTCGGAATTGTGACTGATAATAAAGACCCAGAGAAAATGGGCAGAGTGAAAGTTAAGTTTCCCACTCTCACAGAAGACCATACAAGTGACTGGGCGAGAGTTGTCGCTGTGGGAGCAGGTCAAAACAGAGGTTTCGACTGTTTACCAGAGGTAAACGATGAAGTTTTGGTAGGTTTTGAACATGGCGATATTCACCGTCCCTACGTCATTGGCGGCGTATGGAACGGGAAGGATGCACCACCGGAAAAGGTGGGTGATTCTGTGACAGGTGGCGTAAGATTACGCACCATTAAAACTCGTGTTGGTCATGTTTTACAGTTTGTTGAAGAGGATAAAGGAAGTAGTAAAACAGGTATTCGCGTAGAAACTAAAGACGGTCATAAAATATATCTCAATGATAGTCAAAGGTGTATAGAGATTGAAACCAAAGGTGGTCATAGAATCAAAATGGACGATATGACTAAATCTGTTTCAGTGAAATCAACAGGCAATATGTCATTAGATGCTCGTGGAAATATAGACATTTCAGCCACCGGGACGATTACGGTCAAAGGTGCATTGATTCGACTTAATTAATTCGTAATAGAGCCTCCGGCACGCTCCGCGTTAAGCGAAGCCATGCCGCAGGCTTTACGTAATTCGTAATTTTCGGCAAAATAATTAAAAAGACTATAGGAGGTTGTGATGGGTAAACCGGCAGCACGAATTACTGATAATGTGGCGCATCCTTTACCCCCAGTTTTAACAGGAGGGCCGGGTAGTCGTAATGTGTTGATTGGGTCTTTACCTGCGTGGCGGGGTGTGCTTGCAGCAGCAGTACCAGGTTTGATGTCTGCCAAAACATCTTCTGATATAGCTATCAAAGCGGCTGAGGCTGCTACTCTAGCGGCGGCTGGCACACCAGGCGCGCCTGCTGCTTTAGCTACCGAACAAACTACGAAGGCAACATCATCAGCTACTATGGGTAGTGCGATCGCTGCTGCTGCTGCTGGTGCTGATATTCATAATTGCACTACACCATTGCCTATCCCTCCCCACGGCCCTGGGGTTGTGATTGACGGTAGCCAGACTGTGCTAATTAACAACCTACCCGCCTCTCGGATGGGCGACACTATTATAGAAGCATTAGGGCCACCGAATAAAATTATCAAAGGTAATCCCACTGTTTTGATTGGCGGTTGATTGGAATGTAAGGAATCTGCGTCCACGAGTAAAAAAGATTCATTAATGAAGCTCTGAGGTTCATTAACGGAGTTCAAAGACTCATTAATGAAGCTCTGAGGTTCATTAACGGAGTTCAAAGACTCATTAACGAAGCTCTGAGGTTCATTAACGGAGTTCAAAGACTCATTAACGAAGCTCTGAGGTTCATTAGCAGAGTTCAAAGACTCATTAACGAAGCTCTGAGGTTCATTAGCGGAGTTCAAAGACTCATTAACGAAGCTCTGAGGTTCATTAACGGAGTTCAAAGACTCATTAATGAAGCTCTGAGGTTCATTAACGGAGTTCAAAGACTCATTAACGAAGCTCTGAG